>NZ_JAGEUF010000001.1:0-743142 GCF_018101215.1 Phaeobacter sp. HS011 | reverse complement strand
ACCCCCCGCGGCAAAAAAAAAAACCCCCCCGCGGGCTTCCCCCCCGCGGCGGTTTTCTTTTGTGCGGTCCGGATCTACCAGATCAGAGTGGTTTGGTCTCAGCCAGCGCCTCTTCCAGCATTTTCTCATTGCGCGCTTCTTCGATACGACGGATGCGATCTTCGCTGGAACGGATGTCAAAGCGGTATTTCACAACGTTGATCAGGCTCAGTGTCAGCAGCATGATGCCCATGCCCCAGAACCCTTTGGTCGCCAGCGGCACCTCAGTCGAAAGCCAGAGCGAGATGCCCAGCATCCCGTAAGCCACAGCCACACCGGCCACGTTGAGGGTGATGATCAGGTTGTTGTCGTTGCGTGCGTTGGTCATTGGGTCTCTCCCGATTGGTCGTCTTGATTCTTCAAATACTTAAGAAAGCTGCGCCAGTTTACGGGCGCGCGCGAAGTGTCAGTTTTTCGGTGCCAGCCGCGCCAGAACATCAGCGGCGGTACTGCGTGTCGGGGCGCCGAACCCGGCATCCGCCAGATCATCTGCCACCGTGCCATGGCTCAGCCCGGTTTCGATGTCCTTCAGGATTTCGCTATGCTCAAAGGGATCTTCGGCGGACATCACACGATTGATCAGCGCCTCAGCCTCGCCCAGCGTGTCGCCGGATGCTTCGCCCCGCGCCATGCCGATATGCGCGCCTTGTGCCTTCCGGGTGGCCCTTGCTGCAACTGCGCCCTGTTTCAGATCCATCAGACGGCGATGACAGGATTCTACGGACTGGCGGAGCTGCAGGCTGCGCTGCTCCAGCATGTCGACCGTGCGGCGGCGCATTGCCTGCTCGTTTTCCAACTCCGCAATGGCCGTGGCAGCGGCCTGCGCCAGATCCTGACGATCATCCGCAAGAGCCGCGCGGGCCCGCTCCGTCAGATCACCGATCCGCGTGGTGACCGCCTCCAGTTGACGGGTTTCCATACGGGATTTCTGGATCAATCCGGCCAGCGCCTGTTTGGCGCGGGTCAAATCTGCCTCACCGGCGCGGATCTTCTGGTCGATCAACTCAATCGCATAAGTGTCGCTCAACCGCTCCTCAGCGCGGGCATCAATGCCCCGGATCAAAGTCTTAATCGTTGCAAACATGGCTTCCTCCAAATCGTGAACACCGTTCATGAGTTTGGTATAGGGAAATTTTGAACGCCGTTCAAGGATTATTTTGAACGATGTTCAGGAAATCATGTAAGGCGTGACAATACCTCGGAAATCATCCGCTCAATTTGGTCCACCGGCACGCCAGAGATGCGGTTCTCCAACCCGAGAAGCACGATTCCATGCACGGCCGAGAACAAAGCCCGCACCATGAGCACCAGATCCTCGGGTGTTTTGTGAGGAAAAATCTCCGCAACCGGCGCCGCAATATTTGAAAACAGATCCTCCAGCGCGGCGCGGTACCAATCAGGAACCGCCTCCTCCTCCGCCTGCACATCGAACAAGGCGCGCCACAGCCGGGTATTCTCTGCCGCGAATCCCAGATACGCATTGCTCATCAAGATCAGCCGTTCGGTCGGCGCAGCCCCCTCCGCCCCGTTGAGAGACTGCCGCACAGCCTGCCCCAGCGCCTGAAAGGTTTGCCCGTTTACGGCCATCACGATGGCATTCATATCGTCAAACGCGTTGTAAATAGCGCCCACAGCGCAACCCGCGTCTGTCGCAAGATCGCGTGCCCGCAGTGCCCCTGCCCCGTCACTGCGAATACGGACCTCAGCCGCTGCCACCAGTTTTTCACGCAACTCTTGCTTGCGGATTTCGGCCTTGCTTGCCATCTGCTCTGCCCTTCAGTCTTGAACCACGTTCAAGATACCGGGCCGCGCCCGCAAGTGAAAGGGGGGTCAGCTCTTAGACAAATCCCCGCCAGCGCAGCACCACCACGAGCAATATCGCAACCACGATCACCGAAAAGGCCATTGTGGCGACGATATCCAGCAGACGTCCGCGACGCCGATCCGCCAGGTCAATGGATTTCAGGTACTTGATCACCTCACGTGCCGCGCGCTGCAACGGGTCCTGCTCAACTGTCAGCCGCAGTTTCGGATGCGCCAGAAAATGCTGCGCTTCGGCAAGCCGCATGCCCTGTCGATAGATCCGGCGCGGCAACCGGCGTCGCGCGTGTTTCAGTGCCGACGCAAGATCGCCGCCAACCTGTTCTCGGTCTTTCAACAGGTCCTGAACCTGTTCGATATCGCTGAGAAGGGTATTTGCCATGGACGGTCCGGGATCTGAAAAACTAGCGATACTTTAGCGGCGCTTCGCGGTACGCTCAATGCCCAGACAGAGATATAAGAAACAACAGCAATCCCCCGCGCAAAGGGGCTGGCGAGTGAACGATCCCGACGCTATCACGGGGATATGCTGAACACGATCCGCCATGGCGCCCCGACCGACAAGCCCACCTTGATGATCGCGCATGGGCTTTATGGCTCTGCCCGAAACTGGGGCGCTATTGCCAAACGGATTTGCGATGATCGCGAGGTCATCGCGATCGATATGCGCAACCATGGCAACAGCCCCTGGACCGAAACCCACAGCTACCGCGATATGGCCGATGATCTGGCGGAGGTGATCGCAGCCCATGGCGGGCCCGTTGATATGATTGGCCACTCTATGGGCGGCAAGGCGGCAATGACGCTGGCACTCAACCACCCCCAGGCGCTGCGCCGCCTGCTGGTCGCGGATATCGCGCCAGTGGCGTACCAGCACAGCCAGATCCAATACATCCATGCGATGCGTCAGGTTGATCTCTCAAAGGTCGAACGCCGCTCCGACGCCGAAGCACAGCTGGCCGACCTCGGCGTCGAAAAAGCACTACAGAGTTTCTTCACGCAGTCCCTTGATCTGCCCAAGAAACGCTGGCGCCTGAACCTGGACACCCTGGAACACGACATGCCCCACATCATGGGTTTTCCCGAGACCGACGCGCAATGGGACGGCAGCACGCTGTTTCTGTCCGGCGCTGCCTCGGATTATGTCCTGCCGGAGCATCGCCCCCTGATCAAGGCACGGTTCAGCCAGTCACATTTTGCCAAACTTCCCGATTGCGGCCATTGGCTCCACGCCGAAAATCCGCGCGCCTTTGTCGCGACAGCCCGCAGCTTCTTTGACGCCTGAATGGGACGCCGCCTCTCTGCACGCGCGTGGTCATCCCTGATAAAGCCGTCGCGCCACCAGATAGGACACCGGAAGCCCTGCCACCGCACCAACAGCGGCCGCCATCAGAATAGCCGGAACAGAGACATGCCCGGCCACCAGAACCGCGATCACAGCGGCCCCGGCAAGGCTGCTGCCGATCAGGGAATAGAGGATGGATGCTAGGCGGATCATGGCGGTCACTCCGGTCATAGGTTGGCAACATTAGGGTATCTGCCACCATAAATCATGGTGTCGGAAGGCCGGTCTTTGATCCTGATCAGTTCCACAGCAACACTGCGCTGAAACGATCCCGGGTCAGCATGCGTTTTAGAAAGATCTGCGACCAATACGCCAACCGCCGCAGCTGCTGGTGCAGCACGGCGGTCGTGTTCTGGGAAGCGTTGGTACAGACGATCCCCCAGATCGGTTTTTATGAACGGACGAGCCAGCCCCACGGCGCCCCTCCTAGATAGACCGCCTTCTGATGCCAAAGTCAGCCGGTGGCACGTACACCATAGCCCTGCGCCCCAGCGCTGCCGCTTCCAAAGGACACGATGTTCTGCGTCCCGGACCCCGTTTTGAAAATGGAAATCTGGCGGGTCAGCTCATTGGCGTCATTGGAGAGTGTCTGACTGGCCGCGGTGGCCTCCTCGACCATGGCTGCATTGTGTTGGGTCACCTGATCCAACTGGCTGACACCGGTGTTGATCTCCACAAGGGTCACGGATTGTTCCGCTGCGCCCGTTGCAATCTGGCTGACATGGCCAGAGATGGTGCTGACGCTGCCGATGATTTTCTGCAGTTCTTCACCCGCGCGGCTCACCAGTTTCACACCGTTGCCGACATATTGCGAACTCTCGTTGATCAACTGCTTGATCTCACCCGCCGCGTCGGAGGATCGCTGCGCCAGCGCGCGCACTTCGGAGGCCACAACCGCAAAGCCGCGACCGGCCTCGCCCGCCCGCGCCGCCTCAACACCAGCATTCAACGCAAGCAGATTGGTCTGAAAGGCGATATCATCAATCACCGAAATAATCTGTGAGATCTTGCCAGAGGATTCCTCGATCTGCGACATAGCCGTCACCGCGTTGCTCACAACTTCACCGCTTTCCTCAGCGGTTGCGCGCGCGTTGCTGACGATGTCCTCGACCTCGCGGGCGCCATCGGCAGCGGAGCGCACGGTTGAGGTCAGCTCCTCAATCGCAGCTGCGGTTTCTTCCAAGGTAGCGGCCTGGGTTTCGGTGCGATGCGACAGCTCACTGGAGGACTGGCTGATTTCGGAAGCGGTGCTGCCAACCGCCTCCGCGACCGCCTTCACCGTTTCAACAGCGCCGTTCAACGTATCCTGCGCGTTGTTGAACGCCTCGCAGAGTACCCGCATGTCCGGCAATTCAGAGGGCTGTACCCGGTAGCTCAGATCCCCCTCACTCAGGGCTTCGAGCCCTTTTGAGATATCCTCAACACTGTTCTGCCGCGCGGTGATATCGGTGGCGAGTTTGATCACCCGCACCGTCTTACCCTCACTGTCGAGTACCGGCGCATAGGTGGCTTGGATCCAAATCTGCTCTCCGGTTTTCGATACACGCGGATATTGATCGGTGAAGAACTTTCCCGCGGCCAGATCCGCCCAGAACGATTTATAGGCGTCGCTGCGGGCATAATCGGGATCCACGAACATCGAATGATGCTTACCCTGGATCTCCTCAAGTTGGTATCCGACCGCGCCCAGGAAGTTTGCATTGGCTTCTAAGATCGTTCCGTCGGGTTCGAATTGGATCATTGCCTGCGTTCGATCAATCATATCCATGATCGAGCGTTCCATTGTCGATTCAGCTTGCTGCTTCTTCGCATCACGTTTGAAAAACATCGTTACCCTCAGCCATACATTGAAACTTCGTCGAAAAATCAATATCGGAGGTTCCTTGCGCAAATATTAACTTTGGAACACGCGCCGGGTCAGGGAACAGGATCCAGCTTTTCATCTCTTCCAAATATTAATTCATGATTTCTCACAGCAACTTAACTTACCCACAGAGTGTTCGGAATAGATCGCAAAGATACGCATTTACGCTACCTCTCGATTAACTTACTCAACCTAAGATGGCACCTCTTCAGCTGACGACCACACAAAAGCCCGCTCAATTTGATACTAATTAGAGAAACTGTCGTGGAAATCCCCAAAACAAATCCCCTTACGCGTGAGCAATCGTCCGGAAAACCTCTCAAAGTGGAAAAGTTCGGGCATCGTTAATATTGGTTGAACAGTTTTGCGCCAGGAATGACTGTATATTTACAGTAGACGATAATCACCGGTGTAACCTTCATGAGATTTCGGCCCAAAGCGTGGATCCAGGCGCTGAACAATCGGACCTATCTGCCGACGCTGGTCGCCTTAGTGGTGATCATCGCCGCAGGCATATCAGCCGAATCCCAGAACGACACCATCTATGAACAAAAGCTGCGGGCCGATGTCCAATATGAAGCGGGGCTCATTCGCGCCCGGATCGAGGGCAACCTGGCGGCCGATATCCAACTGGTTCGCGGGCTGCAGGCAGTCCTGTCAACAGAACCCGATATGACACAGCGCCGATTTTCGCAATTGGCGGCCCATCTACTGGAGGCCGAAGATAGTCTGCGCAATATCGCTGCAGCGCCCGACCTCGTCATCAAACTGATGCATCCGATGGAAGGCAACGAAGCTGCGATTGGGTTGGATTATCGCAAGAACGACGCCCAGCGCGCCGCTGCCCTCTTGGCTCGCGACAGCGGCGAACTCGTGCTGGCAGGGCCTGTCGATCTGCTGCAGGGCGGTCGCGGCATGATCGCACGTTTCCCGATCTTCATCGGGCCACAGGGAAGCAAATCCTTCTGGGGCATCCTCTCCTCCGTGATCGACATTGACGCCGTCTACTCAAAGGGAGGGTTGACGGATCCTGATCTGATGATCGACGTCGCTCTGATCGGTAAGGATGGCAAAGGCGCCAGTGGCGCGCAGTTCTACGGAAACCCAGATATCCTAGAGGACAGCCCCGTTCTGATGGACATTGTTCTGCCTGTGGGCACCTGGCAGCTTGCCGCACGCCCGAAGGTGGGCTGGCCCACCCGCGCCGATAACAAATGGCAACTGCGGTTCACAATCCTTCTGGCTGGCGCCTTCATTCTCTTTCCAACCGCACTGGCGGGTCGGTTGTCTGCGGCCCGGCGGTCGGTAATCCAGACCCTCAAACGGCGCGAGCGTGAGCTTGAGGCATTGTCACGCCGTCTGGAAATGGCAGTTGAAACCTCGAAGATCGGCATCTGGGAGATTGAGGACAACTCCGATAATGCTATCTGGGATCACAGAATGCGGGAGCTTTATGGCGATCCCGTCGGTTCAAGCGACGTGCCGCTCACTGTCTGGAGGTCCTTTCTGCACCCCAATGATCGTGATCGCGTCATCAACGGTTTTCAGGAGGCGCTGCGCCACGTTCGCAACCACTCCATCGATTTTCGGGTCCGGCTGGAAAACGGCACCCATAAGAACATCCGCGCAATGGGCTGTTCCTTTCGCGATTCACGGGGACGCAACCGGATGATTGGCGTCGAATGGGATGTGACCCGCGACGTCGACCTCAACAATGAACTGAAACGGACCAACCAGCAGCTGACCCACCGCAACGCTCAGCTGACCTACGCAAAACAGGCCGCCGAAAAGGCGGATCAGGCAAAGACCGAATTTCTTGCCAATATGAGCCATGAGATCCGTACGCCGATGAACGGCATCATCGGGATGTCCGATATCCTCGCCGAAAGCCCGCTCTCGGCGGAACAGGAGCAATGCGTTGACACCATACGGGACTCCTCTGTCGCTCTGTTGAAAATCATCAATGACATTCTGGATCTGTCCCGGCTGGAAGCTGGCAAGATGGAGATCAGCACCGTTGATTTCAATCTCCGCAAATGCGTTGATGGTGCTGTCGATGTACTGCGCCCGAAGCTGCGCGAAAAGGGTCTTACCTTCACACAGACCTTCGCCCGTGAGCTGCCCGAACAGGTTCATGGCGACGACGGACGGCTGCGTCAGATCCTCGTCAACCTGCTCAGCAATGCGGTGAAATTCACTCAGTATGGTAGCGTGTCCCTGCACGTCAGTCGCGATGTGAAGGATCCGTATCATCTGTTCATTGATGTCGTGGACACCGGCATCGGCATCTCAGAAGATCAGGCCAGACATGTGTTTGAGCGGTTCTCGCAGGCGGATGCTGCCACCACGCGCCACTATGGCGGCACCGGTCTGGGGCTGACCATCTCCAACATTCTGGCACAGCGTATGGGCGGCGGCATCAGCCTGAACTCAAACGAGGGTCAGGGCTCCTGCTTCCGGCTTGAAATCCGGCTGTCTGCGGCACGTACCGCGCCCAGTGCCCCAACACAGATCAGCCCGGAGACCGCGCAGCAAAAGCCCGGCCCCGGCGTTTTGCTTCTGGCAGATGACAACCGGACCAACCGCCTGCTGATCCGGAAATTTCTTGCCGACACCCCACTCAATGTGATCGAGGCCGAGAACGGGCGCGAGGCGGTAGATATGTGTCGCGACCACCAGCCTGCTATCATCCTGATGGACATGTCCATGCCAGAGGTCGACGGCCTCACCGCGACCCGCCAGATCCGGGCCAGCAACATGGCTCAACCCGCGATCATCGCCCTGACGGCCAACGCCTTTGAAAGCGACCGGCGCGCCTGTCTCGACGCCGGGATGGATCGCTTTTTGCAAAAACCCATCCGGAAACCGCTGCTGCTGGAAACCATCGCCTCGGTTCAGGCCGAACGTGCAGCGCCGCCGAATCAGACAAAAGACGGCACCAATTCCTGATCCCCTAAGGGGCCAGCCACCGGACACAATCAGTCTCTTATGGCCAGACCGGGATTTTCCAGACAATAAGTATACAGGTCGCGGTACACAGTAGCAGAATCTTCCATCAGCGCGTCAAACCGGCTGCGGTGCAATTCGATCGCCTGATCTCGCAGGTCAAGCAATCGCCCGCCCGACGCCGCATCCAGTTCCTGCATCCGATCGCGAATTGCATCTGCTCTTGCGGCCAGAAGCAGATCTTCCTGACTATTGTAATTGCGCCGCGTCCAATATTTTCGATCAATGGCGCGATTGGCCTGATGCGCGCTGCCCCGGTACGACTTCAGAACAAAACTCGCCGCATCCTTCGTTATATAGTGATTGATCTGCGCCAACGCCCGCTGGCCTGGATCTTTGGCCCGAAAATTGCGATGCTCGTAGGCGTTGAGCGGCAGGCCGGAGCCGTTGCAGATGCGGACCTGATCTTCCGGGATTAGTTGCCCCTGCGGCCGGTGGACACCGCATCGCGTATATGCATTTGGATCAAACATTGTCTTGAATGGCGTAAGGCGCGTTTTGACACGCGCCTCATCTTCGGCCAGCGTGAAGGTCTCGACCACCAGATCTTGCGAAATACGCGTCTTGCCCGCACCTCCAAAACGCTTCCAGTTCAGCATGATCTGATTGCACTCCGGCATCGCATCAACAAGGTCCTGCACGGTTCCGCCATCGGCACGGACGAGTAGAAATTCGTCCAGATCCAACGCCAGCACCCATTGCGCCTCCCGGAACGCCGCCTGCTGTGCGGCTCGCTTGTAGGCCTTCACCTGATGCCGCCCGCGCTCTGCACGGTTGTAAAAATAAGCAATCTCGCCCATGTCCCTCAAGATTTTCAGGGTCTCATGGGTAAAGTCATCTGAATCGTTCTGATAGATGATTATGGTCTCAAAGCCGATCATCTTGTGATAGGCAACCCACTCCAAGATGGCGGGTCCCTCGTTCTTGGCAGTTGCCACCAATGTGTAGCGCATTCACTGCTCCCGATACGACGCCTTCCAAAACTGGTGCGGACGGCGGGACTCGAACCCGCACGGCCATACGGCCAGGAGATTTTAAGTCTCCGGTGTCTACCATTCCACCACGTCCGCACAGCAGGCGAAACCCGCTGCCATCACAGACCTACCTAGGACACCACAGCGGTACAATGGGCTATCTGATCTGTTTGGTGAATTTTTCCGGGCGCCGCCGCGCTAAGGCCTACAGCTCAACCTCTGGCATGGCGGCCTCCGCATCTTCCGGTGCCAGCGGTCCACCCGGCGCCACCAGATGCCGCTCCGGCAACCAAGGGTTCAGCGACAGGGCCTGATCCAATGCTTCGCGCGCTTCACCCAGACGCGACAACCCATATAGTGACAACGCCCGGCCGCTCAGGGCTGCGACATGGCGTGGCGACAGGTCCAGTGCACGGTCCAGATCCCTCAGGGCTGCCGCAAAATCCCGCCGCAGATAGTGGACAAAAGCGCGCTGGTTGTAGCCCTCGGCATAATCCGGGCAATAGGCGACCAGCCGATCAAAAGCCTCCAAAGCCCCCAGAAAATCAAAAGCAGAGCGCCGGGTCATCCCACGATCCAGCAAGGCCTGCGCCTCAGCGTTCGGGGCATCCGCCCAATATTGCCAGAACTCATTGGAGATCTGCTGCGCTGAAGCTTCATCCGGGGCCGCCTGCACACGGCCGATCAGCTGGTCTACCGCGCTCTGATGATCCGGCGCCGCCGGGCAGCTTGCACTGTCAACGTATGACGGCGCCCGCCCTGCCCCCTCTGCCTGAGCGAGGGGCGCAGCCGCAGCGAAACAAAGACCAAGAAACGGGGCAATCCAGAACTGTCGCATCGTCCAATCTTGGCGCAAAACTCCCGCCAGACAAGTCACGATTTCGCGCGCATCCGCCCGACATGCCAATCACGGCAGCACCGCGCTATCCTCGATCACTGCCTGCATCGCCACATAGGTTGAGGTCGACGCCACATGCGGCAGCGCCGATATCTTCTCGCCCAGCACGGCGCGATAGGCCGACATGGATCGCGTCCGAACTTTCAGCAGATAGTCAAAATGCGAGGCCATCAGATGGGCCTGTTCGATCTCGGGCACCCGCGCTAGGGCCGCGTTGAATTTCGCCAGTGCTGCCTCGCGGGTATCGGTCAACTTCACCTCAACAAACGCCACATGATCCAGCCCCAACCGAATTGGATCGATCAAAGCGCGATAGCCGGTGATGATGCCCTCTGCCTCAAGCCGCCGCAGCCGCGCCTGGGTCGGCGTCTTCGACAAACCAATGCGTCGCGCCAGATCTGCGATCGACATGCGACCGTCTTCCCCCAAGGCAGTCAGAATCGCCTGATCGAACCGATCCATTCCAGGAAAGTCCATTTGCATCGAAAACTCACCTCATTTTAGTCCGTTGGCCTGCATATCTCACATTTTCGGCCGTTTGTCCCAATCATTTCACGATATCATGTGTGAAACGACCAACCAGGGCATCGCCCTTGGTTCTTTCGGAGAGTTCCCAACATGACCGCGCCCCAATCCAAGACCACGCCCGCAATGCCTTCTGCGCCGACCCCGGAGTACAGCGATGCCCTGCGCTATCGCATTGATGCAGGCACTTATGTTGATCAGGCTCAGATGCGGGACCAGCTGTTTGCGCTTGCCAATCTGGACGCGACAGACCGCAGCACCATCAGCGCCAATGCCGCCGGTTTGGTGCGCGACATCCGCGGCCATTCCTCCCCCGGCCTGATGGAAGTCTTTCTGGCCGAATACGGTCTCTCCACCGATGAAGGCGTTGCCCTGATGTGCCTTGCAGAAGCGTTGCTGCGGGTACCTGACGCGGACACCATCGATGCGCTGATCGAGGATAAGATCGCGCCGTCGGAATGGGGCAAGCATCTGGGTAAATCCACCTCCTCTCTGGTCAATGCCTCGACCTGGGCCTTGATGCTGACCGGCAAAGTGCTTGACGAAAAACGCAGCCCCGTCTCCGCCCTGCGCGGCGCCATGAAACGTCTGGGTGAGCCGGTGATCCGCACCGCTGTCAGCCGCGCGATGAAGGAAATGGGTCGCCAGTTCGTGCTGGGAGAGACCATTGAAGGCGCCATGAAACGCGCCGCCGGAATGGAGGCCAAGGGCTATACCTATTCCTACGACATGCTGGGAGAGGCCGCCCGCACAGAAGCGGACGCCGCTCGCTATCATCTGGCCTATTCGCGGGCGATTTCGGCCATTGCGGCAGCTTGCAACAGCGTGGATATCCGCCAGAACCCAGGGATTTCGGTAAAACTCTCGGCGCTGCACCCCCGCTATGAACTGGCGCAGGAAACCAGCGTCATGGAGCAATTGGTCCCCCGCCTGCAAGCGCTGGCCCTTTTGGCCAAGGCAGCCGGCATGGGCCTCAATGTCGATGCCGAGGAAGCAGACCGCCTCTCGCTGTCGCTTGAGGTGATCGAGGAGGTGATCTCCGATCCCGCTCTCGCAGGCTGGGACGGGTTTGGCATCGTGGTGCAGGCCTATGGCCCGCGCACCGGCGCGGCGCTGGATGCGCTGTATGACATGGCCAACCGTTATGATCGCCGCCTGATGGTGCGTCTCGTGAAAGGCGCCTATTGGGACACCGAGGTGAAGCGCGCGCAGGTTGAAGGCGTTGACGGCTTCCCGGTCTATACCCACAAATCCCTGACCGATGTGTCTTATATCGCCAACGCCCGCAAACTCCTGTCGATGACCGACCGGATCTATCCGCAGTTCGCCACCCACAACGCCCACACGGTCTCCGCAATCCTGCATATGGCCAAGGATACGGACAAGGGGGCCTATGAATTCCAGCGCCTGCATGGCATGGGCGAGACCCTGCACAATATGGTGCTCGAGCAGAACCAGACCCACTGCCGGATCTATGCGCCGGTTGGCGCCCACCGCGACCTGCTGGCCTATCTGGTGCGCCGCCTGTTGGAAAATGGCGCCAACAGCTCTTTTGTGAACCAGATCGTGGATGAGAATGTCCCGCCTGAGGTGGTCGCGGCCGATCCTTTCGCTCAAGTCGAGGATCTGACCGCAAACCTGCGCAAGGGTCCCGACCTGTTCCAGCCCGAGCGGCCCAATTCGATGGGGTTTGATCTGGGCCACGCGCCCACGCTCGCGGCCATCGACGCCGCCCGCGCGCCTTGGAAGAGCCACAGCTGGGCTGCAGAGCCGCTGTTGGCCAAGGCGCCCGAGACAGCGACAACCATAGATGAGCCGGTGCGCAACCCTGCCGACCTGACCACAGTGGGCCGCGTGCAGACCGCTGGTCAGGCCGAGATTGAGACCGCGCTCAGCGCCGCAACTCCTTGGAACGCCAGTGCTGAAACCCGAGCCGAGGTGCTGAACCGCGCCGCCGACCTCTATGAGGCCAATTATGGCGAGCTGTTCGCTCTCCTGACGCGTGAAGCAGGAAAGACCCTGCCCGATTGCGTGGCCGAACTGCGCGAAGCGGTGGATTTCCTGCGCTACTACGCCGCCCGTATCCCGGCGGAGGTGCCGGTTGGTGTCTTCACCTGTATTTCACCCTGGAACTTCCCGCTGGCGATTTTCTCTGGCCAGATTGCTGCGGCTCTGGCTGTTGGCAATGCGGTTCTGGCCAAACCCGCCGAACAGACACCATTGATTGCTCACCGTGCCATCTCGCTGTTGCATGAGGCAGGCGTGCCGCGCAGCGCGCTGCAACTGCTGCCGGGGGCCGGCGCTGTTGGCGGCGCCCTCACCTCTGACGCACGTGTCGGCGGCGTGGCCTTTACCGGCTCCACGGCCACCGCGCTCAAGATCCGCGCCGCCATGGCCGAACATCTTCGCCCCGGCGCGCCGCTGATTGCGGAGACCGGCGGGCTCAACGCGATGATCGTGGACAGCACCGCCCTGCCCGAACAGGCTGTGCAGTCCATAATCGAAAGCGCCTTTCAGTCGGCAGGTCAGCGCTGCTCCGCCCTGCGTTGCCTGTATCTTCAGGAAGACATCGCCGACAATGTACTGAAAATGCTCAAAGGCGCGATGGATGCGCTACACCTTGGCGATCCCTGGAACCTGTCCACCGACAGCGGCCCAGTGATCGACGAGACCGCCCGCGCTGGTATTCTGGCCCATATCGACGCCGCCCGTGCAGAGGGTCGCGTACTGAAGGAAATGACCGCCCCGCAAGGCGGCACCTTCGTGGCCCCGACCCTGATCGAAATCACCGGTATTCAGTCGTTGGAACAGGAGATCTTTGGCCCGGTTCTGCACGTGGTGCGCTTCAATTCGCAGGATCTGGACCAGATCATCAGCGATATCAACGCCACCGGATATGGGCTGACCTTTGGCCTGCACACGCGGATCGATGACCGGGTGCAATATATCTGTGACAGGATCCACGCGGGCAACCTTTATGTGAACCGCAACCAGATCGGCGCGATTGTCGGCAGCCAGCCCTTCGGCGGCGAAGGCTTGTCCGGTACTGGCCCGAAGGCCGGCGGCCCCTTCTACATGATGCGCTTTTGCGCACCCGACCGGCAGCAAAGCGAGGACAGCTGGCCTTCGGATGCCCCGACTATGACCATGCTTCCCGCACCAACCGGCCAGCCTATGCAGGAGATCACCACCAGCCTGCCCGGCCCCACTGGTGAATCCAACCGCCTGTCGCAGCTCGCGCGTCCGCCGCTCCTGTGCCTTGGGCCGGGACCGCAGGCCGTGGCAGCTCAGGCCCGCGCAGTTCACGCCCTTGGCGGCACCGCGATTGAGGCAACAGGCCCGCTGGACATGCGCCAACTTCAGACCATGGAAGGCACGTCCGGCGTGATCTGGTGGGGGGACGCGGCCACCGCGCGCGAGATTGAGACCTGGCTGGCCAAGCGCAATGGCCCGATCCTGCCGCTGATCCCCGGCCTGCCGGATGTGGCGCGCGTACAGGCCGAACGGCATGTCTGCGTCGACACCACTGCCGCAGGCGGCAACGCGGCCCTGCTGGGCGGCATGTCCTGACCGGCGCATAGATCCAAATGATGCCCGCACGCGCGGCGCGCGGGTAAGCTCTTGACGCTGGGCCATATTCGGCCCAGCGTTCCCCTCATGTTTCCGATCCGTGACCACAACCCGTCCGGGCGCACGCCCTATGTCACCTACGCGCTGATGGTGGCGAATATCGCGATCTTCGTGCTGACTTACTTTGGCTACGACAGCCCACGCAGCCTGACCGCGCTTTACAATGCCTACGCTTTGCTCCCGGCTGAGGTCACATCAGGTTACGACTGGAAGACGCTGCTGACGTCCACTTTCCTGCACGGCAGCTGGATGCACCTTGGCGGCAACATGCTGTTTCTGTGGATTTTCGGCGACAATATGGAAGATGAGATGGGCCATTTCACCTTCCTTGCCTTCTACCTTGTCTCCGGCATCGGCGCCGGGCTGATCCATGTGGCCAGCGCCCCCTATTCACTGGTGCCACTGGTCGGAGCCTCCGGTGCCATTGCCGGGGTCATGGGCGGGTATCTGCTGCTTTTTCCACGTGCCCGCGTTGATATCCTGTTGATCCTGATTGTCTATTTCCGCGTTTTCTCAATTCCCGCCTTCGTGATGCTGGGCGTCTGGCTGGGGATGCAATTCCTGGGTGGCATCGGCTCCGATCCGCAGGCGGGCGGGGTGGCCTATTGGGCTCATGCAGGCGGCTTTGGTGTCGGACTGGTGCTGACGATCCCGCTCTGGCTGCGACGGGGCGGTCCTGCCTACTGGGGCAAGACCCACGGGCAGCCGCCCCACCCCGAGGTCAGCTACTCCACCAGTCGTATCCCCCGCGTGGCCCGTAAATCCGCCAGCGATGACCGCAGAAACAGCCCCTGGGACCGATAACAATGGACCACCTCACACTCTGCAGAGGAGACCAGCCTCAATGACCCCAGACACTCCCGCACCCGCCGCCACTGACGGCCTAACAACATGCCATGCCAGCTGCCACTGCGGCGCGGTTGAAATCACAGCCGAGCTGCCCCGCGGCCTCGCCTCTGCCAGCCGCTGCAATTGTTCATTCTGCATCCGCAGGGGCGCGGCCGCTGTGACCGCCCGCACCGCCAGCCTGACCATCCTCAAAGGGGCGGAAAACCTCAGCCTTTACACCTGGGGCAGCCATACGGCGAAACACTATTTCTGTAAGACCTGCGGCATCTACGTCTATCATCAGCGCCGTTCCGATCCGGCAGAATGCGGCATCAATCTGGGCTGCATCGACGGAGGTAATCCACGCAATCACGCCGACACCTATGGTGAAATCCCCTGGCACGACGGCGTGAACCACCCGTCTGACCAATAGGTAATAGCGACGTCACCAGCCCCTAAGACAGCCCCGTCAAACAAAAAACGCGACCCAAGGGCCGCGTTTCAAAACCTGCTATTGGATCGGATCAGTCCCGGATCACCTTGGCAAAGCCGTCAAAAATCGCCTCATTGGCGCAGAGCACCTCTCCGGAGGTCAGGATATCATCCTCCGGGTTCACCGCCTCGATCAGCCCGCCGGCCTCCTGCACGATGATGATGCCAGCCGCCAGATCCCAAGCGTTCAGCCGACGTTCCCAATACCCCTCGTAGCGGCCCGCCGCCACATAGGCCAGATCCAGCGCCGCAGCCCCCCAACGGCGCACACCTGCGCACGCGGGCATCAGACGCGCCAGATCCTGCAGGGTCGCAGGCAGATCAGACCGCCCGGCAAAGGGCAGACCGGTGGCAAAAATCGATTCAATCATGCGGTGACGACCAGAGACACGAATCCGCGTGTCGTTCATCCAGGCGCCAGCGCCCTTCTCGGCAAAGAACATCTCGTCCTTGGCGGCATCATAGACAACACCAGCCACAACCTTGCCCTTATGCTCCAGAGCGATGGAAATCGCCCAATGTGGCAGGCCGTGCAAAAAGTTGGTGGTGCCATCCAGCGGGTCGACGATCCAGCGGCGGGTCGGATCTACGCCTTCGTCCTCGCCGCCCTCTTCGGCCAGCCAACCATAGGTCGGGCGCGCCCCCATCAGTTCTTCTTTCAGGATCTTTTCCGCAGCGATATCGGCCTTGGAGACAAAATCGCCTGCCCCCTTTCTCGACACCTGAAGGTTTTCAACTTCGCGAAAATCCTTGACCAGCGACCGCCCCGCCTTGCGGGCAGCTTTGATCATGATGTTGAGGTTTGCGCTGCCAATCATGCGAAAGACTCCTGAGCAAAAAGGGGGAGATGTCGGTCAAACCGTGCCTATACGCGCCTGATTGCCGCTTGCCAAGGCCCAATAGGGGCCTGAACGCACCAGCACGACACATGAGAGCTATGCCTCTGGCGCATGGGTGCGCCCTGCTCTGCCCCCTGCGCCACCGCCAGTGTTCGCGCGCTACTGCTGTTGCAGCCTGCGCGCCTCCACCTTGGCCAGTCGGATCAGCTCCTGCATATAGGGTTTTTCACGATCTTCACTGCGGATCGCCGCATAAAGCCTGCGGGTAATCCCCTTGGAGGTCAGGGGCCGTGTCACATAGTCAGAGGAATATTTCACCTCCCGGACTACCCAGTCGGGCAGCACCGAAATACCCCGGTTCGATGCCACCAGCAGCAGGATCACCGCCGTCAGCTCCACCTGCCGGATATGCGCAGGCTCAACCCCTGCCGGGGTCAGCAGCTGACTGAAAATATCCAACCGCGCCTTATCCACCGGATAGGTGATCAGGGTCTGACCACGAAAATCCTCGGCCTCGATATGGGGTTTCTCCGCCAATGGATGCAGCGCCGACGCAACAAAGACGGGTTTGTAGTCAAACAGCTCAATAAACTCGATCCCCGGCAGCACCTCCGGGTCGGAGGAAATCACCAGATCGACCTCTTCCTTCTGCAGTGCAGGCAGCGCATCAAAGGCAAGGCCCGGTCGAATATCCACATCCACATCCGCCCAGTTCTTACGCAGCCCTTCCAGCACCGGGAACAGCCATTCAAAACAGGCGTGACACTCAATCGCGATATACATCCGCCCGGTATTGCCATCCCGCAGCGCAGAGAATTCCGCCTGCATCGCCTCCACCTGCGGCAGCACCTGATCCGCCAGCCGCAACAGTCGCAGACCCGCCGCCGACAGCTTCATCGGTTTTGAGCGCCGCAGGAACAGCTCCACCCCCGCCTGATCCTCCAGCCCCTTAATCTGATGGCTGAGCGCGCTCTGGGTGATATTCAGCTGATCCGCCGCCCGCGCCAACCCGCCTTCCTGATGGATCGCCTTGATCGTGCGCAAGTGTCGGAATTCGATGTGCATCTATCGTGTTGCTCATGTTGTTCTTGAGTATTATGAAATTGTTTCACAATAGCCCGTATGCAACAAGAGATGAAATCATGCGGAGCGCTTTTTAAAATGACGACCCCTGACATCTCTTTTGAATTCTTCCCGCCGCAGTCGCTGGAGGCCTCATTTCGGCTTTGGGACACGGTACAAACGCTGGCCCCTCTGGCCCCCCGCTTTGTTTCGGTCACCTATGGCGCCGGTGGCACCACGCGTGACCTCACACGGGAGGCGGTGGCGACATTGCACAACTCCTCCGGCCTGAATGTCGCGGCGCATCTGACCTGCGTCAACGCAACCAAGGCCGAGACACTGGCAATCGCCGACCAGTTCGCCGAGGCAGGCGTGCGCGAAATCGTGGCCCTGCGCGGCGACCCGCCCAAAGGCGCCGCCGGGTTCGAACCCCACCCCGAGGGCTACGCCAATTCGGTTGAACTGATCGCCGCACTCGCCGAACGCGATCAATTCTCTATCCGTGTCGGCGCCTACCCCGATCGCCACCCCGAAGCCACCAGCGCCCGTGCGGATGTAGACTGGCTGAAGCGCAAACTGGACGCCGGAGCAGATGAAGCGCTGACCCAGTTTTTCTTTGAGGCCGATACTTTCCTGCGCTTCCGCGATGATTGTGCCAAGGCCGGGATCGACACCAGCCGCATCACCCCCGGCATCCTGCCGATTGAAAACTGGAAGGGCGCGCGCAACTTTGCAAAACGTTGCGGCACCACCATTCCGGCCTGGATCGACGATGCCTTTGACAAGGCGATCCGCGACGGGCGCGAAGATCTGCTTGCCACCGCCCTGTGCACTGAACTCTGCTCCGACCTGATGGATAACGGCGTCGACAAGCTGCACTTTTACACATTGAACCGGCCAGAGCTGACCCGCGATGTCTGCTTTGCGCTTGGCATCACGCCCGATGTCTCGCTGGAGAACGTGGCGTAGCGCTTGCTCTGCGACCTCTGCGCTCCTAGCCTCTGATCCTGACGCCCCTGCTGTTTTTGGTGGGGGCGTTTGTCGTCACGACCAATTCAAGAATACTGTGTTGGTCCTGTCGTACTATGTCGCAATATCAGGATGGCCGCATGTCTTCACCCATTTCGCACGCCCCCACCTCGTCCGTACGTCCCCGCCGCGCCGCCGGTCCACAGGATCTTTTGCGACCCGAGGAAATCACTCAGATCTCTGGGCTGGAATTCATGCAGAGCATTCTGGACGGTCGCCTGCCCGGCCCGCCCATAGGCGAGACCCTCGGCTATCACCTGTATAGCGTGGAGCCGGGCACAATCACCTTTCGCGGCACACCTGAATTTGCTGTCACCAACCCAATGGGTACAGTCCACGGCGGCTGGTACGGCACCCTGCTGGACAGCGCCATGGCCTGCGCCGTGATGACCCGCGTGCCCAAGGGGTCTGTGTATACCACGCTGGAATTCAAAGTGAATATTCTGCGCTCGATCCCGCTGGGCACCGAAATCGAGTGTATCGGGCTGACCGATCACGTCGGGCGCTCCACCGGTGTCGCCCATGGTGAACTGCGTGGTGTTGTCGATGGCCGTCTCTACGCCACCGGCTCCACCACCTGCATCGTCATGCAGATCGCTGCCAGCTAGGGGCCAACGAATTTTCACCATCCGGTGCACGCGCGGCTTCGAGCTCGGAAAAGCTCCCTCGCAACAACCGCCCGCACATTGGGGCGTGACGGACACTGCTGTCACTTTGGCAGGTATGACGACGTGCCTATCTGCAAAGATTGAGCAGGCTTGAGCTGACGCTTTGCAAACCACGCAAGAGCAGCTTTTGACTATCTTTGCGAAGAGAAATAGAGCAGCCATCCATGGACCACGCGGCGAAAGCTGACTCACAGCCCAGAGTCACCGATGCTGCATCGCGCACCAATGACGAGTTCCTAAAGCAGCGACCAAAAAACGTGACAAAAAACGTGACAAAAGGACCTTTTTGACAAAGCCTAGTGTTGGAGTTGGGGGCAAGATTGGAAGTCGGGTAAAGGGATGTTAAACAACCTCAGAAGCCTCCTAAGGAATGGTTATGCTTGTATCAATAAAGATCGGTCTACTCGCATTTATCTTTGTTGTTACGAGTGGCTCTTTTTTTCATGAAACATTCCGGAAAAAACCGCACATAGTTGCTGTTGCGATTATCTTTTCCATAGTCAGCACCTTTTACTTAGGGCGCAGCATATACAATGATTTGATCACTGACGTTTCTGCTTCAGTCGGGGTGCGAGCTAAGCCTTCCGAAGACTTTATTTCGGTTGATGGCCTTAGCCTGTTTTTCGATGGCGATAGTGTTAAGGTAACTGGCATGGCGGCGGGTTCCGCCGCTGGTGTTGCAGGCCTTCGAGCTGGAGATATCATCACTAGGATCGACAACACGCCCATTCTTAGACCTTCTGATTTTGTAACAGCAGAACGCGGCGCACTCGCACGTGGGCAGAGAAGCGTTGAAGTACATTTTCTGAGAGATGGCAGGGGGCGGGCAACCCTAATTACGCTTAGAAGATAGCCTAAGCGAGCAAGCGAAGGGAGCGTGAAATAAGCATCCTACACAAACCACCTTTTGTAACGCAGCCCATCATCCAAAGCCGTCATTTGCGCGGCTACGGCGAAAGTCGGTTCTGTCCCGCTCTCCGGATCATTTTGCACTCGTGGTGAAGGTCCGGTCTGGGTCCGAAATGCTTGGCGTCTGGGTCAGTCCTGCATGGTGGGGCCTTTGACAGGATACGCAAAACCCGCCGCATCGGATCGGAGTTGCGCGACGGTCCGCATTTCTCCCGTCGGCGTTCACAGCCGACCTATGGGCGACAGATCTGTTGGACGGGGAACACACATCCGCCGTTACCCACTGCCCCCCAGCGCGGCGAGTAAATTCAGCAACCGCCTGCCGGCGAGCCCTATCCCCTCTCTCCGCCCGATAGATATCGGCATCATGCGCAGGCTCTAGGTCTTACGTCTAAGGGGCGCACGCGCAGCTTGTTGACTGGTCCGACATCCCAGCCGCTCACAGCCAATGGCGCGCCGTCTGCCTAGCGCGCCACTTTGGACAGTTCCGACTGCCACTGCGCCAGGCGTTTGTCGGTGATATTGGCCCCCACACTGCTGTGCAATCGCTCGCTGCTGTCCAGCCCGACGCGGCGGTTGCCGCGCATCAGGAAGATCTTACCCCAGCCCCGCCAGGTCCCGACCGAGGGCGCCGTCGGATCAACCGAATACCGCATTCGCCAGTCGCGCGGCAGCGGCAGCCCGCAGTTTTCGGCCCGTTCCAGCATCCAGACCAGCGAGACATTGGACAAAGGCCGCGCCGCCTCAAATCCGCCCAACTGCCCGCCCACATCGCCATGGCTGCCCCGGAACCAGACCTGCTCCACCTTGCCATCGTGGCCGTCGTGGCATTCCCATAAAACCGGCGCAAAGACCTGACGGGTCTCATCCAGCGCAAGCGCGTGAAAACCGTTTTTCACATGCTTGCCCAGCTGGTGGTTGTGAAATCCGTGCCGCCGCTCCGCCCAGCGCCACAACAGCGGCAACCGCAGGCCCAGCGCCTTTACGGTATCCCAGACGCCGACCATCTCAATCTCTACATCCCGGTGGCAATAGCGCTCAGTGAAGGCTGAGGCGACACAGCCCCCGGTTTGCGCCGCCGCCTGTGCAGTAACGCCCGCGTCTTCCGTCTCACCGGTGTCCGGTCCATCCGACGTCAGCCGCGCCTGCGCCTTACCCGGCCCGCTGGCGGAGGCGCTGCCGCATTGGTAATGCCGATACGCGGTGCGGATATTACGTACGGTGGCATGTTCGGCCTTCAGCAGCCCCACCTCATCGATGACCCCTGCGAGCGAGCGCACCGCATAGGCGCCCCGCGAATAGCCCATGAGATAAATCCGGTCCCCCGGACGGTAGCGCGAGGCGAGATACCCATAGGCCCGGCGGATCTGACGGTTGATGCCACGCCCGATCATCACATCCGTGGTCTTGCGCCAGCTCTGCCATTGCACGCCCGCCTCATAGAAGACAGAGACCTGCGGCCCCACCTCCTGACACAGCCGGTAGACCATGCCAGCATGGGTTTCATGCCCCGGTTCCAGTGTCGACATGGTGCCATCAAGAATGATCAGATGGGCCTGCGGCCCGCGCAGCTTGGTCTCTGCAGAATGCTCGGAGCGCAGCGGGCGCCCCAGCCATCCCAGGATCCTCTTACTCAGCTGCGTCAGCGACATTCCTCAATGCTTCCCATAGTCTAAGTGGTGTGTAAGGCATCTCAACCTGCCGCACGCCACGATCCCAGACCGCGTCCTGCACGGCATTTGCCACCGCTGCCAGCGCGCCCACGGTCCCGGCCTCGCCGCAGCCCTTCATGCCCATCGGGTTCTGGGTCGACGGCACCGGCGCAAAGCCTACGTCAATCATCGGCACATCGGCCGCACGCGGCAAGGCGTAGTCCATAAACGATGCTGTGAGCAGTTGCCCATCGGCATCATAGACCACCCGCTCCAGCAGGGCCTGCCCCAGCCCCTGCGCCACCCCGCCATGCACTTGACCTTCGGCCAGCAGCGGATTGATCAGATTGCCGAAATCATCAACCACCGTGTAGCGATCCACATGGCTGACGCCGGTTTCAGGGTCGATCACGATCTCGGCAACATGGGCGCCGTTTGGAAACGACCGCCCCGGCAGCTTGGCCCGTGCCGTGTGACGCAGCAACTCGTGACGCCCTTGCGCACGGGCCATCTCTGCGGCCTCCACCAGGGTTGGCCGCTGATTGCTGCCCGGCGCGCTGAACTGCTCACCATCAAAGACGACAGACGCAGGCTCCACGCCCAGTTGCTCTGCCAAAAAGGGCGTGAAGGCTTCGATCATCACATCAACCGCCGCCAGCGTGGCATTGGCCTGAGTGGTCACAGATCGCGATCCACCAGTGCCGCCCCCCTGGGCAATGCGGTCGCTGTCGCCCTGCACCACGGTAATATCGGCAGCTGGGATGCCCGTCTGATCCGCAAGGAACTGTGCATAGACCGTTTCATGGCCCTGACCGTTGCTCTGCGTTCCGACATAGATGCTCACCCGCCCCTCCTCTTCAAAGGCAACTTCCGCGCTTTCTGAAGGATCACCCAAAATACTTTCGATATAGTAACACAGGCCAACGCCCCGTAAATTCCCCCGCAACGCATCAGCGGCCTTGCGCTGCGCGAATCCGGCCAGATCCGCCGCCTTTTCTGTGCGCGTCAGCAGTTGGTGGAAATCACCCACGTCATAGGTCTCGTCCGTTGCGGTCTTGTACGGGAACTGATCCGCGCAGATAAAATTGCGTCGTCGCAGCTCCCAGGGGTCAACCCCCAGCTCGCGCGCGGCGTGGTCCATCACCCGCTCCAGCACATAGATCGCCTCGGGACGCCCCGCACCGCGATAGGCATCAACCTGCGCGGTGTTGGTGTAGATCCCCTCCACCCGCAGCCAAGTGGTGTCGATATCATAGACCCCCGCCAGCACCCGGCTGAACAGCTGCGTCTGCACCGGCTGGCCGAAATGCGAGTTATAAGCGCCAAGGTTGCAGTGGCTGTGGACCCGGTATCCGGTGATGCGCAGTTCCGCATCAAAGGCCAGTTCCGCCAGCGAGGTCAGATCCCGCCCGGCATTGTCACTCAGCATCGCCTCGCTGCGATCCGACATCCAGAACACCGGCCGACCTAGCAGGCGCGCGGCATGGGCCACGGCAAAATACTCAGGATACGGCATCGCCTTCATGCCAAAGCCGCCGCCCACATCCGGCGTGGTGACATGCACGGCCTCGGATGCCAGCCCCAGCTTGTCGCTGAGCTGTTTTTTCATCGCCCAGACGCCCTGCCCGCCGTAGGTGAACTGCAAACGGCCCTCGGCCCAAGTGGCAAAACAGCCGCGCGGCTCCATCGTGTTGACGATGATCCGATTGTCCTCAACCTGCAGCGCCACGCGATGTGCCGCCGAGGCAAAGGCAGCCTCAGTCGCCGCCTCATCGCCCATGCCCCAGTCAAAGGCCCGGTTGTCCGGCGCCTCCGCGTGCAGCTGCTCACCACCCGCTGCCAGATCCACCTTGGCCGGCAGATCGTCGATATCCAGTTCGATCATCTCACCCGCATCACGGGCCTGCTCCAGCGTCTCGGCGATCACCACCGCAATCGGCTCACCGACAAACCGCACACGGTCGCGGGCCAGCATCGGGCGTTCCGGCGCAGACCCCTTGCTGCCATCGCGGTTGTCCACCACGGCGCCATCCATGCCCACACTGATGCCTGCGGCCTCCAGATCGGCCAGCGTCAGGATGGCCTGCACACCCTCAGCCTCTCGGGCCATGTCCAGATCCAGATGGGTGATGGTGCCATGGGCGACCGGGCTGCGCAGCACCCAGGCCCGCAGCGCGCCGACGGGAGCGGCATCTTCAAGGTAGCGCCCCTGTCCGGTCAGGAACCGTATATCCTCAACCCGCCGCACTGGTTGGCTCTTGCCGAATTTGTCCATCATTGCCCTGCCCTCACTGATATGCTGGACCCGTTTTGCCCATGGCAAACGCAGAGACGCGGCGCTCAGGTATATGCCCTGCGCGCCGCGCCAATTGATCCCGTCAGAAGCGACAGTAGCCTTAAGGGCGCGCTTGTCCAGACAGCTCGATCACCGTCGCCACGTCAGACAACCCGTAACCGTTGAACTGCGTACTCATGGCTGAGGAATACGCGCCAAGACCGGGGAAAAGCACGTAGTCACCAATCTGCGTATCGCGCGGCAAGGGCAGCCCATCCGGCAGCCGGTCCAGACTGTCACAGGTGGGGCCAAAGACCACACGCGGCTGGGCGTCTGCCCCCCGGCGGGTGCCATCAGCGGCAACCACTTCGACCCGCCCCGGCAGGCCCATATCGCGAATATCCACGAGGCCGCCATAGATCCCGTCATTGAGGAACACCACCTCTCCGGCCTTGCGCATCCCCTTGATGCGCGCCGCCAGGGTAAAGCTTTCAGATACCATGGCCCGACCCGGCTCGCAGATCAGCACCGGTTGCTCTGCACCAAAAGCCGCCTCTGCCGCAGCCGAAATCGCGGCAAAGACCTTTTCCAGATCAGGCGCCACACCATCGCGGTTCGCCGCAAAGCCGCCGCCGACATTCAACCGTGCAATCTTCACCCCTGCGGCATCGATGATGCGCTTGGCAGCATGGACATATTCAACCCAGGCGCTCTCATCCTCACATTGGGTTCCGGGGTGGAAACACAGCGCAGGCGTCCAGCCCTCTGCCGCCACCCGCTTCAGCAGCTCTATCGCCATGTCCGGCTCGGCCCCGAACTTGCTGCCAAAGTCATAGGCCGCGCCCGCCACTGGCAGGGCAAAGCGTACCGCGATCTCGCAGCTCTTGGGCACATCCGCGAGCTTGTCCAGCTCGCTTGGTTCATCCACCGACCAGCTGGCCACACCATGGGCGATGCCCGCCGCTATCTCCACATCCGAACGTACCGGGTTGTTATAATGCATCACCGCATCCGGGCTGGCCGCGCGCACCGCGTCCATTTCCGCAGGCGAGGCCACGTCAAAAACCGTGATTCCAGCTGCCACCAGATTGGACAACACCGCCGGATGCGGGTTGGCCTTCACAGCATAGGTCACCAGCCCCGGAAACCCGTGCTGAAACCGGTTCGCCACCTCATGCAGCACCCGCGGCGAGAAATACAGGATCGGGTGATCCGGTGTACTGCGCGCCAGATGGGTTTCAGGGGAAAGCCAGAGAGGTGGGATCTGCTGCATGGATATCGACCTTATTTGGTGTTTTTACCAGTTTCCGCCAAAACGTCGTCGATTCCGCTCGTCACTTTGCCTATAGTGACGAAAAATAACGTCATAACGCAGGCCAGACATGCAGACCGACGAAACCGACCAAAACCTCCTGACGCTCCTGCGGGAAAACGCCCGCCGCCCGGTTGCAGATCTGGCGCGGCGTCTGGGCCTTGCGCGCACCACCGTTCAGGCGCGGATCGAACGGTTGGAAAGCTCCGGCGTCATCAGCGGCTACACGCTGCGCACCTCGGCGCAGGCGCGCCCGCCCCTGCAGGCAACGGTGCTGATCTCGATTGAACCGCGCTCTGGCCCGGAAGTGCTGTCCCGACTGCGCGGATTGCCGGGCGTCGAAGTGGTGCATACCACCTCAGGACGCTTTGACCTCTTGGCGCAGGTGGTGGCGCAGACCACGACCGAGCTGGACGAGACCATTGATCGCATCGGCGAGGCGCGCGGCGTGCGCTCCTCCGAGAGCCTGATCCATCTGGCCACCAAACTGGACCGCACCGGCCAGTAGATTTCCCGCGCCAGTAGATTGCACACGAAGGGCTGACCAGCTGACACGCCTGCTGCAATATTCATGTCGCAAAAAATCGTGCGCCCGGCCACCCCTGCGGTATCCGCATCAAGGGTGCCCGGGCGGCTTAAAACCATAGGCATCGGCGAACAGGACCCGAGGGAGGTCCAGTGGACAAAGGCGGCTTGGAACTCCACCCCGGTTGATCGGGCGCGACATCACTCACTGTCATCTGCATCCCGATATCCCCACCACTCACCGTGCAGGATTAACCTTAAAACGTCGTTATCGCCGGGATCGTTCCATATTATTTTTGATATTCTCAGGATCCTTGCCGTCCCCCCCTTGGCAGGCCCGCCTATCGAGACTTTCCCTTTGCCGCACCATTCGGTATGGGATGACCCGATCAGATAGATACGCAGGCAGGACATTCCGATGGCGATGGACAAGACATTTAACGCAGCCGAAGCTGAAGCCCGGCTCTCTAAGGCCTGGGATGAAGCAGGCTGTTTCCGCGCGGGCGCAAATGCCAAGCGCAGCGAAACCTACAGCGTTATGATCCCGCCTCCGAATGTCACCGGCGTCCTGCACATGGGCCATGCCTTCAACAACACGCTGCAGGACATCCTGATCCGCTGGAAACGCATGCAGGGGTTTGACACGCTTTGGCAGCCCGGCACCGACCACGCCGGTATCGCTACCCAGATGGTGGTGGAGCGTGAACTGGCCAAAACCCAACAGCCCTCCCGCGCCGAGCTTGGCCGCGAAAAATTCCTGGAGAAAATCTGGGAGTGGAAAGAACAATCCGGCGGCACCATCATCAACCAGCTGAAGCGCCTTGGTGCCTCCTGTGATTTCGACCGCACCGCCTTCACCATGGCCGGCGCGCAGGGCGACACCCGCACGGGCCACGAGAATTCGCCCAATTTCCACGATGCCGTGATCAAGGTCTTTGTTGAGATGTACAACAAGGGGCTGATCTACCGTGGCAAGCGGCTGGTGAACTGGGACCCGCATTTTGAGACCGCGATCTCCGACCTTGAGGTGGAGAATATCGAGGTTGCGGGTCACATGTGGCACTTCAAATACCCGCTCGCCGGTGGGGCCACCTATACCTATGTGGAGAAGGACGAGGACGGCAACGTCACGCTGGAAGAAGAGCGCGATTATATCTCCATCGCCACCACCCGGCCCGAAACCATGCTGGGCGACGGCGCGGTGGCTGTACACCCCTCGGACGAACGCTACGCCCCCATCGTGGGCATGCTCTGCGAAATCCCTGTCGGCCCCAAGGCGCAGCGCCGCCTGATCCCGATCATCACTGACGAATACCCGGACAAGGATTTCGGCTCCGGCGCGGTGAAGATCACCGGTGCGCATGATTTCAACGACTATCAGGTCGCTAAACGTGGCGGCATTCCGATGTATAACCTGATGGACACCAAGGCAAATATGCGCAGCGACGGTGCGCCTTACGTCCAAGAGGCCACAACCGCACAAGCCATCGCCAATGGCGAGGCGGAGTTCACCGAAGCCAGCATCGCCGCGATGAACCTGGTGCCGGAAGAATACCGTGGCCTGGACCGTTTCGAGGCGCGCAAACGCGTGGTCGCCGATATCACCGCCGAAGGTCTGGCGGTGATGCAGACCGTGACCAAAACAATCAAGGACGAGGACGGCAACGAGAGTGAAGTCTCCGAAACCGTGCCCTACGTCGAAAACAAGCCGATCATGCAGCCCTTTGGCGACCGCTCCAAAGTGGTGATTGAACCAATGCTGACCGACCAGTGGTTCGTGGACGCGGCAAAGATCGTCGGCCCGGCGCTGGACGCGGTGAAAGACGGCACCGTCAAGATCCTGCCGGAAAGCGGCGAAAAGACCTATTACCACTGGCTGGAAAACATCGAGCCCTGGTGCATCTCGCGCCAGCTGTGGTGGGGTCATCAGATCCCGGTTTGGTATGGGCCAGTCAAAGACCAAGCTACCGGCAAATTCGACTATTCGCGCATGGAGGTCATGATTTGTGCATCCTCAGCGAGTGAAGCTGAAGAAAAAGCCAAAGCACTCTACGAGGTTGAGTTCGCTTATAACAGCCCACAGGAAAACGCAAAATTCCTCTGGGATGACGAAGTTGAAACAGCCACGTTTATTTCGCAGTCGGGTAACAAAGCCGGGAAAGAAGACGGTTCTGCAAACTTTGTACTGCTGCTTCGCGACCCCGACGTGCTGGACACCTGGTTCTCCTCCGGTCTTTGGCCGATCGGCACCCTGGGCTGGCCCGAGTGGACTGAGGAAACCTCGAAATACTTCCCGACTTCCACGCTGGTCACCGGTCAGGATATCCTGTTCTTCTGGGTTGCGCGGATGATGATGATGCAGCTGGCGGTTCTGGATCAGGATCTGCCGGTTGAACAGCGCATCCCGTTTGACACCGTCTACCTCCACGGCCTCGTCCGCGACGCCAAGGGCAAGAAGATGTCGAAATCCACCGGCAACGTCGTCGACCCGCTGGAGATCATCGACGAATACGGCGCCGACGCGCTGCGCTTTACCAATGCGGCGATGGCCAGCCTTGGTGGCGTGCTGAAGCTCGACATGCAGCGCATCGCGGGCTACCGCAATTTCGGCACCAAACTGTGGAATGCGGTCAACTTTGCCCATTTCAATAACGTCTATGATCCTGCCACCCCCGCCTATGACATCCCCGATGCCAAGGCCGCCGTGAACCAGTGGATCATCGGCGAAACCGCCAAGGTCCGGGTTGAAGTGGACGCCGCCCTCGAGGCCTACCGCTTCAACGACGCGGCCCTCGGTCTCTACGCCTTTGTCTGGGGCAAGGTCTGCGACTGGTACATCGAACTCAGCAAACCGCTGTTCGGCTCCGAGGATGAGGCGGTGATCGCTGAAACCCGGCAGACGCTGGGCTGGGTGCTGGACCAGTGCATGATCCTCCTGCATCCGATCATGCCCTTCATCACCGAGGAGCTGTGGGGCAATACCGCCAAGCGTGACACCATGCTGGTGCATGAAGACTGGCCGACCTATGGCACCGAGTTGGTCAACGCCGACGCGGACGCCGAAATGAACTGGGTGATCACCGCGATCGAGAACATCCGCTCCACCCGCGCGCAGATGCATGTGCCGGCCGGTGCCAAGATTTCGATGGTGGTGACCGAATTCTCCGATCAGGCGCGCGCCGCCTGGGAGAAGAACGAGGCGATGATCCAGAAACTGGCCCGCATCACCACGCTGGAGCAGGTCGACACCTTCCCCAAAGGCTGCGCAAGCGTCGCCGCCCCCGGTGCCTCCTTTGGCCTGCCGCTGGCGGATGTCATCGACGTGGACGCAGAAAAGGCCCGTCTGGAGAAAACCCTGGGCAAACTCGCCAAGGAGTTGGGCGGCCTGCGCGGACGTCTCAACAACCCGAAGTTCGCCGCCTCCGCCCCGGAGGAGGTCGTCGCCGAAGCCCGCGAAAACCTGCGCCTGCGCGAGGAAGAAGAATCCAAGATCAAGGAAGCGCTGGCGCGCCTGGCCGAGATCGGCTGATCATCCACAATAACGGGGCAAGCCACTGGTATCACGACCGGCTTGCCCGAAACCGCGCGTTTGATGGCGCCGCAGACCGCTGGCGCGGCGCCATATGATGCCCTCGCATCAGCGCTCAATCTGCACAAATCGGCCCATTGGCTGAACACTCCCGTCAAATCTTCCGCATAAGGGGAAAAACCGCACAATGCGGTCATTGCCTTTGCCCCGGTTCTGTATCAGCCTGTGCCAACAGCTTGATATCCGCGCCAGAAAGGACCCCCCATGCCCAAAGGATACTGGGTCGCCCATGTCGACGTTGACGATATGGACCGCTACAAGGACTATGTTGCAGCCAATGCGGCCCCCTTTGCCGAATACGGCGCCAAATTCCTGATCCGCGGTGGCCCCAAAGAGGTCCGCGAAGGCCAAACCCGCGCCCGCACCGTGGTGATCGAATTCAAGGATTTTGCCACCGCCAAGGCCTGTTACGACTCCGTCGCCTATCAGCAGGCCAAGGCGCTGCGCGATCCGGTCTCAACCGGCGATATGGAAATCATCGAAGGCTACGGCGACTAAGGACCCGCTTGGTCCTAGACGCGCTCAAGGGTAGAATAGTGCCATGCTGAAAAAACTGTTTCAGGTCTTTCGACCTCAAAAGACCCCCGCCCAGCCGGATCCCGATGCCGAGCTGGCGCTCGGCGCGCTTCTGGTGCGGGTGGCGCAATCGGATCGCGACTACCAGCTGGAAGAGATCAGCCTGATCGACCGTATTCTGGCCCGCCTCTATCAGCACGACGCGATTGAGGCAGCAAAGGTCCGTGCCGCTTGTGAGAAACTGCACGCCGCCGCGCCGGAAACCGACACGTTCGGCCGCCTCATCCGCGAAACCACCGGGCTTGAGGAACGGCTCGCGGCGCTAGATGCGCTCTGGGAGGTGGTGCTGGCGGATGGTCATGAGCACCCCGGAGAGATGAAAATCGTAGAGGACGCGCGCAAAGCGATGGGCCTCTCCAAGGCCGACAGCGACACTGCCCGCGCCCGCGCGCAGGGCAAACTGCTTGGCCCCGAGCCTGGCGTGGCCGCAGCTCAGCCGACCACACAAAGCCCGCTTTCGAGCGCCACCACGATATCGCCCACCCCCGACCCGTCAGATAAGGAGCCGCTGCCATGATCAAGGAATTGCTTGGACGACTGCTGGCCCCGGCACCAGAGCCGCTGGACGATGGCGATGCGCGCCTCGCCCTTTGCGCTCTTCTGGTGCGGATTGCGCGGTCTGATCACAACTACTCCGACGATGAACGCGACCGGATCGACCGGATCCTGCGGGCCCGCTACGATCTCGATCTGGGGGGTGCCATCCTGCTGCGCGAACAGGCCGAGGCGCTGGAGGCCGAGGCCCCCGACACCGTCCGTTTTACCCGCGCGATCAAGGACGCCGTTGCGTATGAAAATCGCATGGCTGTGGTCGAAGCCCTGTGGCAGGTCGTGCTCGCCGATGGCAAGCGTGACGCGGCCGAGGATGCGCTGCTGCGTCTCTCCGCCAGCCTGCTGGGGGTAAGCGATGTCGACAGCGCCCGCGCCCGTCGACGCGCGGAGGCCAGCTCATGATCGCCAGCCTGGCGATGTATGACCGCCCCGAAACCGCCCCTGCCCTTGATGCGCTGTGGCAGGCAATCCGGCACGAGCTGACGGCGGCCTCCATCGACGCGCCGGAAACCCTCACCCGTGGCGGCGACCTCTGGTCGATCTGGTCCGATTCGAAATTGCTGCTGGCGCAGACCTGCGGCCTGCCCTACCGCACCCGTCTCTATGAGCAGGTCAATCTGGTCACCACACTGGATCACGGCATCGCGGACTGCCCGCCGGGGCACTACAACAGCGTCTTCATCGCCCATCGCAACCGTGCAAGAAATAGCCTGCAAGCGATCGCAGGCGGCAGCTTTGCCTATAATGAGGCGCTGTCACAATCCGGCTGGGCCGCGCCAATGCTGCATCTGCGCGACCTCTCGCTCCTCCCCGGCAGCCTGTTTCAATCCGGCAGCCATATCGCCTCCGCCCGTGCAGTGGCCGAAGGAACCGCCGATTTCGCCGCCCTTGATGCTGTCAGCTGGACCTTAATGCAGGAACATGACGATTGGGCCAAAGATCTGGTTGAAGTGGCGCGCACACCGTCGACGCCGAGTCTGCCGCTGATCACCGCCAGTACCCGTGATCCGGCCCCCCTCCGCACCGCCGTCGCGCAGGCTGTCGCCACTCTGGATGATGAGCACCGCAAAGCCCTGCACCTGAAGGGTGTATGCGAGATCCCACCGGGCGCCTATCTGGCGGTCCCGACACCGCTCGGCCCGGTACTGACCGAGCAATCCATTCGCCAGCAGGCGGCAGGCTGATCCACCAGACTTATCCGCTCCGGTTACCCCCGGAGCGGAGGCCCTCACAACCGCGCCGCGACCTGCCCGGCGCTGATACCCACACGACAGGGCTGGCACAGAGGTCGGCAGATGCCCCGACCGTGAGCAGTCCCAGGACAATTTGATCAGATTATCCGCCAAAATGCCAATTTCCTCGCGTGCCTTCTCGGTTTGCACGTTGCATCCGCGCTTTTTTTCGGTCCAATAAGGACGAATTCAACGACAATTGGACGAGAGACACCTTGACCGACACAACGCCAGTTCTGGAAATCCGCGGCCTGCACAAGTCATATGGCGAGCTGGAAGTGATCAAAGGTGTTGATATCACCGCCCACCGCGGCGATGTGGTTTCCCTCATCGGGTCCTCCGGATCGGGCAAGTCCACTCTGCTGCGCTGCTGCAATCTTCTGGAAGACAGCCAGGAGGGTGATATCCTCTTCAAAGGCGAGCCGATCAATTGGTCCGGAACCGGCCTTGCCCGGCGTCCTTCGGATGCGAAACAGGTGCTGCGCATCCGCACTAACCTGTCCATGGTGTTCCAGCAGTTCAATCTCTGGGCGCATATGACCATTCTGCAAAACGTGATGGAAGCCCCGCTGACCGTCCTTGGCCGCGACCGCGCCGAGGTGGAGGACGCCGCCCGCAAATACCTCACCAAGGTGGGGATCGGCGACAAATGCGATGCCTATCCCGCGCAGCTCTCCGGTGGCCAGCAGCAGCGCGCAGCCATCGCGCGCGCACTCTGCATGGAACCTGAGGCACTGCTGTTTGATGAACCCACCTCCGCCCTCGATCCCGAGCTGGAGCAGGAGGTGGTCAAGGTGATCAAGGACCTTGCCGCTGAAGGCCGCACCATGATCATCGTGACCCATGACATGAACATGGCCGCTGATGTCTCCAGCCACATCGTGTTCCTGCACAAAGGCCTCATCGAAGAAGAAGGCTGCCCGGACGAAGTCTTTGGCAGCACCCGATCCGAACGTCTGCGCGGCTTCCTTGCCTCGACACGGCACGGTAAATAACCACCAACAAAAAACCTAACCAAACGGGAGTAACCTCATGAAATCTCTTATCCTCGGCACCGCGGCCCTGGCCCTCACTGCGGGCATCGCGATGGCAGACACTGTGCGTCTGGGCACCGAAGGCGCTTACCCTCCGTACAACTTCCTGAACGATGACGGTCAGGTCGACGGTTTTGAACGTGAGCTGGGCGACGAGCTGTGCAAACGCGCCGAACTAGACTGCGAATGGGTCACCAACGACTGGGATTCGATCATCCCGAACCTGCTGTCCGGCAACTACGACACCATCATCGCCGGCATGTCGATCACAGCCGAGCGTAAGGAAGTTGTGAACTTCACCACCGGCTACACCCGCCCGTCGCCCTCCGCCTATGCGGCGATGTCGGCTGATGTCGATGTGAACAGCGCCGTTGTGGCAGCTCAGGCCTCAACCATTCAGGCCGCCCATGTCGCCTCCACCGGCGCTACCTTGGTTGAATTCCCCACCCCGGATGAAACCGTTGCCGCTGTGAAAGCCGGCGAAGTGGACGCGGTCATGGCCGACAAGGACTTCCTGATCCCGATCGTGGGCGAAACCGAGATGGAATTTGTCGCAGACGACGTCCTGCTGGGCGACGGCATCGGCATGGCGTTCCGCAAGTCCGACGACGAACTGCGCGGCAAGTTCGACGTGGCCATCGAATCGATGAAGGCAGACGGCTCCCTGAACGCCCTGCTGGAAAAATGGGAAATCGAAGGCCAGTTCTGAGCCCTCGCATCATCCTGATATCAAGGAAGGGGGGCGCCATGTCCCCCTTCGCCCTTGACCGGTCCCGGCCCTATCGCTGCCCCTGACCTGTCCTTGTCCGAACGAGGCCCGCCATCTTCTCCTTTTGCTCTGATCCGGCCAGCCTGGAGGGTTTCCAGTGGCTGAGCTGTTACCTGACAACCGGCAAGCATTTTGCTTTCTACGCCTCCTTCGGGACGGTACTCCTGCTTCTGGCCGTAACCGCCCCGGCGGCGCTGGCCTTCGGCTTTGGCGGCGCCATGGCCGCGCGCGCGCAGTTCGCGCCGCTCTCCTGGCTGGGCAAGGCCTATATCGCAGTGGTGCGCGGGGTGCCGGATATCGCGTTCTTCCTGTTCTTCGTGATCGCACTGGATCAGGGCATCGAATATCTGCGCCATCAGGTGAAATGCCCCGACTGGGACGCGCCTGTGCGGCAGGGCAATGACTTTGTAGTCTGTGACATTGCCAAGATGCCGCTTAGTTCTTCCGATCAGTGGATCCACGAGGTCTACGGCTTCTCGCTCGCTGTGGTGACCTTTGCCATCGTGTTCGGCGCCTTTGCTGCCAATGTGCTGTTTGGCGCCATGCGTGCTGTGCCCCGTGCCCAGATCGAGACTGCCGAGGCCTACGGCATGACTCATCGTCAGGCTTTCTGGCGCATTCTGGTGCCGCAGATGTGGACCTATGCGCTGCCCGGCCTGTCGAACCTGTGGATGGTGCTGATCAAGGCCACGCCGCTGCTGTTCCTGCTCGGGGTCGAGGATATCGTCTACTGGGCGCGTGAGCTTGGCGGCTCCAAGACCGCCCGCTTTACCGATTACCCCCATGGCGACTGGCGGATGTGGTACTTCCTCGGCCTCCTGGTGTTCTACCTCGCCTTTACCAAACTCTCCGAGGTGGTGCTGGAGCGCATCCGCACCCGTCTGTCCCATGGTCAGGCCACATTGGCAGGCGAAGCCCAAAGGAAAGCGTCATGAGCTGTTTCCAGACCCTTCAGGACTATGGCCTGCGCTCACTTGGGCTTGGCGAACGCATGTTGCCCCGCAGTGATTTTACCCTCTGCGACCAGTTTGTGCTCATCGGCTCCGGCATGCTGTGGAACATCTACTTTGGCGCCATTGCTGTCGTTGTCGGCTTTGTCATCGCCAATGGCGTGGCGCTGGCCAAGAATTCCACCTCCACGCCGCTGCGCAAAGCCGCGGAATGGTTCATCTTCATCTTCCGTGGCTCGCCGCTGTTCATCCAGTTCTTCTTTGCCTACTTCCTGTTCCTGCAGCTAAAGTCGGTCTCGCCAATCTTCAATCCGCTGTCGGCGGCCTGGATGGGCGCACTAATCGTGCTGATCCTCAACACAGCCGCCTATTCCGCCGAAATCTTCTACGGCGCGCTGCGGTCGATCCCCAAGGGCGATATTGAGGCCGCAGATGCCTATGGGCTGTCCGGCTGGCCCCGCTTTCGCCGAATCATGTGGCCAACAATGATGCGACTGGCGTGGCCCTCCTACACGAACGAGGCAATCTTCCTGTTCCATGCGACCACGCTGGTGTTCTTCTCAGGCTTTCCCGCCTGGCAACAGCGCGGCGATGCGCTCTACTACGCCAGCTATTTTGCGGATAAAACGTTCAACCCCTTCGTGCCCTACCCGATCCTGGCCTTCTATTTCATCCTGCTGACGCTGGTGGTGATTGGCATCTTTGGCATCATCAACACCCGGCTGAACGCCCACCTGCCGCAGGAAAAACGCCGCAAGATCCGTTATCGGCCAAACCTGATCCGCTGATCAGATCTCCGGAACCAAGCAACCAAAAGGCGCCCTTTGAGGCGCCTTTTTCTTTGCCCTGCCGGTATGTTTGATCGGGCTGGTAAAACTTTTGATCAAATTTTCTTTGCGTCTTGCGGATCCTGCTTTAGTAATGGGGCAATCAACCAAGGAGCCTCCGATGGATCTGTCTCATCTGCGCACTATCCGCATCGCCGCCTGTGACCTGAACGGGCAGATGCGCGGCAAGCGTATGCCCGTGGGGCTGGCAGACAAGCTGGCAGATGGCGCTGCACGAATGCCGATCTCGACCCTCAATGTCGATCTCTGGGGCCGCGATGTCGAAGACAACCCGCTGGTGTTTGAGACCGGCGACGCCGATGGCGTGATGCTCCCGACTGAGCGCGGCGCAGTCCCGATGCCCTGGCTGGCCAACCCTTCGGCGCTGGTTCCGATGGCGATGTATTGGGAGGATGGCCGCCCCTTCATGGGCGATCCGCGCCACGTGCTGGCCGATGTCCTGGCACGCTACCAGCAGCGCGGCTGGCGGGTTATCGCCGCCACCGAGATGGAGTTCAGCCTGCTGGACGACAGCGGCGCACAACCCGCCCCGCCCATCGACCCGCTCACAGGCCGCGAGTTGGATCAGCAATCCGTCCTGTCGGTCGCGGAGTTGGACGCCTTTGATGCGTTTTTCACCGACCTCTACGAGGGGTCCGACGCGATGGGCATCCCCGCCCAATCCGCCATCTCGGAGGCCGGTCTGGGTCAGTTTGAAATCAACCTCAACCATCAGGATGCCATGCGCGCCGCCGATGACGCCTGGCTGTTCAAGGCGCTGGTCAAAGGCCTGGCCCGCAAACACGGGTTTGCCGCCACTTTCATGGCCAAACCCTATGCCGAAGAGGCCGGAAATGGCATGCATGTGCATTTCTCGGTCGAGGATGAGGACGGCAACAATGTCTTCAACGACGGCACCGAACGCGGCTCGGATCTGCTGATGAACGCGGTGGCCGGCTGCCTCACCGCGATGCCCGCCAGCACGCTGATCCTGGCACCACACGGCAATTCCTACGACCGACTGGTCCCCGGCGCGCATGCCCCCGTCAGCGCCGCCTGGGCCTATGAAAACCGCACCGCCGCCATCCGTATTCCCGGCGGCAGCCCCAAGGCGCGCCGCATCGAACACCGGGTCGCAGGCGGCGACATCAACCCGTATCTGATGCTCGCGGTTGTCCTCGGCGCGGCCCTCGCCGGGATTGAAGATGGCGCCACGCCACCTGCCCCGTCCGAAGGCAACATCTATGAGATTGACGGGTTGCCACAGCTGGCACCGGACTGGGCCTCTGCGGTTGATCTCTTCGACAGCGACCCCCTGATTGCCCGCATTCTGCCGGATCGCGTGATCCGCAATCTGGTGATGATGAAACGTCAGGAGCTGGCAGGCTTCGCCGAGCGCCCGGCAGAGAGTCATTGGCTGTCGTGGCTTGAGGCGGTATGACATCAGCCTGTCAAAGCCCACAACGCCCCGCATCAAGCGCTTGCCTGAGCTGCGGACCTCGGCTAGGCTTAATTTGATCAAATTTGGTGACCCATGAAAATCGGCATTCTGCAAACCGGCCACGCGCCCGAAAACCTGATCGACAGCTCGGGCAACTATGACCAGATGTTCCGCAATCTGCTGGCCGACGGCGGTTTTGACTTCGACACCTACGCGGTGGTCGACAACATTTTCCCCAGCGGCGCTGACGCGGCAGATGGCTGGCTGATCACCGGCTCCAAACATGGCGCCTATGAAGATCACGACTGGATCCCCCCGCTAGAGGATCTGATCCGCGAGATCCACGCCCGCAAGCAGCCATTGGTCGGCATCTGCTTTGGTCACCAGATCATTGCTCAGGCGCTTGGCGGCAAGGTTGAGAAATTTGCCGGCGGCTGGGCCGTTGGCCCGGTGACATATCAGATGGACGACAAGCCCCTGCGGCTCAATGCGTGGCATCAGGATCAGGTCACCACCCTGCCCGAGGGCGCACGGGTTCTAGCTGGCAACGATCATTGCAAGAACGGCATCCTTGCCTATGGCGACCACATCTGGACCCTGCAACCGCACCCGGAATTTGCCAGCAGCTTTGTCGGCGGTCTGATCGACAGCCGCGGGCGCGGCGTGGTACCAGACGCGATCCTTGATGCCGCCAGCACCGAATTACACCACCCCGTCCAATCGGGTGAAATCGCAACCTTCCTCAATGCCTTCTTCCAGAAAGAGAGGACCTGATGTCAGCCTGGCTCGACACCCTTCCCGAAGCTGCAAAAACCTATCTGGAGGGCCGTCGTCTCGACGAGGTTGAATGCATCATCTCGGACCTGCCGGGCATCGCCCGGGGCAAGGCGGTGCCAGCGTCCAAATTTGCCAAGCAGGATTATTTCCACCTGCCCGACAGTATTTTCTACCAGACCATAACCGGCGACTGGGCCGAGGCGGCGGATGACGATGGCTGGATCGAAAAGGACATGATCCTGAAACCGGACATGTCCACCGCCACCGCTGCCCCCTGGACCGGCGACTGGACCCTGCAAGTGATCCACGACGCCTATGACCGCGACCACAAACCCATCCCCTTCAGCCCGCGCAACGTGCTGAAACGGGTGGTGCAGCTGTACCATGACAAAGGCTGGCAACCGGTTGTGGCACCTGAAATGGAATTCTTCCTCGTCGCGCGCAACATTGACCCGGCGCGTGAAATCGAACCGATGATGGGGCGTTCCGGCCGTCCTGCAGCGGCCCGTCAGGCCTATTCCATGACCGCCGTAGATGAATTTGGCCCGGTGATCGATGATATTTACGACTTTGCCGAAGCCCAAGGCTTTGAAATCGACGGCATCACCCAGGAAGGTGGCGCAGGCCAGCTGGAGATCAACCTGCGCCATGGCGATCCGGTGAAACTGGCCGATGAGGTGTTCTATTTCAAACGTCTGATCCGGGAGGCCGCGCTGCGGCACGATTGCTTTGCCACCTTCATGGCCAAACCCATCGCTGATGAACCCGGTTCAGCCATGCACATTCACCATTCGATCATCGACATGGAGAGCGGCGACAATATCTTCTCCGGTCCGCAGGGCGGGGAAACGGATGCGTTTTACCACTTCATCGGCGGGTTGCAGAACCATCTGCCCGCCGGTCTGGCGGTGATGGCACCTTACGTGAATTCCTATCGCCGCTACGTGAAGGAACAGGCCGCCCCGATCAATCTGGAATGGGCGCGCGACAATCGCACCACCGGGATCCGGGTGCCGCTTTCGGGCCCGGAGGCACGGCGGGTGGAAAACCGCATCGCCGGGATGGACTGCAACCCCTATCTGGGGATCGCGCTGTCACTGGCCTGCGGCTATCTGGGTCTTGTCAACGAGGAACGCCCGCGCAAGCAGTTCAAGGGCGACGCCTATGCGGGCGACGGCGATATCCCCCAGGTGATGGGACAGGCACTGGATCTCTTTGAAGAGGCCAGCGCGCTGCATGAGGTGCTGGGGCCAGAGTTTGCCCGCGTTTATTCCATCGTGAAACGCGCCGAATATGACGAGTTCCTGCAGGTAATCTCTCCTTGGGAACGTGAGCATCTGCTGCTGAACGTCTAACACTGCCAGCGCTGGCGTCCGCCGCGACGTCAGCGCTGGTGAGTATTTATGGAAAGATGACAGGCAGTTGCGCTTGCCCGCATCGGGCAGTACCTGCCGGTGATTGAGGTGTGTGATGGCATTGAACCTGCTCTATTCCAATGACCGCAAAGGGACCTATCCCAACAGCTGGTATGCGGCAACCGCCACACCGCTTGCGCCCTTTGCCCCCTTGCAGGGCCAGGCCCGCGCCGATGTCTGCATCGTTGGCGGCGGCTATACCGGCCTGTCGGCCGCATTGCATCTGGCAGAAGCCGGGCGGTCGGTCATCCTGCTGGAGGCCAACCGTGTCGGCTTTGGCGCCTCGGGCCGCAACGGCGGTCAACTGGGCAGCGGTCAGCGCATGGAGCAAGACGGGCTGGAAAGCCTGATGGGTGAGCCGGAGGCCGCGAAACTGTGGCATCTGGCCGAAGACGCCAAGGATCTGGTGAAATCCCTGATCGCGCGCCACGGTATCGACTGTCATCTGAAACCGGGCATTGCCCATGCCTGTTTTTCCAAAAGCGACGTCAGCCATGAGCACCGCTATGTCGAACATCTGCAAACCCGCTATGGCTATGGCGACATCACCGCGCTGGACGCGGCTGCATTGCAGGCCATCTGCCCCTCGCCCGCCTATGTCGGCGGCTCGCTGGACATGGGCGCGGGCCATCTGCATCCACTGAACTACGCCCTTGGCCTGGCCCGTGCCGCAGCAGCTGCCGGGGTGCAGATCTGCGAGGGCAGCGAGGTTCTGGACATTGAGACTGGCGCGCAAGTCCGACTGCGCACTGACACAGGCAGCGTCACCGCCGATCATCTGATCCTGGCCTGCAACGGCTATCTCGGCGGCCTCAACCGGCAGGTCGCCGCGCGGGTGATGCCCATCAACAATTTCATCGCCGCGACCGAACCGCTTGGCGAGGAGGCCGCACAGGTATTGGCCCGTGATGTGGCCGTGGCCGATAGCAAATTTGTGGTGAATTACTTCCGGCTCAGCCATGACGGGCGCCTTCTGTTCGGCGGCGGCGAAAGCTATGGCTACCGCTTCCCCAGCGATATCGCCGCCACCGTGCGCAAGCCAATGACCGAGATATTCCCGCATCTGCACGATGTGAACATTGACTACGCCTGGGGTGGCACCCTGGCCATCACCATGAAGCGGATGCCCTATCTGGCCCGGCTTGCCCCCAATATCCTCAGCGCCTCGGGCTATTCCGGCCATGGGGTCGGCACTGCCACCCATGCAGGCCAGTTGATGGCGCTGGCCATTGCGGGCGACGGAGACGGGTTCGACACAATGGCGCGCGTGCCCGCCCCCGCCTTCCCCGGCGGGGCTGCCATGCGCAGCCCGCTACTGGCGCTGGCGATGACCTGGTATGCGCTGCGCGACAGGCTGGGCATCTAAGATCCAGCAACGCGCTCTCCAGAACGGCGCGCCGCTCCTGCATCTGACAGGCCCAAAGCAACAGTTTCGTGAAATTATCCGCCAAAACCCGCCGCCCCTGCCGCGGGTGCTTGGCATTTGCCCATATACCTTTTATGTTTTTGGAAAGGTAGTTTCAGGATTTTGAAATATGAGCCAGACATCCCCGTCGCAGGTCCCGAATGTCCATCAGGCAGAACCCATCCCGGAGGCCGCGCGCACGGCGCTTGAGGCGTTGATGCAATCCGGCGATCTGTTCCGCTACACCGCGCCGCAGGATGCGCCGGTTGCCCTGCTGGAGGAGGAATTCGCCCAGCTACTTGGCAGCAAATACGCGCTGGCGGTGTCGTCTTGTTCGGCCGCCCTGTTCCTGTCGCTGAAGGCGCTGGATCTGCCCCGTGATGCACGCGTGCTGATCCCGGGCTTTACCTTCGCCGCTGTCCCCTCCTCTATCGTGCATGCCGACTGCGTGCCGGTGCTGTGCGAGGTGGGCGCGAACTACCGCATCGACATGGCCGATTTTGAGGCCAAGCTGAAGGATGTGCAGGCGGTGATCATCAGCCATATGCGCGGCCATACCTCCGATATGGATGCGATTATGGCGCTCTGTCAGGCGCGCGACATTCCGGTGATTGAAGACGCGGCCCATTCGCTGGGCACCACTTGGCATGGTCGCAATATCGGCACGCTGGGCGCCATCGGCTGTTTCTCTTTCCAGTCCTACAAGATGATCAACGCCGGCGAGGGCGGTATTCTGGTCACCGATGATGCCGATCTGGTGGCCCGCGCCGTGATCATGTCCGGTGCCTACGAACACAATTGGAAGAAGCATAAATCCGCACCCGGCGACAACACCGGCGATCTGGAGCAGGCCTTTGCCAAATGGCAGAACCAGCTGCCGCTCTATAACCTGCGGATGAGCAACCTCTCTGCTGTGGTGATCCGTCCGCAACTGCCGGAACTGGCACGCCGGGTCCGCGACGGGCTGAAGAACCACGATTATGTGGCAGATCAGCTCAACCGCTCGCCGCATATCGACGTGCCCGCCCCGCTGAAACCAGAACAGCGCGCGCCGGATTCGATCCAGTTCAATCTGGTTGATATGAGCAGCGAAGAGATCAACCGCTTTGCCGCCGCCGCCGAGGCGCGGGGTGTCAAGGTGCAGATCTTCGGCCTCTCCGAAGACAACGCCCGTGCATTCTGGAACTGGCAATTCCTGCGCGACATCCCCGAGCTGCCGCAGACCCGCGCCATGCTGATGCAGGCCTGCGATGTACGCCTGCCGGTGCGCCTCACACGCGACGAACTCAATGTGATCGCGGATGTTCTGCTGTCGGCGATGGCCGACGCTATGGGGGCCGCAGCAGCCTGATTTCAGGCCCCATACACAACCGGACACAAAGGCGCGCGGGATGCTTCGGCGCGCCTTTTTCAGTGTGCGGGTGGGAGGAAACCGGCGAATTCCCGACCGCAGCCCGCGCCACCGCTGGACATTACCCGCCCCCCTTGCGAGGGTCAGCGCGAAGACCAGAAGGACAGGCCCATGAGCGCGCGCAAGATCATCATCGACACCGACCCCGGACAGGACGACGCTGTCGCCATTCTGCTGGCGCTGGCCAGCCCACAAGAGATTGATCTGCTTGGGATAACCTGTGTGGCCGGCAATGTGCCACTTGCGCTGACCCAGACCAACGCCCGCCGCGTGTGCGAGGTGGCAGGCCGCCCGGATGTCGCCGTGCACGCAGGCTGTGACGCCCCGCTGCAACGGCCCCTGATCACCGCCGAACATGTGCATGGCAAAACCGGTCTTGACGGACCCGAGCTGTGGGATCCGACCATGCCCCTGGCTGCAGCACATGGCGTCGATTTCATCATCGACACCCTGCGCCGCGAAGCCCCCGGCACCGTCACCCTCTGTCCGCTGGGGCCGCTGACCAATATTGCCGCCGCCTTTCAAAAGGCCCCTGATATCGTGGACCGCGTGCAGGAGATCGTGCTGATGGGCGGCGCCTATTTTGAGGTCGGCAACATCACCCCGGCGGCGGAATTCAACATCTATGTCGACCCTGAAGCCGCCGCCGCAGTGCTGACCTCAGGCGTGCCTATCACCATGATGCCGCTGGATGTCACCCATAAGGCGCTCGCCACCCGCGCACGGGTTGAAAAGATCCGCGCCCTCGACACCAAAGTGGCACGGTTCACCGCCGAGATGCTTGATTTCTTTGAACGCTTTGATGTGGAGAAATACGGCTCCGAAGGCGGCCCGCTGCATGACCCCTGCGTCATTGCCTATCTGATCCGGCCAGAGCTGTTCTCGGGCCGCCATGTCAATGTGGTGGTTGAGACCACGTCCGAGCTGACATTGGGCATGACCGTGGCCGATTGGTGGGGGGTCACAGACCGGCCTGCCAATGCGCAATTTATGGGCGATCTGGATGCCGATGGCTTCTTCGACCTGATCACCACCCGGTTGGCGCGGCTATGAGCCTGGTTGTTGCTCCGGACCCCACCTGGCCGACACAGGCCCAGGCCGAAGCAGACCGCTGGTCAGACAGTGGCGTAGATGGCCTGATTGAGGTGCATCATATCGGATCAACCGCAGTTCCCGGCCTACCCGCCAAACCCATTATTGATCTGATACCTGTCTTTGAGAGTGAGGCCGCTATGGATACCGCCCGCCAGACCATTGAAGCGCTTGGGTTCGAATGGCTGGGTGAATTTGGCCTGCCCGGACGGCGCTACTGCCGCTACGATGATCCAGAAACCGGAAAACGCCGGGTGCAGGCGCATTGTTATGTGGAAGGTTCTGACGAGATCACACGCCATATCGCCTTTCGCGATGCCCTGCGGGCCAACGTCGCACTGCGGGCAGGCTACGCAGCGATCAAGGGCAAATGCGCCGCGCTGCATCCCGGTGACATGCATGGATATGGTGACTGCAAATCAGACTGGGTGCAAAAGATCGAAGCACACGCGATCTACGCGCTGGCAACAAAGGAAATCTCATGAGTGCCGCATTGCATCTGGCCCGCCCCGAAGATCTGGACCGTGTTCTGGATCTGGTCGCCGCCTTTCATCAGGAGACTGGCATCGCCTCGGACGACAGTTTGCGCCGCGCGGCCATCGAACCCCTGCTTGAGGGATTGCCCTATGGCGCGGTCTATCTGATTGGCCCCAGCCGCGCACCCGTGGGCTACATCGTTGTGACCTTTAGCTGGTCGGTGGAATTTGGCGGCATGGACGGGTTTGTGGATGAGCTGTTCATTCGTCCTCCCGTGCGTGGTCGCGGCATCGCCACGGAGGTGCTGTTTGCCCTGCCCCGCACCCTGGCTGAGGCCGGTATCAAGGCGCTGCATCTTGAGGTCGACAAAAACGATGACACCGCGCGCGGCCTTTATACCCGTGCCCGGTTTGAACCCCGCGAGCGCTACATGCTGATGAGCCGCAAGCTCTGATCCCATTTCACTGCCATCCGCGGCAGGGGCAAATGTTTTGAGGAAAACATTCCCGGCCCCCGGCCGCGTGGCAGGCGCCCCTACGGGCACAACGCCACTGCCGGACCCATAGGTCCAGTTGCCCCACCCGCGCCTCCAGATTTTTTTCCACAAGATTTTTCCCGCTGAGGGAACCGATCTGCAGGTTGTGCGTTCTCTCTCAGACAGCAGGCGGCAGAACATGATCTTCTTCCGCATCGCTGACCGGAATTGAACACACCGTGGGACGTGTGGGAGCGCGCTGCCAGAGCTTTGGCAGCGCAACTGAGACAGCGGCAGAAGCCGCAGCATATGGCCGCCCACCGGGGCGGTCGCCGAGGCAAAGCCGACGGCATAATTACCAGCATGGATCCGGCGCGTCCCTTCGGGATACGCCCCCTCGACAACGGCTTAGGGGAGCCGAGGGGACAAGATCCACACTGCTGCGGCCACAATAATCGGCCAAACCGGCCGGGGATCAGGGGTGAGACCCGGCCAACAGACCAGAGCCGCCCCAGGGGTGAGGTGGCTCTGGTCCGCCATAGAATTTATTCGAATCTACCGCGCCCCCCGCGCAATGTGGTCCCTCGTCTCTGCTCGGACGGGGACCACCCCAGATCAGGCCCAGATCAGGCAGCGACCACACAGATAAGGTCACTCCGCTCCGCAAAATCACCACGACCGCAACGACCCCTGCGTGTCCAGATAAACAGGACCGCATATAAGACAGGAAAGGAAACCACATGAAAACGCATATTCTCGCCGGGTTGAGCGCCGCCACTCTGGCCGTCTCCGCCTGCTCCGACCTCACTCCGGAACAACGCACCGTGGCCGGGGTGGCCGGTGGTGCCGCCGCCGGTCTGATCGCCGCCGATGCACTCAAGGCAGATGACGACTGGCGCCTGATCGCCGCCCTTGGCGGCGCAGCAGCGGGCACCGTGGTGGCCCAGAACAGCCAGTCCCGCCAATGCGCCTATTCCCGCGGCGACGGCACCTATTACACGGCGGCCTGCCCATAAGGTTCACGTAACCCAGCTTCCGCGCGCGTGACCGCCACCGAAGCGATACCATGCGAAACGGGACCAATCACACGAAAAAGACCCTGAAAGCAAATCGCCCTCAGGGTCTTTCCCATTCGCCAACGGCTGAAAAAGCCGCGCCCCCCGTCGGCGCACGCCCCCCGGAACAGGAAGGGCCCAGATGCTGTCGATCCCCCTTGGCAGCGCGCGTCAAAGCCCCCCGGCAACAGTCGCGCCCTGTGTCATCGACAGGCTAAGAACCGGATCACTCATACCAACAGTCTGCCCACTCAGCGGATAGCGCCCAGGTCCCGCGCATCCCGCCAGCAGCGCCACCGCAACAACGATCCCGATAGGCAGCCAGCTTCCCGCACCCGCCGTCGCAAGAGCAGGTGCCACCGGCACTTTTGCGTCAGCCTTGGTCACCGAAACGGTTGGCCGGGCTTTCGGATGTGGTCTTACTCGCATGGTCTTCCCCCTCCTCAGCCAGCGCCACCCCCGTAGCGCCTGACCCAAAGACTGCCACAGCCACCCTCACGCGTCTGTGAACAAAGCCACATACGCGCGCTATTCGCACATAATTTGAAAAATGAGCACGGATCGACGCTGAACAGGCGACAGGCCTATCTCCTGTCCCTGCGCACTCGTGCGTCAGTTGGGATGGTATTTCGGGAGGGAGCCGACGTCAGATCAACACCCGCCTTCAGCCACCACCTCCGGCGACCCCAGGCCGTATCGCATCGGGTCGCCTCGCATCAGCTCGCGCCGCATTAGGCCAAGCGGCGCATCAGTTGCAGATCACAGGCCGTGGCATACCCCATAGCCCGCTTGATCCCCGGCAGCATTGCCGCCCCGTTCATCGCAAAACTCAGCTCGATCAGCCCCGCCTCGCCGTAGGCCGCGCGCACGATTTCCCGCGCCTCCGGATCATCCGTTCGCGCACCAGCGACAGCCCCGGAGAGCCGCACAACTGCCTCCAGCTCCGGTTCCAGCGTACCTCCCGTCAGGATCGACTGGATCAACTCCGGCGTCAGCCCAGCGGATTTTGCCAGATTGATCTCCGCCTCAACACAGGTGCCACAATCCGCACTCAACGCACCTGTCAACCGCGCTGCGTGATAAGCAGCCGCAGGCACATGACGGTTGGGATCCAGAAACCCGAAGACCCGATTGTAACGCGTCAGCAGGCCGAAATCAGCATCCGCAATCGCATGAGAGTAATCCAGAGACACGCCAACCCGGCGCTCCGCTCTGCGAATAAGGAAATGCGCAATCTTCTTAAGCATGGTCAAACACCACAGATACAAACACCAAGTAAAAAGGCCGGAGCAACACGCCCCGGCCTCTGTTCTTATTTCAGGATAGAGCGGCCCGCGTATTCGGCCACCTCACCCAGCATTTCCTCAATCCGGATCAGCTGGTTGTACTTCGCGAGCCGGTCGGACCGTGCCAGCGAACCCGTCTTGATCTGACCGCAATTGGTGGCCACGGCGAGGTCGGCGATGGTGGCGTCCTCAGTCTCGCCGGAGCGGTGCGACATCACATTGGTATAGCGCGCACGATGCGCCATATCGACGGCCTTCAGCGTCTCGGTCAATGTGCCGATCTGGTTCACTTTCACCAGCATGGAGTTGGCGCAGCCGCGCGCAATGCCATCGGCCAGACGGGCAGGATTGGTCACGAACAGGTCGTCGCCGACCAGCTGCACCTTGTCGCCCAGCTCGTCGGTCAGCGCCTTCCAGCCGTCCCAGTCGTCCTCACCCATGCCATCTTCGATGGAGATGATCGGGTAGTCCTTCACCAACGCTGCCAGATAGGCGACGTTTTCAGCAGAGGTCAGCGTCTTGCCTTCGCCGGACAGCACATATTTGCCGTCCTTGTAGTATTCGGTCGCCGCGCAATCGAGCGCCAGATAGATTTCCTCGCCCGGCTTGTAACCGGCCTTTTCAATCGACTTCAGAACAAAATCCAGCGCTTCGCGGGTAGAGGCGATATTGGGGGCAAAACCGCCCTCATCACCAATCCCGGTCGACAGACCTGCCGCCGACAGCTCTTTCTTCAGGGTGTGGAACACTTCAGAGCCCATGCGCACCGCGTCGCGGATGTTGTCCGCGGCCACCGGCATGATCATGAATTCCTGAATGTCGATCGGGTTGTCGGCATGTTCGCCGCCGTTGATGATGTTCATCATCGGCACCGGCAGCATACGCGCCGAGGTGCCACCGATGTAACGATACAGCGGCTGGGTGGTGAAATCGGCTGCGGCCTTGGCCACCGCCATGGAGACACCCAGAATAGCGTTGGCACCCAGACGGCCCTTGTTCTCGGTGCCGTCCAGCTCAATCATCGCCATGTCGACAGCGACCTGCTCGCAGGCGTCAAAGCCGACCAGCTCTTCTGCGATCTCACCATTGACTGCCGCAACCGCCTCCAGAACGCCTTTACCCAGATAGCGGGATTTGTCGCCGTCGCGCTTTTCCACCGCCTCATAGGCCCCGGTCGAGGCGCCGGATGGCACCGCCGCGCGGCCCATGGTGCCGTCTTCCAGCATGACATCAACCTCGACGGTCGGGTTGCCCCGGCTGTCCAGAATTTCACGGGCGTGGATATCGATAATAGTGCTCATCACTCGGGTCCCTGATCTTGGCAAATGGTTGCGGCAATTCTTGCCAGCGTCATAGCATCCACAGGGCAAAAGTAAACCACGGGCGTTATCGCTAACGTGACTTATTTTACGGGGTTAGGGCTAACAGGCGCCTGTTTGCGCAACCAATTGCCCCCGGTTTTCGCTGCCGCCGCTTCAGGCCGTGGCCACCGCCGCCGCGCGGGCTGCATGCCGCGCCAGACGCCGCTCCCGCAGGAACGTGTATAGCCCGGACCCAATGATCAGCGCAGACCCAATCAGCGTCATGCCATCCGGTGCCTCGGCAAAGACCACCACGCCGATGAGGGTCGAAAACACCAGCCGTGAGTAGCGAAACGGCGTGATCACAGCGGCATTGCCAATCCGGGTCGCAGTGACGATGCCATAATAGCCCAGCACGCCAAAGATCACACCGCCCAACAGCATCCCCCATTGGCCGCCCTGCAGGGCCACCGGCTCTCCGGGAAGGACCAGCAGCATCACCAGCCCGGCCGGGATCACCGACCCAAAAGCCTGCGAACTGACCACGGCAGAGGGCACAGCGCTGTCCATCACCCGCGTCATCAGGTCGCGCGCAGCAACCGCCACCACCGAGATCAGCACCAAAAGCACACCGGGTTCAAACCCCGCCAAACCGGGCCGGACAATCATCAACACCCCGGCAAAGCCGACAAGGATCGCACTCCAGCGCCGCCATCCCACGTCCTCGCCCAGAAACAGCGCCGCCCCCACGGTAACCGCCAGCGGCATCGCCTGGAACACCGCCGCCACTGTGGAGATATCTACCACCGCCAGCGCTGAGGCAAAGCTGACCGCCGCCAGTGCCTCCAGTGAGGCGCGCAGAACCGGCTGCCAGCGCCAGTTGCGCGGCGCCAGGACCCGGTGCCCCTGCAGCTTGGCCCAGATCACAAACACCGTGCCGCTGCCAAGACCCAGCATCATCAGGATCTGACCCACGGGCACCGATTTGGCGAGCTGCTTGATGAACATATCTTCCAGCGAGAACCCCGCCATGGCGAGGATCACCAACAAAATTCCTGTAACATTGTTCATCGTGATCGTCCCGTGAAGGTGGTTTGTGCCCGTCATAATGGTCTATGAACGGCATCAAAGCTGCAGCGTCGGCCAATCCGGCCAGCAAACATCAGCCAGCGACAGCGAACAACTCCGTTTGCGACGTTGCCCCATGACTTCATGTGACCTCTGCCATCACGCCCTGTGATGGGCACCCCGCGTCAGCCCCCGTGGCGCATCGGACTTTTCCTCAAAATTCCGTCCCGTTTTCTTGGACAAGAAAACGCCCGCGCTCAATCCCGCTTACGCGGCACACCGTAGAGCTCCAGCTTATGGCCCCGCAGCTCATAACCCAGCTTTTCGGCGATCTTCTCCTGCAAGGCCTCAATCTCGGGATCGCAGAACTCGATCACCGCGCCTGTGGTCATATCGATCAGGTGGTCATGATGCTCCCGATCGGCATCCTCATACCGCGCGCGTCCGTCACCGAACTCCAGCCGCTCCAGAATGCCCGCCTCGTCAAACAGTTTCACCGTGCGATAGACCGTGGCCAGCGAAATCGCCCCGTCCAAGGCACTGGCACGGGCATAGAGCTCCTCGACATCGGGATGGTCGGCGCTCTCTTGCAGCACGCGGGCAATCACCCGTCGCTGGCCTGTCATCCGCAGACCTATGGCTTCGCAGCGTGCGATAATCGTCTCGCTCATGGTCGTCCTCTATGCAGCGTGGCGTCCCTGTTTATACAAAGACGCAGGCCGCGCAAACCGGGTTTTTACACTCTTTGGCGCAGAATAACCGGCAATTGACCATTGACTTTCACCGCCGACAGGCCCATCTCCCGCTTCAGGCATCCCTCCCTGCCGCGTGAGCAGAGGACGTCGGGCCGCGCCAGACAGAGTGCGCAGGCAAATGAACCGACCCTAAGGATATGCCACCGTTCCCAATATCACGCGTGGGGCACTCGCAGCGACCAGCGGTCTGGCATGATGCCCGTCCGCCCGAGGTCCCTGCCCCAACGACAGTCCGCCCGGCATACGCATGGGCGGCACCGGCCGTGGCACCCGCCCGGCTGTGAAAGGACGAGACGTGACAGAATTTTCAACCATGGGGCTGCCCGAAAAGCTCCTGACCCGCATTGCTGAGCTGGGCTACACAGATCCTACCCCGATTCAGGCACGCGCAATTCCGCATGCGCTGAACGGCCAGGACGTGCTGGGCCTGGCGCAGACCGGCACCGGCAAGACCGCTGCCTTCGGCGTGCCCCTGATTGCCCAGATGATGCAATATGGCCGCAAGCCTGCCGCCAAGACCGTGCGCGGTCTGGTGCTGGCCCCGACACGCGAACTGGCCAACCAGATCGCCGCCAACCTCAAAGGCCTGACCGAAGGCACCCCGATCAAAACCGGGCTGGTTGTCGGCGGTGTGTCGATCAACCCACAGATCAGCCGCCTGTCGCGCGGCACCGACATCCTGATCGCCACGCCGGGCCGTCTGCTGGACATCCTCGACCGTGGCGCGCTGGACCTCGGCTCCTGCGACTTCCTCGTATTGGACGAGGCGGATCAGATGCTGGACCTCGGCTTCATCCACGCGCTGCGCAAAATCGCGGCGCTGCTGCCCGAACAGCGCCAGACCATGCTGTTCTCGGCCACCATGCCCAAGCAGATGAACGAGATCGCCAACTCCTACCTGCAAAGCCCCGTCCGGATCGAGGTGAACCCTCCCGGCAAAGCCGCAGACAAGATCACCCAGTCGGTGCATTTCATCGCCAAGGCTGAAAAACTGTCGCTCCTGAAGGAGCTGCTGGGCGCCCACAAGGACGAGCGCACGCTGGTCTTTGGTCGCACCAAGCACGGTATGGAAAAGCTGATGAAGACGCTGTCCGCAGCAGGGTTCTCAGCGGCGGCGATCCACGGCAACAAATCCCAGGGCCAGCGCGAACGCGCGCTTGCCTCGTTCAAATCGGGCGAGGTGAAGATCCTCGTGGCCACCGATGTGGCCGCCCGTGGTCTGGACATCCCCGACGTGAAATACGTCTACAACTACGAGCTGCCCAACGTCCCCGACGCCTATGTGCACCGCATTGGCCGGACCGCACGCGCGGGCAAGGATGGTCAGGCCGTGGCCTTCTGCGCGCCCGATGAGATGGGCGAGCTGAAAGCCATTCAGAAAACCATGAACCTCAATATCCCGGTGGCGTCCGGCCGTCCGTGGGAGGTGCTGCCCGATGCCAAGGCTCCGGCCGGACGTCGCGGTGGTGGCAAACCCGGTGGCGGCGGCAAACCCGGCGGTCATCGTCGGCGGCGCAGTGGCGGCGGTGGCGGCGGCCAGGGCGGAGCGCGCAGCGGTGGTCAGGGTGCAGGTCAAGGTGGCGGACAGGGTAAAGCCGGCGGTCAGCGCCGCCGCGCCCAGTAAGCCCGACCGGGTGACCTCAGCCGCCTCTCTTCGAGACCGCAACTGAACCCAAATATAAAGCCGGGGCCGCATTCCGCGTCTCCGGCTTTTTCTATCTGTCCGGCTTTGCTCTGTGCTACGCCGCCAGCCCACCACGGCAGCGAGATGGTCTATCGAGGCCCTAGGCCTGGCCCGCCGCCACCAGATCCGCCCAGACCGGCAGATGGTCGGAGGCGATATGCGCCGGCCGCGCCCGATAAACACCGCTGTCCACAACCTCCAGCCCCGCGCTCACCGCAATCCGGTCCAGCGCGCCCATCGGCCGCAGCGCCGGGAAGCTCGGGCGCGGCGGCACAAATCGCAGATCCGGCGCCAGATGGTCCAGAACTGGCTGGCGCGACCAGTCATTGAAATCGCCGGCCCACACGGTCGGCAGTGCAGGCTCTCTTGCGATCACCTCGGCCAGATGATGCACCTGCTCATGCCGCGCCTTGGTGGTCAGTCCCAGATGCGCGCCCACCACCCTGAGCGGTCCAAGCCCGGTCTGGAATAGCGCCCAGACAGCGCCGCGTGGCTCCAGCCCCGGCAGGGGGATATGGCCATGGTCCTGTAATTCGATCCCATCGCCCCGCCAAATGACCGCATTGCCATGCCAGCCCAGCGATCCCGCCCCGCCCAGATCGACAATCTGCCATCCTGCCTCATCCAGAATGAAATGCGGCAGCGCGGCGGGTCGTGGCGGCAGCCGTTTGTCGGCCTCCTGTAACAGAACCAGATCCGCCCCGGTGCCCTCGATCACCTGCAAGGTCCGGCGCGGGCGGCGGCGCAGATCAAGCCCGACAGACTTCTGGATGTTGTAACTCGCCAAGCGCAGCCGACCGGGCTGCCTGCTCTGTTCCTGCGTCATTCCGCCTGCCTTATGTGCTGCCAATCTGGTGCGCGATACGGGCCACAGCATGACCCAAAATCGGATAACAGGCCAGAGCCCCGCAAGGCAGATCCGCAGTGCCTAAACACCTGATTTGCCACCTTGACACCGCTGCCACCCCCGCCTCTTGTGGCGCGATGAGTGAAAAGCGCACAATGGACGGCATCGGAGCCGCAATGCTCATCGGCTTCAGCGGGCTGATGGGCTTCAATCAGGTGGTGATCAAGGTCTCCAACGGCGGCTTTGGCCCGGTGTTTCAGGCGGGCCTGCGCTCTCTCATCGGGTTGGCGGTGCTGCTCGCATGGCTCGCCTTTCGCGGCCAGCTGAAGCGCGCCAGCAACCCAGCGCCTGCGCCGACGCCAACACATTGGACCCGCTCCGTCCATCTATGGGGGCTGGTGTCAGGCCTGTTGTTCACGGCCGAATTTGTCTGTCTTTACATCGCACTGGACCTATCATCAGTGTCCCGCGTCACCATTATCTTCAACTCCATGCCGGTCTGGCTGGCGTTGGCGGGCCATCTGCTCCTGCCCGGAGAGCGGCTTAACTCAATGCGCATGCTGGGTCTTGTGCTGGCCATGGGCGGCGTGGTGCTGGCGGTTCTGCACCGGGGCAGCGGCGATGCCTCGCTACTGGGCGATATTCTCGCGCTTGCGGCGACGCTGGCCTGGGCCGGGATCGCCCTCTGCGCGCGCCTGTCGCCACTGGCCCATGTCCCGCCCATCCGCCAGCTGACCTATCAGCTGGCCACCTCGGCGCTGGTGCTGCTAGCGATCTCGCCGCTGTTTGGCCCGCTCCTGCGCGATCCCACCGCGCTGCATATCTCCGGCGTGGTGTTTCAGGCCGTGGCCATTGCCAGCCTCGGCTATCTCCTCTGGCTCTGGCTCATCAGCATTTACCGCGCGAATGCGGTCGCCTCCTTCAGCTTTCTGTCGCCAGTGATCGCCGCCATCCTCGGCTGGTTGCTACTGGACGAGGTGATCTACCCGCAGGTCTGGGCCGCGCTGGCACTGGTTGCCATCGGCATCGTGCTGATCAATCGCAAGTAACCGCCCGCCATCAGGTGCCGCAGAAGGTCGCCTTCACCACCTCGCTCGCCGCCGGAGGGCGACGCAGATCCTCGGCCTCCGCCTGCACAGAGTAAGGATCCGACAGCACCGTATTCAGCCGCTCAAACGGGGTGAAATCCCCCGCCACAGCAGAGGCAATCATCGCCTCAATCCGGTGGTTGCGCGGGATATAAACCGGGTTTACCGCTGCCATCACCGCCACCGGGCCTGCCTCCTGCGCCAACCGCGCACGCCAGCCGGTCGCCCAGCTGTCAAAGCTCTCAGGTGTCAGAAACTCATCGCGCACCTTGTCAGCGCCTTGGTCAACAGCGCCCTCCAAAGCCCGGAATGTATTGGTGAAATCCGCCTGCCCTTCTGCCATACGGGTCAGCAAATCGGCGATCAGCGCCATATCGTCAGGCGTTGCGTCAGCAATACCGATCTTGGCCCCGAACCGCCGCAACCAGGCAGCCTCGGTCAGGGCGGGCATGCCATGCACAATCTCCGTCGCCTCTTCCACCATGGCCTGCGGATCCTCCGCCTGCTGGATCAGCGCCGTTGCCAGCTGTGCCAGGTTCCACACCGCGATATCCGGCTGATTGGAATAGGCATAGCGCCCCATCCGGTCGATGGAACTGAACACCGTGCTGGGATGATACACATCCATGAAGGCGCAGGGGCCATAATCAATCGTCTCACCGGAAATGGACGAGTTATCGGTGTTCATCACCCCGTGGATGAAGCCCACCGACATCCAGGCCGCTATCAGTTCCGCCTGACGATCACGCACCGCCCGCAACAGCCCCATCGGGCCGTCAGCTTCCGGATAGTGACGCTGAATGGCATAGCCCGTCAGCTGGCGCAGCGACGCCTGCTCCCCCCGCGCGGCAAAGATCTGGAAGGTCCCCACCCGCAGATGGCTTGAGGCTACCCGCGTCAACACAGCGCCCGGCAAACCGCCCTCTTCACGCCAGACCGTCTCGCCGGTCGTAGCCGCTGCCAGCGCGCGGGTGGTTGGGATGCCAAGCGCGTGCATTGCCTCGCTCACCACATATTCGCGCAGGACCGGCCCCAGCCAGGCCCGCCCGTCACCGCCCCGCGAATAGGGCGTGCGCCCCGATCCCTTCAACTGGATATCGCGCCGCTCGCCATCCGGACCAACAGCCTCGCCCAGCAGGATAGCGCGGCCGTCGCCCAGCTGCGGATTGTAATTGCCGAACTGATGCCCGGCATAAAGCTGCGCCAGCGGATCGGCCCCATCGGGCACACGGTTGCCCGCAAACACCCCGGCCATCTCTGCTGTCTCACCTGCGGTAATACCCAGCCGCTCCCCAAGAGCAGCATTATAGGCAATCAGCTCCGGCGCCTTCACCGGCACGGGTGCCTGTTTCGTGTAGAACACCGGCGGCAGCGCGGCATATGTATTGTCAAAGGGGATGTGCAATGTCATGGCCCAAACATATGCGGCAAATGCCAAATTGCCAGAGCCAACAGCCAGAGCCAACAGAAGAAACGGAGCAGAGACATGACCGCCGATGAGATCATCACCAGGCTGAACCTCCAGCCCCACCCCGAAGGCGGCTATTATCGCCAGACATGGATCGCCGAGAACGCCGACAGCCACAATGGCCGCGCCACCGGCACCTGCATCTATTTCCTGCTGAAGGCGGGCGAAAGCAGCCATTGGCACCATGTCGATGCAACCGAAATCTGGCTCTACCATGCCGGCGCGCCGCTGGTGCTGTCGCTCTCCGCCAGCGACGATGGCCCGGCGCAGGATCACCTCCTGTCCCCCGACCTGGCCGAGGGCGAACCCCAGCTGATCGTCCCCGAAGGCCACTGGCAAGCCGCCCGCACCACCGGAGATTATACGCTGGTCAGCTGTACCGTCTCGCCAGGGTTCCAGTTTGACGGCTTTGTACTGGCCGAACCCGGCTTCGACATCCCGCGCGGTTAGCCGCAAATGTCTTCAAAGACATTTGCCAAGAAACGTCCAAGTTTCTTGGCTGCCAGACCTCAGTCTTCGCCCCCCGGCACGCTCACCACACCGCCGCCGACACAGGCGCGGACCCCAGTGGTGCCGGGACAGGAGGTCGGCAGCCCCCGTGCCACCCGCACCGCCAGATGGGCAAAGGCCTGCGCCTCCAGCATGTCGCCGTCCAACCCGACACTCTCAATCGGGGCAACCGGGCAATCCAGCGACACCCGCAACATCTCCATCAAAACCGGATTATGCCGCCCGCCACCGGTGACCAGCACCACCTCCGGTGGTTCCGGGCAATGTTCCATTCCCTGCGCCACCGCCGCTGCACACATGGCGGTCAGGGTCGCTGTTGCATCGCTGTCGGTCAGCTCGGACACCAACGTAATCATCTCAGCGAAATCATTGCGGTCCAAAGACTTCGGTGGCATTCGGGCAAAATACGGCTCCGCCAGAAACAGCTCCAGCGCGCCGGTTTCCACCACGCCCCCCCGGGCAATCGCACCGCCTTCGTCCATCATCTGACCACAGCGCGCCTGCACCAGATCATTGATCGGCGCATTGGCAGGCCCGGTATCAAATGCAAGCAGCGCGCCGGAGTCCTCTGCCGCCTCAAACCGCGGATCAACATAAGTGAGGTTTCCAACCCCGCCGAGATTCAGAAAACACAGGGGCTTGTCCCGCTTCAGATATTTCGCGCAGGCAAAATGAAAGAACGGCGCCAGCGGCGCGCCCTCGCCGCCCAGCCGCACATCATCGCTGCGAAAATCCCAAACCACCGGGGTGTCAAGCTCAGCCGCCAGCGCCGCACCATCGCCCACCTGCAGGGTGCCCTGCGTCCGGGGCGCATGGGCCAGCGTCTGACCGTGAAAGCCAATGACATCAACCGCCCGCTGATCCGCCCCGGCCTCTGCATCCTCAGCCAGAACCTGCGCCAACAGCGCCGCATGGGCCCGGGTGACGATCTCGCCCGCGGCCTCCACCTGCGGCCCCTGCCATTGCCCCAGCGCCGCGGCCAGCTGCGCGCGTTCCACCGGTTCATAGGCGCGATAAGCGCTGGCGCCAAAGCCATGGATCACGACGCCGTCGGTCTCAACAATGGCCACGTCCACCCCATCCAGCGAGGTGCCGCTCATGGTGCCAAGGGCGCGCAGAGCGCCGGTTTTGGGAATCGCGGACAAACGCGCCGAAGGGTTGGATCTGGTCATGCTGATATTGCCTGCTGAGATATTGGGCGCGCCGCGCCGATTTGGCCCCAAGGATACAGCAGCGAATTTATTCAGCAAAGCCGTTCACACTGCTTTCCCCCGTGCAAATTGCGTTTTATACAGCAGCGCGCAATTCAAAAGCCGAGGCACATCATGACCTACCACCCAAAATCGGATTTCATCGCAGTTATGATGGAACGCGGCTATCTGTCCGACTGTACCGATTATCAGGGCCTGGACGAGGCGCTGATGACTCCCGGCCAATCCGCCTACATCGGTTTCGACGCCACTGCGACCTCGCTGCATGTCGGCTCGCTGATCCAGATCATGATGCTGCGCTGGTTCCAGAAGACCGGCCACAAACCGATCACCCTGATGGGGGGCGGCACCACCAAGGTCGGCGATCCGTCGTTCCGCGCTGATGAACGCCCGCTGCTGACCGACGCCCAGATCGACGACAACATCGCCGGCATCAAGAAGGTGTTCGACGCCTATATCGACTATGACAGCGGCGCGGGTAACGCCGCCATGATGCTGAACAACGCCGAATGGCTGGACGATCTGAACTACCTCACCTTTCTGCGGGACATCGGCCGTCATTTCTCGGTGAACCGGATGCTGTCGTTTGAGAGTGTGAAATCGCGTCTCGACCGCGAACAGTCGCTGTCCTTCCTCGAATTCAACTACATGATTTTGCAGGCTTATGACTTCCTGGAGCTGAACCGCCGCTACGGCTGCGTGTTGCAGATGGGTGGCTCGGACCAATGGGGCAATATCGTCAACGGCATCGACCTGACGCGCCGGGTGCTGGACCATGAAATCTATGGCCTCACCTCGCCGCTGCTGACCACTTCCGACGGCAAGAAGATGGGAAAATCGCAGAACGGCGCGATCTGGCTCAATGGTGATCTGCTCTCACCGTATGAGTTCTGGCAGTTCTGGCGCAACACCACCGACGCCGATGTCGGCCGTTTCCTCAAGCTTTATACAGAGCTGCCGGTGGACGAATGCAACCGTCTGGGCGCGCTTGAAGGCTCCGAGGTGAATGCCGCCAAGGTGATCCTCGCCAATGAGGTGACCACCCTGCTGCACGGCGCCGAGGCCGCCGCCGCTGCCGAGGCCACCGCCCGCGAAGTGTTCGAGAAAGGCGGCATTGGCGACGACCTGCCCACCTTGGCGCTGTCTGCGGCAGATGTGGGCGATGGCATCTCCATCGTGCAGTTGATCGTGAAATCCGGGCTGGCCAAATCCGGCAAGGACGCCAAGCGCCTGATCGCCGAGAACGGCGCCAAGATCGATGACCAGCCGCTGACCGATGCAGGTCTGATGATCGACGCTGCCGCTCTGGCCTCGCCGATCAAACTCTCCGCAGGTAAAAAACGCCACGCGCTGGTGCAGCTGGACGGTTAACCACCGGATTGCATCCAACAGACAAGACAGGAAAAGGGGGCCACTGTGTCCCCTTTTTTCATACGATCAGAAGGCCTGCTAGGATATTCCTGCTCCGGGCATAGGCGTCGCAGCATCCCCGACAAGATGCTCCCGCCCGTCATCTCCCATCCCGGATGGGAATGCCCGTTGGGCCAAGCGCCGCGCAACGCGCGGCGCCGCAGCGCCAATCTGTCAATGGCCTGCGCAGATCACCGTCGCCACAGACCGCAAATGCAACAGGCACCCTGCCTCACAGCAGCAGCATATCCACCAGCACCAGAACCAGCCCAACCGGCAAGGAGAGGGCGAGTGCTGCCAACAGGGCGGCGGCTTTGGTCATCCTTGGGGCCGGTGCGTGATGATTTCTAATTTTATTCGCATTTTTCATATCCCTATTAACCATCATTTAGGTTTCGCTGCGGTTAATGGCGCCATGTTCGATTTCACACCAGCAGATGTCATGCCCCGACCCATTCTTCGCGACGAAACCATCTCTGCTCTGCCGCAATCGGCAGAATTTGCCCGCGCGCTTCAGGCGACAGGCAAGGACCCTCTGGTGCTTGGCCAGATGAAGGACACGGTCGTGATGCGCCGCAAGCTCTGGGGGCGCATCAACGTGGCCATGGTGAACCGCGCCCGTATCGACAAACCGTTGCGCCTGCTTGAACAATTGCAGGAAAACGGCCTGCGTCGCACGCCTGTCATCCTGTCCCCTGAAACGCCGACCCCCGCCTTGGCCCGCCACGGCGCCGTGGCGCTGATCAGCCCCGCGCATGTCGGCCTGCTCGACCTCACCGCTGACCCTGACCAGCGGCGCGCCAATCTGCACCAGAAATGGCGCAACCGGTTGGTGCACGGCGAACAGCAGGGCCTGCGCATCACCCGTCAGTCGCTGCCACAGACACCGGGGCACTGGATCTTTGCCGCAGATGCCGCGCAGCAATCCAGCCGCGGCTATCGCAACTGGCCGGTCGATCTGACGCTGGCATACGCACGCGAAAACAAAGGCATGGCCAAGATTTTCGAGGCCCATGACGGCAAGGAGATCGTTGCGGGCATTCTTGTTCTGCGTCACGGGCGCGGCGCAACCTACCACATTGCCCATACCACTGAACGGGGCAAGGCACTCTCCGCCCATAACCTGCTGATGTGGGAGGCGATGTCCTGGCTCGCCAAACAGGGCTGCGAACAGCTCGACCTTGGGGTGATCAACACCGAAGACGCCGCCGGTCTGGCCCGGTTCAAGCTGGGCACCGGCGCACGGCTGCACCAGCTGGGCGGCACCTGGGCCTATTGGCCGCCGCTGGGGCGCCTGCTGCGCCCCTTGGCCGCGCTCGACAAACGGCTGATGAACCCCGGGCTCTCTGGACACTGCTAGGGGGACGTGATTATCTGAACACACGTTCAGATATGAACCCGATAGCACAGACCCCCGGGAGGAGCCCTGCTCATGAAACTGTCGCAAACCGCCGCCGTCATCACCGGCGGCGCCTCTGGCCTTGGTGAGGCCACCGCCCGTCATTTCGCCGCCAATGGTGCCCAAGTCACCCTCTTGGATCGTGACGCCGAACGCGGCGCCGCCGTTGCCGCCGAAATCGGCGGGCATTTTGCTCAGACCGATGTCACCAGCGAAGAGTCGGTTGCCGCCGCCATGGCGCTTGCCAGCGAGAAAATGGGCAAAATCAACGCCTGTGTGAACTGCGCAGGCATCGCCCTTGGCATCAAAACCGTGGGCCGCGACGGTGCCCATCCCCTTGATGCCTATCAGCGCACCATCGACATCAACCTTGTCGGGACCTTCAACGTGGCGCGGCTGGCTGCGGTGGAAATCGCCAAATGTGACGCGGCCGAGGATGGCGGTCGTGGCGTGATCATCAACACCGCGTCAATCGCGGCCTTTGACGGCCAAAAGGGTCAGGCTGCTTATGCTGCCTCCAAAGGCGGCGTTGTGGGCATGTGCCTGCCGATGGCCCGTGATCTGGCCTCATCGGGCGTGCGGGTGATGACCATCGCACCGGGCATCTTCATGACCCCGATGCTGGCGGGCCTGCCGGAAGAGGTGCAGCAGCAACTGGCCGCCGATGTGCCCAACCCGGCCCGCCTTGGCGACCCTGCCGAATATGGCCGTCTCGCCGGGTTCATTGTCGAGATGGGCTATCTCAATGGCGAGGTGATCCGCCTCGACGGCGCGCTGCGGATGCGCTGACGCGCCCACGGTTGCCCGCATCGAAAACTGATAGCTCACACTGATACCTCAAGGGGCAGACCACCCCTTGAGGCACCGCCTCCCCCCTCTCCGCGCAATACGGAATTGACCAGCGACAGCCTCCGGATTCTCCGCTAGCCTGTCGCACAACCTTGCCGAGGGGGAGCACAACCATGACCCAGCCCAACCTGCCGCTGACCGGCGCCTGCCTCTGCGGTGCTGTCCAGCTGCATGTCACCGCCTTTCCCCTGCTGACGCTGGCCTGCCACTGCCGCGATTGTCAGAAACTTGCCGCCAGCGCCTATTCCCTGACCGTAATGTTTCCGGCAGAGGCGGTCACCGCCACGGGAGAGCTGGTGCTGGGCGGAAAACACAGCGAAGAGCGCAAGCATTATTACTGCCCGACCTGCCTCAGCTTTGTCCTCTCCCGCCTGAAGGCCGCACCAGAACGGGTCAACCTGCGCGCCTCCCTGCTGGATGATCTGACTTGGTTCACCCCCTTTGTCGAAATCATGACCGAGGAAAAACAACCATGGGCGCAGGTTCCGGTCTCTCACAGCTATGCCCGCTTCCCCACCACAGCGGAGGAGCTGGCGGATCTGATGGATGATTACGCCCAAACCATCACACCGCCCTCGCCCGGAACGGACCCGGCATGAGCAGATCCGAACAACAAAAGATGCAGGCGGGCGACTGGTACTGTTGCCTGGACAGCGAACTCTCCGCGCTGCGTCATCAGGCCCGTCTGGCGGTGCATCAGCACAATCACCGCCCCCCTGATCCCGGCGAAAGCCTCAGCCCGTCGCTGGCAGAACTCTTTGCAGACCATGGACAGAATTGTCTGATCGAGGCGCCGTTTCACTGCGCCTATGGGATCAATATCACGCTCGGGCATCAGGTCTATCTGAACGCGGGCTGCACCATCCTTGATACCGCGCCGGTGCGGATAGGGGATCGCTCCATGCTGGGGCCGAATGTGCAGATCTACTGCGCCCAGCACCACAAAGATAAAGCCTTGCGCGCCAAAGGGTTGGAGATCGCCCATCCGGTCACTCTGGGGTCCGATGTCTGGATCGGCGGCGGCGCGATCATCCTGCCCGGCGTCAGCATCGGCGATGGCGCCATCGTCGGTGCCGGCGCGGTGGTGACACGAGATGTGGAGGCCGGGGTGACAGTGGTCGGCAATCCGGCGCGGGCGCTCCCTCGCTAGCATCCGCAGGGTCAAAACTCGCACCCGTTGCGCAGCAGCCGCGCGCCGCCTTAGGCTTCAATCAGGAAAAATTTATATTTTACAAACGACTACGGCAGCGTATTTGACCCAATGTTTCGCGTGCGAAACATTGGGTCAGCCCTGCTTACCGAAAAACCAGTCGGGCTTCAGCCTGCGGATTTCTCTTCCAGCTCCAGCCATTCCTCCTCAGCGGCAGAGAGTTTCTCCTGCCGCTCCACCAGCGCATCGGTGGCCTTCTGGAACTTCACTGGCTCACGGGTGAACAGCTCCGGATCGGCCATCAGCTGCTGCAATTTGGCGATCTCCGCCTCCAGCCGCTCGATCTCTCCGGGCAGCGCTTCCAGCCGGTGTTTTTCCTTAAAGCTCAGACCGTCCTTGGGCTGCGCTTCCTGTTTGGGTTTCGGCTTGGCGGCCTTGGCTTTCTCAGCCTTCTCTGCGGCACCTTCAACCGGGGCACGCTGGGCCAGATAGTCACTCCAGCCGCCAGCATAGGCCGTGGCCCCGCCGCCGCCTTCCATGGCGATGGTGGTGGTGGCCACCCGGTCCAGAAAATCCCGGTCGTGGCTCACCAGCAGAACCGTGCCATCGTAGCTGTCCAAAAGTTCCTGCAACAGATCCAGTGTTTCGACATCCAGATCATTGGTCGGTTCATCCAGCACCAGCAGGTTGCTCTGCCGCGCCATCAACCGCGCCAGCAAAAGCCGCGCCTTCTCGCCCCCGGACAGGGACCGCACCGGCGCGCGGGCCTGCGCCTCGTCGAACAGGAATTCCTTCAGATAGCCGACCACATGTTTCGGCTGGCCCCGGACCATCACCTGATCCGCCTTGCCGGAAATCCCCAGAAGCGGATCCGAGGTCAGGTTTTCCCAGAGACTGGCATTGCCGTCCAGCTGGTCACGGGTCTGATCAAACAGCGCCAGCTCCAGATTGGTGCCCATCTGCACATGGCCCTCATCGGGCTGTTCCAGCCCCAGCAGCATCTTCAACAGCGTGGTCTTGCCTGCCCCATTCGGCCCGACAAAGGCAACGCGATCACCGCGCTGCACCTTGATTGAGAAGTCCCGCACAATCGCCTTATCGCCGTAGGATTTCATCAGCCCTTCGGCCTCAATCACCTTGCGGCCCGATTTCGGACCTGCGTCCAGCGCCAACTCAGCCGTACCTTGACGTTTGATCTGGCTGGACCGCTCCGATTTCAGGTCCTGAAGCGCGCGCACCCGGCCCATATTGCGTTTGCGGCGGGCGGAGATACCCTCCACCGCCCAGCGGCTTTCGGATTTGATCAGCCGGTTCAGCTTATGGCGCTGCTGGTCTTCTTCTTCCCAGATCTTGTCGCGCCAGGCCTCAAAGGCATCAAACCCCTTTTCCTGTCGGCGCACCTGCCCCCGGTCCACCCAGAGCGTCGCGCGGGTCAGTGCCCGCAGAAACGCCCGGTCGTGCGAGATCAGCACAAAGGCGGCACGGGTCGATTTCAGCTCATTCTCAAGCCAGGTGATCGCCTCGATATCCAGATGGTTGGTCGGCTCATCCAGCAGCATCAGATCGGGTGCCTCGGCCATCAGCTTGGCCAGCGCCGCGCGGCGTTTTTCCCCGCCAGAGGCCGTCGCCACAGGGCGGGCGGGATCAAACTTCAGCCCCTCGCCTGCCCGCTCCACCTTGTACATCTCGCCGGGATCCAGTTCGGATGCAGCAAAATCGCCCAGCGTGGCAAACCCGGTCATCTGCGGGTCCTGCTCCATGTAGCCGACGGATTTACCCGGCGGCACCACCAGTGAGCCTTTGTCGGCCTCGACCAGACCGGCCATCACCTTCATCAGGGTGGATTTGCCGGAGCCATTGCGCCCGACCAGCGCCACCCGGTCGCCGGGTTGCACCACCAGATCAAGATCCGCGAACACCGGATCGCCCCCAAAGGTGAGGGAGATACCGGACATCTGTAAAAGAGGAATACGTGCCATAGGAGCCAGCTAAACCGGGGCGCGGGGCAGGTCAACGGCTGTCAGGCCCCATGACTGTCGAAGCCGCCGGCAACAGCACGCAACAGACGTTTGCGCGCGGCGGGAATGGCGGCGATCTCCACAGCGGTAAACAGATGCAGCGTGTCCAGATCGCGGTCGATCACCGCATGGTCGCTGACCCAGCCGCCCATCATCAGATAGGTGCGCAGCAAGGGCGGCATCTGCTGCAACGCCTGTTTACCGTCCACGCGAGGCAGATCCATCGCGGTCAGCTCCAGCACCTCTGCCGCACGCACTCCGACGCCCTGCCCCGGCGGGGCCTGATGACGCAGGCGCAGCAGGCCCAGTGCCTGAGAATAAGCCGCCGGATCAACCCCCTGAAAGGACGAGCAGCCAAACAGCAGCTCCACCCGATGATCATCAACAAACGCAGTCAGCGCCCCCCACGCGAGCCGCAGGATATCCGCATCCTGCCAATCGGGGTGGATGCAAAACCGCCCCAGCTCCAGCAGCGGGTCAGTCCGGGACTGCAGCGGGGTCAGATCATAGCGCTGCGCTGCGTAGCTGACACCGAGATGCGCACCATCCGGCAAGAGCAGCAACCGGCAGCAACAGACCAAGCGACCACTTGCCTGATCCTCCACCAGCAGATGCCGACAGCGCGCGTCCAGCGCCTCCGCATCCGGCCCTTGTCGTCCAAAACACAGGCCACGCAAGTATTGCGCATGTTGCAGATCGGGATGGATAGATGCCCCCTCTGCCCCGTCGATAACGCGGACACGGTAGCGACCACGGCTCAACACCGGTTCAGCCTCAGGCTCGGCACCGGCTGAGATCACGACTGGGCTCAAGACATCACGCAACACAGATCTTCCACCAACCACAGACACCACGGGCTATCGCGCCGCAAACAACTCGGGCCTGCCTACCATGGATCACATCTCAGCCAAATGACGAAAGCCACCCCGGATCGGGATGGCTTTTTCAGAATGAGATATGCAGGCCGATCAGACCCGCCGCATCATTCGATCAGCCCACCGGGACCAAAGTTGCCGAGGCTGCCCAGAAGCTGGCGCAGGAATGTCTTGTCCTGCACGTTGGAGCTGGTCACGCGGCGCTGCAGGGGAATCACCCGGCCCTGCTCCAGACCGTAGCGTTCGATGCCTGTGACCACGCCCTGATCGTTGAAATTGATCGCCACCAATTCCCGTGAGACCGGCTTTGACGCCGAGGGGCCGCGCCGGCGCATCAGGGTAGAGACGTAGTAATATCCGCCATCGGTCAGCACGCCCTCTGCCGCCGGCACACCAACGGTTTCAGCCACGCTGTCCTTGGTATCAACGCCCACAACCACCTCGGAGAGCAGCTCCTCGCTGGGGACATATCCATGTTTGCGATACATCGCGCAGCCACTGACCGCGAGCCCCGCAACCAAGAGAACCGTGACCCTTGTCGCCGCCTTCAGCGACCTCATACATTTGGATGTCATGCTACTCTCTTGCCCCCCGGCTTGAATACGCCTTTGAACCGGATTACCTAAACCGAGCCTCCGGTTCAAGAAACGAAAGTCCCCCAAATGTCTGAGAGCACCGCTTTTCGCGTCGCTGACCTACCCCAAAACCGCGCAACCACCTTTGAGCTGCGCCCTGAAGTCGATGTTCTGAAAGCTCTGGCGCAGGACCTTGGCATCGATGATCTGCGCAAACTGCGCTTTGCCGGAGAGATCCGTGCCCTCGGCAAACGCGACTGGGAACTGGTGGGTGATCTGGGGGCCACCGTGGTGCAGCCCTGCGTGGTGACGCTGGATCCTGTCACCACCCGCATCGACCAGAAGGTGCGCCGCAGCTTCATCGCCGGGATGGTGCATCCCGACAGCGAGGAAGAGGTGGAAATGCCGGAAGATGACACCAGCGAACCACTTGGCAGCCATATCTCCCCGCAGGAGGTCATGGTGGAGGCGCTGGCACTGGCGCTGCCGCAATACCCCCGCAAAGACGGCGTCTCGCTCGGAGAATCGGTACATGCCGAACCGGGTGTCGCCCCCATGCGGGACGAGGACACCAAGCCCTTTGCCGGGCTGGCGGCCCTGCGCGATCAGCTTGACGGCGGCGGCGAAGACTGAAAAGAGGACCACCAGACGATTCCGATTGGTGTTCTTGCGCTGACCGGCCAAAAAACCACTTGCGCCAGCGTCAATTCGCAGTATTTTCGCGCGCTCATCGGAATTTTGGTTGGACATCGGCAAGGCTGCGGCCTAAACGCTCGGCAGACCGATCGAAACATTGAATGTGAAACGCGCCGCGGGGACAGCCCCAAGGCCCCAAGTGACAAAGGTTGAGACATGGCTGTCCAACAGAACAAAGTATCCAAGTCGCGTCGCAACAACCGCCGCGCGCACGATGCACTGGTTGCTGCAAACCCGAACGAATGCGGCAATTGCGGCGAACTGAAGCGCCCGCACCACGTTTGCCCCTCCTGCGGCCACTACGACGAGAAAGAAATCGTCGCAGCCGCTGACGAGATCGACATGGACGAAGACGCGGCCTAAGCCGCGTCTGACCCAGACTTATGTCAGGCAGGCCTTTTCATGGCGGGTAAACCCGATCAGATGCAGAAGAATGCCGGCCGCATAGTCATTTCGGTTGACGCCATGGGCGGAGATGCCGGCCCCGCAGTTGTGGTGGCCGGCATTGCCATGTCCGCCGACAAGAACCCCGATCTGGGGTTCATCCTGCATGGTCCCGAAGATCAGCTGAAACCGCTGGTCGCCAAGAAACGCATCCTTAACGGACGCGTGGAATTTCGCGACGCGCAGGATGTGGTCACCATGGAGGACAAGCCCTCCCAAGTGATGCGCAACGGCAAGGGCACGTCGATGTGGTCGGCCCTGGAATCGGTCAAACAGGGCGAAGCCGCCGGCGCCGTGTCCTGCGGCAACACCGGCGCGCTGATGGCGCTGTCGATGCTGCGCCTGCGCAAGCTGCCCGGCGTGAACCGTCCGGCGATTGCGATTCTCTGGCCGTCGCGCAATCCGCAAGGATTCAACGTGATGCTGGACGTCGGCGCCGATGTGCGCGCCGATGCGCAGGATCTGTTGCAATACGCCTTGATGGGCACCTCCTATGTGCGCAATTCGATGGATATCCCCCGCCCCCGCGTCGGTCTGCTGAATGTCGGCACCGAAGAGCACAAGGGCCATGCCGATCTGAAAGAGGCCTATGGGCTGATCTCGGATCATTCCGAAAACGGCAGCTTTGATTTCGTCGGTTTCGTTGAAGGCAGCGATATCCCCGGCGATACCGCTGATGTGATTGTCACCGACGGGTTCACCGGCAATGTGGCGATCAAGACTGGCGAAGGCACCGCCAGCCTGATGCGCGTCGCGCTGCGTGAAGCGTTTGAATATTCCTTCCTGTCCAAGATTGCTGCGCTGCTGGCCATGACCTCGCTGAAGCGGCTCTCCAAACGGCTGGATCCGCGCCGGGTCAATGGTGGCGTGTTCCTTGGTCTGAATGGCACCGTGGTGAAATCCCACGGCGGCGCTGATGCCACCGGAGTCTCGGCGGCGGTCAAGCTGGCCTTCCGTCTTGCCCAGCAGGGGTTTGCAGAAAAACTGGCGGCACGGGTTGCATCCTCTGTGGCGCTTACCCAAGATAAACCAGCGCAAATGGACGAGACCCCAACCGACCAGGCGCCCACCAAAAAAGACTAAAAGGCAGGCCATAGAATGACGCGACGCGCAGTAATTGTCGGGACCGGGCATTATCTCCCTGAACGCGTGGTCGAAAACGCGGAATTCGAAGCCACATTGGACACCACCGACGAATGGATTCGCAGCCGCTCCGGGATTGAGCGCCGCCATTTCGCCGCCGAGGGTGAGACCACCTCCATGATGGCCACCAAGGCCGCGCAAAATGCGCTTGCCGATGCGGGTATGACCGCCGAGGATATCGACGCCATCGTGGTGGCCACCTCCACCGCCGATCTCACCTTTCCCTCTGCCGCCACCATGGTGCAGGCCCAGCTGGGCATGACCCGCGGCTTTGCCTTTGATGTGCAGGCGGTCTGCGCCGGGTTTGTCTACGCGCTGAGCAATGCCAATGCGCTGGTCGCCTCCGGTCAGGCCAGCAAGGTGCTGGTGATCGGGGCCGAGACTTTCAGCAGGATCATGGACTGGACCGACCGCTCCACCTGCGTGCTGTTTGGCGACGGGGCCGGTGCCCTGGTGCTGGAAGCGCAGGACAGCGCGGGCACCGGCGATGATCGTGGCATTCTGGCAACCGATCTGAATTCGGACGGGCGCTACAAAGATCTGCTTTATGTGGACGGAGGTGTGTCGACCCAGAACACCGGCCATCTGCGCATGCAGGGCAATCAGGTGTTCCGCCACGCCGTCGAAAAACTGGCCTCCACCGCCCATACCGCGCTGGAACGTGCCGGCCTTGGCGCGAGTGACGTGGACTGGATCGTGCCGCATCAGGCCAATATCCGCATCATTCAGGGCACCGCCAAGAAGATGGGGCTGCCGATGGAGAAGGTCGTGGTGACCGTGCAGGATCACGGCAATACCTCCGCCGCATCGATCCCGCTGGCGCTTTCTGTGGGCAAAGCCCGTGGTCAGATCAAACAGGGCGATCTGGTGGTCACCGAGGCGATTGGTGGCGGTTTGGCCTGGGGATCGGTGGTGCTACGCTGGTAAGCGGCAAGGCATCGCTCAGAAGGTATACGATTTTACCGGTCGAACTCCCCGATGCAATTCATTGATATTGACAGGGAAATTCCCCCCGCCCTATGCTTCGACAAACAGCGGGGATAGTCATGGGCGAAAAAACACTAACACGAATGGATTTGAGTGAAGCGGTCTTCCGCGAAGTCGGCCTGTCGCGCAACGAAAGCGCGCAGCTGGTGGAAAGCCTGCTTCAGCATATGTCTGACGCCCTGGTCCGTGGGGAACAGGTCAAAATTTCTTCCTTCGGGACGTTCAGCGTGCGCGATAAATCCGCCCGCGTGGGGCGCAACCCGAAGACTGGCGAAGAGGTGCCCATTCAGCCTCGTCGCGTTTTGACCTTTCGACCATCGCATTTGATGAAGGACCGGGTGGCAGACGGGAACCGTAAATAACGGTCAGTAACCACGGGACACACCACGCGATGTCAAAATCACCAGACGCCTTCCGCACCATCAGCGAAGTTGCGGAGTGGCTGGGGATCCAGGCGCATGTCTTGCGTTTCTGGGAAAGCAAGTTCACCCAGATCAAACCGGTCAAACGCGCAGGCGGACGCCGGTACTATCGGCCTGCCGATGTTGAATTGCTGGGCAGCATCAAGACTCTGCTGCACGACAAGGGGCTGTCCATCAAGGATGTGCAGGCGCTGTTGCGCGAGCATGGTCCCGCGCATGTTGCCGCCATGGGTGCCGGAAATCCCCCCGCCGCAGAGCCCGAGGTCACCGATCCGGCCCCCTCCGATGGTGAGATGGTGATTGAGGCGGAGGTAAGCCCGTCTGAGGAGATCATCGCGGCCGAGGCCCCTGTCGAGGCGGATGTTCCAACGGATGCAGCCCCGCAAGAGGCGCCCGCCGCCACCGAACCGCCGCTGGCCGCGCCTGCAGAATCCGCACCGACGTTAGAAACCCCGGCCCCGGCAGAGCCGTCACAGGCCGCGCCGACACCGATAGATCAGACACAAGCTGAGCCGGTCAATGTCGCGCCGCCCGAAAACGCAGGAGCCCCTGCTGCCTCCGCCGTTGCGGCGGCACCGGCTGCCGCTGCTCCTGCGGCGCCTACTGCGGCTGCCCCTACCGTTTCCGGTGTTTCCAGCGTCCCAAGCACTGCGCCCGCCGCGCCCGCCTCGACGTCCCCGACATCTACCGCACCAGCCCCAACTGGCCTTGCACCGTCGGCTTCGCCGCAGGCAGAGGCACACGTTGTGCCTCAGGACAGAATCTCCACGCCCGCCGCAACACCAACACCATCGGCGCCCGCGCCAACCATCTCTGACAACCCGCAAGCCGCCATTCCGCAGGGCGAAATCCCACAGGAGCCGAGCACCGCGGCTCCGCAGCCGAAGTTTGATGCGCCCACGGCTGCCGATCCAATCGGCACTGCGGTGTCTCAGACCGGGTCACTTCACCCGCCAGCCTCGGCCACCAGTGAAACAGCGATACCTGCCACGTCAGTGCCAGCGGGCGGGATAACAGGTGAAACACCGGAGGGTGGCAGCACGGATGTCCCCCCCGGCGATGCGGGGGGCGCATCTGCAACGCCACCAGCGGCGCCAATGGCAGCGCCTGTAACCGCCCCGCCTGTGACCGCCCCACCTGTGACCTCAGCCACGCCCCCCGCCCCAATGGGTGCCGCGATGGCCGATACGGCTGCGCCAGAACCGAAGACCCCGCCCGAGGGCCCCGCGATGGGAGCCCAGCCGGGTCTGCCCCTGGAGAACGCCGATCAAGCGCCAGATGCTAAGGCCACGGCAAGCGAGGGTGATGTCACTGCCCCGGCTGAGATCAGCCAAGACGTTGATATCGAAACAAACCTTGAGTCTCCTGCTCCGGAACAAGGCCAGCTGTGGGACGCAGCACCTGATGTGCCCGAGGGGATATCCGAGACAGCGCCAGAAAGCAGTGAAAACGCAGCCCTGCCCGATGAAGCCGAGATCCTGATTCCGGCAGAGGACATCGATGTTACCCCGGATACGGTGGAGCTGATGACCCCTGCGACGGAGACCGTCGCCTCGGTCGCACCTTCGGAGGTCGACTCTATCGAAGTTGAGGCCGTAGAGGTTGGGGCTGAGCCGATTTCTGAGCCGAACCTCGACAGTGTGGCAGCGGTGGAGGCCAGCGCAGAGACTGTGGCATCGGTCGAGGAGATCGACGTCGAGAGCGCCTCTCCCTGGAGCGATGAGGATGGCGCGGACGGGCCAGCCATGGAAGAGCCGGTGATCACTGCGGGGGCTGTTGCCCCCCAAACGCCGGATCTGATCGCAGATCCTGAGACGGCGCCCGCACCAACTGCCGCCCTGCATGACGCGACCGAGACGGTCGAGGTGGCGATGCCGCAGGTTTCCGAACCGGAGACGTCGGCTCCTGATGCCCCGTCATTTGACACCATCAACCCCGATGCCGCCGCCACAGGCAGCACACCAGACCCAGTGGTTTTTGATCAGGGCGACAGCCCTGCTCCGGTGGTCGAGGCGCTGGACAGTGACCCCGCCCTTGCCGATATGACGATGCCGGAGCAAGGTGCGGCGCCTCTGGGAGAGCCGCTGCCCGAACCGCTCTCTGATCCGGAAAATGCCCCATTGGGGACGGCTGCTGAGGCGGAACCCGCAGCAGAGGATCTACTGTCGGTTGCCCCGGAGGCCGCCGATGCCCATCCGGATGATCAGCTGGACAATGATCTGGCCGACGAGGATGAGGCCCCCTCACCCGAGGACAATCCGCTGGCTTTTGCCGATGTGGCCGCGATGCCGGAGCCACTGTCCGATGCGCCGATGCAGGCGGCAGAGACACCAGAGCCGCATGTCGATGAACCGGATCTGACTGAGGCAGCGGCGTTGTCGGGGATGGCTAACGTCAGCGCAGTGACAGCTGATGCCTTGGATCTGGATGCGCCGGCGCTGGACGAAACGATGGTCAGCGACCCGGTCATGTCTGCGCCTGCGGTCTCGGACGATCTTCTGGATGCCCCAGTGACCGAAGAGACCCCGCTACCCGAGCCAGAGCCAGTGGAGCCGGAGCAGTCTGTGCCTGAGCAGTCTGTGCCGGAGCCGTTGGTTCCGGATCTGGACGACGCGGCAGACGCCGCTCTGCCGGAGCCTTCTGCCGAACCGGTCGGCGAAGAGGCGACAGATGTCACCGCTGAGACGCTGGAGCTGTCAGCCCCTGCCGAACTGGGTGAACCGGTGGAGCTGGCGGAGCCGTCCGAGCTTGGAGCGCCTGCCGAACTGACAGAGACGGTCCCGACACCTGCCCCACTGCCACAGGCGGGCAGCCCAGAGGTCGCGGAGGAGGTCGCCGCCGAGGAGACGATGACCGCGCCACAAAGCGATCTGCCAGAGGCCGACTTGCTCGACGTCGACTTGCCAGAGGTCGGCTTGCAAGAAACGGCCCCCCCTGAGGTGGCCCCGGCGGCGGCATTTGAAATGCCCGAAACAGCGCAGGATATACCAGAACAGGATCTATCCGAACTGGCAGACGTCGATCTGACTGAGCCTGCCCCGCTTGAAGCCGATGCCCATGATCAGAACACCGCTGACACGGATTTGGGCCTCCCAGATCTGGGCACCCCGGACCTCATCGACCCGGAGCTGGTCGCGGCGGATCCGGCGGAGGCGGAGTCCCCAGTCGCTGAGGAGGTCGGCGAAAGCGCGCCAGCAGGTCCGAAACCGCTGGTGATTGAGATCCCAGATGAGGCGGAGCCGCAGGCCCCGCAGGCGTCAGGCGTACTGGCGCGACTGGCGGGTGTGGACCACCTGCCTGCCGATCACATGGCAGAGGCGCGGGCCTGCGTCCAGAGATTGCGCGCGCATCAGGGGGCGGCCTAGAAACTTGACAGCGGGGCGAAATAATCTGGTTTTTTCGCTTGCCCCTGCCGGAAAAACGGGTAGAAACCAGCGCAACGGGCTATAGCGCAGCCTGGTAGCGCGTCCGTCTGGGGGACGGAAGGTCGCAGGTTCGAGTCCTGCTAGCCCGACCAAAATACCCCGCCTCGCAAGGGGCTAAAAAACGCCCGCCCCTATCTGGGGTGGGTGTTTTTGTATCTGCCTTTCGTGCAAGGTATTGATAATAAAGCGTTGGGAGGATGGGATGACATCTGAGGGACAGACGAGCAGCAGCCTGACACAGGGTGTGCTGTCGGACCGACAGATCCGACAGATGATCACCGGGGGTGCGATTGCGGCCTCCTCTCCGATCCTCAACGATCAGATCCAGCCTGCGAGCCTTGATCTGCGGCTGAGTGACTGCGCCTACCGCGTTCGCGCCTCCTTTCTGCCCGGACTGGGACGCACGGTTGCAGAGCGGCTGGAAGATCTGACCATGCACCGGGTGGCGCTGACCGGCGGTGCGGTGCTGGAAAAAGGCTGCGTCTATGTGGTGCCGCTGATGGAACGCATTCGCCTGCCCGAGGGGATGACGGCCGCCGCCAGTGCCAAATCCTCCATCGGACGGCTGGATGTGATGACGCGAGTGATCACCGATCAGGGCGTGGAGTTCGACCGGGTGCCGGATGGCTATGACGGGCCGCTTTATGCGGAAATCTGCCCGCAGAGCTTCTCAGTTGTGGTGCAGCCGGGGCAGTTGCTGACGCAGATCATCTTTCGTCAGGGGCGCACATTCCTCAGTGACGCAGACCTGCGCGCAGTCCATGAGGCGACGCCGATTGTGTCTGGTGATCCGGTGATCTCCGACGGTCTGGGGTTCTCCGTCGATCTGCGGCCCGAGCGGGGCGATCTGGTAGGATACCGCGCCAAACATCACACCGGTGTGGTCGATCTGTCGAAACTGGGCCATTACGATCCGGCGGAGTATTGGGAAGAGGTGCGCACCACCAAGGGTCAGATCATTCTGGATCCCGGTGCGTTCTACATTCTGGTGAGCCGCGAAGCGATTGCCATCCCGCCGGATTACGCTGCCGAAATGGCGCCCTATCTGGCGATGGTGGGCGAATTCCGGGTGCATTACGCGGGCTTCTTTGATCCCGGGTTTGGCTATGCTGCCGCTGGCGGGGCCGGATCGCGTGGAGTGCTGGAAGTGCGCTGCCATGATGCGCCTTTTGTGCTGGAGCATGGGCAGGTCGTGGGGCGGCTGGTCTATGAGCGGATGTCCGAAGTGCCAGAGCAGCTCTATGGTATTGATATTGCGTCGAACTATCAGGGTCAGGGGCTGAAGCTGTCAAAGCACTTCAAAACCAGCTGATCCCTGCGCCTGAGGGATGGCTGTTAAAACCGGGGTGGTCGGGCATTGCGGCGCATCAGGCGGGCTTTCTGAGCTCCGGCCTCATCCTGAGGAAGCGGGCGCGTGTCCTGCCCCTTGCCTGCACCCTGCCCTTTGCCACGTTTTGAGACGGCCTTGATCCCGGCATTGACGCCTGCGTTCACCGCGCGGCCCACAAGACGGCGCAGGATCATGTTCAGTATCCGCTCGATGTTCATCTGCCTGTCTCCTTCGCACCAAATCGGGATCGCCGGACCAGCCTGGCCGCGTTAGTGTCGCGCGTCTATGCGGCGGATTTAGGGCGTCTTTCCCCGGTGGCCCTCAGTCGCCAAAGAGTTCGGGCTGTTCTTCCACCTCGTCGCTGTCGCTGCGTCCGCCCATGGGCAGGCTGCCCGGTGGCGGGCGGTTTTCCAACAGGCCCGCGGCGCGCAGTTCCTTGAGGCCGGGGAGATCACGCGCACTTTCCAACCCGAAATGATCGAGGAACACCGGCGTCACCACAAAGGTCACCGGACGTCCCGGTGTCATCTTGCGGCGGCCAAGGCGGATCCAGTCCATTTCCAGCAGCTGGTCGATGGTGCCCCGCGACACCGACACGCCGCGCACCTCTTCGATTTCGGCGCGGGTGACGGGCTGGTGATAGGCAATGATCGCAAGGGTTTCGATGGCCGCGCGCGAGAGTTTGCGGGTCTCGACCGTTTCCTTCTGCATCAGAAAGCCAAGGTCAGAGGCGGTGCGCAGCGCCCAGGCATCGCCGACGCGCACGATATTGACGCCGCGCCCTTCGTACCGTTTGCGCAGATGCTCAATCGCGGTGCCCGGCTCACAGCCGTGCGGCATCCGCGCCTCAAGATCGCGGACAGTCACCGGTTCGGCGCTGGCAAACAGCACCGCCTCAACCATGCGTTCCTGTTCGGCCATCGGGGGCGCCTCAAACAGGGTCTGGGTTTCCTCCGCAACGGTGTTCTGGCTGTGGTCGTCCATCAGGTATCCTTGTCACGAATGCGCAGCTGAATGGGCGCATAGGTCTCGCTCTGGCGCAGCTCCAGGTGGCCTTCTTTCACCAGCTGCAGCGAGGCGGCAAAGGTGGAGGCCGTGGCGGAGCGGCGTTTCATCGGGTCGGAGTGCCAGCCTTCGGGCAGATAGGTGAGCATATCAGTCCAGCTGCCGGTGTAGCCGATCAGGTGACGCATCCGGTCCAGCGCCGCCTCCATGGTAAAGATTGCCTCGCGGTCCAGCACGAAGGGGCGGAAGTCGTCCCGCGTGCGGATGCGGGCATAGGCCTGCATCAGATCCAGCAGATTGGCCGAATAGCTAACGGTGCGGATGCGGGTCACATCCTCGCTCTGGCCACGGGCAAAGAAGTTGCGGCCCAGCTGATCGCGGGCCATCAACCGCGCCGCGCTGTCGCGCATGGCCTGCAAACGCTCCAGCTGGAAGGCCAGATGCGCGGCCAGTTCCTCACCGGAGGGGCCTTCCTCCGTCGGGTCGGGCGGCAGCAGCAGGCGGGATTTCAGATAGGCGAGCCAGGCCGCCATCACCAGATAATCCGCAGCCAGTTCAATGCGCAGCTCATGCGCCTTCTCCACAAAGCTGAGATACTGGCGGGCCAGTTCCAGCACCGAAATACGGCGCAGATCGACCTTTTGCGTGCGCGACAGCGACAACAGCACGTCAAGCGGCCCCTCGTAGCCGTCAACGTCCACGATCAATGCTTCGGCCGCGAGCCGGTCCTCGACGCTGAGCGCGTCGTCGTCAAACAGAGTGTCAGCCATATACCTGTCCGCCCATGAGGGCTGATAGTTCGGCCTCGGCCGTGGGTATGTCAAGCGCGGCGGGCGTGCGGCGGGCGGCTTCGGCGCGCTCGGCGCGTGCCTGTGCGGCGTCGGTCATCTCGCCAGCGGCCTCCGCCACGGCGGCGCGGTCGTCCAGCGGGGCGTTACAGAACAGGACCACATCGCAGCCGGCCGCGATGGTGTCGCGGGCAATATCTGCGGCTGTGCCTTGCAGCGCCTTCATCGAGATATCGTCGCTCATAATCAACCCGTCAAAGCCGATGTCCGAACGGATCATCTGCATCACACGAGGTGACAAAGTGGCGGGTTCGCTGTCGAGTGTCTCGTATACCAGATGGGCTGTCATCCCCATCGGCAGATCGTTCAGCGCGGCGAAAGCGGCGAAATCCTCCCGCGCCAGATCGGCGAGAGAGGCGGTGATCCGGGGGAGATCATGGTGGCTATCCATGCTGGCGCGACCATGGCCGGGGATGTGTTTCACCACGGGCACAACGCCGCCGTCCAACAGCCCCTCAGCCGTGGCGCGGGCGCGGGTGACGACGGTGGTCAGATCGGTGCCATAGCAGCGGTTTTTGAGGAAGGGATGCGTCCCCTCGCCCGCCACATCCGCCAGCGGCGCGCAGTTGCTGTCGATGCCGAGATCGCGCAATTCATCCGCAATCAGCCGCGCGCGCAGATACATGGCGCGGGTTGCACCTGCCCCCGCAACAGACGCGTGATCCAGCGCTGGCTGCCATTGGCGCGCCAGTGGCGGGCGCAGACGCTGCACCCGGCCGCCCTCTTGGTCGATGGTGATCAGACAGTCACGTCCCACCGCCTCACGCAGGTCATTGCAAAGCGCACGGGTCTGTTCGGCACTGTCGATATTGCGGGCAAACAGGATAAAGCCAAAGGGGTTGGCCTGGGCAAAGAATGCCTTTTCCGCCGCGCTGAGACGCAGGCCTTCGGCATCTAATATGGTGGCTCCGTAACGCATAGCGATCCTCTTTGTGCTGGGGCGCTGATACACCAGTGTCGCGGGCGGCGCCATGGTCGGGTTGGGTAAACTGGCAGCAGTTTGCCGGATGGTAAACGACAAACGCCCGGCTGTGCCGGGCGCAGAGGTGTCGGGGGAGGCCCCATGTCCTGACGGGTGGTGCCCTAGCGGGTGGTCACGGGGATACAGTCGGCGTTGCCTGCCACCAGAGCGGAGCAGAAACGGCGCGCATCGGAGAGGTCGGCAAAGCCCATCGCGCGCAGGCGATAGAAGGTGCGACCGCCGCTTTCGGCCTTCTGGATCACCCGTTTCTTGCCTTCCAGATAGTCGGCAAAACGACCGTGGATGCGATCCCATTCGGCGCGGGCGACCTCAGCGCTTTCGTAGGCGCCAAGCTGGGCCAGCCGGGTGCCTGCGGGCAGACTGTCGGGCGAGACGTCCTGAGTGGTGCGCGCAGCAGGGGTCGCCGCGACCGCGCGGCTGGGAGAGAACCGCGCCGGGCGCGCTGCGGGACGCAGCGAAACACGCACACCGGGGGCGTTGCGCAGGGCCGCGTTCGGCGCCGGGGCGACGGCGGCGATGCTCACCGGTTGCAAGGGCTCCGGCTGCACAATCGCCGGGGCGGTGTTTGGCGCAGCAGCAGCGGCAGAGAGCTGTTCGGCCCCGTTGAGCGCATCCTGCCTCAGTGGGGTGACACCGTCGGTCAGCTCTGCCACCAGTGCGTCGATGTCGCCGCCCTGATAGGCCGCCACCGCCTCAGTCGAGAGATCGGAGGTGTCAGGCGCGGAAGGGCGTTCCCGCCCCGCGCCAGAGGTGTCTGTTGTGAGGGCCGCCTGCATGGGCTGATCATCCTCGGTCAGCGCCACATCTTCGGGTGCGAGCGTCAGACGGTCGGCGGGGCTTTCGACATTGCCGTTGGCAGCAACGGCATTGACCGCAAGGCCCTGATGATCGGCGGGCAGGCCACCGGGGTTATCGGGCTGCACCCGCAGCGGACCTTCGACAGCGCGCACCACGGGCACGCCGCTCACGTCGCGCGAAATCAGCTGATAGCCCCAGAGACCGATGCCTGCGACCAGCACCAGCGACGCCACGGCGCCAAGGGCGCTAAACGCCTTCGCCAGCCCTGCGCGACCTGTGCCCGCGGGTTCGGGGGCAAATCCATAGTCGTCGTAGCGGTGCCCCTGATCGGTGCCCGGACCGCTATAGGCGTCCTCTGCGGGATCACTATAGGTGGGGGCTGCCTGCTGATAGGGGCTATAACCCTGCGCTGGCGTCTGAGGCTGATGTTGTGCGAAATAGCCACCCGCTTGCGGCTGCTGCGCATACCCTGCTGCGGCCTGCGGGCGCGCGACCGGTGTCTGCGGATCATGGCCGAAGGGGTGTTCCGGCTGCGGATAGGGGGATTGGGCAACGGGGTCCCGCAGATGCGCATCGGCGAAAGACGGCTCCTGCCGGATCCCTTGCGTTTCTGTGGCGGGGTCCGAAGAACGGTCCCCTCCATTGGAATACGACTGGCCGTGACCTGCCTGCGTAAAATACGCCATTTCCGCCTCACTGCCCGCATACGACGCGCGATGCGCCGCCCCGGGTTTCTACTTGATGATCTGCCTCGATCCGGCGGCCTGGGCGATTTTAGCTATCGCATCTCCTGCGCCGGTGTGACCCCAAGAATACCAAGACCGGCGGAAATGACAATGGAAACGGCCTTGGCCAGCGCCATTTTCGCATGTGTTGCAGATGGGTTGCTCTCGTTAACAAAACGTAAACCTTCGTTGGTTTTGCCGAGGTGGTAGAGCCCGTGCAGTTCCGATGCGAGATCGTAGAGGTAGAAGGCCACGCGATGGGGTTCGTTGGTCCGAGCAGCGATTTCCACCAGACGCGGCCATTCCGCGAGCTTTTTGGCGACGGTCAACTGGGCGTCATCCTGCAACAGCGTCAGGTCTGCGGCTGCGAGGGTTGCATCATCGGTGGCGATCCCCGCCTCTGCCGCCTTGCGCAGGGTCGAGCAGATCCGCGCATTGGCGTATTGGACGTAGAACACCGGATTGTCCTTGGACTGCTCCAGCGCCTTATCAAGGTCGAAGTCGAAGCCCTGATCGTTTTTGCGGGTCAGCAGCATGAAACGGGTCACATCCGGGCCAACGGCATCCACCACGTCGCGCAGGGTGACAAAGGTCCCTGCCCGTTTAGACATCTTGAATTCCTGACCGTCCTTGAACAGCTTCACCAGCTGGCACAGCTTGATGTCCAGCGGCACACGGCCATCGGACAGCGCCGAGACCGCCGCCTTCATCCGCTTCACATAGCCGCCGTGATCGGCCCCGAAGATGTCGATCAGCATGTCAAAGCCACGTTCGACCTTGTCATAGTGATAGGCGATATCCGGCGCGAAATAGGTCCAGGCGCCATCGGATTTCTTCACCGGGCGGTCAACATCATCACCATGTTCGGTGGATTTGAACAGGGTCTGTTCGCGTGGCTCCCAGTCGTCGGGCTTCTTGCCCTTCGGCGGCTCCAGAACGCCTTCATAGATCAGGCCCTTGTCGTCGAGGCTCTTGAGCGCGGATTCGATGAGGCCAGTCCCGTAGAGCGATTTTTCGGAGAAGAACTTGTCCATCTGGATGCCCAGCGAGGCCAGATCGGCGCGGATCAGGTCCATCATCGCATCGGTGGCAAAGTTGCGGATCTCTTCCAGCCAGACATCCTCCGGCTGGTTCACATAGGCATCACCGACCTTGTCCTTCAGCGCCTGACCGACCGGGACGAGATAGTCGCCGGGGTATGTGCCATCGACAAAGGCGACCTCCTGGCCGTGGGCCTCCAGGTAGCGCAGGTAAACTGAGCGCGCCAGCACATCAACCTGACCGCCACCATCGTTGATGTAATATTCGCGGGTGACGTCATAGCCGACAAAATCCAAGAGGCTGGCCAGCGCGTCCCCAAAGACCGCACCACGGGTGTGGCCCACGTGTAGAGGCCCGGTTGGGTTGGCGGAGACATATTCCACATTCACCCGTTTGCCCGCGCCAAGGTCGGAACGGCCGAATTTGATATCCTCCGCCAGAACGGCCCCCAGCACCGACTGCCAGCTGCTGCGGTCCAGACGCAGGTTGAGGAAACCCGGGCCTGCCACCTCGGCAGAGGTGACACGCGCGTCCGCGGCCAGTTTCCCTGCCAGCGCATCGGCAATATCACGGGGTTTCATCTTGGCGGGTTTGGCCAGCACCATGGCGGCGTTGGTCGCCATATCCCCATGCGCCGCATCGCGCGGCGGCTCTACCGCGACATTGGCAAAATCGAGCCCTTCGGGCAGCGTGCCCTCGGCCACCATTGCAGTAAGGCAGTCAAGCACGAGCGAGCGGATATCGGTAAAGAGGTTCATGTCTGGCGTCCCATCTGTTCACCGTTGCGGATACCGAGGGCCAGCGGCAGGGTCAACAGGATTGCAGGCCCCATCACGATCAGCGGCGGAGGCGCCCCGGAAAATTTCAATTTTCCGGTCAAGAGGGGGCGAGGTTCCGCGATATGCGCGCCAAGGCGCGGCAGGTCAGGCCACCGGTACGTCACGGGCCGGGAGACGACCCCATCTGGTGATCTGATACCGGCGTAGCGAGGCGACATAGTAGGGATCACGCAGAACCAGACGCTCGACCTCATCGCGGCTGGCCGCTTCGACATTCCAGATCGCCCCCGGAAAGTCCTGCTCGGGCCGCATCGCCAATGCGCCGCCGATCTGCAATTCGGGATGGGCGCGTACAAAGGCGATATGAGCATCCCGGCGCGGGCGATCCGCGCGGATCCGCGCCATCTCCGGCGCATCCTGAAAGGTCACGGTCCAATGCGTCATGCCATTTCTTGCCATGGCGGCCTCTTGCATCTGCGATTTCGGTTCTGAGCGTCTGCCCCATGAAACCGCATCCGGCCTGCCTCAGGATAGTGCCAGTTGGCGTCAGCGTTACCGCCAGTCGCAGCGCAGCCCGCGCCTATTGCCCGGCTTGCAGGTCGGCAGCAGCGGCGGCGGCCTCAGCCGGGAACAGGCGGCGGTGCTCCTGCAATGCAAAACGGTCGGTCATGCCTGCGATATAATCCGATACGATCCGGGCCAGCGCGGTTTCACCTGCGGCGGCGGCGATATCCCCCTGCCAGCGGGCGGGCATTTCCTCAGGGTGGTTGAGGAAATGCGGAAACAGCGCCTCCACCACCTTGGAGACCTCAGCGCGTTTGCGCATCACGCTGGGCGCGCGGTACATGCGGGTGAAGAGAAAGGCGCGGATTTCCTTCAGGTCGGCCCAGAGCGCATCGGAGAACACTACCACGGGCGCCCCGAGGGAGCGCACATCCTCGACGCTGCGCGCACCACTGGCGGCAAGGCGCCGTCTGGCGCCGTCGATCACGTCGCTGACCATCACACCAAAGACCCGGCGCAGCGCCTCGTGCCGCCGACGTCGTCCATCAAGGCCCGGATAGCGGCTGTCCACCGCATGATAGGCGGCACCAATCACCGGCAGTTCCATGATATCCGCATCGGTGAACAATCCGGCGCGCAAGCCGTCGTGCAGATCGTGATTGTTGTAGGCGATGTCATCGGCCAAGGCCGCCACCTGCGCCTCGGCGCTGGCATGGGTGTGCAGCTCCAGATCCACCGCCGCGTTGCATTCGGCCAAGGCCCAGGGCAGATCGCCCACCACCGGGCCATTGTGCTTGGCGATGGCTTCCAGCGTTTCCCAGGTGAGGTTCAGCCCGTCAAATTCGGCATAATGCCGTTCCAGCGAGGTGACGATACGGATGGCCTGCGCGTTATGATCAAAGCCGCCGTAGGGGGCCATCAGCGCGTGCAGCGCATCCTCTCCGGTGTGGCCAAAGGGCGTGTGTCCCAGATCATGGGCCAGCGCCACCGCCTCGGTCAGTTCCTGATTGAGGCCAAGCGCCCCCGCTATCGTACGGGCCACCTGCCCGACCTCAATCGAATGTGTCAGACGGGTGCGATAATTGTCGCCCTCATGTTCGACAAACACCTGTGTCTTGTGCTTTAGCCTGCGAAAGGCGCTGGCGTGGATGATCCGGTCGCGGTCGCGCTGGTAGGGCGATCGGAAGTTGCTTTCTTCCTCGGGGATCTGACGACCACGGCTGCGGTCCGGCATGGTCGCGTAAGGCGCGTAGGTCACTAATCTTTTCCCCGGTCAATCTTGTCCCTGTCCCCGCACCTTTCTATATTATGATCTCCGCTGCAACACGGCAGTGATCACCGTATTGGGAGACCAGAGATGCAATTGCCCCCGAAAGTGACCGAGCGTGCCTTTGCCCGGCTGGCCGAAATTGGTGCCGCCGATCAGGGTCAGGCCCTGCGCGTGGCGGTGGAAGGCGGCGGCTGTTCCGGCTTTCAGTATGAAATTGCGCTGGATGCCCCGCAGGCGGATGATCTGATCCTTGAGGGTCAGGGCCAGAAAGTGGTGGTTGATGAGGTTTCGCTGCCATTTCTGGAGAACGCGGTGATTGATTTCACCGAAGAGCTGATCGGCGCGCGGTTTGTGATCAACAACCCCAACGCCACCTCCAGCTGCGGTTGCGGCACCTCGTTTTCGATGTAGGCGCTGTTTGATCATGCGACACTGCTGCCTTGGTCGCACAGGCATTATCCCGCTGCCAGACAGGAACTTTTTTGCAATGCGCGCGTTCTGCCACTGAACGGGTGTTAGCCGATAGTATCCGCCAGAGATGGATCTGACCTCGCCGCTTCGCGATTTCAGCGGGCGCGCCGATCAGAGTCCGACCCCAGCTGTAGAGGTGCGCGGTGTTTGTCGAAAATATACTGACTGATTTTCTGTTAAGATCTGCAGTCCTGTCATCCATAGCGATCATCTGGGTGATCGTCGTGGTGCGGCTGGTAGGCCTGCGTGCCTTCTCAAAAATGACTGCATTTGATTTTGTCGTGACAGTGGCCATCGGTTCCCTTCTGGCCGGAGCGAGTCAGGCGACGTCCTGGAGCTCTTTTGGGCAATCGGCACTGGCCATCGCGACATTGCTTTGCGTGCAGTACGTCGTGGCCCGGTTGCGACAATCCTCGGAGAAATTCAAAGCCGCCGTGCAGAACACGCCGGTCATGCTGATGCGTGAGGGAGATATCCTGCAGAGCGCGCTTGCAGCGACACGGGTCTCTGAGGATGATCTGCTGGCCAAGCTTCGCGAGGCAAATGTGCTGTCATTTTCGCAGGTGCGTGCTGTGGTACTGGAAACCACCGGCGACATTTCAGTGCTGCACGGTGACAGCCTGGAGACCCGGCTGATTGTGGGGGTTGAGGTGCCCTCCTGAGAGACGCCCCCACTTATTAGGTGTGACCCGTCAGGCTGATGCCATCGGACGTGATGCGGCGGGTCTGGTGCAAGGCCTTACCCCGCCTGCTGAATATTTGCCAGAAATCCCCAAACTCAGGCGTACTCAGCTTCAGTTTGAGCAACTGGTCTGCCGCCTCCTGACCTTGGCACTCGGTCAGATACGTAAGAGCTGCACGCCAATGGTCTGCAGCCGACCGCTGGGCATCGGCACCATCCTCAATCAACCAGAGCGACAATGGGCGCAGCAGGCTATGCACGGGCGGGGCGGCGATATGGATTGCCCTCCCACCCCCGGCCTGTAAGCGGCCAGTATCCGCCCCCAGCGGCGACTCCCCCGGTGCGCATATCTGCTGCCACCATGTTGTGACGAAATACGCATGATAGCCGTCCATATGCCCGTCAAACCCGTCTGGCGTGATGACAAAGCCCCCTGCGGCGCGCGCCAGCGCCTGCTCCCACAGGGGCGGCGGCGTGACACCGCAGTAGCGCAGCGCGATGCAGATTTCAGACAGCAGATCCACATCCTGATCAAGGCAGGCCAGAATCCCCGCATAGGTCAGGCTGCGCTGCACTGCGCCGTCCAGGCCAAGATCGCGGCGGCCGTAGTCGGAGAGGTAGAACACGATATGGGTCAGCTCATAAGCGGCCTTGCGATTGGGGATGGCGAAGGTCTGACAGCGGCGGGCAAACCGGCGCAGCCTGTCATCAAGCCCCGGATCCACCGGCATCGCGATGCCGCGTCGCGCCAAAAGCTGCCGTGCCTCGGCCCGTTGCAAATCTGACATCTCCGCCTCGACCAGCCCCTGATGGGCCACCCAATGCGCCAGCTCAGCCGCGCGGGTGTCGGGGCCAATGCGACCGGTCCCGATCAGGTCCTCATAATCGAGACAGATCGACAGGATAAACCGATAGTATTGTGGGAAAAACCGCAGCTGCCGTGCGGCGCGGTCGTAGAATGGGCGCAGGGGAGACAGGGCTGCCTCATCCCGAAAATCCACTGCGCCCACGCCTTCCCCAACCCGCTGCTGCATCACCCGAAGGAGGCTCAGCAGCTCTGCGTTCTCCTTCAGCCAATAGACATCCTGAGGCGAGCGCCGGTGGCAAGCAAAGCTCTCGACCCACGGGGCTACGGGACCAGCCACAGACGTCCCCGGTCCAGTCGGGGGCTGATGGCTGGACACCGTGCCGATGTCGGCGCGGCGGTCTTTGCGGTCGCCCGCTGCGGGACGTGTGAACGGCAGGATGACAGTCATGGATCTTGCACCAATGCGGGGTTTGCGCCCCGGTGGCAGGGCGCAAATCTGGAAGGTCGGGTCGCCGAAGCTCAGCTGCCGGAAGAGAACAGACCGGTTGCAGCACCGCTGACAGTGGCGCGGTCGGCGCGAGGCGCCGAGCCAGAGGAAAACAGCGAGGTTCCGGCGCCTTCGACCATGTCGCCGCGGCTGTCGTGATTGAGCGAGCCGGAGGAGAACAGCTCGGCCCCATGGCCGCTGTGAAGGTCAGCTTTCGGCGTTGTCAATTGCGGTGCCACGGTCTGGCGGCGCTGTGTGGATGTGGTCATGGATCGTCTCCCGTTTCAGGTGAAAAACACCCATCGACGATTGACACGGAATGCCTGCTCGACAACACGAAAGCACGCCTTTTGGTTGTTTTTACGATGGTACAACCGATGAGCTTTGCGCGGCAGTCTTCTGTTCAGCAAGCAAATAAGCGGCTTCTGCACAGGATAACCACAGAGCTGTCCACACCCCCAGCCATACAAAGCCCGAACAGATCGCCCGCCTGCCCCCTTGCAGCGCTGCAAATCGGGTGTCGCACGGCTTTGCGATATGCCGTTTTTTCGATGGCGATGATTCGGCACTGCGCCGTCGGCGCGCCCTTGCCCCCTCGCCCGGATTGGGCGATAGATCAAGCGCCCCACCCCGGGCCACAGAGGCAGGAGACCGGATATGAAAATCGCCACGTTCAACATCAATGGCATCAAGGCCCGTATCAACGCGTTGCCCGAATGGCTGGATGAGGCGCAGCCCGATGTGGTGGTGCTGCAGGAGATCAAATCCGTCGACGAGGCCTTCCCGCGCGAGCTGTTCGAGGACCGGGGCTACAATGTCGAAACCCATGGCCAGAAGAGCTTTAACGGGGTGGCGATCCTGTCGAAATTGCCGCTGGAGGACGTGCGCCGCGGCCTGCCGGGGGATGACAGCGACGAACAGGCGCGCTGGATCGAGGCGACAGTGGTGGGCAAACAGGCGATCCGCATCTGCGGGCTGTATCTGCCCAATGGCAATCCGGTTGAGCTGGACGCAGATGGTCAGCCGGTCGCAGGCGGCAAATACGCCTATAAGCTGGCCTGGATGGAGCGGCTGCGGCAGCGGGCCAAGGATCTGCTGGCCGAGGAAATGCCCGCCCTGATGGCTGGGGATTACAACATTATCCCGCAAGCAGAAGATGCCAAGACGCCTGACGCCTGGAAAGACGACGCGCTGCACCGCCCCGAAAGCCGGGCGGCGTTTCAGCGGATCGTGGCGCTTGGCTTTACCGAAGCGTTCCGCGCCCGCCATCAGGGGCCGGGACATTATTCGTTCTGGGATTATCAGGCCGGGGCCTGGAACCGCAACAATGGCATCCGCATCGACCATTTCCTGCTGAGCCCACAAGCCGCCGACCTGCTACGTGATTGCCAGATCGACAAGGATGTGCGCGGCCGCGACAAGCCGTCCGATCACGTACCGGTCTGGGTTGATCTGGACCTATAGGCGGATAAGGCTGGTGTCTGAGCGCCGGGTCGTGGTGGATCGGATCCAGCCGCGCTGGCGCACGGATCACTGATATCAGCCGGACCCCTTGAGGTCCGCAACAATATCATCTCTGCACAAACAACCTGTGCACAAACAACAAAGGGCGCATCGTTTCCGATGCGCCCGAATATCATCTCAGCAGATACCCCCGAAGGGGCAAAAGCTTATACGAGAGCCAGGTTGGCTGCGCTTTCGCGGCCATCACGACCGGCTTCGATGTCGAATGTGACTTTCTGGTCGTCATTCAATGTGGTCAGGCCTGCGCGCTCAAGCGCCGAGATATGCACGAACACATCTCTGCTACCACCCTCGGGGGCGATAAAACCAAAACCTTTAGTAGAGTTGAACCATTTTACGGTGCCATTAGCCATCGTAAGTCTCCTTAATTATGCCACCCGCGGAATGCGGCAGCTCGGCCAGTCAGTGCAAGATCGCATCGCTGAGCCGTTAGGAGCAGAAAAGTCGATAGAGATAACGTAACTCGATACCCATAGCCACCTTTGACCAACTAAGCAAGCGCCAACTGTCGCTCATCGAGTGAACAAGTCGGTGACATGGCACACATCCGCCCAAAGCGCGGCGCTGCTTAGGCCAGCGTGGTGATGGGGCCGCCTGCGCCGGGGTCGTTGCCGGTCGGGGCCGGGGTGCCGCCGGTGACGTCGTGGCCATAGATCCAGTCGAATTGTTGCACCATGCGCTGTGGGGCGAGCCGCCCGCCGAGGCGCAGGATCTGATGCGCGGGCCAGGCGAGCGGCTGGCGCAGGTGGTATTTCCAGGCATTTCCGGTGGCGGCATCCACCACTTTGGCGGCGCGGCTGCGGCGGCGCTGCTGATAGGCGGCAAGCCCCTCTTCGTCACTGCTGGCGGTGCGCAGGGCATCAACCAGAACCCAGGCGTCCTCAAGCGCGAGATTTGCCCCCTGCGCCATGAACGGCAGGGTGGGATGCGCGGCATCGCCCATAATCGCGAGGCTGCCCTGATGCCAGACCTCCGCAACCGGATGGCGAAACAGCCCCCAGAGGGCCACCTGATCGACCTGCGCCAACAGATCGACGGCGGCGCCACCAAACCCCGTGAAGGCGCTGCGCAGCGCCTCCGGGTCATCGCGGTGATGCCAGCCTTCCTCCGCCCAGGTCTTGCTTTCCTGCACGGCGACAATATTCATCAGGCTGCTGTCCCGTAGCGGATAGGTGACCAGATGGCGGCCCGGCCCCATGAAGACCTGCGCCTCGGCCGGGTGATTGTGCAGATTGGCCACGGTGGCGCGCCAGGCCACCTGCCCGGTGAAACGAGGCGTCGCAATGCCATTCAGCGCCGCCCGCGCCTTCGAATGCAGCCCGTCGGCACCAATCACCAGATCACCGCTACATTGTGCGCCATTGGCCAGATGCACCACCGGGCGGGCACCGCTGGTGATGCGGTCGACCTTTTGCAGCAGGCGGACCTTCACCCCGGCTTGACGCGCGGCATCGGCAAGGAGGTTGATCAGATCAGCGCGGTGGGCGAAGTAGAAATTCTGCCCCGGCGCATATTGGTCGAGATCGAGGCGCAGAACCGCGCGGCCCCGCCGATGGCTGCGCAGGACCACAGCGCGGGCGCGCGGCGCGCTCCAGGCCAGATCATCCGCCAGCCCCAGCGCCCGCAGAACCGCAACACCGTTGGGACTGATTTGCAGGCCGGCGCCCACCTCGGTGATCGCCTCTGCCTGTTCGAGAACCGTGACTTTTGCGCCCTGCCGACTGAAGGCCAGCGCTGCCGCCAGCCCGCCAATGCCCGCACCGATGATGGTGATTTTTCGGTCTGTCAGTCTCATCTTGTCCCGCTATCTGCACACAGGCCGGTCCGTTCTGGCCGCGCGATACCCCCAGATAAACGAAAAACGCCGGAGCAACAGGCCCCGGCGTTATGATTTTTTTTACAAATGCAAGAAAATCAGTCGTCGCGGTGGACTTTTTCCCGGCGCTCGTGGCGTTCCTGTGCCTCAAGGCTCATCGTGGCGATGGGTCGGGCATCCAGACGTTTGAGAGAGATCGGCTCACCGGTGACTTCGCAGTAGCCGTATTCCCCTTCGTCGATGCGGCGGATCGCCGAGTCGATCTTGGCAACCAGCTTGCGCTGGCGGTCCCGGGTGCGCAGCTCAAGCGCGCGATCTGTTTCTTCACTGGCGCGGTCAGCAACATCGGGGATATTGCGGGTGTTGTCCTGCAACCCCTCGATCGTGTCGCGACTCTCGGCCAGGAGTTCCTGCTTCCATTCATGCAGCTTGCGACGGAAATATTCCTGCTGCCGGTCATTCATGAAGGGTTCATCTTCAGCTGGACGATAATCATCCGGCAGAAACACTTCTTGCTTCATTTCGGTACCTTTGGTTTGCCCCATACTGCCGGTCTTCCTCGGTATTGTTTACAAACTCAGCGGCTCCCCCCGCATGCCGCAGCGTTTATCCCCTGCGTCAGCGATTGTCACTACACAATAGTACGCACAAAGGGTTAAAACCTGCATAAGAGCGCCCCCAGGGGTTGCGCAGAGGCAACGAGGCAGGAAAGAGATGCAGTTTCAGGGCACTAAGGATTACGTCGCGACCGAAGATCTGAAAATCGCGGTCAACGCCGCGGTTACGCTGGAACGGCCGCTGCTGGTGAAGGGTGAGCCGGGCACAGGCAAGACCGAACTGGCGCGGCAGGTGGCCGATGCGCTGGGGCTGCGGATGATCGAGTGGAATGTGAAATCCACCACCCGCGCGCAGCAGGGGCTGTATGAATATGATGCCGTCAGCCGGTTGCGTGACAGCCAGCTGGGCGATGAGCGGGTGCATGACGTCAGGAACTATATCAAGCGCGGCAAGCTCTGGGAGGCGTTTGACGCTGACGAGAAGGTTGTTCTGCTGATTGATGAGATCGACAAGGCCGATATCGAGTTCCCGAATGACCTGTTGCAGGAACTCGATAAGATGGAGTTCCACGTCTATGAAACCGGTGAGACGATCCGGGCCAAACAGCGCCCGATCATGATCATCACCTCCAACAATGAAAAGGAACTGCCGGACGCGTTTCTGCGCCGCTGTTTCTTTCACTACATCCAGTTTCCCGATGCCGAGACCATGCGCAAGATCGTCGAGGTGCATCATCCCGGCATCAAGGACAGCCTGCTGACCACCGCGTTGACGCAGTTCTACGAGATCCGCGATACAGCCGGGTTGAAGAAAAAGCCGTCGACGTCGGAGGTGCTGGACTGGCTGAAGCTGCTGTTGGCCGAGGATCTGACGGCGGAAGATCTGAAACGTGATGGCGCAGACGCGCTGCCAAAACTGCACGGCGCGTTGTTGAAGAACGAGCAGGATGTGCATCTGTTCGAACGGCTTGCCTTCATGGCGCGGGGACGTCGCTGAAGAGACGGCCCAACGAGACAGATGGCCTGCGCGTAACACCGTATATGATGGCTTGCGGCTGACGTATCTGGTGCTCTCTTCTGGTGCGATCTGGGCGGTCCGATCTTTTGCAGTGCAGTGAAGGGAGCAAGATTTGCGGTCATTACCATTGCGTGGCACGGCCTTTTGGGCGCTGATTGCCCTGCCTGTGATCAGCGGGCTTTGGCTGGCCATTGGGGTGGGCATCCTTGCGGCGCTCAGCCCCGGCTATTCCCATGTCAGCCATTTTATGAGTGTGTTGGGAGCCGCCGGGAGCCCGTTTGCCGCCTGGACGAACTATGCGGTGTTCATCCCGACCGAACTGTGGTTCCTCGCCTTCCTGGCGCTGCTCAATACTCGCCTGCCTGACCGGCGGTTGACGCGGGTGTCATTGATCCTGCTGGCCGCCTATGCGGGCCTTCTCATGCTTGCGGCCGGACTGCCCTGTGACGCGGGATGTGACGGCGGAGACGCAGGGCATAGCGCGATCCATATCGCCCATATGATCGCCGCAGCCACGGCCTATCCTCTGGCGCTGATTGGCCTGTTCCTGTTGGTGCTGAGCCTCCCGCGACCTTCGCTATTGCGGCGTCTTGCGCTGCCGTCCATGGCTGTCGGGTTTGGTCTGTTCGGCGCCATCATTGCTGTACCGGAGGCACAGGGCCTGTTCCAAAGACTGCTGGAAGCGTGGATCTACGCGCATTTCATTGCGCTGGGGGTCCACGCCGCCTTGAGCCTTCGCCCTCAGTAGGCCTCGCGCAGGAAGCGTTCGACGCGCTCGGGGTCGTCCTCGATCATGCGCAAGAGGATGCGGGCGGGGCGTTCCGGCAGGCGGCGGCCCTGTTCCCAGTTGCGCACCGAGCCGAGGCGAAAGCCGAAATGACTGCAAAACCGCTCCTGCGACATGCCGAGGGTTTTGCGCAGGCGTACAACGTCCACCATCGGCACCTCTCGGCTGGCCATGGTCTCCAACGGCGCTTTGCCGGAAATGTCGTCCTGCATCTGCTGAAGGGCAATGGCGTCGCGGTCCGCTTCGCTTTGCTGGCGGATACGGCTGCCAGTCCCATTTCGGCTGCCATTGGTGCTGCCTGTCTGATGTCCTGCCATATCAATTGCCCTCCTTCAGCAATGCTTTGATCCGGGATTTGACCACATCGAGGGCCAGATCCCGCACCACCCGTGCGCCCTGCGCCATTCGTCCCGAAAGGCGCGGATCCCGCTCTCGGCGGTGAATTCTGAGCACATAGACCATCATCAGATCAGGACTGGCCTGATGGATACGGTAGCGCAATGTCAGATCCCCGGCGGCATGGTGGTAATCTTCATCCGTCTTGCGCCCGATGGTGGGGTCGCGCACCAGGGTGGCGATCAGCCGGGCCAGCTCATCCTCGTCCAGATAGGCGTGAATGGCGTCCTCGATCGCGACCGGGGTGATGCGGTAATCCACCCGCAGGCATTTCTGTGTCTCTTTGCGTATATACGCCATTGGCGTAGCCTTTTCAACCTGTCTCTGCGTTTACCCCTGATTAGGGGCAGATGATCCTGCCTCACACCGCAGCGCGAGCCCCTGCATTTCCGCCCTGATGCCCGAGGGTCGGCGGGCCCTTGCAGGAGAGGTGTTGCCGGGGTGCCCTTCTCTTTGCGGCTCTGCTGCGCTATGGCCAGCCATAACATTGATTTTTAACCCTGTCTTGGCACAAGCTGGGGCTGTCCTGTCGCAGGAGAGATCGCTTGTTCATATTCCGGCCCCGTATGCTGTCCGCTGGCCCTCTCGCAGGGCGGCTGCCCTTTTTGCGGCGCTGGCGCGACTTTGCGGCTCTGGCCATGGTGGCGGCGCTGGCAGCATGCGGCGCCGAGACGCGGCATACGCCCCCGAGCCGCACCGCTACGGCAGTGGCACCGCTGGCCCCGGCCAAGAGCTTTGCCCGCGCGCATCCGGTGGCGCCGCAACGGGCCAACAGCGATATCGCACGGGATTTCCTCGACCTGCATTTCCAGCTGGAAAGCGGCACTGCCCTGCCCGTCTTTACCCGTTTTGAACATCCCATCACCCTGCGCCTCATCGGTCAGCCCACCAAGAGCCTGAACCGGGATCTGGCAGCCTTGCTGCAACGGTTGCAGCGCGAGGCGGGGCTGGATCTTCGGCTGTTGGGCGAGAAGACCACGGGCCTCGCTGCCAATATCACCATCGAGGCGGTGCCGCGCAAAGCAATCCGCCGCGCCTCGCCGCGTGCGGCCTGTTTCGTGGTGCCCAATGTCAGCTCGCTGGCGGAATACCGTCGTTCCAAGCGCAAGCCCGGGACCAATTGGGCCAATCTGCGCGCGCGCCAGAGACTGGCGATTTTTGTGCCCAATGATGTCAGCCCGCAGGAAACCCGCGACTGCCTGCATGAAGAGCTGGCACAGGCCATCGGGCCGCTTAACGATCTCTACCGGCTGTCGGATTCAGTGTTCAATGACGACAATGTGCACACGGTGCTGACCGGATTCGATATGCTGATCCTGCGGGTGGGCTATGCGCCCGACCTGCGCAGCGGCATGACGCGGGCTGAGGTCGCCGCCCGTCTGCCAGCCATTCTGGCGCGGCTGAACCCCGGCGGGGCTGGTCGGGCTGCCCAGCCGCTGCCCGCCACCTCACGCGACTGGATTCAGGCGACTGAGGCGGCGCTGACACCAGGCACCAGCCGCGCCAATCGCCTCAGAGCGGCGCATCGCGGGGCGGCGATCGCCCGTGATCTGGGGTGGCAGGATCACCGGCGGGCCTTCAACCACTATGTGTTGGGGCGCATTCTGCAACGGGATGATCCGGAGCTGGCGCAGCAGCATTTCGAGACCGCGCTGATCTATCTGCAGGGGCGGTATGACAGCCCGCTGCTGCGCGCCCAGATCGCGAGCCGCATGGCTGCCTTTGATATTATCCGCGGAGATGGCGAGACCGCACTGGCGCGGATCCGGCCTGCCCTACCGGTTGCGGCGCGGGGCGAAAACGCGGTGCTGTTATCTAGTCTGATGCTGCTGGAGGCCGAGGCGCTGTTGTTGCAAGGCCAAACTGACGCGGCCTATGCGGTGAGACTGGACAGCCAGGGATGGGCACGATACGGATTTGGCCCGGATTGGGCAGTGCGCAGCGCGATGACCGAAATTGCGGCCCTGGCGCCGCCGCGCTGATCTGCGGCCTGCGCAGGGCCAGCAGCGTCACGGCTTGACCCGGAACTGAGCGGCCCCACCTGAGACATGAACATTCTTAATATACGGACATCGACATGATCGTAATCGGCGCATTGCTTCTTGGCGCACTTCTGGGGGCCCGCACGGCCCAAAAACGCGGCGGCAGCCTGGCAGATAAGCTGCAATATGGCGCTGCATACGCCATGGTTTTTGCTATTCTGGGGTTGTTTGCGACCATCCTCGCCGACCGCATGCTGCTCTGACGCAGCGCGCGGGGTGCGAGATGCCCCCTGACCAGCCCTGACGGAGACCCAGATGTTTCAGCCCTTCTTTGAAAACCTGCGCAAGGCGGCGGTTCCGGTGTCCTTGCGGGAATATCTGACCTTTCTCGAAGGGATGAAGGCGGGGCTTGCGACCTACGATATCGACGCCTTCTACTATCTGGCGCGCGCCGCCATGGTGAAGGATGAGCGCAATATCGACAAATTCGACCGCGCCTTTGCCACGACATTCTCCGGGCTGGAGGCAATCCCCGCCGAGGCGGTGATGGAGGCCGTGGATATCCCCGAAGAGTGGATCCGCAAGATGGCGGAAGAGCACCTGAGCGAGGAAGAGCGCCGCGAAATCGAGGCGCTCGGCGGGTTTGAAAAACTGATGGAAACCCTGAAAGAGCGGCTGAAGGATCAGGAAAGCCGCCATCAGGGCGGCAACAAATGGATCGGCACGGCGGGCACCTCGCCGTTTGGGGCCTATGGCTACAACCCCGAGGGCGTGCGTATCGGCCAGAAGGAAAGCCGCCACCAGCGCGCGGTCAAGGTCTGGGACAAGCGCGAATTCAAGAACCTTGATGGTGATGTCGAACTGGGCACCCGCAACATCAAGGTGGCGCTGAAACGGCTGCGCCGCTGGGTGCGCGAGGGCGCGTCCGAGGAGTTGGACCTCTCAGGCACCATCCGCGCCACCGCCGAACACGGCTATCTGGACGTGAAAACCCGCCCTGAACGCCACAATGCGGTGAAGGTGCTGCTGTTTCTTGATGTCGGCGGATCGATGGACCCGCATATCAAAGTGGTGGAAGAGTTGTTCTCGGCGGCGCGCAGCGAGTTCAAGCATCTGGAGTATTTCTACTTCCACAACTGCCTCTATGAAGGGGTCTGGCGCGACAACCGCCGCCGCTGGGATGCGCAGATCCCCACCCATGAGGTGCTGCGCACCTATGGACCGGACTATAAGTGCATTTTTGTCGGCGATGCCTCGATGTCGCCCTATGAGATCGCCTATCCGGGCGGCGCCAATGAACATTGGAACCCGGAGGCCGGTCAGGTCTGGCTAGAGCGGGCGCGGGCGCAATGGGCCTCACACCTCTGGATCAACCCGGTGCCGGAGGCCTATTGGGGTCATACCCATTCGATCCAGATGATCCGGGAGATCTTTGCGGATCAGATGGTGCCGATGACATTGGCGGGACTGGAGCGTGGGATGCGGGAGCTGACGCGTTAGGCCCGGCAGCCTGCACAAGCCACGCGCGGCGAAAGCTTGCCAAGTCACCCCGCCTCGGGTAGACCAAGCGCCAGAGAATTGGAGAGTTTATGTCCTGGTGAAGAAGGGGCGGCAGAGGCCACCCCGGTTTGCAGATTGCCCCGGAGAATGCCGCCTGCCCCTATCGGCAGGTGTCAGGGAAAATTTGCGCGACATTCATCAGACATACAGATCCGGGCCGACCCCGCGATCACACCAAGAAAGACATTCCCAATGACAAGGGACTATTCCCAATTCCTGAGCCCCGCCTCCGCTGACAGATCTGCCGATACCGCGCGGCCGCTGAGCCCGCTGGAGCATCTGGGCTGGCAAAGCTTTTTCTCACAGCAAACCGATCTCGAAGAGATCGCCAGCCACCCGCCCGTCCGTATCACCGAAGTGAACCGCAGCGGCCTGCGGGCCATGGGCGACGGCATCGACATGGTGATCCCCCCCGGCCCCGAGGCCACGGTGGGCGACTGGCTGATGCTGGACGCCGAGCTGCCGACCCACAGTCGGGTGCTGGAGCGCAAAAGCCTGATCCGCCGCCGCGCGCCGGGCAAGGATCGCAAGGTCCAGCTGATCGCGGCCAATATCGACACGATGTTCGTGGTCACCTCCTGCAACGCGGATTTCAATGTCGCGCGGCTGGAACGGTTTATCGCCATGGCCTTTGACGCGGAGGTGACGCCGGTGATCGTGCTGACGAAGATCGACCTCTGCGAAGATCTTGAGCCCTATGTCACCCAGGCAAAAGCGATTTCCGATCTGGTTGAGGTGGTTCCGCTGAACGCCAAGAGCGAAACCGCGCGCGAGGCGCTGGCGCCCTGGGTCCGGGCCGGGCAGACGATTGCCTTTCTCGGCACCTCCGGCGTGGGCAAATCCACGCTGACCAAGGCATTGGGCGATGACCTGGATATCGCGACCCAAGGCATTCGTGAGGATGACGCGCGGGGACGCCACACCACGACCCGACGGCAGCTTTACTTCATCGCAAACGGCTGTGGCGTGCTGGATACGCCGGGGATGCGGGAGTTGCAGCTGACCGATGCGGCCAGCGGTGTCGGCGATGTCTTTGCCGATCTGGAAGAGCTGGCGACGCAGTGCCGATTTCGCAACTGCGCCCATGAAGGGGAGCCGGGCTGCGCGGTGCAGGCGGGCATTGCCGCCGGTGAAGTTGACGCCAGCCGGTTGGACCGCTGGCGCAAGCTGGCTGCGGAAGAAGCCTTCAATTCAGCCTCTCTGGCGCAGAAACGGGCCAAGGACAAGAGCTTTGGCAAGATGGTGAAGACGGCGAAAACCATCAAGAAGCGCAGCCGCAAATAGCCGCTAGCACAGGTTTCAGACAGGACAGAAGGGCGCCCGATATGGGCGCCCTTTGATGTGGCGGCTAAGGCTTGGCCCCACAAGAAGGCCGGTCAGCTGCCGCCCTGTAGCAGCGGCGTGATGCGGCGTACGGCAGCGCGGCGGTTGGCGCGCTCGGCGCGTTGGGTCACCACCGCCAGATCGGTCTCACCATAGCCCTGCACCACCATATTTTCAGGCGGCACTTTAAAATACTCGGTCAGAGCCAATGCGACACTTTCGGCGCGGCGGTCTGACAGCGCGAGGTTAAAGGGCGCGGCACCGACCGCATCGGTGTGGCCTTCGATCAGAAACACCTCCTGCGGGTTCTGCGCGATCATGTCGCGCAGCGCATTGCCCAGCGCTGCCAGTTCTTCGGCCTCCGCTGCCCGGATCACGGCAGACCCGGTCTCAAAGTTGATGGATTGCACGGTGATTTCCGGCACCAGACGGCGGACCGCGTCGATATTGCGGATCTGGCGCAGGGAGAAGCGACGGCTCACGGCGGGGGCTTCCTTTGCGGCGAGTACCAGCGCCAGCTCATCTGCATCAATCGTATCACTGCTGAAGGCTGATTTGCGCGGGGCCGCTGTGGGCAGTTCGGAGACCACCACGTTGTCGGCGCGCTGCGTGTCATCGAACAGCACGACACTGCTGCCATCCGTCAGCGTGCGGGTGCGGCGCAGGACGCGACCATCGCGGGCGCGGATGGTTTCGACCTCCGCCCCATCCTCACGCACGACAACGGTCCGGGTGGAGCCGTCCTTGAACCGGTAGGTGGTGACATTGCTGCCGGGCTGGCGCAGCAGAGCGTCGTCGTTCTTGATCACCCGGTACTGGCCGTTCTGTTCCACCACCGCGCGGTCGCCGGAATTGCTGACAACGGTTTCGCCCTGTTTCAGGAGCTGGCCGATGGCCACGGCCCCCAGTCCAAGCAAAGCGGCCTTCTGCAACTTGCTGAGACCGTCATCGTCGTTGTCTGCGGTGGCAGCGGCGCTGTTGCTGCCAGTTTCAGCGTTTGCAGAAGTCTCGGCAGTGGCTTCGGCCTCAGCCGTCGGGGTGTTCACCGCCGTTTCAAATTCCTCATCCGAACTGCGCGCGGTGTCTTCGGTCACGGTTTCCTCGACAACCTCTGCCTGCTCGGTGGCGGCCGCGCTGGCCGCTGCGGCGGCGGCGCTGTCATCTGCCTCCTCGGTCTGGGCAAGGGCGTCGGCCTGCGCCTGACTGTCGAGCGGCTCAACCTCGGGTTCGGGCTCAGGCTCGGACGTAGGGGTAGGGTCGGTCCCGCCCTCCGCCTCTGCCAGCGCTGCGGCCAGTTCGGTAGCGGCGGTGGTTTCGGCCTCAGCCGTAGCCTCAGGCGCGGCGGCGGTGCCTGCCTCTGTGTTGGCGGCTGTATTCACCCCGTCATTGGCTGCCGGCTCCACCGGAGTCTCTGCCTCTGCGGTGGTTTCACCTGCGTTCTGTTCAGCGGCTGTCTCTTCCGTCTCGGCCGGAGCTTCGGTCTGCGCGGTCTGAGATGGGGCAGCGTCTGTGGCGGGTTCTGGGACAGGTTCAACCGGAGCGGCGGCGGCCTGCTCTGCCTCCGACGGGGCTGCTGGCTCGGCCTGTTCGCCTGCCTCAGGTGTGGCCTCAGCCTGATCAGCGCCCGCCATTAGGGTAGTTGACGCAAGAGCAGGGTCCAAACCAGCGTCCAATTCGCCGGTAACATAGGCCTGACAGAATTTGGCTTTGGCCCCCTTGCCCTTGCCTTTCAGGATCTCCCCTTCGGGGCTGATCCGGCCGTTTTGCAGCCAACGCAGACAGCGCTGCACGGCCTCGGTGATCTGCTCCGCCGTCATCTGGCTGAGGTCGGTCGGATCCGATTTAGACTGCGCGGGCGCGGCGACCGGAAGACTGAGAGAGACGATGACCGCCAACGCGGTCGAGGATCTGAGAAGCTGCGAAACCATGCGGTGTTCCTTTCGCTGTGCGATGCAAAGCCTAGAAACATAACGCGCGCCGGGGCAAATAAGTTGCTTGTGAGTGACGGTTTTCGGCCAGAGCCTGCCGATCAGATGTGGCCCTCGCGTCTGCTATTCGGCCGTCAACATCTGCATCAGCCGCTGTTTTTCGCCGCTGTCATCCTGACGCGCGAGCATATCCGCCAGATCCTGAAGCGCGGCAATAGAATGGCCTGCGCGAAAGCTGTCGACATGAGGCAGCATGGCGCGGATGCCGCGTGCCTTGGGGGCAAACCCGTCAAAGCGCAGTAAGGGGTTCAGCCAGATCAGGCGGCGCGCAGACAGATGCAGCCGCTGCATTTCGGCGCTCAGCTGATCGGAGTCGTCGCGGTCCAGCCCGTCAGTAATCAGCAGGACCACGGCCCCCTGCCCCATGACGCGGCGCGACCAGTCACGGTTGAAATCATGCAGGCAGGCGCCGATCCTTGTGCCGCCCTCCCAGTCCTGCGCCTCGGCCCCGGCTGCAGCCAGGGCGGCATCCACATCGCGCTGCGCCAGATGGCGGGTGATATTGGTAAGCCGTGTGCCGAAGGTAAAACCATGCACCCTCGCCCAGCCCGGCCCCTTGCGGTTGGCGGCCGCATGCAGGAAATGCAGGATCAGACGGGAGTATTGGCTCATGGAGCCGGAGATATCGCAGATCACGACGAGATTGGGCCAGCGCACCCGACGTTGGGCGCGTGAAAGGGTTGTAATCTCGCCGCCCTGACGCGCAGCCTGCGCCATTGTGCGTCGCCAGTCGATGCGGGGACCTGTTGGTGACGCCATCAGACGGCGCGATTGAATGGGGCGGATTGGCAGCTGCATCTTGGCGAGCATCCGCTTGGCCTCGGCCACCTCGGCGGTGCTCATCTGCTCAAAGTCGAGCTGCCGCAGCCGTTCCTCGCGCGACATGGTGAGTTCGGCGCTTAGTTCCAGCTGCTCCGGTGGCTCCTCCCCCTCCGGCGGGTCAGGGCGATCCGGCGCCTCAGCCCCATCCAGCAATGCCTCGGCGGCGCGTTTCTGGGCGGGCTTGGCGGCTTTCTCCTCCTGCGTGCCCCGGATCGCGGGCAGCATCGCCGCCATCATATGCTCCAGAAAGCGCGGATCCCGCCAGTAGAGACGAAAGATCTGCGCAAAGACCTGACGGTGTTCAGGTTTGGAGACAAAACAGGCGTGCAGCGTCCAGTAGAAATCCTGCTTCGAGGTGAAGCCAGCCGTGGCCACAGCCTCCACCGCCTCGCTCACCCGGCCCGGACCGATAGGCAGCCCAGCGCGGCGCAAAGCCCGCGCAAAATGGGTAACATTCTGCGCCAGCCGTGGCGTCTCCGGCAGCGGCAGCGGCGGGTATTCAGGCATCAGCGCAGGCCCGCAGCATCAGGCGGGACCCAGCGCGGCACGGGCCTGATCGAGAATGCGTTTGGCCTCTGATCCATGCAGGCGGCTGATATCATCCTGATATTTCAGGATGGCCCCCAATGTGTCGGCAATCACCTCTGGCGACAGATCAATGACATCCAGCGCCAAGAGGCAATTGGCCCAGTCAATTGTCTCGGCAATGCCGGGATGTTTGAACAGATCCTCGGTGCGCAGCGCCTGCACAAAGGCGACGACCTCCCGCGACAGGCGCGGCGCCAGACCCGGGGCACGGGCGGTGAGGATCTCCATCTCGCGGTCGAAATCGGGGTAATCCACCCAATGATAGAGACAGCGCCGTTTCAGCGCGTCATGCACCTCGCGGGTCCGGTTGGAGGTGAGGATCACGATGGGCGGCTCTGGCGCCTTAATGGTACCAAGTTCGGGGATGGTGACCTGAAAATCGCTGAGTGCCTCCAACAGGAAAGCCTCGAAAGGCTCATCGGTGCGGTCGAGTTCGTCGATCAGCAGCACCGGAGCGCCTGTCGGATCCGGTTGCATCGCCTCCAGCAGCGGGCGGCGAATGAGATAGTCATCGCTAAAGAGCTCTGCCTGAAGCCCTGCCCGATCCGATCCGGCCCCTGCGGCCTCAGCCGTGCGAATGGCCATCATCTGGGCGGCAAAGTTCCATTCATAGACCGCGCTGGAGGCATCCAGCCCTTCGTAGCATTGCAGCCGGATCAAGCGGCGGCCCAGCGCTGCGGCGAGGGTCTTGGCGATCTCGGTCTTGCCCACCCCGGCCTCGCCTTCCAGAAATAACGGACGACCAAGGCGCAGCGACAGAAACACCACCGTTGCCAACCCCCTGTCGACGACATACCCCGCCTCCGTCAGTAGTGTTCCCACCGCATCTATGGAGCCAGGTAGTCCGCGCGTGCCTTCCGGCCCAGGAGGGCTGGCAGGCTGACTGGCGGTCTCCGGTTGGCTCGTCTTCGTCTGCTGCGACATCTCGCTCCCCTTCGGCTCTGCCCAAGAGGCCACGGCGATGTGAGCGGGTCAAGCGGCTGGTCATGCCACTTTGGTCCCATAGGCCATCCGTGAATGATACTGCGCCCTGTTTCCGGACACATTGACCGGCCTGCCCTGCAATGCGATGACAGAGACACGCCATCGGCCCACGCGGGTCCGGCACAGACGTGGCAGGAGACAGCATGCGAACACTGGCCGTGACATGTGTAAAGAACGAAGGCGCTTTTCTGCTGGAATGGATTGCCCATCATAAGGCTGTGGGCTTCAGCGATATCCTCGTCCTCTCCAACGACTGCGCGGATGGCACGGACCGGATGCTGGACCGGCTGGATGAACTGGGCCATGTCACCCACCTGCGCAACGATGGCCCCTATGACAAGGGCGGCATTCAGTTCACCGGGTTGAAGAAGGCGGATAAACACCGCCTGATGCGTAAGGTCGACTGGGTGATGGCGTTGGATGTGGACGAATTTGTCAATATCCATGCAGGGGAAGGCCGACTGGCGGATCTTCACGCGGCGCTGCCCGATGCGGATGCCATCACCCTGACCTGGCGGCTGTTCGGCAATGGCGAGACGGTGCGCTATCAGGACCAGCCGGTGACCGATAGCTTCACCCGCTGCGCGCCGGAGGTGATCCACTGGCCATGGCGGGCGGCGATGTTCAAGACGCTTTATCGGAACGATGGCACCTATCGCAAACTCGGGGTGCATCGCCCACGCAGCCCGGAAGACGGCGCCACCCTAGAGGGGTTTCGCTGGTTCGATGGCTCAGGACGGGAACTGGATCAGGGGTTCAAGACGCAGCGGATCTATTCCGACTATGGGCAGCCGAATTTCGATCTGGTGCAGCTCAACCACTATCCGCTCGGGTCAATGGAAAGCTACGTGCTGAAAGCCGAGCGCGGGCGGGTCAACCGTCCGGGCGATCTGGGCATGGACTATTGGGTCGAGCGCAATTTCAACACGGATGAGGATGATAGCATCGCCCGCTATCGCCCCGCCCGTGAGGCCATTGCCGATCTGCTGCGCGAGGACGCCAAGCTGCAAAAGCTGCACGCCCGCGCGGTGCAGTGGCGCTACGAGCAGTTTCGCACACTGATGCAGCAGGAGGCTTATCGGACGCTGTTTTCGCGACTGCTGATGACACCGCCCTCGCGGCTGATCAGCCCCGGCACCGCGCGCACGCTCACCGGCTTTGCCACCCTGGGCCGCCATGGCGCACCGCAGGGCGGCGACAAGAGCGACTGATCCGGCGCCATATCAAGATCGGCCCTGCAGACCAGCCGGTCAGAAGGCAGGACATGGCGCAGACACAGGCCAGCCACTGGCCGAAAACGGGCCGAAAACTGGCATCTTTTTCAACGAAACCCGCGTCGATGGCCGATAAACCGGCCTTACAATTTCCAATTTTAGCCTTATTTCGCCCTTAGATGTTGCCAGACGCAAACCCGTCCAAACGAGGGCGGGACAAGAGGACGACGCAATGCAGCAGGATACATTGGACACGCTGGACGAGGACCTGTCCGGGCTGAAGCCCGCGCAGTGGCAGGCCCGTATGGCCGCGCTGGCCGAGGAAAACGGCATGTATCAGCCGCTGGGCAACCGTCACTTTGCCAGTTTCATTGATCAGGGCAATACGCTGCTGGTCAGTTTTGAGACTATCCAAGGGATCCACAACCTGTCGGATGTGGCGCAGCCGCTGGGGTTTGACCTGGTGAAGAACCTCGGCTGGTCACATCTGTGCATCATCTCCAATGGCGACACCTGGTTCCGCAATGAGCGGATCTACGGATTCTTCGACCAGCTGATTGACGACGGGTTCTTTGATGAATTCGACAAGGTCGTGTTCTATGGGGCAGGCCCCTGCGGCTATGCGGCTGCCGCCTTCTCCGTGGCGGCCCCCGGTGCCACCGTTGTCGCGGTGCAGCCACAGGCGACGCTGGATCCGCGTCTCACCGATTGGGACGACCGGTTCAGCGAGATGCGCCGCCTTGATTTCACCGATCGTTACGGCTTTGCCCCGGATATGATGGATGCGGCCAAGCAGGGTTTTGTGATTTACGACCCGCGTGAGCGGCTGGATTCGATGCATGCCGCCCTGTTTGCGCGCAAGAATGTGCTACGGCTGCGCACGCCGCATCTGGGCGATACCGTTCAGACACGGCTGATCGAGATGGAAATTCTCTATAATATCCTCGCGCTGGCCGGTGCAGACCGGCTGACAGAGCGGCAGTTCTACAAGCTCTACCGTGCCCGCCGTAGCAATGGCCCCTACCTGCGCAAGCTGATGGCTCGTCTGGAACAGGATGAACGTCCCTATCTGATGGCCCTGCTGTGCCGCAATGTGACCAGCAGGCTGCGCGCGCCTCGCTTCCGCCGCCGTCTGGAGGCATTGCGCAAAAGCGCCGCAGAAGGCCAGATCAAACTCCCCCCCGAACGGTAAGAGCAGAGCGGCGCCGCATGGCGCAAAAGGCGGGGCGGCCAATAGCTTTCGCATGTGATGCCGTCGCTTCCCCTGCGCGCGCCCCTGTGCTAGGCGGGCGCCATGACCGTTCAGCTCACCATCCCCCGCCCCGATGACTGGCATCTGCATCTGCGCGACGGCGCAATGCTGACGGCCGTTCTCCCTGAAACTGCCCGCGATTTTGCCCGCGCGATCATCATGCCGAATCTGGTGCCGCCGGTGGTGACAGGGGATCAGGCCGCGGCCTACCGCGACCGTATTTTGGCCGCCCTGCCCGACGGCATGGCATTTGAACCGCTAATGACGCTCTACCTGACCGAGGACACCGATCCAGCGGATGTGGCGGCAGCTCATGCCAGCGGGTTGGTCAAAGCCGTGAAGCTTTACCCGGCCGGGGCCACCACCAATTCCGCCTCTGGTGTCAGCGATTTCGACAAGGTGCGCGGCGTGCTGGAGACCATGGCCGACATCGGCCTGCCGCTTTGCACCCATGGCGAGGTGACCGACCACGACATCGACATTTTCGACCGCGAGGCGGTGTTCATCGACCGGGTGCTGGACCCGATCCGCAAATCCACCCCCGGCCTGCGCGTGGTGATGGAACATATCACCACCAAGAACGCTGCCGACTATGTGACCAGTCAGGACAGCGATCTGGGGGCCACGATCACCACGCATCACCTGATCATCAACCGCAACCACATTCTGGCAGGCGGCATCAAACCGCATTATTATTGCCTGCCGGTGGCGAAGCGCGAAGAACACCGTTTGGCCCTGCGCGCAGCTGCGACCTCTGGCGACAGACGGTTCTTTCTTGGGACAGATTCGGCCCCACACACCGACCCCAACAAGCTCAGCGCCTGCGGCTGTGCCGGCTGTTTCACCGCCCCCAACACCATGCCGTTGTTGGCCCATGTGTTCGAAGAAGAAAACGCACTGGACAAGCTGGCCGGATTTGCATCCGAGAATGGGCCAGCCTTCTACGGCCTGCCGGTAAACCCTGATACGTTGACCCTGTGCAAGCAGGATACCGCTGTGGGCTTTCCAGACCAAATCAACACCCCCGACGGCCCTGTCACCGTGTTTGACCCCGGCTTTGATGTCTATTGGCAGGTCGCCTGACCTTTCTTCTGGCTAAAAATATCCCCGCCGGAGGCTCCTGCCACCGGCGGATCGCGCCGACCAAAAGGATGATAGCATGATCCCCTCCTCCTACCCCTCCCGCGAAGAAATCGCCCGCCTTTCTGCCCGCATGCTGCTGGAAATCGGCGCGGTGAATTTCAACACCGACACGCCTTATACGCTGGCGTCTGGCCTGCCCTCGCCCAGCTATATTGATTGCCGCAAGCTGATCTCCTTTCCGCGAATCCGCACCACGCTGATGGATTTCCTCACCGTCACGGTGATGCGCAATGCAGGCTTTGAGGCGTTTGACAATATCGCCGGTGGCGAAACGGCAGGCATCCCCTTTGGCGCCTTGGTGGCCGAACGCATGGCGCTGCCGATGACCTATGTGCGCAAGAAGCCCAAGGGTTATGGCCGCAATGCCCGCATCGAAGGGGTCATGACCGAAGACCAGCGCGTGCTGCTGGTGGAGGACATGACCACCGATGGCGGCTCGAAACTGTCCTTTGTGGATGCGATCCGCGAGACCGGCGCCACCTGCGGCCATACCGCCGTCATCTTCTATTACGACATCTTCCCTGAAACCACCCAACGCCTGGGCGATCACGGTGTTGAGCTGCATTATCTCTGCACCTGGTGGGATGTTCTGGCCGAAGCCAAGGCGCAAAAGAGCTTCAGCGACGAGACACTGGATGAGGTGGAGCGCTTCCTGAAAGATCCGCGCGCCTGGCAGGAGGCGCATAAATCCGCCTGATCACCCTCTATGTGACACGCATCTTATCTGGGGCGACCTGTGGACAGGGCCGCCCCGAATCGACTTGGGAGCACGCGCATCAGCGCAGATATAGACAGCTTCCCAGAATGCACCGCATCATATAGACTACACACACCTCAACCCGGCTTCTGTAAAAACGACACACAGGTCAGCCTGCGGATATCAACAGGCTGTTCACAGCTCATCCACAGAGTTTTCCAGATAGCCAGACCGGGGTTCGCCCCCCTATAACGCGGGGCCAATGACGAGAGCAGCGATGAACGATATTACGCCATTTGACCCCAATCTGCCCGCCGCCCCGGAGCCTGCTGCCAATGGCGAGGCAACCGGAGACGACGCTCATATCCTGCCGCATTCCGTCGAGGCCGAACAGCAGTTGCTGGGCGCGATCCTGACCAACAATGACGTCTACGACCGGATCGCCTCAATCATCACATCCGCGCATTTCTACGACCCGGTCCACACCCGCATCTATGAGATTGCCGCCGCCCGGATCTCCAAGAACGCGCTTGCCTCGCCGGTGACACTGAAGGCCTTTATGGAGGATGACGAGGGCCTGAAGGAATTGGGCGGCCCGGCCTATCTGGCGAAACTCGCCGGGGCGTCCATCTCGGCCTTTGCGGTGCGCGACTATGCCCAGATGATCTATGATCTGGCGATCCGGCGCGAACTGATCGCCCTGGGGCGCAGCATCGCGGACAAGGCGCGCCGTGTCGATGTCGCCTCTGAACCCAAGGAACAGATCGTCGAGGCGGAACAGTCGCTTTATAAATTGGCCGAACAGGGCCAGACCGAAAGCGGTTTCAAATCCTTCCTCAAGGCGGTCACCGAAGCGGTCAATGTCACCAATGAGGCCTATCAGCGCGGCGGCGGCATGGCGGGGATCTCCACGGGGCTGGCCGATCTCGACAAACAGCTGGGCGGCCTGCACCCTTCAGACCTTTTGATCCTGGCGGGGCGTCCCTCGATGGGGAAAACCTCGCTCGCGACCAATATCGCCTTCAACGTCGCCAAGGCCTACAAACGCGGCCAGAAACCGGATGGCACTGAAGGCGCCGTTGATGGCGGCGTGGTCGGTTTCTTCTCACTGGAGATGTCGGCAGAACAGCTGGCGGGTCGTATTCTGGCCGAAGCCTCAGAGATTTCCTCGCATAAAATCCGTCAGGGTGACATGACCGAGGAAGAGTTCCGCCGCTTTGTGCAGGCGGCCAAAGATCTGGAAAGCTGCCCGCTGTTCATTGATGACACGCCTGCCCTGCCGATTTCACAGCTGGCTGCCCGTGCGCGCCGTCTGAAACGGACCCATGGGCTGGATCTGCTGGTGATCGACTATCTGCAGCTCTGCCGGGGCATGGCCGAAAACCGGGTGAATGAAATCGCGGAAATCTCCATGGGCATGAAGGCCATCGCCAAGGAGTTGAACATCCCGGTGGTCGCCCTCTCCCAGCTGTCACGTCAGGTCGAAAGCCGCGAAGACAAACGCCCGCAGCTGTCGGATCTGCGGGAATCGGGCTCGATCGAGCAGGACGCCGACGTCGTCATGTTCGTATTCCGCGAGGAATATTACAAGGAACGGGAAAAACCCGGCGATCACGAATTGGACAAGATGGAAGAGTGGAAGCAGGCGATGGAACGCTTGCACGCCAAGGCCGAGGTTATCGTCGGCAAACAGCGTCACGGCCCCATCGGCACGGTTGAACTGGCCTTTGAGGCGCAGTTCACCCGCTTTGGCAACCTCGCCAAGGCATGGCAGCAGGATCACGCGCCAGAGTATTGATCCGCGCCCCGAAATGCTGAACACAACGCGCCGCCAGCCAGACCCGGCGGCGCGCCTTTGAACGCTCCCCAGCGCCTGTCACCTTTCCCTAAATACTCAAAAAACCAAAAATTGCCCCGCAGACTCCCGCTTGCAGGGGCAGCCCACGCCGCCCGCCGCAACAGCAAGCCAGGGCGCGAAATCCGCCAACCACCTCGTCGGCGGCGCCGGAATGCGGTTTCCCCCTTGACCCCTGTGCCCCCCGTGTCATGAACAGCGCATGACGACTGCTAGACTGACACTCAATCTGGATGCGCTGGTGACCAACTGGCGCAACCTCGATGCGCTGACCAATTGCGAGACCGCCGCAGTGGTCAAGGCCAATGGCTATGGACTGGACGCAGGCCGCGTCGGTAAGGCGCTGGCCAATGCCGGTGCGCGCAACTTCTTCGTGGCAATGGCAGAGGAAGGCGTGGCCCTGCGCCGCGCCATCGGCCCCGGCCCCGGCATTTCGGTTTTTGTCGGCCATATGGAGGGCGACGCAAAACTGCTGCGCGATTTCCAACTGACGCCGATGCTGAATTCACTCGACCAGATGCTGCGCCATTTTGAGAGCCTGCCGGGCCATCCCTTTGGCGTGCAGCTTGATACTGGTATGAACCGACTTGGCATGGAGGCCGCCGAATGGGCCGCCGTCCGCGACATTGCTCTCAGTCAGGGGCCTGTGCTCCTGATGTCGCATCTGGCTTGTGCAGATGAGACGACCCATCCGATGAACAGCCACCAGCTGCAAAACTTCCTTGACCTGACTGAAGGTCTGGATCTCCCCCGCTCCCTCGCCGCGACCGGGGGCCTGCTGCTGGGGCGCAACTATCACTTTGACCTCTGTCGTCCGGGCATAGGTCTTTATGGCGGGCAGCCTTATGGCGACGCGCTGCCAGTGGCCCAGCTGGACCTACCCGTCATCCAGATCCGCAGTCTCGATCCGGGCGAAACCGTTGGCTATGGCAATAGCTGGGCTGCACAGCGCCCAAGCCGTATCGCCACTGTCGCCGCAGGGTACGCCGATGGGCTGCACCGCGCGCTCGGCAGTGGCCAGATCCAGGTCTATGCAGCCGACACGCCCTGCCCGGTGGTCGGCCGCGTTTCGATGGATCTGATCACCGTCGATGTCACAGACCTTGGCGACGACCCCAGCCATCTGGCCATTCTCAATGAACGACAGACCGTCGATACGCTGGCGGATGCGGCGGGCACCATTGGCTATGAGATCCTCACCTCTCTCGGCAGCCGTTACGCACGGAGCTACACCGGATGAGCACATTTTCGCGTCTTTCGCCCCTTAGCCTGCTTGCGCGGCTGGGACAGATGGTCCTTGCCGGTCTGGGCGCCGTCGGGAGGGTGACGCTCTTTGGCCTGTACACCTCCAGCCATATGCTGCGGCCACCCTACTACCCGCGCGAGCTGCTGAATGCGCTATTACAGGTCGGCTGGCTGTCGCTGCCGGTGGTTGGCCTCACTGCAATCTTCACCGGCGCGGCGCTGGCCTTGCAGATCTATGCGGGCGGCGCGCGGTTCAATGCCGAGGCCGTGGTTCCGCAGATCGTTGCCATCGGCATGGTGCGCGAGCTTGGCCCCGTTCTGGTTGGACTGATGATTGCTGCGCGCGTCACCTCCTCCATCGCGGCGGAGATCGCCACCATGAAGGTCACCGAACAAATCGACGCGCTGGTCACACTCTCCACCCATCCGATGAAATACCTGGTGGCGCCGCGTGTGCTGGCCGCGCTGATCACAGTGCCGGTGCTGGTGGGCGTTGGCGATATCATCGGCATCATGGGCGGCTATGTGGTCGCGACGCAGAACTTGGGCTTCAATCCAGCGGCCTATCTGAAAAACACTGTCGATTTCCTTGAGCTGCGCGATATCGTCTCCAGCCTTGTGAAAGGCGCTGCTTTCGGCACCATCGCGGCGACCATGGGCTGCTATTACGGCATGCAGTCAGGCCGCGGCGCACAGGGCGTGGGCCGCGCCACCAAAGGGTCCGTCGAAGCCGCAGCCGTGCTGATCCTGGCCGCCAATTTTGTCCTCACAGGGATTTTCTTCTCGCTATGATCCAGATGAAAGACGTCCATAAGGCCTTTGGTGACAACAAGGTTCTGCAAGGCATGACGCTTGAGATTCCCAAGGGAACCTCCATGGTGATCATCGGCGGATCTGGCACCGGAAAATCTGTCGCGCTGAAATCTGTTCTGGGGCTGATCACACCGGATCAAGGGCAGATTCTGGTCGATGGCAAACCCGCAGCCAGTGGCGACCGCGACGCCTTTCTGGCGCGTTTTGGCATGTTGTTTCAGGGGGCGGCGCTATTTGACTCCCTGCCGGTCTGGCAGAATGTCGCCTTCCGCCTGCTGCGCGGCTCATTGAAGCGCCCGGTGGATGAGGCGCGCGAGATCGCCATTGAAAAACTGCGCCGGGTGGGTCTGAAGGCTGATGTGGCGGACCGCCTGCCCGCTGAGTTGTCGGGCGGCATGCAGAAGCGTGTGGGTCTTGCCCGCGCCATTGCCGCGGAACCCGAAATCATCTTCTTTGACGAGCCAACCACCGGCCTTGACCCGATCATGTCCGGCGTGATCAACGACCTGATCCGCGAAATCGTGGTCGAGATGGGCGCCACCGCGATGACCATCACCCACGACATGACCTCCGTCCGCGCCATCGCCGACAATGTGGCGATGCTGCATGCAGGCGTGATCCAGTGGACCGGACCGGTCAGCGAGATGGACCAATCGGGAGATCCCTATATGGAGCAGTTCATCCACGGCCGCGCGGAAGGGCCGATTGAGGCGGTGCGGTAAAGAACAAATCGGTAAAGGAAACAAAAATTAATGGAAGCAATTCAAAGAATTATCGAAGTCACCCAAGAGCTTGACACAAAAGGAAATTTCAGCCGGGCTGACTTCGACGAACTTGCCATGCTTGTCGAACACTCAGCTAGTCAGCTCCCTAAACGCTTTGTCAAAATCGTTGAAGAAAGTGACCGAAAGTTTCCTAGCGGCCCAACACGAGAAGCCTACAACGGACGTATCGAACTTGCCGAACGCTTAAGGAAAGTTCTTAATGTAGCTAAAGAGCTTCCCAGCAGTCCCCAGCTGGAACTTGACGACGATGCGCTTCTCCCAACCTTTTCACTTGAGAAGAATGATAAATCCCGCGTCCTTGAGTTATGTGCTCAGATGAGAAAAATTGTACTGGGAACGGAAATCTTCGACCAACCACACAGGCGTCGACTTCTCAATCGCATAGCCGGAATTGAATATCAGGTAGAGCAACCTAAAGGTCTCTTAGATGTTCTACGTGCGGGGGTTTCAGATGTAGGCGAGACATTAGGGAAATTCGGAACTGACATTGAACCGCTGACGAAGCGGATGAACGAGGTCACTCAAATAGCGCGTTCGAACTCGAATGAGTACGACAAAATCCCCTCTCCTGAAGAAGTTAAACGACTACCCGCGCCAGAAAATCCAACTAAGGAATGACCCTCCGCCTCCTCACTCTCTCCCTGCTGATCCTCTATCCTGTTGCGTGGTTCGCGCCGTTGATGCGGGCGGGGCTGCTGCCGATCTTTGGCCTCAGCGAGATCTCGGTGATCACCGGATTGCAGAGCCTTTGGGGCAGCGACGTCATTTTGGCGCTGACGGTCACGGCTTTCGCGATCTTTGCGCCGTATCTCAAAACCATCGGGCTGGCGCTGGTGCAATGGGGCCTGCTGGACACACGCGTCCAACCGGTTCTGCATGTCTTAGGCAAGCTGGCGATGGCGGATGTGTTTCTGATCGCGCTCTATATCACGCTCGCCAAGGGGATTGGCTATGCAACGATTGAGACCGCCTGGGGGCTTTATTTGTTCACTGGCTGCATCCTGGCGTCAATTGCCCTGTCTCTTTTGACCGCGCGCCAGGTTAGCCAGCAGGACGAATAGAAACGGGGCGCTGCCCCCGGCCTTCGGCCTCCCCCGGGATATTTGTCGCCAGAAGATGTTCTGTGTCCCCCATCTTCTGGTCCTAAATATCCCGGAGCGCGAGGCAGAGCCTCGCATGCCCCGTCTGACGCTCCGCAACACTTGAACAAACCGGAAACATCTGCCAGATCTACCGCATGGCAAAAACAACATATTCCTGCTCTGCCTGCGGAGCATCTTTCTCAAAATGGTCCGGGCGCTGCGATGGTTGCGGCGAGTGGAATTCCATCACCGAAGACAAGGGCCTGTCCAAGGGCGGACCGGCGTCGAAATCGCTGGGCATGCGGCGTGGCAAGACAATCCCCTTGAGCGATCTGGCGACGGAGGAAGCGCCACCACCGCGCACCTGTTGCGGTGTGGGGGAGCTGGACCGGGTGTTGGGCGGTGGGTTGGTGCCTGCCTCTGCCATTCTGGTCGGCGGGGATCCCGGGATCGGAAAGTCGACACTGCTGTTGCAGGCGGCGGCGCAGTTTGCCCAGTCAGGCCTCAAGACGATCTATGTCAGCGGTGAGGAAGCCAGTGCGCAGGTACGCATGCGCGCGCAGCGGCTGGGATTGGCGGAAGCACCGGTCAAGCTGGCGGCGGAGACCAACCTGCGCGATATTCTGACCACACTGGAGGCAGAGCGACCACAGCTTGCGATCATCGACTCGATTCAGACCATGTGGGCTGATCACGTGGACAGCGCGCCTGGGTCTGTCAGCCAGGTGCGCGCTGCCGCGCATGAGCTGACGACATTTGCCAAAACCAATGGCGTATCTATCATCATGGTCGGCCATGTCACCAAAGAGGGGCAGATTGCCGGTCCACGGGTGGTCGAACATATGGTCGATACCGTGCTGTATTTCGAAGGCGAGCGCGGGCATCAGTTCCGCATTCTGCGCGCGGTCAAGAACCGCTTTGGCCCGGCGGATGAGATCGGTGTCTTTGAGATGACCGGTGGCGGGCTGAGTGAAGTCCGCAACCCCTCGGCCTTGTTTCTGTCAGAGCGTGGCACCCCGTCGCCCGGGTCGGTGGTGTTTTCCGGCATCGAAGGCACCCGCCCGGTTCTGGTGGAGATGCAGGCACTGGTCGCGCCCTCGCCCCATTCGCAGCCGCGCCGGGCGGTTGTGGGCTGGGACTCTTCGCGTCTGGCGATGATCCTGGCCGTGTTGGAGGCGCGCTGCGGCATCCCCTTTGCCGGGCTTGATGTCTATCTCAACGTTGCCGGAGGGATGAAGATCTCAGAACCTGCGGCGGATCTGGCAGTGGCTGCGGCGCTGCTGAGCGCGCGCGAAGACACCGCGTTGCCCGCAGATACGGTCGTATTCGGAGAAATATCGCTCTCTGGTGCCCTGCGACCCGCCCCTCAGACCGAAAACCGGTTGAAAGAAGCGCAAAAACTTGGTTTCACCGCAGCGATAGCTCCAAGTGGTGGCAAATCCGTCGCGGTCCCCGGACTTGCGGTGCGACAGGCCTCTGATCTCGCCGGTTTTGTTGGCGATTACTTTGGGGCTGGCTAAAGTCGCAAGAATTCTAATCGCAGGTTAACGGGCGAGGGACATGGAAGGTTTCACCATTATCGACGGGGTCGTGGCCCTTGTCATTGTTGTATCAGCGTTGCTGGCCTATTCGCGCGGGTTCGTGCGTGAGGCGATGGCCATCGCTGGTTGGATCGCCGCCGCCATCTTGGCCTTTCTGTTTGCGCCGCAGGTCGAGCCGCTGATGGCAGAAATCCCGGTGATCGGAGAGTTCATCGCGGACAGCTGCGAATTGTCGATTATCGCCGCCTTTGCTGCGGTGTTTGCATTGGCGCTGATTGTCGTGTCTTTCTTCACGCCACTGTTCTCCTCACTGGTGCAACGGTCAGCGCTTGGCGGGTTGGATCAGGGCATCGGCTTCTTCTTTGGGGTGCTACGCGGCATCCTGTTGGTGGCGATTGCCTTCTTCCTCTACAATGTCGTGATGACCGGTCAGAGCTTCACCATGGTGGATGAGAGCCGCTCTGCCGTTGTGTTTGAGCGGATGATCGGCAAGATTGAGGACCGCAACCCCGAGCAGGCGCTTGGCTGGGTCACCACGCAGTATGAAAGCCTGATCGGCTCCTGCGAGAAGTAAGCGCCTATTGTTGCTGCCACCGCGCATCGCGGACCTGTGGCAGCGGCACATACAAAAGGGATTGGAACAGGGCGCCTCAGGCGCCCTTTTTCGTGGCCGGATGGAACCGGTTGAGGTTTGGCGGGCTTGCACGGTCTGGCATTGACTACCGGGCCCATCACAATGCGACCGCCCGCTTGGCTGGTTCATGGATTGTGAACGACGGTGATGCCGCAAGGATCACTTGTCCAATGATGATATTTAGAGATGCAGGCGCGTTTACCTTTCCTAACATCAAAAACGCCTATTAACATTCTGTTAATCAATTAGAATCGCTGTATCAGGACATTGAATCGGACGCAAAGCGTGGGGTGGCGTGTGAAAGCAGACGGATAAAAGTTAACAAATCCTGTGATCCGAGGTGTTTTCGGGCAACAATTCGGTGAATGAGGCAGGATTAGCGGCCAAAACCCCTCAGTTGTCCCAATCGGCCCGATCCTTGCCCCATTTCCGTCCAATTTCGCAGCGCACATTGGTGTCACCAAGACGCCAGACAGAACGTCAGGCACACCGCTCAGAAGGACGACACCATGCTGCTGGATCACTCGACATCGTTTGCTGACTGTCAGCCCGTTGGTCTTCTGCTGGATTTCCCGGCGGCTGTCTCCCCTGCGGCTCCCAGCCGTGCCCGGCCCCGGCCACGCACCGGTGGTCTGCTGCCGCATGTGATGGTGGAAACGGATCGCGGCTTTGTTCAGGCTCGCAATGTGAAGCCGGGCGACAAAATCTACACTCTGGATGGTGGCGCGCAGGAAGTGACCGGCGTCAAACATGCCGTACCGCGCCTGACCTCGCTGGTGCATGTGCCTGCCGGTGCGCTGGGGAACGATGACGATCTGATGTTGCCGGCGGATCAGAAGGTTGGTCTGGAACTGGCCGCAGTGGAGCGCCTGTTCGATGTGCCCACCGCGATCACCAAGGTGGTTTCGCTGATCGGCTATAACGGTATCTCTGCCGCCATGCCGGAGAAGATGGCACGCATCTATCTCTCCTTTGCGGAGGAAGAAATGATCTGGGCCGAATGTGGCATGCTTGTGCATGTGGCAGGCGATACCAGCTCAGAAGATGACGGCGCCTTTCGCATGCTGACACTGACCGAGACCAGACAGATTCTGGCCAGTGAAGACGGCCGCGCACTCGCCGATGCGGGTAAGGACGATGCGGATGACCGCGATGAGGAGAGCGATGACGTGCTCTCCGCCTTTGATATGCTGCGCGGTCTGCTGGCGGCCTGAGGGCGCGATCACCGCCCACCTCTGCCAGGCTGAAACCCTGCGATACCGACCCGCTGCCCTGCTGAGACACCCGACCTGCGACCGCTCGCAGGTCGTTGTCGTTCTGGAGCGCGCGAGCAGCTAGACGCGGTTTTTCACCCCAACTGTCGTGAAACCGTGATCCTTTGGTGACATGGGCGGACGGACCCTCTATGTGGGGGGCATCCTGACAACCGGATTCGGAGCCACACCGCCTTGCCGATGCCGCAGATGCCCCCCGCCCACCCGTTTGACGATGACAAGCTGCGCGAAGAGTGCGGCATCTTTGGCGTCGTCGGCGTCCAGGACGCCTCCAATTTCGTTGCTCTTGGCTTGCACGCCCTGCAACACCGAGGACAGGAGGCCGGCGGCATTGTCACCCATGATCCTGTCGAAGGGTTCCAGAGTGCCCGTCGTTTTGGCTATGTCCGCGACAACTTCACTTCGCAAGATGTGATGTCCACCCTGCCCGGCCCGATCGGAATTGGCCATGTGCGCTACTCCACCGCCGGGACCAAAGGTCAGACCGCAATCCGTGACGTGCAGCCTTTCTTTGGCGAATTCGCCATGGGTGGGGCCGCAATTGCCCACAATGGCAACATCACCAACGCCAATGCACTGCGCAAAGAGCTGATCGAGCGCGGTTCTATCTTTCAAAGTTCTTCCGACAGTGAATGTATCATCCACCTGATGGCACGGTCGCTGCAGCGCAACATCCCTGAGCGGATGGAAGATGCGCTGCGCCGGGTCGAAGGCGCCTTTTCCGTTGTGGCGATGACCCGCACCAAACTGATCGGCGTGCGTGATCCGCTTGGCGTGCGCCCGCTGGTGCTGGGCAAGGTGGGTGATGGTTATGCGCTAAGCTCCGAGACCTGTGCACTAGACATCATCGGCGCCGAATTCCTGCGTGAGATCGAGCCCGGCGAAATGGTAGTCATCACCGAAAAAGGTGTTGAGAGCCATTTCCCGTTCCGCCGTCAGCCCTCCAAGTTCTGCATCTTTGAGCATGTCTATTTCTCCCGCCCTGATTCGATCTTGGGCGGGCGTTCTGTATATGAAACCCGCGAAGCCATCGGTCGTGAGCTGGCCAAGGAAAACCCGGTTGAGGCCGATCTGGTCTGCCCGGTGCCTGACAGTGGCACCCCGGCCGCCATTGGCTATTCGCTGCAATCTGGCATTCCCTATGCGATGGGGATCATCCGCAACCAGTACATGGGCCGGACCTTCATTGAGCCCACCGAGCAGATCCGCAACATGGGCGTGCGCCTGAAGCTGAACGTGAACCGTGCGTTGATTCAAGGCAAACGGGTTATTCTGGTAGACGATTCTGTTGTGCGGGGCACAACATCGCGTAAAATCAAGGAGATGATCCTTGATGCCGGGGCCAGTGAGGTGCATTTCCGCATTGCCTCGCCGCCCACTGCTTGGCCTTGTTTCTATGGTGTGGACACGCCTGAACGTGACAAGCTGTTGGCAGCAACCATGACCGAAGATGAAATGGCCAAACACCTTGCCGTGGACAGCCTGAAGTTCATCTCATTGGATGGGCTTTACCGTGCCGTCGGTCAGGATCAGGGCCGCAACAGCGCCTGTCCGCAGTATTGCGACGCCTGTTTCTCGGGCGAATATCCCGTTGTTCCCACCGATATGGTGGAACGGGGGTTTGAAATGAAACCCGCAGCAGAGTAAGAGCGCAGCCGACATCAGTTCGACTCATGAGGCGCTGATCACCGGATCGGCGCCTCATGCCGTTTTTGCGACCACCACCGCCTGCCACCGAAAGGCCGACCCTTTGGATCCACATCTCGCCCGCATGCTTGGCTCGCAGCGCCAGTGCCGCTGTTGCGGGGCGACCTTTGCCCAACTGCTGAGCCTCAGCTGTGACCGGCCCGATGTCTGCCCGGAAGATATGTTCGTGCACGACAACACCGCCATCTCCGCACAGGCAGGCGATGTGCTGACCGAGGATTTCTGCCGCCTTGGCAAACTGCGCTTCGTGCGGGCGGTTCTGGCGGTGCCTCTGGCGGATACCCGTGGTGAGGAGTTCATTCTGGGCACCTGGGCGCGGCTGAGCCAGGAGGATTTCGAGGCCTATCTTGATCGGTTTGAGATGCAGGAGACCGAGGATCTGGGCAGCAAGCGCGCCTGGTTGGCCAATGCCATCCCTCCGGATGGCAGCGAGTCGGTTGAGGCTATGCTGCATATGCGGCCAGAAGGGCAATATCCGGAGCTGCAAATCTCCGAGCCGGATCATCCGCTCTACAATTTGCAGATGGTAGGCGCGCAGCTGGAGGAGCTGCTGGGCCTGCTTTATGCCTATGGTCACGATCTGCCGTCGTTGATCTACGACGCCTGATCCCACTTAAGGCCCTCCCCGTCTTAGCCTGTTTTCCGCCGCAGGAGTTCAAGGGCCTGCGCGCAATTGCGCAGCGTCGCGCAGGGTAATGCGCAACGGCTTGCGCACCAGGGAGCGGCCTACCGGCAGTCGCTTGCCACCGCTCATCGCCCCCTCTGTTCGGCGGAAAGTGAAGCTGATAGCCGACCGGCATCCGCACTGAGCGCTCCTGAGAAAGAACCAAGTTACCAGAATGGCAAATCGTGATAGCGGCAAGACCCCGGCAAATGTTGCAGGTCATGCCACCCAGAAAGACGCCTTGCGCCGCAACCGGCTCAGCCTGTTGGGATTGTTTGGTGCCAGCAACAACCTCAGCGCCATGGTGCGTATGCCCAGCGGGCGCACACAGGTGGTGACCCGTGGCAGCCGGCTGTCCGGCGGCGAGGTCATTGCCATCGATGCCGACGGTCTGATCCTGCAGAAAAACGGCAAAGCTGCGCGGATCGAGATGCCGGGCAGCTGATCCGCCTTGGTGCCTGCCGGGGGCCCCAAAGGCGGCTGCGCCGCTTTGGCCCCTTGACCCGCGCCACGCAGCGCCGCACAAGGCGCGCATGACACAGAAACTTGCTCTCATCACCGGGGCCTCACGGGGTCTGGGCGCCGCCCTCGCAGAGGCACTGGCGCCGACGCATCACATCGTTGCCGTGGCCCGCACCACTGGCGCGCTGGAAGAGCTGGACGACCGGATCAAATCCGTCGGCGGTTCTGCCACATTGGCGCCGATGGACATCACTGTCCCCGATGCTATGGCGACGCTCTGCCGCGGCATCCACGACCGTTGGGGACAGCTGGACCTCTGGCTGCACACCGCGATCCACGCCGCACCGCTGAGCCCGGCCAATTTCGTCGCCGCGAAGGATTGGCAGAAATCCATGGCGATCAATGCCACCGCGACCTCCGTGTTGATCCCCTATGTGGCCCCGCTGCTGGGGCAGACCGGTCAGGCTGTGTTCTTTGAGGATCCACGCGCGGGCGAGAAATTCTTTGGGGCCTATGGCGCCACCAAAGCGGCCCAGATGTCACTGGCCAACAGCTGGCAGATTGAGACCGCCAAGACCGGCCCCAAGGTGCAGGTGCTGACTCCGCAGCCCATGGCCACCGCCGTGCGGGCACGGTTTTTCCCCGGCGAAGACCGCGACGCCTTGGCCACTCCGCAGCAGGAAGCGACCCGGCTGTTGCCCCAGATTCTGAGCGCTGCCGACTGACCACCGATTGCCCATCGGCTGCATGACGCCTAACGGCGGCGCAGACGCGCAACATTCCGCCGACCGGTGCCCGACAGGGGTGCCGGTCGCGTTGGTTTCAAGGTCAGGCAACAAACCTGTGACCTCTGTGCCGCAGGGGCCGTCACCGCGCAGCTTGCGCGCGGTCACAGTGGGGAAAGTCTTGCCCCCTTTTGTCCCACATCTTATTCAGGTCGGACATGCGGATCGGCGTGACCGCACCCGAGATACAGCCCGCCAGAGCCAGACGAGAGGCCCAGTTCATGCGAATTCTGATCACCAATGACGATGGCATCAGCGCCCCCGGTCTGGCTGTTCTGGAACAGATCGCCCGTGATGTCGCGGGCCCCGACGGCGAGGTCTGGACCGTGGCGCCTGCGTTTGAACAATCAGGCGTCGGTCATTGTATCAGCTATACCCGCCCCTTCATGCTGAGCCAGCTGGGCGAACACAGATTTGCGGCGGAAGGATCCCCTGCCGACTGTGTGCTGGCCGGGCTGCATGTGGTGATGAAGGACCACCTTCCGGATCTGGTGTTGTCGGGCGTAAACCGGGGCAACAATTCGGCTGAAAACGCGCTCTATTCCGGTACATTGGGCGGCGCAATGGAGGCAGCATTGCAGGGCATCCCTTCCATGGGGCTGTCGCAGTATTTCGGGCCAGAAAACAACCAGCTGGACAACCCGTTTGAAGCTGCCGCCGACCACGGCGCTGATCTCATCCGCTCAATCCTTGACACGCAATCCAACGAGGACACGGATTACAGGTTGTTTTACAACATAAATTTCCCGCCCGTTCCCGCAGCAGATGTTAAAGGGCGACGGATCGCACCGCAGGGGTTTCGGCGTGGTAGCCATTTCTCCGCTGAGGAACAGACCTCTCCCAACGGGCGGCGTTACCTGTGGATCCGTGGCGGCAATCAGCATATCGCGACCGCCGAGGGTACGGATGCGGCGCAGAACCTGGCAGGCTATATCTCGGTCACACCGATGCGGGCAGATCTGACGGCGACGGACGCGCTGGAGCGCCTGAAGGGCATTGAATGAGCGAGCCGACTGCCGAAACCAAGATGCAGTTTCTGTTTGCCCTGCGTTCGCGCGGGGTGACGGATGCGCAGGTACTGGACGCGATGGAGCAGATCGATCGCGGCCCCTTTGTGCGGGGGTTGTTCTCGGCGCGCGCCTATGAGGACATGCCGCTGCCGATAGCCTGCGGCCAGACCATTTCGCAGCCTTCGGTCGTCGGGCTTATGACCCAGGCTTTGCAGATTTCGCCCCGCGATACCGTTCTGGAAGTGGGCACCGGGTCCGGCTATCAGGCTGCGATCCTGAGCAAGCTGGCGCGGCGGGTCTATACCGTGGACCGCCATGCCAGACTGGTGCGGGAGGCGCGGCAGATCTTTGACCAGCTGCATCTGTCCAATATCACCTCGCTGGTGGGAGACGGCAGTCACGGGTTGCCGGAACAGGCTCCCTTTGATCGAATCATCGTGACCGCTGCCGCCGAGGATCCGCCCGGCCCACTCTTGGCGCAGCTGAAGACCGGCGGTATCATGGTTGTGCCCGTGGGGCAGTCGGACACCGTACAGACCCTGATCCGTGTTCAAAAAACCGCCAGCGGTCTCGAATACGACGAATTGCGCCCGGTGCGTTTTGTTCCCCTGCTTGAGGGGATCGGCAAAGACACGTAAGGGAGAGGCAAGACCTGCCCACCCCAAGGTTCGGGAACATCCCGAGCCGGATCACGTGGCTGGCCGACGGACTATTGGCAAGCCCCAGGGATAATGGGGGCCCGCAAGACGGGAACGGCGTTCTGAGGAGAGCGAAATGACAGTGACTGACCCCACCCGCCGCGATCGCGCGACAGGCCGCAAGGTGCTGATGGCGTTGCCTCTGGTGGCCGTGCTGGCCGCTTGCGAGGCGCCGCTGGACTATGATCTGCGCGGCCAGATCGGTGCTTTCAATACCACTAAGGCGGCCCAAACCGCCACCACCAGCCGTCCGAAACCGGATTCCAATGGGCTGATCACCTATCCGTCCTATCAGGTGGCCGTGGCGCGACGCGGCGATACGCTGAATGACGTGGCCGGCCGCATTGGGCTGCCCGCCAGCGAATTGGCCCGTTTCAACGGCATGAAGACAGACGACCCCCTGCGCCAGGGCGAAATCATCGCGCTGCCTCGCCGTGCGCCCGGCACCGCTTCAAACAGCTCAGGTGGTGTGGATATCGCCTCACTGGCGGGGGATGCGATCGACCGTGCGCCCGCCACCACGCCAAGTGCTGCAAGCACCGTCAATACCGCGCCGCTGGCCCCGCAGCCATCTGCGAGCAAGCCGCAGGTGCAGAGCGGACCGGAGCCCGTGCGCCACAAGGTGAAACGCGGCGAGACCGCCTATACCGTGTCGCGGCTTTATCAGGTGCCAGTAAAAGCGCTGGCGGAATGGAACGGTCTGGGCAGCGATTTTGCCATTCGCGAAGGGCAGTTCCTGCTGATCCCGCTGAAGGATCGCCCCGCACCGCGCAAGGAAGCCTCGGCAGCAGCCGTGCCTGCGGTTGCAACCGTCACCGCCCCTGGTGAGGGCACCAGCACACCCACCCCACCCAGCGCGACCAAGCCGCTGCCACAGGAAACCGTGGCCCCGGCAGCCGAAGCCCCCAAAGATCTTCCGAAAGTGGAAGTTCCCGCCCCCACCCGCAGCTCCAGCAGCGCGATGAGTTACCCGGTCAAGGGCAAGATCACCCGCACCTATTCCAAGGGCAAGAACGACGGCATTGATATCGCGGGGGCTGCGGGCGCGCCGGTACAGGCCGCCGATGGCGGCACCGTCGCGGCGATCACTAAGGATTCCAACAATATCCCGATCATCGTGATCCGTCACGACGCCAAGCTGCTGACGGTCTACGCCAACGTCGACAAGATCGCGGTGAACAAGGGCGATACGGTATCACGCGGCCAGACGATTGCTGCACTGCGTGATGGGCCGTCAGCCTATGTGCATTTCGAGGTTCGCAACGGCTTCGAAAGCGTCGATCCGCTGCCCTATCTGCAGTAACGTCGCCCCGGTATAACCACACAGAAAACGGCGCCCGGGATATCCCTGAGCGCCGTTTTCTGTGTGATATGCCGGTGGGGTGTCCCGAAACCTCGTGCGCGATCAGCTCAGGTGACTTTTACACCGTGCCGACCCGCGAGATCGGTGAAGAACTGCCACGCAACGCGCCCCGATCGCGCACCGCGTGTGGCTTGCCATTCTATCGCCTCGGCGCGCAGCTCCTGCTCCGCAACCTCTACGCCATAGGCGGCGCAATAGCCTGAGATCATGGACAGATATTCATCCTGATCACAGGGGTGGAAGCCAAGCCACAGCCCGAACCGATCCGAGAGCGAGACCTTTTCCTCAACCGCTTCGGAGGGGTTGATGGCGCTGGAGCGCTCATTTTCGATCATATCGCGCGGCATCAGGTGGCGGCGGTTGGAGGTGGCGTAGAACAGCACATTGTCAGGCCGCCCTTCGATGCCGCCATCCAACACCGCTTTCAGGCTTTTGTAGTGCTGATCATCATGGCCAAAGGACAGATCATCACAGAACAGGATGAAGCGTTCAGGCGCTGCCCGCAGATGGTTCAGCAGACGCGCGACCGATGGCAGATCCTCGCGCTGCAGCTCCACCAGTTTGAGTGCTGGAAACTCCGGTGACAGCTCACCATGGATCGCCTTCACCAAGCTGGATTTCCCCATTCCACGGGCGCCCCACAGAAGCGCATTATTCGCTCCAAACCCAGCGGCAAAACGGCGGGTGTTGTCCAGCAAGGTGTCCCGTGCCCGGTCGATCCCCAAGAGCAGCTCCAGCTCAACACGGGTGACGCGGTTCACAGGCTCCAGACGGTCCGGCGCCACATGCCAGACAAAGGCAGACGCCGCACCAAAATCCGGTGCCTTCGACGGAGCGGGCGCCATCCGCTCAAGCGCATCGGCGATGCGAGTCAGGCTTGTCTCATCCATACTGTGGGCCTCCGGTTCAATGTCTGGAATATGTGAACCTGCGCGGGATCAGCTGTCCTGCGGCTCAATCATGTCAACACGGGTGGCGTGGCGACCGCCCTCGAATTCCGCATTGAGAAAGGCATCAACAATCTCAATCGCCAGGCTGTCGCCAACCACGCGCGCCCCAATCGAGAGCATATTTGCGTTGTTGTGCTGGCGGATCATCTTCGCGGAGAAGGTTTCGGAGCAGACACCGCAGCGGACGCCCTTCACCTTGTTTGCAGCCATCATGATGCCCTGACCGGTCCCGCAAAGGATGATCCCGAGATCACAATCGCCCGAGGCGACGCGCTCCGCCGCAGCAGCACCGTGCTTGGGATAGTGGGTGCTCTCCGGGGTGGTGGGGCCAATATCGACGACCTCCCAGCCGTTTGCGGCGATATGGTCCGCGATAGCCTGACGCAGCTCAATCGCGGCGTGGTCGCTGGAAAGCACAACGCGGGTTGGTTTTTTCTGGTCCATGGGAGTCTCCGTCGATGAATTACCGGGGTCAAAGCATGTTCGGGCAGCGCGGGCAAGAGGCCAGCCAACAAAGGAAAAGGCGCACCGTTTCCAGCGCGCCTTTTGGTTATCGATTCTGACTGTGATTACTTGACCTTACCGTCGTCCTGATCGTCGTCGTCAAACTCAGCCATCAGGGGATCATCTTCGGGATGCATATCCATCTCGTCATCGAGGTCCTCCTCGTCGTCATAGTAACCTTCGGCGCGCAACTTTGCCTCGCGGTTTTTCTCAACCCGGCGCACCAAGAGGATCGACAGTTCATAAAGACCGTAAACGACCGAGAACAGGATCCCTTGGGTGATCACATCCGGCGGGGTCACAAGCGCGGCCAGTACAAGGATCGCGACAACCGCATATTTGCGGACGCTGCCCAACCCGTCGGCGCTGACCAGACCGGCCTTGCCCATCAGGGTCAGAAGCACCGGCAGCTGGAAGCACAGGCCAAAGGCCATGATGAACTTCAGCGTGATATCCAGTGACTCGTTCACCTTACCAAAGAAGGTGATCCGCACCCCTTCGGTGGTTTCCGGCACCACGGCGGCATCGGCTGGCAGGCTGCTCACCGCGCCAGACATCAGATTGGCAAAGATCGACGACACATCGGCAAAGCCAAGGAAGAAAGCCATCGCCAGCGGTGTCACCACGAAATGGGCAAAGCTGGCCCCCAAGAGGAACATCATCGGCGAGGCGATGAGGAAGGGCAGAAACGCATTCTTCTCCGTCTTGTAGAGCCCCGGTGCCACAAAACGCCAGAGCTGGAAGCCAATCACCGGAAACGACAGTGCAAAGCCAAACACCATGGAGATGCGGAACAGCGTGAACAGATACTCCTGCGGGCTGGTGTATTGCAGAGTCGGCGACGGGTCGCCGAGGTTGCGCAGTGTTTCCTCAATCGGGCCAAGCAGGAACTGCAGGATCGGCTCTGCCACGGTGAAGGCCAGCACAATGCCGACGATGAACGCGCCCACCGCCCGGATCAGGCGGGTGCGCAATTCGGCCAGATGCTCAATCAGCGGCGCTGTGCTGTCGTCGATATCTTCAGACGCGCTCATGTCTTGGTCTCACTTTCTGACGTCGCCGACGTGTCTGTGGCAGCCAGGGCCGCCTCCGCTTCGGCTGCCTTGACCTGGGCCTCTGCGGCCTCGCGTGCCTTGCGGTCCGCAGCGGCACGGGCAGTGGCCGCCTGGATCTTCTTGGCATCCTCAGCCCGCTCAGCAGCCAGTTTCCCGGTTTCGCTGTCGGGGTCGAATTTGGTCGGGTCAATCGACTTGGCCATATCCTCTGCCGCTTGTTTGACCCCATCCATAGCGGTGTTCATCGGATTGGCTGCCGCCTTCAAACCCTTGGCCATGTCGTTGACGCCAGCCTCGTCTGCCGCGTCGTTCATGGCTCGGCTGAATTCGCGCGCCATGCCCTTCGCCTTACCCACGAACCGTCCGACATTGCGGAACAAAACCGGCAGGTCCTTGGGCCCGACAACAATCAGCGCCACAACGCCGATAACCATGAGTTCGGTCCACCCAAGATCAAACATCGCGGCTTAGACCTTGTCTTTTTCGGTCTCGGGGGTCACGTCGCGCGCGGCCTCTGCGGTGTTCTCTTCTTCCAGTTCCTTGGTGCTGTCGTTGACGCCTTTCTTGAAGGCGGTGATGCCTTTGCCGACTTCGCCCATCAGCGACGAAATCTTGCCGCGGCCAAACAGGACCAGCACGACAACAGCGATGAGCAGCAGGCCCGGAAGGCCGATATTGTTAAGCATGAGAATGTTTCCTTCTGCGTGCGGACCCGGTGATGGACCGCAGATGTCATTTGATGACGGTTTTACGCCCCCGCCCCGGCGCGGCAAAGATCTGAGCCCTTACGTGATGGGCGAAATCTACTCAAAAACGCGTTTTCTTGGCAGGGCGCGCATCCAACTGACAGGTTTATGTCAGTTGGATAGCGGTATTGCCAGTACATCACAGCGAATAGGAGACAAGTGATGGATAAACATGTGGCAGAGATCGTGACCTTTCATCTGGCCGAGGGCATCAAGGCAGCTGATTTCGTGGCGCTGATGCAGCGCACCGAGGGTTTTGTGCGCGCTCAATCCGGCTTTTTGCATCGTCAGCTGACTAAGGGCGCAGATGGCAGCTGGACTGACTACGTGGTGTGGAAGGACATGGCCACAGCGCAGGAGGTGGCCAAGAGTTTCATGACGCAGGATTTCTCGGCGGAGGTGATGGCGGCGATTGCGCCTGACACGGCGAAGATGCGGCATGAGGACGTGCTCTGGTCGATGGCCAGCTAGGCTCAGGCAACTTTGAGGCTCTTGGGGCTGGGCGGGTGGTCTTGACCTCCTGCCCTCCCCGTATCAAGGCTAGGCCATGCGCCGTACTGACCGCCTTTTTGATATTATCCAGATCCTGCGCGACGGCAATTTGCACCGCGCCCAGGACATTGCTGAACGGCTGGAGGTATCCACCCGCACGATCTACCGCGACATGGATACGCTGGTGGCCAGCGGTGTGCCGGTCGAAGGCGCGCGCGGGGTCGGCTATATGGTGCGCGAGGCAATCACCCTGCCGCCCCTCACACTCACCAGCGAGGAGTTGGAGGCGCTGAACCTTGGCATGGCGATTGTTGCCGAGGCTGCCGACCCGGATCTGAAGGCTGCCGCCGAAAGGCTCGCTGCCAAGGTGGATGCGGTATTGCCAGAGCGCACTATCGCCGAAGCCGATGCCTGGAAATTTGCAGTCTACCCCTTTGCCAATGTGGCGCGGGGATTTACCCAGATGCCCACATTGCGCGCAGCGATCAAGGCGCGCCAGAAGCTGCATCTGACCTACAGACGCATTGATGACGCGCTGACCGAACGGGTCATCCGCCCGCTGCATATGGAATATTGGGGGCGGGTCTGGACCCTCACTGCCTGGTGCGAGACACGGGAGGATTTCAGGGTATTTCGGGTTGATCTGATTGCGGCGGCCACGCCCTTACCGGAACTCTTCGTGGATGAACCGGGCAAGCGGTTGATGGATTATCGGCCCTATGCCGACACGTCCGCGCCGGGCTGATCCGCCGCGTCAGCTGCCAGTCGGGAAAACGAAACAGCGGTTGCGGCGCACAGTCAGCCACATCACCCGTCCGGCATCCGGCAAGAAGACATTCGGTACCGTTGCCTTCAAGACGCTGCCGTCAAAATCCATGCAAAACTCAACCAGGCTCTCATGTCCGAGGAAGCGGGCCCGCTTGACCACGCCGCGCGCTGCAACCCCATCGCTGGGCGTCGGATGCGGACCGCGCCCGTTGCGGTCAAAATCAATGCGCAGATGCTGCGGGCGGAACACGATGTCTACCTTGGTGCCATCCGGCACGCCGGGAGCCAGAAACTGGCCAAACGGGGTTTCGGCAAGCGCTCCGTTCACCTCGGCATGCAGGACATTGGTATCGCTGAAAAACCCCACTGCCGCGCGGTCCGCCGGCCGGGTATAGACATTATAGGGCGCGCCCTGCTGTACAATTTTTCCGGATCGCATCAGCGCGATCTCATCAGCCATCCGCATCGCCTCTTCCGGTTCATGAGTGACCAGCAAGACGGCGGCGTCCTCTTCCTTCAGCAATGTCAGAGTTTCGTCGCGAATGCCGTCGCGCAGGCGATTGTCCAACCCGGAAAACGGCTCATCCATCAGCATGATCCGAGGCCGTGGGGCCAGCGCGCGGGCCAGCGCCACGCGCTGCTGTTCACCGCCGGACAGCTGATGCGGGAATTCATCAATATACTGCGAGAGAGAGACCTTTTGCAGCAACTCTTCGACGCGGGCGCGTTTTTCGTCCTTGCTGCCCTTTAGGCCGAAGGCAACATTGTCGGCAACGCTCAGATGCGGAAACAGCGCAAAGTCCTGAAACATCAAACCGATCTCACGACGCTCCGGCGGCACGCGAAACACGGTATCGCAGATCAGCTTGCCATCGACATAGATCTCGCCGCTGTCCTGCATCTCCACCCCGGCGATCATCCGTAACGTGGTGGATTTTCCGCATCCCGACGGACCAAGCAGGCAGGTCACCTGCCCGGCCTGTATCTGCAACGACACATCATCCACCACCGCGCGCCCATCAAAGAACCGCCGCAGATTGCGAATTTCGAGACGTGGCGCAGGGGCAGATGCGCTGTTGGTGCCAAGCATCGGATCAGGGGGAGAGGATGTCATGCGACCTCGTTATTCATGTCCGACCTAAATGATCGGGCTTGGCCCGCAGATATCAACCCCACTGTTCCCATGCAAGAGAGCGGGATACCGCGCAACAGCCAGAGCGGCCCCCATATGTCATGACAGATCAGGCCCAAAACCCCATCAGCCGTCGCGTTGATCCAGAAGATCGAACGCCAGCTCAGCGCGCGCCCGACCATTGACCAGCAGCTCAAGCCGATGGGCACCCGGCACCAAGGTAAAGGTGCTGGCCCCGGCTTTCAGCGGATGACGTTTGCTGAGGCGCGTGCTGCCGCCGGTCAGGACCGTTTGTTTCAGCTTAAACACCTTGGCTGATACTTTGCCGCCGGGGCGCTGGAAATGCAGCCGATAATCCACCAGAACGGGGGCGCCAGGCGCGCCGTCCAGTTGGCAGTCAAGTTGCAGGGCACCGCCAATATGCACAGAGTCATCGCGCAGCCTCAGCGTTGCGGCGAGCGGCATGTCCGGGTCATACCCCAGCATGTGCATCGCGCCGCTGTGCCCCGCCTTCACCAACCCACGCAGCGCATGGGCGGTCATCCAGGCCAGCTCCTGCGGGCGCTGACGGCCTGCCGCCTGCCAGCTGCGCAGCCGATCCAGCACCAGCTCCGGATCCTTTTTCGAGATATCGTTGAGGTGATTGGCCACTGAACGCGTCACATAGCGGGTCGGGTCAGCGTGGAGCTGATCCAGCAGCGGCAAGGGCTGCACCAATGAGAGCGGAACCGATTGGCCCCAAGGCAGCCTTGGCCGGGTGCCCTCGCTGACCAGCCGCCGAACGTGATAGTTCTCACTGGTGGCCCAGCGCTGCATCACGGACAATGTCTGATCGGTCCAATGGGAGAGGAACGGCCGGATGGCCCATTCCATGGAAAACCGCTGGGTGATCTCCGACAGCAGCTGCAGCGACAGGTCCGGTGCGGCCTCCAGCCCCCGCAGAACCACAAACTCCCCCAGCGGCGCAAAGATGAAATCGCCGAAATCATCATCCGACAGGCTGGGATCCAGTGGCGGCGGCAGTGCTCGCCGCAAAACGGGTGCAGCGGTCTCCAGATCAGCAGGCAAATGACCGGCCAGCACCTCTGCAATCAGGCTGATGCGCTCCTTCAGCTCCAGATCCGGAAGCCGAGCCATCACCTCAGCCTCAAAGCCCGCAGCGTCAAATCCGGAATCCGCCGCCGCGAAAAGGCCCGCCAGATAACGGGTCTTCTCCTGATTAAACAGTTGATTCTTCAACGAGAAACCGGATGCCATCTGCCCACCCCGTCAAATGGTCATATTGGTGGCACCGCCATCCAGCAGGATGTTCTGACCAATAATGAAACCCGCATGCTGTGAGCAGAGGAAGGCGCAAGTGGCCCCAAACTCCTGCCGCGTACCGTAGCGACCGGCAGGAATGCTCGCGGCGCGCTGCTCAGCGGCCTGTTCAAGGGAAATCCCCTGCTGCTGGGCCACACCGGTATCCAGCGAGACCGCTCGATCCGTGGCGTGGATGCCGGGCAGCAGGTTGTTGATGGTCACGCCCTGCGCCGCGACCTGACGGGAAGTGCCTGCTACATAGCCGGTAAGCCCGGTACGTGCCGCATTCGAGAGGCCCAGAACCGGGATTGGAGCCTTCACCGATTGTGACGTGATATTGACCACCCGGCCCCAGCCGCGCTCCATCATGCCGGGGACCAGCGCCTTGATCAGCGCGATGGGCGTCAGCATGTTGGCATCCAGCGCCTTGATAAAATCTTCGCGCCCCCAATCGGACCACAGCCCCGGCGGCGGACCGCCTGCGTTGGTCACCAGAATATCCACGCCCTCGGCGGCAGCGATGACCTTGGCCTGCCCCGCCTCGGTTGTGACATCAGCAGCGATGGTTTCCACATTGACGCCATGAGCATCCCGGATTGACTGAGCCGAGGCCAGAAGCGCCTCCGCCCCCCGTGCGTTCATCACCAGATCCACCCCGGCCTCAGCCAGGGCCTCCGCACAGCCGAGCCCCAGTCCCTTACTGCTGGCGCAGACCAATGCCCGCTTTCCCGCCAATCCCAAATCCATGACATATCTCCCTGTTGCGCCGCGATATCGTGCTCCGGCCATGCAGTTTACAGGCCGGGATCATACACCGTTTTTGTCGCGGCGGAGCTTGCACCCTTGTCCCGGTATTGGCCAGCCCAAACACCAATCGCAGGTGCCGATGCTCCCGCGAAACGGTCTGCGCCCTGCGCGTGGCCGTCTTTCGGTTCTGCTGGCTTCGCAAAACCACCCCCGTCTGGTCCGCATCTCGCCACATTTCCCGACAAAATGGGAGATCACACGCGCAGGACGCGCGCCGCTATTGGTTAGGTTATCCATGCTGACACAGCTGCATCAGACCCCCGTCGCTGCCCAAACGCTACCGGTGTTCGCGGCGGCTGATTTCTGCGTCGAAATTGGGGCCAATATGGGCGACAGCCTGGGGGTCTACGACGATCTGCAACTGGATGATGTCTATCAACTGACCCGCAACACCCCACCTCGCCAGATTGGTTTGACAGCGCGCCCGGATGGGCGGCTTGCCCTGGATGAGGGGACCGCAACCGGCACCCCGGGTGCGCGCCTGCATCTTGATTGCTTGCTGACGCTGATGCCGGATATTGGCGCCAATGTTGAGGCTCTGGTCATAGTCGAGGTTGACGAAGATGGGTTGATCGCTGCGATCTATTTGTTGCCGCTTGCGCCACTGCACCAGCAGACCGGCTATACGCTGGTGCGCAAGACACGCGAGGGCACACGTCAGCGGCTCGCGCAGCTGGCCTGCGTCTCCTTCACGCGCGGCACCCATATTACCCTGGACACTGGCGCCCAGCGGCCGATTGAGGACCTTGTGGTGGGTGACCGGGTTCTGACCCGCGATGACGGTGCCCAAGACGTGCGCTGGATCGGCCAATGTACAAGCCGCGCTGTCGGTGAAATGGCCCCGATCCTGATCCGGGCCGGCGCGCTCAACAATGAAAATGATCTCCTGGTCAGCCCGGACCACCGATTGTTGGTGCATCCCCGCCGCGACATCCGCCGCAGGGGCCGCCCTGATCATCTGGTTCGAGCGCGAGAGCTGGTGAACGGGATTGATATCTTTGAACAAAGTGGTGGCTTTGTGGATTACTTCCAGCTGTTATTCGATCGCCATCAGATCGTATTCGCCGAAGGGATCGCCGCTGAAAGCCTCCTGCTTAACCCCTTGACGCGTGCCGCGCTGCCGCAGGAAAACCTGAGCCGGACGCCGGGCCTGTTGCTGGGCCATCAGCGGGTGGCCTCTGGCCTTGATATCCGACCGGCGCTGATGGAACGCGGTCAGGCCGTAGCCGGGTTGAAGCGCCGCGTCATGTGACCGCCCGCTTCCAATTTGCGCGATCTGTAGGAGGCCACCGGTCCAACGGCGAATGCGCATGGCCTCAACAGATGCTGAAAAATTCAGCACGCGGGGGCGAGAATTTACGATTTTTGATGGAAGTCCCCGTGATAATTCCAACACATGGGCCAAACGCCCCGATGTGGAATTTATGGAACTTTGCCTGACTATGACGAAACGAGACCTTGTGCAGCGCTGGTTTTCCGAGGTTTGGGAAAATCGCGACATGTCCACATTTGCCGAGATGCTTGCCCCCTCACTCGAGAATACCGAACTGCTGGATGGGCTGACCAACCCGCGCAAGGATTATCCTGTCCTGATTGAGGTTGTTCACAAGCTGGCGGGTGAGTTGCGGGTGCAGATACTGCATTGCATGGAAGACGGCGACTGGACCTCTACGCGCTACCTGCTGACATCCGATGGCCCGGACGGGATCACACCTGTTCATGCTGAGGGGATCATGATGATTCGTTTTGAAGGCGACAGGATCGCCGAACTGACGTCCCGGTTTGACGCCTTCGCCTTCTTTGAGCAGCTGGGGCAACTGCCCGCAGATGCAATGCCAGCCTGTCTCGCCGGGCAGGCCCTGATCTGGGATTGAAACACCAGCCCCGATTGTCTGCAATGCAAAGGGGGCCTGCCCCCTGTTTTTCTTGCCTCGGCGCGCCATCCTGATATACGCGCGCTCATGCTCGATACCGTCCCAAACCGCCCCGACCTGCCGGCTGAAATCGCCCGGCGCCGCACCTTTGCGATCATCTCGCATCCGGATGCCGGTAAAACCACGCTGACTGAGAAGTTCCTGCTTTATGGTGGTGCTATTCAGATGGCCGGTCAGGTGCGCGCCAAGGGTGAGGCCCGGCGTACGCGCTCAGACTTCATGCAGATGGAGAAGGATCGCGGCATTTCCGTTTCGGCCTCCGCGATGTCGTTTGACTACGCCAACTACCGCTTCAACCTGGTGGACACGCCCGGTCACTCCGACTTTTCGGAAGATACCTATCGCACGCTGACCGCCGTTGATGCAGCGGTCATGGTGATTGATGGTGCCAAAGGTGTGGAAAGCCAGACCCAGAAACTTTTTGAGGTCTGCCGCCTGCGGGATCTGCCGATCCTGACCTTCTGTAACAAGATGGACCGCGAAAGCCGCGACACGTTTGAGATCATTGACGAGATCCAGCAGAACCTCGCGATTGACGTGACACCTGCCAGCTGGCCTATCGGCGTCGGTCGCGATTTCATCGGCTGTTACGACATGCTGCGCGACCGGCTGGAACTGATGGACCGTGCGGATCGCAACAAGATCGCCGAAAGCATCGAGATCAACGGTCTGGACGATCCCCAACTGGCCGAGCACGTACCGGAACACCTGCTGGAAAAGCTGCTTGAAGAGGTCGAAATGGCCCGTGAGCTGCTGCCGACACTTGATCCGCAGTCGGTTCTTGAAGGTCACATGACCCCGATCTGGTTCGGCTCCGCGATCAACTCCTTTGGCGTCAAGGAGTTGATGGACGGCATCAGCACCTACGGACCGGAACCGCAGCCGCAGACCGCCCAACCGCGCCAGATTGCGCCGGACGAAACCAAAGTCGCCGGTTTTGTGTTCAAGGTGCAGGCCAATATGGACCCCAAGCACCGCGACCGCGTGGCCTTCGTCCGGCTGGCCTCAGGCCATTTCAAACGTGGCATGAAGCTTACACATGTGCGCAGCAAGAAACCGATGGCGATTTCCAACCCGGTCCTGTTCCTGGCCTCAGATCGCGAATTGGCGGAGGAAGCCTGGGCCGGGGATATCATCGGTATTCCCAACCACGGACAGCTGCGCATCGGCGATACGCTGACCGAGGGTGAAGCGCTCCGTGTGAGCGGTATTCCCTCCTTTGCGCCGGAACTCTTGCAGGGCGTACGCGCGGGCGACCCGATGAAGGCCAAGCATCTGGAAAAGGCACTGATGCAGTTCGCCGAGGAAGGTGCTGCCAAGGTGTTCAAACCCTCAATCGGATCCGGCTTTATCGTTGGCGTCGTCGGTCAATTGCAATTCGAAGTGCTCGCCAGTCGGATCGAAATGGAATACGGCCTGCCGGTACGCTTCGAGGCCTCTCAATTCACCTCAGCCCGCTGGGTCAACGGTGACAAGCTGGCGCTGGACAAGTTCATCAACACCAACAAACAGCACATCGCCTATGACAATGATGGAGACGTCGTCTATCTGACGCGGCTTCAGTGGGATATCGACCGGGTCGAGCGCGATTATCCGGACTTGAAACTGACGGCGACCAAGGAGATGATGGTCTAAGACCCGTTTCCCAGATCACCGGTGACACCAGACCCGCCATGGATATCGACAACGAAAACTATCCTGGCGGGTTCTATAAATTGCTGCGGCAGCTCGAAAAGAAAGAGGTTCCTTTTGTGGACCCGCTATCGGCCCTGCCGGCGGCGGATGCCGATTTGGCCATTCTCTTCCGTCCGCTGATAAATCCCGCCCCTGCGTCGGCGACGCAGAAGGACCTGCCAAGTCATCATATCGCGCATAAGTGGCAGTCACTGCGGGAAGAGTTTGCAGGCGATCCAGAAATCTGGGCGCTCCACGCGCTCTGTATTGCGATCCTGCGCCGCCGGGAGGCGCCACCTGAGGCGCGGGCGCTGTTCCTGCGGATCTGGGCGGAGCATGGGGCCGCGCTGGCGGCGCGCCTGCCCACCCGTTGGCTGATTTCGGCGGCGGCCACCTTTGCCGATCATGGCGAAACGATAGACCAGCGGCTTGGCGGGCAAGGGCTGCAGATGCTGTTCCAGATGATCAAGCTGCACGACAGTGAACGGAGATTGTCCGGGCGGCCAACGGACAGTGGCCTGCCGCGTGTGAAAGGCAAGGATCTGGACGATATCGGCCTGGGCATGACGCCCTACCACCTGCCCTATGGCGATCTGGATCGGCATATGCTGGCCCGGTTGTGGCGGCATGGCGAACAGGATCCAGTGCTGCAGCCGCTTGCCGTCAGGATGCTGCGTATGGTGATGGAAGATCCCCGCAGCATTTTCGGACGCATTCAGCGCTACAAGGCGCATCACAAATCATGACCACACCAAGCCACCCGAAATGGGGCATTGTCAGCACAATCAAGGCCGAGGCCAAATCCATCCTGAATTTTGCCGCCTACCATCTGGATCTGGGCGCCCACCGGTTACACCTGTACCTGGATGCGGAAAACCCCGACGTCTACCCACATCTTAAGGCACATCCGAAGATTCGGGTGACAACCTGCGATGAACGCTATTGGAAGCAGCACAGGACCGCGCGTCCGAAGATGCACCAGCCCCGCCAGGCGATGAACGCGACTCATGCCTACGGGCGCATCCAGACCGACTGGATCGCTCATATCGATATGGATGAGTTTCTCTGGCCTCATGTCGCCCCCCAAGACCAAAGCCGGGCGATCACAGAAACGCTCGCCGCGCTGCCTGCTGATACGGATGCGCTGCGGATGCGCCCGCTGGAGGCGCTGGCCGGGCGTACGGATCACTACAAGGCGATGGTCCCCTCAGGTGCTGAACGCGAGCATGAGGTCAGGGCAATCTATCCGGAATTTGGTGTTTTTCTCAAAGGCGGTTTTCTCAGCCACACGGCGGGTAAGCTGTTTGCCCGCACCGGCCTCCCCGATATTCAGTACCGAATCCATAACCTGTTCCAGCATGGTGAGAAAAACACCCGCGAAGAGGAGCAGCCGGGCTTGCAGATCTGTCATCGCCACGCCACCAGCTGGGATGACTGGCAAGGCAGCTACCGATTCCGGCTGGAGCGTGGCTCCTATCGCCCGGGCCTCGGCGCGGGCTTTCCCGCCAGTCTGGGCGGGTTAAACAAGCATGAGCTGCTGACGATGATCGAACAGGAGCATGGCAGGGATGGGCTGCGGCGCTTCTTTAGCGAGATCAACGCCGAGGTGCCTGACGTCTACGATGCGCTACGCCTGCGGGGTATGATCCATCATTGCCCGCTGGATTTAGCAGCCAAGCGGCGTCAACATTTTCCTCAATTTGACTAAACTGTTTCGGGTTTACCCACTCCTAGAGCAATAACCTGCGAAAACCCGGCTTTGTTTGACGATTGCAGCGGATTTTGCTATGCCCCGCGCAAGCCGATCAAGACAGGACGCAAGACCATGCGGAATCGGCCCTGACATACACGCGCGGGCCAGGTCAGTGTCCGCAAAAACGGACGCATATGACAAAATTTTCAGATCTGAACCTGAACCCCAAAGTACTCAAAGCGATTGAGGAAGCGGGTTACGAATCCCCCACCCCTATTCAGGCAGGGGCAATTCCTCCTGCTTTGGAGGGGCGCGATGTGCTGGGGATTGCACAGACCGGCACCGGCAAGACTGCCTCGTTCACCCTGCCGATGATTACCCTGCTGGCGCGCGGTCGCGCCCGGGCACGCATGCCGCGTAGCCTGGTGCTCTGCCCCACGCGCGAGCTGGCAGCACAGGTGGCGGAGAATTTCGACACCTACACCAAACACCTGAAACTGACGAAGGCGCTGCTGATTGGCGGTGTTTCGTTCAAGGAGCAGGACACGCTGATCGACAAAGGTGTGGACGTGCTGATCGCCACCCCCGGTCGTCTGCTCGACCATTTTGAGCGTGGCAAGCTGATCCTCTCCGACGTGAAGGTGATGGTGGTGGATGAAGCCGACCGGATGCTCGACATGGGGTTCATCCCCGATATCGAACGTATCTTCGGCCTGACGCCCTTTACCCGTCAGACACTCTTCTTCTCCGCCACTATGGCGCCGGAGATTGAGCGGATCACCAATACCTTCCTCTCTGCCCCCGCGCGCGTGGAAGTGGCCCGTCAGGCGACGACGTCTGAGAACATCACCCAAGGTGTGGTGCTGTTCAAAGCATCCCGCCGGGACCGTGAGGGCAGCGAGAAACGCAAGTTGCTGCGCCACCTGATTGATCAGGAAGGCGAGAAATGCACCAATGCGATCATCTTCTGCAACCGCAAGACAGATGTCGATATCGTTGCGAAATCGCTGAAGAAATACGGCTATGACGCCGCGCCGATTCATGGTGATCTGGATCAAAGCCAGCGCACCAAAACACTGGAAGGTTTCCGCGAAGGCTCCTTGCGGTTCCTCGTCGCCTCAGACGTGGCGGCGCGCGGCCTTGATGTGCCCAGCGTCAGCCATGTGTTCAACTTCGACGTGCCAAGCCACGCGGAGGACTATGTCCACCGCATCGGTCGGACCGGTCGTGCAGGCCGTGACGGCTCCGCTATGATGATCTGCGTGCCCAAGGACGAAAAGAACCTCGAGGACATCGAACGTCTGGTCCAGAACGAGATCCCGCGCATCGAGAACCCGCTGAAGAAAGCCAAGGCCGAGCCGAAGGCAAAAGACAGCAAGGACGATGCAAGCAGCGAGACGACTGAGCGCAAGACCCGCAGCCGTCGGCCCTCCGCCCGCAGCTCTGCTGCCAAGGACGTGAACGAGACTGCGGACGCCCAGGCACAGATAAGCGATGCACCGAGCGCTGAGGTCGATGCACCAGCTCAGGAGCAGAAGGCACCTGAGCAGGAAAAACGCGCGTCTGGTCGTGGGAAGCCTGCAGAGAGCAAATCTTCCGGTCCTAAATCGGGGCAGAAGGGCAACCAGAAATCCGGTCGTGGCCGTGGCGGCAATGACCGTGGCAATGATCGCAACGTGGTTGGCATGGGGGATCATATGCCCAGCTTTATCGCGCTCAGCTTTGCCGAGCGCCGCGCCGGATAATATCCTCGGCGATCGCTTATATCATCAGGGCTGCCTCTTGGGGCGGCCCTTTTTCATTGCTCCGGGCCACAAATCCAACAGAAGCCATGCACCAGCCGCTGACGAACCGTCTCGGAGCTTTGCACTTGCAGCATGGCGGGATTGCCCATTTTTGCGGATGTCGCGCAACGCGGAAGAGCCTATCTGGAGGTCAACAAGACATAAGACATCCATGAGGCCTGCAATGAATAATCTGGAGTTCCCAACCGTGACCGCCGACGAAATCCGCGCCATTGAAGCCCGTGCACATGAACTGCGCGCCGAGGCGATGGCCTCCTTCCTGCGCAGCCTCGGCCGGGGTATTGCTAGCCTCCCGGGCAAGTTGGTCGCGCTGATCTCCCGCCCCCGTCACGCCTGATCCGACACCCGCCCAAGGGCGTCGACGAACAGCCGGTAAGGCTATTACCACATGAAAAGCCCCGGCAATCTGCCGGGGCTTTTTCGTTTTGGCCCGTCAGCTCTCTGGGAACCTCACATGCGCAAATCGAAAAAGGCCCGCCGCACCAAGTGCAGCGGGCCCTCAAACAGGGTCAAAACGTTCTGGCTCAGCGCATCCGGCTGACCACAACGGTCACCTCAGGTTTCTTGCCGATCTCGTTCTGCGCGGACTGGCGGGCGACACGGCGGAGGTTCTCTTCCAGCTTGTTATCATCGCGCAGGGTCTTGGCACCGGCACGCATGATAAACTGGTTCAGATCCTCTTCCATCACCTCAACCAGCGCAGCGTTGGACGTGCCAGTTTCCGCCAGCCCCTTGATATCACACCAAGGTTCGCCGAGCGGTTCGTCTTCCTCATCCAGGATGACGGTGACAACCACATGACCGTTGAGCGCCATGCGGATCCGGTCGCGGACAACGCCATCCAGCGCACCATATTTGACAGACCCATCCAGATAGGTGCGCCCGGTGTCGACGTAGTCCACCACCTTCGGCGCATTCCCTGTCAGATCCATCATCATGCCATTCACAGCCACTGCGCTGGCGATGCCCTTCGCCTCGCCCAGACGGGCGTGCTGGCGCAAATGGCGGTGTTCGCCATGCATAGGGATCAGCATCTGCGGCTTGATAATGTCATGCATCCGTTCCAGATCGGGACGGTTGGCGTGGCCCGACACATGATAGAGACCGGAGCTGTCATCCACGACATCAACGCCTTTTTCGGAGAATTGGTTGATGATGCGAATGACACCGCGTTCATTGCCAGGGATCGTTTTGGAGGAGAACAGGAACAGATCACCCTCCTTCACCTCAACCCCACGGTATTTGCCGCGTGCCAATTGGGCAGACGCCGCGCGGCGCTCCCCCTGGCTACCGGTCACAACCAACATCAGGTTTTCACGCGGCAATTCCTGCGCAGCCTCGACGCTCACCACCTTGGGGAAATCCTTCAGAACCCCGGTTTCAGTCGCAGCCTCAACCATGCGCTGCATCGCACGACCAAGCAGGACAACAGAACGACCTGCAGCATGACCGGCTTCCGCCAAGGTCTTCACCCGTGCGACATTGGAGGCAAATGTGGTCGCGACCACCATGCCCTCAGCCTCGCCGACCAGACGGGTGATCTCCGGGCCGACTTCGACCTCAGAGCGGCCGGGGTGCAGGGAGAAGACATTGGTGGAATCGCAGACCAGCGCCTTGACGCCATCTTTGGCGATCTCCGCCCACATTTCGGGATCAAACGCCTCGCCCACAATCGGGGTCGGATCGGTTTTGAAATCACCGGTGTGCACGATGCGCCCCGCAGGTGTGTCGATCACCAGACCGCCACTCTCCGGGATGGAATGCGAAATCGGTGCAACGCCGACGGTAAACGGCCCCAGTTTGGTGACCTCAGGCCATGCGGAGACGGTTTTCACCTCTTCGCTGTCCAGACCGGCCTCATCCATCTTGCGGCGCGCCAGATTGGCGGTAAAGGCGCGGGCATAGATCGGCACGTTCAGATCGCGGTAAAGATGCGCAACCGCGCCGATGTGATCCTCATGCGCGTGGGTGATGAACACACCCTCCAGCTGGTCGGCGCGCTCTTTCAGCCAGCGGATATCCGGCATGATCAGATCCACGCCGGGGCTGCTGTCCATATCCGGGAAGGTGACGCCCAGATCAACCAGGATCAGGCGCTCCTTGCCCGGTTTGCCGTAGCCGTAGACATAGGCGTTCATGCCGATTTCGCCCGCCCCACCCAGGGGCAGGTAGATTAAACGTTCAGTGCTCATCCTCGAGACCGTTATCCTTATTATATTTGTGTATGATCTGTAGCCCGTGCATCGTGAGATCATCCTCAAATGCGTCAAACAGATCCGCTGTTTGCTGGAACAAAGGCGCCAGCCCGCCTGTCGAGATTACTTTCATCGGCACGTCACGCTCCGCCTTGATGCGGGCGCATATTTCACGCACCAGTCCTACGTACCCCCAGAACACACCTGACTGCATACATGCAACCGTATTGGTGCCGATGACGGACTGGGGTTTGGAGATATCCACATGGGGCAAGGCGGCAGCGGCCTGATGCAGCGCCTCCAGGCTGAGGTTGACGCCAGGCGCAATGACACCGCCAATATAGGCGCCATCCTCGGCCACCACATCAAAGGTTGTTGCCGTTCCGAAATCCACCACGATCAGATTGCCACCGTATTTGTCAAATCCAGAGACCGTATTGACCAAACGGTCAGGTCCCACATTGGTTCCATGATCAACCCGCACCGACACGGGCAACAGGCAATCCGGTTTCCCCACCACGAGGGGACGGGTGTTATAGTAGCGATCCGCCAGAACGCGCAGATTGAACACCACCCGCGGCACGGTCGAGGAGATGATCATATCGGTGATATCCGCCTCGATACCCTCCAGCCGCATTAACGTGTTGAGCCAGACAAAATACTGATCTGCCGTGCGCCGCCAGTCACTGGCCGTGCGCCAGGTGCCGACAAAGCTGTCACCGTCCCAGATTGAAAACACCGTGTTGGTATTGCCGCAATCCACCGCCAGAAGCATTGGCAGCCCCCTTCCCTAGAAAAAGATGTCCGCCGCTGGGATATTGACGCGGCCCTTGGCGGTTTTTAGGACGAGGTTGCCATTGGCGTCTACCGTCTCAAAAGTGCCCTCGGTTTCGGAATTCGAGGTGCGCGCGATGATCACCTCCCCCAGACGGGCCGCGCGCGCCAACCAGGCCGTGCGGATCGGCTCAAACCCATAGGTGACGAATTGGATTTCATAGCGGTTGTAGGCTGCAGCCAGCTCGGTCAGGAAATCCTCCGGCGTGACGTGGATCCCGGTTTCCGACAGCAATGAAACAGGCCAGACGGCGCCCGGCTCCAGCCACTCCTGCATCGGCGTCTCAATCAGATTGACCCCGATCCCAATTGACAGATGGGTGACGCCGCCGGCAGTGCCCGCACTCTCCAGAAGAATGCCAGCCAGCTTTCCACCGTTCAAAAGCACATCATTGGGCCACTTCAGTGCAAGTCCAGCCGTCTCGCCGCAGAGCGCCACACAGGCATCATAGAGCGCCAGCGCCGCAACAAAGCTGCGCAGCGCCACCTGATCGGGTGGCCCCTCCGGCCGCATCACCAGGGTTGCGGCGAAATTCCCCTTGGGCTCCTTCCAGGCACGGCCACGGCGCCCCCGCCCCTTTGTCTGGCGTTTGGCCATGATCCATTCAGGGCCGGTCAATGTGGGCGCGCGGCGCGCCGCCTCATCGAGGGTGCTGTCCACCTCGTCAAGCAGGCTCCGCCCGTATCCCTCTGGCCAATCACTCATGATGCTGTCCCTTCAAGGCAAAAAGGCCCGGTCCGCAGACCAGGCCTTTGTGTGTTCTGTGTTAGAGCGGTCAGTTGACCAGCGTGGCAGCCGCTGATGCTGCTGCACCCTCGATGCCGAACATGTTGATAATACCCAGAAGCATCACCGCAGCCGACGCCATCAGGAACCCCCAGAGGATTGGCGATCGGTTGGTTTCCAGCTCCTCGCCCTCTTCACCGAAGTACATGTAGTAAACGATACGCAGGTAGTAGAAGGCCCCGATGACCGAGGCTATCACGCCCGCAACCGCCAACCACGCCAAACCCGCCTGATAGGCCGCGTTCAGCACATAGAGCTTGCCGAAGAATCCCAGCATCGGCGGCACCCCAGCCAGCGAAAAGAGCAGGATCAGCATCGCCAGCGCCTTACCCGGCTCACGACGGGAATAGAGGTTCAGTGCGCGGATATCGGTGATGGGCTTGCCGTCTTTTTCCATCATCAGGATGAAGGCAAAGGTGCCGATGTTCATGGAGACGTAGATCGCCATATAGACCAGCAAGGCCTGCACACCATAGGCGGTGCCTGCTGCAAGACCCATCAACGCATAGCCCATATGCGCAATCGAGGAATAGGCCATCAGGCGTTTGATATCGCGCTGGCCAATCGCGGCGACAGCCCCCACGAACATGGACAGCAGCGACAGCAGTGCAATTACCTGACTCCAGTCTTGCACCGCATGACCAAAGGCATCATGCATCACGCGCGCAAACAGGCCCATGGCAGCAACCTTCGGCGCCGATGCAAAGAATGCGGTAACTGGCGTTGGTGCGCCTTCATAGACGTCCGGGGTCCACATGTGGAACGGCACAGCAGAGACCTTGAACGCCAAGCCAGAGATCAGGAAGACCAGACCAAACAGCAGGCCGATGGACACTTCACCGTGCTTGGCAACAGCGTAGATGCCTGCAAAGTCGGTGGTTCCCGCAAAGCCGTAGACCAAGGACGCGCCATAGAGCAGCAAGCCGGAGGACAGCGCGCCGAGCACGAAATATTTCAGGCCGGCTTCGGTCGATTTCACGCTGTCACGACGCAAGGACGCCACAACATAGAGCGCCAGCGACTGCAGTTCGAGGCCCATATAGAGCGACATCAGGTTGCCGGCAGAGACCATAACCATCATGCCCACCGCGCTGAGCGCAACGAGGATGGGGTATTCAAACCGCAGCATGCCGCGGCGCGACATGTAATCCTGGCCCATGACCAGAACAGCCGAGGCCGATAGCAGAATGGCAACCTTGGCAAAACGGGCGAACCCGTCGTCGACAAACATGCCGTTGAACGCCTCACGGCTACCGGACGCGCCTGTCCCGATCCAGATCGCAAGTGCAGACATCAGGCCGGCCATCAGCCAGATCAACGCCGGGGCCAGTTTGTCCTTGCCGGTGTAGACGGCGCCAAGGAGCGCCGCCATTGCGCTGAGCGCCAGAACAATCTCTGGCAGGATAACGGTGAGATCAGCTGGGATCATCGCCCACGCCCCCTTAGTGCGAAGCCATCTGGGTCGCCGGGGACAGGTCCGCGGCAGCCAGAGATTCATTGAAGTTTGCAATCAGCGCCTCAGTCGACGGGCTGATGATATCGGTGACAAGCGCCGGGTAGACCCCCAGAAGGATGGTCATCACCACCAGCGGTGCAAAGATGAACCGTTCGCGGGCAGTCATATCCTTGATGGTCTTCAGGCTGCCCTTGATCAGATCGCCAAAGACCACGCGGCGATAGAGCCACAGCGCATAACCCGCCGAGAAGATAACACCGGTTGCGGCAACGGCTGCCACCCAGGTGTTTTTCTGGAATGTGCCCATCAGGGTCAGGAATTCACCGATGAAGCCCGAGGTGCCCGGCAGGCCGACGTTGCCCATGGTGAAGAACATGAAGACCAACGCATAGGCAGGCATACGGATGACAAGACCACCATAGGCGTCGATGTCCCGCGTGTGCATCCGATCATAGATGACGCCAACACAAAGGAACAGCGCCGCCGAGATGAAGCCGTGGCTCAGCATCTGGAAGATCGCGCCATCAATGCCCTGCTGGTTGGCGGCAAAGATACCCATGGTCACAAACCCCATATGCGCAACGGACGAATAAGCAATCAGCTTCTTCATGTCCGACTGCACCAGAGCCACCAGCGAGGTGTAGACCACCGCAATCGCCGACATCCACAGGATCAGGTCCGTCATCACGTCAGCCCCGACAGGGAACATCGGCAAACTGAAGCGCAGGAAGCCGTAGCCGCCCATCTTCAACAGGATCGCCGCCAGCACCACGGAACCTGCAGTCGGCGCCTGCACGTGGGCGTCCGGCAGCCATGTGTGGACCGGCCACATCGGCATTTTCACCGCAAAAGAGGCAAAGAAGGCCAGGAACAGCAGCGTCTGCATCCCGCCAACAACATGGATTCCCAGAAGATCAAAGCTACCCGCAGAGAAGCTGTGCGTCAGCAGTTGCGCGATATCGGTGGTGCCCGCATCTGCGTACATCGCAACCATCGCCACCAGCATCAGCACCGAGCCGAAGAAGGTGTAGAGGAAGAATTTGAACGACGCGTAGATCCGTTCCTTGCCCCCCCAGATGCCAATGATCAAGAACATCGGGATCAGGCCAGCCTCAAAGAACAGGTAGAACAGCACCAGATCCAGTGCCATGAATACGCCAAGCATCAGCGTTTCCAACATCAGGAAGGCGATCATGTATTCCTTGACGCGGGTATTTACCCCCCAGCTGGCCAGAATGGTCAGCGGCATAACAAAGGTGGTGAGCATCACGAAGAGCACAGAAATGCCATCGACACCCATCTTGTACTTCAAGCCAAAGATCCACTCGGCCTCTTCCACAAACTGAAAGCCTGTGTCGGAGGGGTCGAACTGGAAATAGATGCCAAGGCTCACCAGGAAAGTGATCGTTGTGGCAAAGAGCGCAACAGATTTGGCGTTACGCTGCGCCGCCTCATCCTCGCCGCGCAGGAACAGGGCCAGAATGGCCGCCGCAAGCGCCGGGATAAAGGTGACAATAGAAAGGAGATTGTCCATCAGTGCGCTCCTCCGCCGATCGACATCCAGGTAACCAGGGCAGCAATGCCCAGCACCATCCAGAAGGCATAGGTGAAAATGTAACCCGACTGAGCGCGACCGGCGAGGCGGGTGAAGAAGGGAATGATGCCCATGGCGATACCGTTCAGGGCACCGTCAATCGTCTTGCCATCACCACGCTTCCACAGGAAACGCCCGATCATCAACGTCGGTTTGACAAAGACAAAGTCATACAGCTCGTCAAAATACCACTTGTTCTTGAGGAACAGGTACAGCGGCTGCTGTTGCTTGGCGAGACGGCCCGGCAGGCTTGGGTTCACGATGTAGAACAGGATCGCAAGACCAAGGCCAAGCAGCATCGCAATGAACGGCGACACTTTCACCCATTTCGGGGCGGCGTGCGCGTCATCCAGCACAGTGTTGTCGGCACCGAAATACAGCGCGCCTTCGCCCGGTTGACCCGCGAATACATAGTGATGCTCACCGGATGCTTCAGCTGCGCCGTGACCGTCGTCCGCCGTGCTGGCGTGGCTGTCATCAGCGCCGTGGCCCGCATCTTCTGCGGCCTCTTCGCCGTGCCCTGCAGCAGACGCTTCTGCCACCGGGATGCCGTAGAATTTGCCAACCTTATCAGCATGGCCGAAGAAGCTGTTGTACCAGAGCATGCCAGAGAAGATCGCACCGAGGGCAAGCACGCCCAGGGGGATCAACATGACCATCGGGCTTTCATGCGCGTGATCATGCGTATGCTTGTCGCCGCGCGGCTTGCCGTAAAAGGTCAGGAAAATCAGGCGCCAGCTGTAAAAGGAGGTCATCGCAGCTGCGATCACCAGCATCCAGAATCCGTAGGAGGATCCCCCTGCATAGGCGCTTTCGATGATGGCGTCTTTCGACAGGAAGCCAGCGAACCCGATGTGCGTCAACGGGATACCAACGCCGGTGATGGCAAGGGTACCGATCATCATCGCGGCAAAGGTATAGGGGATCTTTTTGCGCAGACCACCGTAGTTCATCATGTCCTGCTCATGGTGCATCGCGTGGATCACGGAGCCCGCACCAAGGAACAGCATCGCCTTGAAGAAGGCATGTGTGAACAGGTGGAACATCGCAGCGGAATACATGCCGACGCCAGCGGCCACGAACATATAGCCAAGCTGCGAACAGGTCGAATAGGCGATCACGCGTTTGATGTCGGTCTGAACCAGACCCACAGTCGCTGCGAAGAAAGCCGTGGTTGCACCCAGCACGGTGATGAAGGTTGTCGCCTCGGGTGCGAACTCCATCAGCGGCGACATGCGGCAGACGAGGAAGACACCGGCGGTCACCATGGTGGCGGCGTGGATCAGCGCCGACACCGGGGTCGGGCCTTCCATCGCATCCGGCAACCATGTGTGCAGGATCAGCTGCGCCGATTTACCCATGGCACCAATGAACAGCAGGACTGCAATCAGATTGGCGGCATTCCATTCCGACCAGAGAAAGGTCAGCTGGGTTTTCGCCAGCTGCGGCACGGCCGCAAAGATGTCATCAAAGTTGATGCTGTCAGTCAGGAAGAACAGGGCAAAGATACCCAGCGCAAAGCCGAAATCACCAACACGGTTGACGATGAAAGCTTTCATCGCTGCCGCATTGGCCGAAGGCTTGCGGTAGTAGAAACCGATCAGCAGGTAGGAGGCAACGCCCACGCCTTCCCAGCCAAAGAACATCTGAACCAGATTGTCAGAGGTCACCAGCATCAGCATCGCAAAGGTAAAGAACGACAGATAGGCAAAGAAGCGCGGCTTGTAGCTCTCGCCGTCTTTCCACTGCGGGTCATGGGCCATGTAGCCAAAGGAATAGAGATGCACCAGCGAAGACACGGTGGTCACAACGATCAGCATGATCGCGGTCATTCGGTCCAGACGGATCGCCCAGGAGGTCGACAGCGAGCCGCTTTCGATCCAGCGCATGATCTCGATCGATTGGGTCAGCCCGTCAAAGCTGAGGAAGACGATCCAGGACAGAAGCGCCGACAGGAACAAAAGCCCGGTCGCGGTCCATGTGGCTGCGGTCTCGCCAATGAACTTCCAGCCAAAGCCACAGATGATGGCCCCGACCAGAGGGGCAAAGAGAAGGATGGTTTCCATGACGCTTTAGCCCTTCATCACGTTGATGTCTTCCACGGCGATGGTGCCGCGGTTGCGGAAGAAGCAAACCAGGATCGCAAGGCCAATGGCGGCCTCAGCGGCGGCCACGGTCAGCACAAATAGGGTGAAGACCTGACCCACCAGATCCCCAAGGAAGCTGGAGAAGGCCACAAGGTTGATGTTCACCGCCAAGAGCATCAACTCGATGCTCATCAAGAGGATGATGACGTTCTTGCGGTTCAGGAAGAGCCCGAAGATGCCGATGACGAACAGCGTCGCCGCGACGGTTAGATAATGCTCGAGTGTGATCATTGTCTCAAAGCCCCTGCCCCGGTTTCACATCCTTGAGTTCCATCGCGGTCGCCGGATCACGCATCATCTGCGCGACGACATCCTGGCGTTTCACGTCCTGACGATGGCGCAGGGTCAGCACGATCGCACCGATCATCGCAACCAGCAGGATCAGGCCGGAGAGTTGGAACAGAAGGAAATATTGGTCGTAAATGATGAGGCCAAGCGCCTCGGTGTTATGTTGGTCAGTTGGGATCGGCTGTGCCAGCTGCGTGGCCGCCGCCGGTGCAGTTTCCCAAGCGCCATAGGCCATGACAAACTGCATGAGGATGACCAGACCGATGAGCAACGCCAATGGCATGTAACGCGCCATCTCTGCTTTCAGCTCGGCAAAATCCACATCCAGCATCATCACCACAAAGAGGAACAGCACCGCGACCGCGCCCACATAAACGATGACCAGCAGCATGGCGACAAATTCGGCCCCGAGCAGGACGAACAGCCCGGCGGAGGAAATGAAGGCCAGGATCAGCCACAGCACCGAATGCACCGGCTGGCGGCTGATCACCGTGAACAGCCCGCCGGTGATGGCGCTGATGGCAAAGAGGTAAAAGGCAAAAACGCTCATGTTTCATCGTCCCCTTTGGCGTCCATGACCTCTTGCGCCAGTTCCAGCGCGCGGGTCATGGCCGGGATGCCGGCAAAGACCGACATCTGTCCGATCGTTTCAACGATCTCTTGTTTCTTCGCGCCCGCCTCTAGGGCGTGGCGTACGGTCTGACGCACGGCTGAATCTGCCTGTGCGCCCTGCATTGTCAGCCCGGCCAGCGTCAGCAGCAGCCGGGTTTTGGCATCGAGGCCGCCCTTGTTGACGGTATTGCCGAACATCATTTCCATGACATCCTTCGGCATCGTCGGCCACAGCGCTTCAAAATCCTTGAACGCACCGGTGGGAGAGAAACTCTCCAACGCGGGGTTCAGGGCTTTGGCCATGTCCTGAGCCTGGGCCATCATGGCCTCAAATGGGTTCTTGGCGTCGCTCATCGGTAGGGCGCGTCCAGTTCGAGATTGCGTGCGATCTCGGCTTCCCAGCGTTCCCCGTTCGAAAGCAGCTTGTCCTTGTCGTAGAACAGCTCCTCACGGGTCTCGGTGGCGAACTCGAAGTTCGGGCCTTCGACAATCGCATCCACCGGACAGGCTTCCTGGCAGAAACCGCAATAGATGCATTTGGTCATGTCGATGTCATACCGCGTGGTGCGGCGGCTGCCATCCTCGCGCGGTTCCGCGTCGATGGTGATCGCCTGCGCCGGGCAGACCGCCTCGCAAAGTTTACAAGCGATGCAGCGCTCCTCGCCGTTTGGGTAGCGGCGCAGCGCGTGCTCACCGCGGAATCGAGGCGACAGAGGCCCCTTCTCGTGCGGATAGTTCAGGGTGGCCTTGGGCGCGAAGAAATACTTCAGCCCCAGTTTGAAGCCGACCCAGAAATCCTGCAGCAGGAAGTATTTGGCAGCGCGGGTGTAGTCGATGTTCGCCATCAGTTAGCCTCCCACGGTCCAGCGGGCGAAGATGCCCCAGAACCAGTCAAATTTTGCAGCAAAGGATACGAAGACCACCCAAGCCAGCGAGAACGGCAGGAACACTTTCCAACCCAGACGCATCAGCTGGTCATAGCGGTAGCGGGGCGTGATCGCCTTCACCATTGCGAAGAGGAAGAAGAAGAATGCCATCTTGGCAACCATCCACAGGACGCCGTCCGGCAAGCCCGGGATCGGGGACAGCCAGCCGCCGAAGAACAGCAGTGTTGTCAGCGCGCACATCAGGAAGATGGCAATGTATTCCCCGGCCATGAACAGAAGGAACGGTGTCGCCGAGTATTCCACCTGGTAGCCTGCCACCAGTTCCGATTCCGCTTCCGGCAGGTCGAACGGCGGGCGGTTGGTTTCTGCCAGCGCCGAGATGAAGAACAGGAACACCATCGGGAAATGCGGGATCCAGTACCAGTTCAGCAGACCCAGATCACCGTCCTGCGCGCGCACAATGTCGCCGAAGTTCATGCTGCCGGTGGAGATGATGACCCCAACGATGATCAGACCGATGGAGACCTCGTAAGAGATCATCTGCGCCGCTGAGCGCAAGGAACCGAGAAACGGATATTTCGAGTTCGACGCCCAACCGCCCATGATCACGCCGTAAACCTCAAGCGAGGAGACCGCGAACACATAAAGAATGGCAACGTTGATGTCTGACAGCACCCAGCCATCATTGAACGGGATCACCGCCCAGGCAATCATCGCCAGCACAAAGCTGGTCAGCGGTGCCAGGATAAATACGGTGCGGTCGGCACCGGCGGGGATCACCACCTCTTTGACGACATATTTGAGTGCGTCCGCCACCGATTGCAGCAGACCGTATACGCCAACCACATTGGGGCCTCGGCGCATCTGGACAGCCGCCCAGATCTTGCGGTCCCCGTAGACGAGGAACAGCAGCGAAATCATGACAAATGCAACAACTGCAAGCACTTGCGCCAGGATCAGAACAGCGATGCCGCCTGGGGTGTTAAAGAATTCAGCCATAGGTCCTCACACCGTGGGTATTCCGTTAGCCTCGCAATCCGCGACCACGACTTCAGCGTCGATGGTGCGCAGTCCGCGCGGGAGGGAAGGCGAGATGGTGTAGACAGCATCTGCCGTCTGAACGCCACCCTCTTGTTTCATTTTTGTGCGCACGTGACGTGCAAATCCATAACCGCGGATCAGCGCATATTGCGCCGCTGCGCATTCAGCATAATTATCCAGATCGGCGCTGTTTCTGGCGCCGATCATGGCAACGTGGAACTGCACCAGATCGCCATCCAGAAGCCGCGTTTCCACCCCTTGGTAGTCGGGATTGAACGGCGCCTGCGATGTCTGAGGGGCCTGCACGCAGGCCGCCAGCAGCAAGGGCGATATGATGCCCGCCCGGATCACTCCGCTGCGATCTTCTCGGCGCCGCGCGCCTTTGCACCCGCCGACAGTTCCGCCATCAGCTGCGACGACCGCGCTATCGGGTTGGTCAGGTAGAAATCCTTAACCGCAGGCAGGAATGCCGCCTTACCCATGGCCTCAACCTCAAGCGCCGGACCCTCATTTGCCGCCACTTCGTCAATGCGCGCCAGATGCGGCACCTCTGCCACCAGCGCGGAGCGCAGTTGCGCCAGCGAGTCATAGGGCAGCTTGGCATCCGGCTCCGCGCTGAGCGCCCGCAGGATCGCCCAGTTTTCCTTGGCCTCACCGGGCGCGAAGCTCGCCCGCATCGCCAATTGCGGACGCCCTTCGGTATTTACGAACAGACCGTTTTCTTCGGTATAGGCAGCGCCGGGAAGGATGATGTCGGCACGATGCGCCCCGCGATCGCCGTGCGAGCCCTGGTAAATCACAAAGGCGCCTGCATCGATTTCGACCTCATCAGCGCCGAGGTTGTAGATCACCTCTGCGCCGTCAATGGCCGCTTCAAGGCCACCTTCGGTGACAGCGTTGACATCCATCGCGCCGACACGGCCCGCAGCGGTGTGCAGCACCAGCAGCTTAGATTCGGTCATGGCCGCGTATTTCTGCGCATGGGCCAGTACGGCCAGACCATCGGCCTCACGCAGGGCGCCCTGGCCGACTATGACCAGCGTATCCTTGCCAATCGCGCCTTCGGTTTCGCCGTTCACAAGCGCCTCAAGCGCTGCGCGGTCGGTACCGAGGTGAGCATAGTCATAGGTCAGATCAACCGGCTGGCCGATCAGGCCGATATTGGCGCCATTGATCCAAGCCTTACGCAGGCGGGCATTCAGAACCGGCGCCTCGTTGCGGGGGTCGGTGCCGATCAGCATGATCGCCTTGGCGCTGTCGATATCTTCGATGGTGGCGGTGCCGACATAGGCCGCGCGGTTGCCGATAGGCAGACGGGCCTTGTCAGTCCGGCACTCAACCTTACCACCCTGCCCTTCGACCAGCTGTTTCAATGCAAAAGCCGCCTCAACCGGGACCAGGTCACCAATCAGACCCGCGATTTTCTTGCCCTTCATCGCTGTGGCCGCAGCCTCCAGCGCTTCGGGCCAGGTGGCTGGCTTAAGCTTGCCATCTACACGAACGTAAGGGCGATCCAGACGCTGGCGGCGCAAGCCGTCCCAGACGAAACGGGTCTTGTCGCTGATCCATTCCTCGTTCACGCCGTCGTGGTTGCGCGGCAGGATCCGCATCACTTCGCGACCCTTGGTGTCGACACGGATGTTCGACCCCAGCGCATCCATCACGTCGATGGTTTCGGTCTTGGTCAGTTCCCACGGACGCGCTGTGAAGGCGTAGGGTTTGGAGGTCAGCGCACCAACCGGGCAAAGGTCGATGATGTTGCCCTGAAGGTTCGAATCCAGCGTCTCGTTCAGATAGGAGGTGATTTCGCTATCTTCGCCGCGACCGGTCTGGCCCATCTGGGTGATGCCGGCAACTTCGGTTGTGAAGCGGACGCAGCGAGTGCAGGAGATGCAGCGCGTCATCGCGGTGCCGACCAGCGGACCAAGGTCCAGATCATCAACCGCGCGCTTGGCTTCGCGGAAGCGCGAGAAATCAACGCCATACGCCATGGCCTGATCCTGCAGATCGCATTCGCCGCCCTGATCGCAAATCGGGCAATCTAGCGGGTGGTTGATCAGCAGGAACTCCATCACGCCTTCGCGCGCCTTTTTCACCATCGGTGAATTTGTCTTCACCTGCGGTGCCTGACCTTCGGGGCCGGGACGCAGATCGCGGACCTGCATGGCGCAGGAAGCGGCAGGTTTCGGCGGGCCGCCAACAACCTCAACCAGGCACATGCGGCAATTGCCGGCGATGGACAGACGCTCGTGGTAGCAGAACCGGGGAATTTCCACCCCGGCCTCTTCACAAGCCTGGATTAGGGTCATCGCCCCATCCACCTCAATCTCGGTTCCGTCAATGTTGATCTTGCGGAGGTCAGACATGGTCTATTTCGCCCTCAATAAAACGCCGATCGCGCTGTTTTTCTTAATTTCCGCACGACCAAACGCACAGAATGTTTCCGTTTTCTCGTAAGAGACCCCGTTTTGCGCCAGGAAGCGTTCTCCCTTGGCCCGCATCCGGGTTTTTTCCGTGTCCGAGTCGATGTAGGCGCGGATTTCAGTATCCGTATAGCCCAGGGCATTGGCCCGCGCCCGCAGGCGGCGCAGCTCAGTCAGCCCCTTGAAGTAGCGCGCGGATATGCTGTCGCAGTGGTCCGACACTTCCTTCGCCAGCGCGACCGCAAACAACGGGTCTTCAATCTCCTGCACATCGCGCAGAGAGGGCTTCGCGGCCGCCGCAGTAGGCAGTAGCATCAGGCAGGTGGCACAGGTTGCAATCAGGGTTCGCATGGTTGAACGCTCCTTGGTGGGAAAGCGTTCAGCACGCGCGCAGACAGCGGCGTTATGCAATAACACCGCCGCTGGCGCATCATGCGCAGCCAAAGGATATGCAGGCGTCATGCTCACGGGGTGCAGGTTCCGCCATAAACCGCTGTGTCCCCGTCGAGGGGGACCGCGACATCCGTATCAAGCGGGTTGATCTGCCATGCAATGCGCGAGGAGCCAAAATTCTCGATGCAGTAGCGGGTACCTTCGTGGTGCGCAGCCAGCCGCGCCCCCTCAAGCGAACGCGGGGCCTTGGAAACCGCAGTGGTAAACACCGCCAGCGTCTCTTTCTTGTTCACAGCCTTGGCCTTCGCCTTGAACGGAACGCCTGCGTAGGTTGGACGGTCGTTTACGATCCCGTCACACCCCGCCAGCACCCCGCCGCAGAGGGCCAGAATAGCCATGGCTTTGCTCACACCCGTGATCATCAACTGCTCCCCCGGACCTTATTCAGCCGCCATGGCGCCCATGCGCCCGGACTTCTGTGCCTTGATGCGGTCCTCGATTTCCTCGCGGAAGTTGCGGATCAGCCCCTGAATTGGCCAGGCTGCCGCATCGCCAAGTGCACAAATGGTATGGCCTTCGACCTGCTTGGTCACATCCCACAGCATGTCGATCTCTTCGAGCTCGGCCTCGCCTTTCACCAGACGGTCCATCACGCGCATCATCCAGCCGGTGCCCTCACGACACGGCGTACACTGCCCACAGCTTTCGTGTTTGTAGAACTTGGACAGACGCCAGATCGCCTTGATGATGTCCGTGTTCTTATCCATCACGATGACCGCGGCGGTGCCAAGGCCGGACCCCAGCTCGCCGCGCAGATAGTCGAAGTCCATGATGGCGTCTTTCATCTTCTCGCCGCGCACGCAGGGAACAGAAGAGCCACCGGGAATGACCGCCAGCAAGTTATCCCAACCGCCCCGGATACCGCCGCAATGCTTCTCGATCAGCTCCTCAAAGGAGATCGACATTGCTTCCTCAACCACACAGGGGTTGTTGACGTGGCCGGAGATCGCAAAGAGTTTGGTGCCCGCGTTGTTCTGACGGCCAAAGCCTGCAAACCAATCCGGGCCACGGCGCAGAATGGTCGGCACCACCGCGATCGACTCCACGTTGTTCACCGTGGTCGGGCAACCATAGAGGCCCGCGCCAGCCGGGAACGGCGGCTTCATACGTGGCATGCCCTTCTTGCCCTCAAGGCTTTCAATCAGCGCAGTTTCTTCGCCGCAGATATAGGCCCCTGCACCATGGTGCAGAAAGACGTCAAAGTCCCAACCGGATCCGGCGGCATTGCGACCCAGCAGACCTTGGTCATAGCATTCGTCAATCGCGGCCTGCAGCGCCTCGCGCTCGCGGATGTATTCGCCGCGCAGATAGATGTAGCAGGTATGCGCATTCATCGCGAAGGAGGCGATCAGCGCGCCTTCGATCAGCGTGTGCGGATCATGGCGCATGATCTCGCGGTCTTTGCAGGTGCCCGGCTCCGATTCATCGGCGTTGATGACCAGATAGGAGGGACGCCCGTCGCTCTCCTTCGGCATGAAAGACCATTTCAGGCCGGTCGGGAAGCCCGCACCACCGCGTCCGCGCAGGCCGGAATCCTTCATGTTCTGGATGATCCAGTCCCGCCCTTTTTCGATGATGCCCGCAGTGCCATCCCAATGGCCCCGCTGTTTTGCGCCTGCCAATGTGCGCTCATGCATCCCGTAAAGGTTGGTAAAGATCCGGTCCTGGTCCTTCAGCATGTCTGCCTACCTTTGGCTGTCCTGGCGCATCCGCCAGAGTTGAAAAATGTTGACCGCTGCATAAATGAAGCCTGCAAGGGCTGCGAAATCAAACAGCAGAGCGTAGCGTCCGGCGAGCCCCAGCGCGGGGCCGATGAACAGCGACATCGCCAGCCAACCAAGCATGGTTGCGGCAATCACCAACGCGATGTGCCGCCCCTTTGCTGCCAGTGCTTTGTCGTGTTCTACGCTCATATGGTCCTGAATTTTGGCCCCTGCCCCGATGGGCAGCGGCGGTTATCTTGTTTCAGTCGTTTTTGTAGCGATCGTCAGCTTTGGCCTTCTTGGCGAAGTCCGTTTCCTCACCTGCCGCGAGCTGCCGGGACTGTTCGATCCAGCCATCGCGGACGATGCGTCCCTTGAACTTCAACCGGCTGTCGACCCAGGCAACCTGCTCATCGGTCCAGGCTGCGATCTGGTCGAAGTGGAAGAAGCCCAGATCGTTAAGGGTCTGCTCCAGCTTGGGACCGACACCTTTCAGCATCTTCAGATCATCTGCACCGCCATCGCGTGCTGAGGTAAGGGTTTCCGGTTTCTCTTCAACCGAAACCCCGGCTTCTGCGGCGGCGCCCTCAGGAGAGGCTGGTTCGCCAACGCCCGCTTTTTTCGGTGCAGCTTTCTTTGGGGCATCGCTCTTTGCCTTGGCAACCTCGGCCTGCTTCACCGCAGGAAGCGGTGTTTTCGGCGCAGGCGGCGGGGTATCGGCACTGTCGCGACCGGCAACCTTGCCGTCCTTGCCAATCCAGGGCGTCAGGATCGGAACCTCAGCCCCGTCGATACGCTTGACTGTATCGCCAATATCCGCCGCCAGCTGGACCGACGCGTTATACTGCGTCTTGCCGCTTTCATATTCGGTCAGCGAGGTCAGACCCGACTTCGGTTCAGCCGCGTAGCGCCCGTTCTGCGGACCCGGCAGCGGGACCTGACCTGCAGCCAGATTATCCAGCAACTTGGCAAAGCCTTCAGCGGTCAGGTCTTCGTAGTAGTCCTTGCCGATCTGGGCCATGGGCGCATTGGTGCAGGCGCCAAGGCATTCGACCTCTTCCCAGGTAAACTTACCATCCGCCGACAGGGTGAAGGGTTTATTGGCAATCTTATCCTGACAGACAGCAATCAGATCCTCTGCGCCGCAGATCATGCAGGACGTCGTGCCGCAGATCTGAACATGTGCAACCGAACCAGTGGGTTGCAGCTGGAACATGAAGTAGAAGGAGGCAACCTCAAGTGCGCGAATATAGGCCATGCCCAGCATGTCCGCGACATATTCGATCGCAGGTTTGGTCAACCAGCCTTCCTGCTCCTGTGCGCGCCACAGCAGCGGAATGATCGCGCTGGCCTGACGGCCTTCAGGGAATTTGGTGATCTGCGCCTCGGCCCATGTCTGATTGTCAGACGTGAAGGCAAAGCTATCGGGTTGTTCGGAATGCAGACGACGAAGCATTAGCGGTCAATCTCTCCAAATACGACGTCCATGGTGCCAATGATGGCAGCGACGTCCGCGAGTTGGTGGCCCTTGGCCACATAATCCATGGCCTGCAAATGCAGGAAACCCGGCGCGCGCAGCTTGGCGCGATAGGGTTTGTTGGTGCCATCTGCAACCAGATAGACTCCGAACTCCCCCTTGGGTGCCTCAACAGCGGCGTAAACTTCGCCAGCGGGGACGTGGAACCCTTCGGTATAGAGCTTGAAGTGGTGGATCAGGCTCTCCATTGAGGTTTTCATGTCGCGACGGTTGGGCGGGGTCAGTTTGCCACGGGCCAGAATATCGCCGGGCGTTTCGCGCAGCTTGCCGATGCACTGACGAATGATCGACAGCGACTGGCGCATCTCTTCCATACGGACGAGGTAGCGGTCGTAGCAGTCGCCGTTCTTGCCAACCGGGATCTGGAAATCGAACTCATCATAGCATTCATATGGCTGCGAACGACGCAGATCCCATGCCAGACCAGAGCCACGCACCATCACGCCAGAGAAGCCGTAGTTGAGGATATCTTCCTCAGTCACGACACCGATATCTGCGTTACGCTGCTTGAAAATCCGGTTTTCGGTCAGCAGCCCGTCGATGTCATCCATCACGGCGGGAAAGGTGTGCGTCCACGCCTCAATATCGTCGATCAGCGCATCAGGCAGGTCCTGATGAACACCACCGGGGCGGAAATAGGCCGCGTGCAAGCGCGCACCACAGGCACGCTCGTAAAAGATCATCAGCTTTTCGCGCTCTTCAAAGCCCCACAGCGGCGGGGTCAGCGCGCCAACGTCCATCGCCTGCGTGGTTACGTTGAGCAGATGGTTCAGAATCCGGCCTATTTCGGAATAGAGCACCCGGATCAGCGACGCACGACGCGGTACTTCCACGCCGGTCAGCTTTTCGATGGCCAGACACCAGGCATGTTCCTGGTTCATCGGTGCCACATAATCGAGGCGGTCGAAATACGGCAGGTTCTGCAGATACGTCCGGCTCTCCATCAGCTTTTCGGTGCCGCGGTGCAACAGGCCGATGTGCGGATCGCAACGCTCAACGATTTCGCCATCCAGCTCCAGCACCAGACGCAGAACGCCGTGCGCCGCAGGGTGTTGCGGGCCGAAGTTGATGTTGAAGTTACGGATCTTCTGTTCGCCGGTCAGGGCGTCATCCATTTTGGAGCCGTCCATTATTTCGCCCCCTCTTTCTCATCACCCGGAAGGATATATTCCGCCCCTTCCCACGGGCTCATGAAGTCAAACTGGCGGTATTCCTGAACCAAATTTACCGGTTCATAGACAACGCGCTTCTGCGCCTCGTCGTAGCGAACCTCTGTGTAACCGGTGGTCGGGAAATCCTTGCGCAGCGGATAGCCACGGAAACCATAGTCGGTCAGGATGCGGCGCAGATCCGGGTGGCCGGTGAACAGGATACCGAACATGTCGAACACCTCCCGCTCAAACCAGTTGGCCGAGGGATGGATCGTCACGATCGACGGTAGCATCTCATCCTCGCGGATCGATACGCGCAGGCGGATCCGCTGGTTCTGATACATCGACAGGAAATGATAGACCACGTCGAACCGCTTAGGGCGATCCGGGTAGTCGACAGCTGTGATGTCGACCAGAGACGAGAACTTGCAGGTCGCGTCCGCTTTCAAAAACTCAACAAATCCTGCGAGGTTCGATGGGGCCACATCCACGTTCAGCTCATCAAAGGTGACATCCCAGCCGATAACGCAATCCGGGCGCTTGGCTGCGATCTGAGTGCCGAGTTCGTTCAGGGCTTCAGTCATTTTTGTCTCTCCAACCAAAGCCACTTAGCGCACAAGTGTGCCGGTGCGGCGGATTTTGCGCTGCAATTGCATCAGACCATAAAGCAACGCCTCTGCCGTGGGCGGGCAGCCGGGTACATAGACATCCACGGGCACAACCCGGTCACAGCCACGCACTACAGAATAGCTGTAGTGATAATAGCCGCCACCATTGGCGCAGGATCCCATCGAGATCACATAGCGCGGCTCAGGCATCTGGTCATAGACCTTGCGCAGGGCGGGGGCCATCTTGTTGGTCAGCGTACCAGCCACAATCATCACATCCGACTGGCGCGGAGAGGCGCGTGGCGCGATGCCGAAGCGCTCGGCATCATAGCGCGGCATCGAGGTGTGCATCATCTCAACCGCGCAGCAGGCAAGACCAAAGGTCATCCAGTGGAGCGAGCCGGTGCGCGCCCAGTTGATGATATCCTCGGCAGAGGTCAGCAGAAATCCCTTATCCTGCAGCTCTGCGTTCAGGGCCTGGGTGACGACTTCCTTGTCGACGCCAGCCGTGTTGGCTCCGGTCATCACTCCCATTCCAGGGCCCCTTTCTTCCACTCATAGGCAAAACCAATGGTCAGCACAGCGAGGAACACCATCATCGACCAGAAGCCCGCATCGCTCATGTCCTTGAAGCCGACGGCCCAGGGAAACAGGAATGCAATTTCCAGATCAAAAATGATGAACAGAATCGACACCAGGTAAAACCGGACATCAAACTTCATCCGTGCGTCGTCGAATGCGTTGAACCCGCATTCGTAAGCGCTGACCTTTTCAGGGTCCGGATTGCGGACGGCCAGCACAACTGCCGCCAAAATAAGAACAATTCCAAGCCCGACCGCTACGGCCAGAAACACCAGAATCGGGAGGTATTCCCGCAACATCTCTTCCACGAGTGGCTCCTTTCCGTGCGCGCGGATTTCTGCGCGCCGTCAATTGGCGTGTTGACTTGGGGCTGTGTCTACTCCCCTGCCCCCTCACCGTCAACCAACGCATCGTTAATGGATAAACCTTCTGTAACCGACGCGGCAGATCAACATCACGGCAGGTAAACCCTATTGTTTTCATAGGATAAGGCGCGCCTCGCAAAAGGCACGCCTTGGTGAATGGAATCCGACATTTTTGACGGAATTATCGCTGCCAGCTGGGCTTTTCCTTGGCAAAAAACGCGGCGATCCCCTCAGGTGCCTCGCTGCCCTCCCAACGGTCAACCAATGCGGCGATGGTATGATCAATGACCGCATCATCAATTTTGGGTCCCAAATCGCGCACCAATGCCTTAGCAGCACCCACCGCTTCGGGTGCACAGCTGAGATATGGGATCACTTCCGCCTCGATCGCGGCGTCCAAATCAGCTGCAGGAACCACCCGAGCGAGAATCCCCAGGTCCACGGCTTCCGCCGCGCCAAACAGCCGCGCCGACATAAAGACACGCCGCGCCCGCGCTTCGCCCATGCGGGCCACCACATAAGGGCCGATGGTGGCGGGGATCAGGCCAAGTCGGGTCTCAGTGAGGCCCATCTTGATATGATCGGCGCCGATGGCAACGTCACAAACCGAGGCCATACCGACGCCACCGCCAAAGGCATTGCCCTGGATCGCGCCAATGACCGGCTGCGGCAAGGTGTTGATGGCCATCAGCATCTCCGCCAGCACCCGCGCCTCGCGCCCGCGCGTTTCGGCATCAGCCTCCATCTGGGCCTGCATCCAGCCCAGATCACCCCCGGCGCAAAAACTCTTGCCTGCCCCCGTGAGGACGACGACACGAACGGCGCGATCCTTTGCCAGCGCGGCGGCGGCGGCTTTCAACTCCTGCAACATCTCACCGGACATCGCATTGTGTTTTTCCGGACGATTCAGTGTCAGCGTCGCGACACCTCGGTCGTCAGTGGCCAGGGTTATGGTGTTATACATCCGTATGCCTTTCAAAGGACCTTGATCTGCCGCCAGATGATCTCAACGGCGTCATCAACTGTGGTTTCTGCGGTATCGATTGAGAGTGATGCCTGTGGGAACGGTTCAAAGCAGCGCTGTTCGACCGCATCCCAAGTCGGAAGGTTCTGGCCTGACACGTCGGGCTTTCGTGTTTCGACACGGCATCGATGCTGAACAGGATCGGAACAGGTTACGGCAATGTCCAGATGCGCGACACCAACGTCCTGAGATACCTTGCGCCATTGCTCGCGCGTCAGGGCAATCGGATTAACGCAATCGGCGATCACCAGATACCCCTGACTGAGTGCCGCCTTGGCCATAACCTGAGCAGCCGCGTATCCGGCATCCGCAAGATCGACCGGCTCCATATGAGATTTTCTCATCGCTGTCTCGATCTCATCCAACCGAAGCCAGATAGCACCGGATTTTTTAGAGAGGCGCCGCGCAATCGTTGATTTTCCGACCCCTGGCAGGCCGGAAAAACAAATAAGTACAGCCATACTATCCCCGCATCGCGCGCGCCATAGCTGCGGCGTCGGTCAGCACATCGCCCTTCAGCCCGGTCTCATAGCCCAGCCGCGTCAGATGCTCATGCACAGCTTCGGTCGCAACATTGCCGACAGCACCCGGAGCATAGGGGCAGCCCCCCAGCCCGCCAACAGCAGCGTCAAAGACCCGGACACCCAGCGACAAAGACGCATCGATATTGTCAATCGCCCGCCCGGCTGTGTCGTGATAATGGCCCGCCAGACGGGTGACCGGCACGCGTTCCCGCACCGCCAGCAACATACGCGCAATGGAATCCGGTGTCGCCTGACCGATGGTATCGCCCAGCGAGATCTCATAGCAGCCCATGGAGAACAATCGATCCGCCAGTGCCGCAACCGCGTCCGGGTCGGTCGGCCCGTCAAAGGGGCACTCAGTCACGCAAGAAATATAGCCCCGGACCGGCATATCAATGTGGCGCGCAGCCTCAATGATTGGCGTAAAACGCTCAATGGATTCGGCCACGCTCGCGTTGATATTCGCCTTGGAGAAGCCTTCTGAGGCTGAGGCAAAAATCGCGATCTCATCCGCCTTTGCGGTCAGGGCATCCTCATACCCGCGCATGTTGGGCGTCAGCGCAGCGTAGCGCACATCAGAACTGCGACGGATCCCCGCGAGAACCTCCCCCGATCCCGCCATCTGCGGCACCCATCTAGGAGAGACAAAGCTCGCCACCTCAATCCGGCGAAAACCAGCATCGGTCAGCCGGTCAACAAGGGCGATCTTTTCTGCGACGGGAATGTCGCGCTTTTCATTCTGCAGCCCGTCGCGCGGGCCTACTTCGAAAATTTCAACGCTTTCGCTCATGATGCACTTCTCCCCAAGGCAATCTCAGACATCGCTCAAACCACAGTCGTTGCTGCGGCGGCAGATGGGGCAGCACTCGTGGCACCGCCCGATCTGATCGCTGTTCAGCTGTCCGCCTCTTCCAGACGGACCAGCGCGGCGCCAGCCTCGACCTGATCACCGGCAGAGGCCAGAACCTCGGCCACCACGCCATCGCGGGCCGCCAGGAGAGAGTGTTCCATTTTCATCGCCTCAAGGATAGCCAGTCTGTCACCTTCTTTGACCTCGGCGCCGGCTTCGGCGAACACGGCCTTGACCAAACCGGGCATCGGCGCCTCGATCACGTTGGTATCGCCACCGGCGGTCCCAGCGCGGTCCAGCGGATCGATACAGTCAAAGATGCTGCTGATCCGGGCAAACACCGTCAGCCTGCCATCGGCCTCAGCCACATTCGGCAAGGGATGCCCGTCATGCCGCCAGCACGTCCCGTCAAATGTCACCTCGTGACTGCCGTCGTCCAGCTGCCAGCGCTGTGCTTGCAGGCCCAGCACCTCAACGGTGATCTCAAGGCTCTCTTCGCCGTGGGTGAGCTGTACGGCCCGGTGCAGCGGCGCCCAGAGGGTAAAACCGCTGTCCCCACCAGACTTATGCAAACACAGCGCTCTCTGCGCGGCTGCAATCCAATGCGCCACAGGCATGTCGCCAACCGCCCTCAGCGCCTCGAGATCACGCGCGATCAGGCCAGTATCAACCTCGCCTCGACCAAACCCCTGATGGGAGGCAAGCGCACCCAGAAAGGCGAGGTTGGTGACTGTGCCTGCAACCTCTGTCCGTTCCAGCGCCCGGCGCAACTTCGAGAGGGCCACCGAACGGGTGGCGCCATGTACGATCACCTTGGAGATCATCGGGTCGTACCACGGACTGATGGTATCGCCTGCGCGCACACCGCTGTCGGCGCGGCACTCAGCCGGGAAGGACAGATGCGTCAGCGTGCCGGTTGCAGGCAGGAAGCCCTTGGGCACATCCTCCGCATACAGCCGCGCCTCAAACGCATGGCCGGTGATGGTGAGGTCGTCCTGCTGGGCAGGCAGGCTCTCACCCGAGGCCACCCGCAGCTGCCATTCCACCAGATCAACGCCGGTGATCAGCTCAGTCACCGGGTGCTCCACTTGCAGGCGGGTGTTCATTTCCATGAACCAGAAGCCGTCCGGCCGCAGCCCGTCAGATCCATCGACGATGAATTCCACCGTGCCGGCCCCCTTGTAGCCGATGGCTTCGGCGGCGCGCACGCCGGCCTCACCCATCGCCTCGCGCATCACCTCAGTCATGCCGGGCGCGGGCGCTTCTTCGATCACTTTCTGATGGCGGCGCTGAAGGGAACAGTCACGCTCAAATAGATGCACAGCGTGGGTCCCGTCGCCGAAAACCTGCACCTCGATGTGCCGCGGCTGCTGGATGTATTTCTCGATCAAAACGTCCGGGTTGCCGAATGCTGTGGTCGCCTCGCCCTGCGCGCTTTTCAGGGCATCCGAAAATTCGGCAGGTGCCTCTACCAGCCGCATCCCTTTGCCGCCACCGCCGGCAACCGCCTTGATCAGCACCGGATAACCGATCTTCTCCGCCTCGCCAGCCAAGAACTCCGTATCCTGGTTGGAGCCGTGATAACCCGGCACAACCGGCACGCCGGCCTTCTCCATCAACGCCTTGGCTGCATCCTTGAGACCCATCTTGCGGATCGCATCCGCAGAAGGCCCGATAAAGCTGAGGCCTGCGGCCTCGACCGCGTCCACAAAGCCCGGGTTTTCCGAAAGGAAGCCATAGCCGGGGTGAATCGCCTGTGCGCCACTTTCCTGCGCGACACGGATGATCACATCCCCCTTCAGATAGCTGTCCGCCGGGGCCGAACCGCCGATATGCACCGCCTCATCCGCCATCTGCACATGTTTCGCGGTAGCGTCGGCGTCGGAATAAACGGCTACGGTCCGCACCCCCATGGCACGGGCGGTTTCCATCACGCGGCAGGCAATCTCTCCGCGGTTGGCAATCAGAATCTTGTCAAACATGGGAGGTCCTCACATCCGGAACACGCCGAAGCGTGTATCTTCAATCGGGGCATTCAGCGCGGCGCTAAGCGACAGCGCCAGCACATCGCGGCTCTTGCGCGGGTCGATGATGCCGTCGTCCCAGAGACGTGCAGAGGCATAAAGCGGGTGACTCTGCTCCTCGAACATCTCAATGGTGGGGCGTTTGAAGTCGGCTTCTTCCTCCGTGCTCCAGCTGCCGCCCTGGCGTTCGATGGCATCGCGCTTGACCGTTGCCAGCACGCCTGCCGCCTGCTCGCCGCCCATCACAGAGATGCGGGAGTTGGGCCAGGACCACAGGAACCGCGGCTGGTAAGCCCGGCCTGACATGCCGTAATTGCCCGCCCCGAAGGAGCCGCCGACCAGCATCGTCACCTTCGGCACATTGGTGGTCGCCACCGCGGTCACCATCTTGGCGCCATGGCGGGCGATGCCTTCGTTTTCGTATTTGCGGCCGACCATGAAACCGGTGATATTCTGCAGGAAAACCAGCGGGATCTTGCGCTGGCTGCACAGTTCTACGAAATGCGCGCCCTTCTGGGCGGCCTCGGAGAACAGCACGCCGTTGTTGGCGATGATGCCTACAGGGCAGCCTTTCACATGGGCAAAACCAGTGACAAGAGTTTCGCCGAAACGCGGCTTGAATTCGTCAAAGCGGGAGCCATCGACCAGCCGCGCAATCACCTCGCGGATGTCGTAAGGCGTGCGCAGGTCACCTGGCACCACGCCGAGGATTTCCTCGGGGTCATAGGCGGGTTCCTCGGGGCTGGCCCAATTCACCGTCAGCGGCTTGGTGATATTCAAGGACTGCACCGCGCGCCGCGCCAGCGCCAGCGCGTGGGCGTCATCCTCGGCGAGGTAGTCGGCCACACCGGACAGGCGCGTGTGCACGTCGCCGCCGCCCAGTTCCTCGGCGCTGACAACCTCGCCCGTCGCGGCCTTCACCAGCGGCGGGCCTGCGAGGAAGATGGTGCCCTGCTCTTTCACGATGATGGTCACGTCGGACATGGCCGGCACATAGGCGCCGCCCGCGGTGCAGGAGCCCATGACCACCGCAATCTGCGCAATGCCCTTGGCCGACATCCGCGCCTGATTGTAGAAGATCCGCCCGAAATGGTCGCGGTCGGGGAAGACCTCATCCTGTTGCGGCAGGTTGGCACCGCCGCTGTCCACCAGATAGATGCAGGGGAGACGGTTTTCCTCGGCAATCTCCTGCGCCCGCAGGTGCTTCTTCACCGTCATCGGGTAATAGGTGCCGCCCTTCACTGTGGCGTCGTTGCAGACCACCATGACCTCTTGCCCGTGAACGCGGCCGATACCCGCCACGACCCCAGCACCGGGGGCGGCCCCGTCATACATGGCATGCGCCGCCGTGGCGCCGATCTCCAGAAACGGAGAGCCGGGGTCGAGCAGGTTCGCCACCCGGCGGCGCGGCAGCATCTTGCCGCGGCTCTCGTGGCGGGCGCGGGACTTCTCGCCGCCGCCCATGCGCGCGGCCTCTGCCGCCTCGCTGATCTGCCCGAGCGCGTCCAGATGCGCCTCGCGGTTCTGTTTGAAGCCTTCCGAGGAAGGCATCGCCTTGGAATTGAGTTTCATGTGCACTCTCCCATTGTTGGGGTTAGGCTGTGTCCCGTAATACAGGAAGACTTATTGGTTCTCGTTGGGGCAGCGTACGCCGGGTATGCAATACCTGTAGTCATTGGCTTGCCTCCCCAGTCATTTCTTCACTGCGCATCAGAATTCTTAGTTTGAGCCATTCTGAAAGTGCCTCCGAATAGCGGCACGCTACTTCGGCAGGCAAATTGTGGTCCGAAACCTGGGTGCAATCAGGAGCGTCACCCAAAGTAGGAATTGGCAGGGACAGGCCTGCGGGCCCGCTGCCATCAAGAACACTTTTGTCGAAGCCGGGCATCAGGCTAACGATGCGTGCTCCGTCCGCCTCCAACCAAGCCGCGGCGCTATCAGCACAGTGCTGCAAAGCCTTCATTTCTTGGCTTAGGTTACACATGCGGACGGCCTGCGAGACGCATTGGGTGTCCATGGGCACCGCAAAGCCAACATCGGGGACAAATCCAGAGCAAGCGCTTAGAAAACCGGCGATATCAAATTGAGACAATTCATCGCCGGCCACAGCAGGCGATGCCGCGCTGCCTAGAGCACAGGCCATGGCAGTGACCACGAAATGAATTGATAGTTTCATCTTTGCACCTCCCCTGCCGCCTGTGCCTTCAATTCCTTGCGGATCACCTTGCCGGTCACGGTCATCGGCAGTGCGCCCACGAACGCGACCTCCCGCGGGTAGGAATAATGCGCAAGGCGGTCCTTGACGTAGTGCTGAAGCTCCTGTCCTGACGCCTCCGCCCCCGGTTTCAGCACCACATAGGCTTTGACGATCTCGGTGCGCAGGCTGTCGGGCTTGCCGACCACGCCAACCGTCGCCACCGCCGGGTGGGTCATCAAGCAATCCTCGATCTCTGCCGGACCGATGCGGTAGCCGCCGGAGGTAATCACGTCATCCTCGCGGCCGACAAAGCGCAGATAGTCGCCCTCCCAAATGCCGCGGTCGCCGGTTACCAGCCAGTCGCCGCGGAACTTCTCGGCAGTTTCCACAGGCCGATTCCAGTATTCCAACAGCATCGAGGCCGAGCCGCGGCGGATCGCAACATCGCCTTCCGCGTCCGTTGGATTGCCCGCCTCATCAATCACCGCCAGCTCATGCCCCGGCACCGGTTTGCCAATGCAGCCCGGACGCGGGTCAAAATCCGCTGCGCAGGAGGAGGCAACCATGTTGCACTCGGTCTGGCCATAGAATTCATTAATCGTTACGCCCAGGTGACGCTGGCCCCAGGCGAGCATCTCTGCGCCCAGGGGCTCTCCCCCAGATGCTACCGAGCGCAGACCGTCGAGCCCCTGCCCCGCCGCCTTCAGCAAGCGCAGCGCAGTGGGAGGAAAGAACACATTGCGCACATCTCCCTGACGAATGATTTCGGCGCAAGCCTCCGGCGTAAATTTGTCCAGCCGCGCGGCCACGACCGGCACACCCAGCGCCAGACCCGGCATCAGCACGTCAAACAAGCCGCCGATCCATGCCCAATCCGCAGGGGTCCACAGGCAATCGCCCGGCTGGCCCAGATGATCATGGCTGATGGCCACGCCGGGCAGGTGACCGGAGAGCACCCGGTGACCATGCAGCGCGCCCTTGGCGCTGCCCGTGGTGCCGGAGGTGTAGATGAGCACTGCCGGAGTCTCCGGCGTGGTTTCCGCATAAGGCAGGAGGTGGTCGCTTTGGCCCGTGCTTGCGGACAGGATATCCGCCACCAGCAGCGGTTGCGCCAGTGATCCCAGCTGCGCCGTGCCCCCGCCATCAGTCAGCACCAGCTCCAACCCTGCATCGCCAATGCGGGAGGCCAGCGCATCATGCTGAAACAGCTTGAACAACGGCACGGAAATGGCACCGATTTTCCAGATCGCGAGATGTGCTACGGCGCAGTCGACAGATTGGCTGAGCAGTACACCAACACGGTCACCGGGCTGCACCCGCCGCATCAGATCGCGCGCCACCGCATCGACCATCTGCCGCAGCTCACCATAGCGGATATCACGCCGCGCGCCGGTGGTCAGATCAATGAGGGCCAATTGTTCGTCCGGATGGTCCAGCGCCTGCGCCGCCATGTTCAGGCAGGACGGAAACTGCCATCCGCCATCCGTGCGCAATCCCGGATACAATGTATGTCCCCCCACACCGCTCATGCCAAGACCTTCACGAAACGCATATCAGATATGCAGTTTTTCCCTGCATTCCCAAAGGGAAAGCGGGCCGCTTCTTGATCCAGATCAGTGTTCTGTCGCTGCCCCAGGCGCATACAGCCCTTGCAAACAAACGACCCGACCACGATAGAAGAGGGATAGTCCGAATGACCCGTATGGTTTCCGCCCTGGCTCTTAGCGCTGCACTGGCAGCCCTGGCCGGCCCCGCCCTTGCCCAGTCCCAAGGGGATTGGACCCTTGGCGTCGGTATCGCCAACGTCAATCCGAAGTCCGACAACGGCACTGTTGCCGGCGCGGCTGCGACAATTGGCGACGATACCGCACTGACCTTCACTGCGGAGTATTTCATCCGCGACAACATCGGCATCGAACTTCTGGCTGCCAGCCCGTTCGAACATGATATCTCCTTGAACGGCGCCTATACCGCGACCACCAAGCACCTGCCGCCGACCCTGTCGGTCAATTATCACTTCCCGACACAGACCAAGTTCAAACCCTTTGTCGGTGTTGGTATCAACTACACGACCTTCTTTGAGGAAAGCTCCCCCGCGGGTGTGATCTCGCTTGATGACAGTGTCGGGCTGGCGCTGAACCTTGGCGCGGACTGGCAGATCTCTGATCGCGGCGCACTGCGGGTGAACGTCCGCTACATGGATATCGAAACCGATGTGACCCTCAATGGCACCAAAATCGGCACCGCCGAAATTGATCCGGTCACTGTTGGCTTTGGCTACGTTCACCGCTTCTGATCCTTTTGACGAGTAAAAGACTGAGACGAGTACTTCAGGGAGGGGCGGCGTGCTGAGAGGCGCGCCGCTTTCTCGTTTTTTCAGATGTAACTGCGCATCATAAGCACAGGCCGCCCTATGGACCGCCCAGGCACGAGCGTGGTTACATCTGGCTCATCAATTCACGGCCAATCAGCATCCGGCGAATTTCCGATGTGCCAGCCCCGATCTCCATAAGCTTGGCATCACGGAAGATCCGGCCAACCGGGTTGTCAGAGAGATAGCCCGCACCACCAAAGGCCTGCACCGCCTGATGCGCCTGGGTCATGGCAACTTCGGATGCATAAAGACAGCAAGCGGCGGCATCCTGACGGGTCACGGTGCCCTTGTCGCAGGCTTTTGCCACTTCGTAGACATAGGCCCGCGCGGTGTTCATCGCGGTGTACATATCCGCGATCTTGCCCTGCATCAGCTGGAAGTTCCCGATGGGCTGGCCGAACTGTTTGCGCTCTTTCATGTAGGGCATCATCTCGTCCATGCAGGCCGCCATGATACCGGTGCCGATCCCTGCCAGCACCACGCGCTCATAGTCCAGACCGGACATCAGAACGCGCACGCCCTTACCCTCTTCGCCCAGCACGTTTTCAAATGGCACTTCCACATCCTCAAACACCAGCTCGGCGGTATTGGAGCCACGCATCCCCAGCTTGTCAAAATGCTGCGAGGTGGAAAAACCCTTGAATTCCTTCTCAATCAGGAAGGCCGTCATACCCTTGGAGCCGGCATCTGGGTCCGTCTTAGCGTAGACCACCAGCGTGTCCGCATCCGGACCATTGGTGATCCAGTATTTGTTGCCGTTCAGACGGTAGTGATCATTGCGTTTCTCTGCACGCAGGCTCATCGAGACCACGTCAGATCCGGCACCTGCTTCGGACATCGCCAGCGCGCCAACATGCTCGCCTGAGACCAGTCGCGGCAGGTATTTGGCCTTCTGCTCAGCATTGCCGTTGAGTTTGATCTGATTGACACAAAGATTCGAGTGCGCCCCATAGGAGAGCGACACCGAGGCACTGGCTCGCGCGATTTCTTCAACCGCGACGGTATGGGCCAGATAGGACATGCCAGCGCCGCCGAACTCCTCAGGCACGGTAATGCCGAGAAGACCCAGCTCCCCCATTTCCTGCCAAAGTTCCGCCGGAAATTCGTTTTTCTGATCAATCTCCTGCGCCATCGGGCGGACACGCTCCTGTGCCCAGCGGTGCACCATGTCGCGCAGGGCATTCACATCTTCGCCCAGATCAAAGGTCATGCTTGCGTTGAACATCGTTTTCTCCTGAACCCGTCAGTTATTGAACAGTTGTTCATTAACTGACATATCCCTCGCCCACAGTCAACAACGCCGCGTTGCAGACCTGCGAATTCTTCGCCAAACCGCCCCGCCACAAGCAAGCAGAGCTGGCATGCGCCACACTCATGCCTTACTCAGACGTTAGTAAATCGTTTACCATCGAAAGACATGAGCCCCCCAATGCGCGACCTGATCATCAACGGCACATTTGACAGCGGTTCCGCAAATTGGGGCGGCACCGATCTCGAGACCAGCTACACCGAGAACGCCTACCTCGGGAACGGCTCGTCCAATCGCGTTGCTGAGATGGACGGTCAATCTGGCCAGACCACGGTTATGGAACAATCCTTCACCGTCAACAATCCAATCCAGACCACGCTGACGCTGGACGCGGCACTGCGCACCGCCTCTCTGAATCAAGCTGGAACCGAAGGATTCACAGTTGAAATTCTGGATGCGGGCGGGGCCGTTATTGCATCGATGTCGGTGCTGCCAACCACCAATAGCTTCACCCAGGCCAGCCTGAATGTCGTTTTCCCCAGTGGGGGCCAGTACATGCTGCGCCTGACGGAACTGGGCAGCGACAACAGCCTGGGCGCCGTTGTCGACAATATTTCGTTGATGGTCTGCTTCTGCAATGGCACGCTGATCGAAACGGTGAATGGCCCCCGCGCGATAGAGACATTGGCGCCGGGCGACATGGTCTTGACCGAAAACGGGCCGACGCCGCTGCGCTGGATCGGCAAGCGCAGCGTGTCACCGGCACAGATGGCAGAAAACACCAAGCTCTGTCCGGTTCGGATCGAAGCGGGCGCGCTCAGCCCCGGGCTGCCAAGCAAGCCGCTGCAGGTCTCACGCCAGCATCGCATGCTGATCCGCTCCCGCGTGGCACAGCGCATGTTTGGTCAATTCGAAGTGCTGATCCCAGCCATTCGCCTGACCGCCCTGCCCGGTATCTACGTCAACGAAGACCGCGCAGCCGTCACCTATTACCACATGCTGTTCGACAACCACGAGATTGTGTTTGCCAATGGTGCGCCAAGTGAAAGCCTGCTGGTCACCGAACAGTCGCTCGCGGCCTTGTCGCCCGCCGCACAAGAAGAGCTGAAATTGCTTTTCCCGGATCTGATCTGCAGCACAGGGCGTGGCACCGCAAGCGCCAGACCCATCCCGCCGCGTGCCAGACAAAAGCGGCTTGTTGCGCGGATCGGCAAGAACAATCGCGCTGCGCTGGATGCCATCTGATCAGCCCTTTTGCGCCGCTAACCCAAGCCCAGATTTCTCAGTGCCGAACCGTCAGCCAAGGCCTGCCTGAAACACCGCCGCGACCTCTGCGCGGATGATGCGGGCAATCTGCGCGCAATCCTCCAGCGAGAATGTCAGCGGCACACGCATATCTATTATCCCGTGCAGAATCCGGTCGCTCGCTGGCATCGCAGGGGCATCCGCGTAGCGCCAGCTGTCATAGCGAGAGGTAAAAGCAACCGGTTCCGACGCGCCAAACCACTTCAGTTCGACGCCGCGCGCCGCACAACGGTTGAGAACCTCGGTGATATTCTGATCAGTCCAGTCCAGCAGCAGAAACTGAATGGAAGAGCCGACATAAAGCTCCTCTTCTGGGCGCTCGACCACCTTCAGACCCGGCGTATCGCGCAGGCCCGCCTCGATCCGCTGATATCGGGCATTCCAGCGCTGCACCTGCTGATCAAGATCCCGCAACTGCGGGCGCAAGATTGCGGCGCGCAGATTGTCCATCCGCCCCGAGATGTTCGGCGTCTCATATTTGATGCGCTCAAATACCTCAGGTCCGGGCGCCGCACGATGGCGGGAATAGAGCATATAGGACCCGGAGAGCATAATTGCGCGCGCAGCAATCTCGGGGTCGGAAGTGACTAGCAGGCCGCCCTCGCCTGAGTTCACATGTTTATAGGTCTGGCAGGAATAGCAGCCGACCGCGCCGTGACGCCCAGACAGAACCCCGTTCCAGCGCGCGCCCATCGTGTGGGCGCAATCTTCGATCACGGTCACATCTGCGGCATCGCAAACCGCCATAAGCCGGTCCATGTCACAGAGATGCCCGCGCATATGCGACAGCATCAGCACGCGAGGATGACCTTCGACCGACAATTGTTTTTCCAGATCCTCCAGATCCAACGTCAGCGCCTCAGTGACGCCGACGTAGACCGGATCTGCGCCCACAGCCGCGATTGAACCCGGCACCGGCGCCAGAGTGAAGGCGTTAGTCAGCACCCGGTCGCCTGGCTTCACCCCGACGGACCGCAGGGCAGTCGCCAGAGCATAGCCGCCAGAAGCCACCGCCAACGCGAAGGGCGCTTCCATCTGGGCAGCGAATTCCTCCTCCAGAAGGGTCACTTCGCCCGCCTCATCGCCCACCACATTATAGCGGTGCAAGCGGCCGTGACGCATCACCTCGACAGCGGCCTCAATAGCCTCTTCGGGGATGGGTTCCTGCTGGGTAAAACTACCGGTGAAAATCTCTGTCATCATGCGTTTGTCTGCGTCTGACTGCATAAGGTCAAGCCCCCGGTCCGCGAAGCCAGACTGCCGTTAAAGCGGCAGCAATCGCGCTGCCAGTGCAGGCAGATCCTCGAACCGCTGCAGCAACGCTTCCGGGCGCAGCGCCTCAAGGTCGCCGCCCGACGGACCAAAAGTGACCAGCACCGAAGCGACACCTGCGGCCGCAGAGGTTTTGCGGTCGGTATCGGTATCACCAATCAGTATCGTCCGCTCCGGATCCCCCCCGGCCCGGCGCGCGGCTTCGCGCAGGGGCTCGGGATCAGGTTTGCGCACGGACAGAGTATCGGCCCCCACCAGCGAATGAAATGCGTCACGAACCCCCAGGCTGCGAGTCAGTTTCTCCGCCAATGCTTCAGGTTTGTTGGTGCAGATGCCCACGCGAAATCCGTCGACCTTCAACTGTTCGACCGCCTCCATGGCGCCCGGATACATGACGGTATGGTGGTCAATCGCGTCGCGATATTGCTCCAGCAGAACAGGATAATATTCCTCAACCAGGTCTTCGCTGTAGCGGCCCGCCCGTTTCAATCCTGCGGTCAGCATGCTCTTGCCGCCACGCAGCGCAACGCCTGCATCCTGTGGCAGGTGCAGCAGATCGCCAAGCCCCATCTTGCGAAAACATGCGTTGGCCGCCGAGAGCAAATCACCAGATGTATCCGCCAGAGTGCCGTCCAGATCGAAGATAACCGTTCGCATATCTGCCCTCTCTCGGCGCGTTTTCGCCACCGCTTGTTGCAACCCGCAATCTTGTTTGATGCCGCTTTGCCTTGCGCACCTGCTGTTAGCGGATAAAACGGGGGCGCTGAAAAGACAAAGAGAAAACAACACATGAGCACCGCCCTCGTCATTCTGGCCGCAGGCAAAGGCACCCGGATGAACTCCGACCTGCCCAAGGTTTTGCATCCCATTGCCCACGCCCCGATGCTGGAACACGCGCTATCCGCAGGTCGCGCGCTGACGCCGGAGCGCACCATTGTTGTGGCAGGCCACGGGGCGGACTATGTGCGCTCCATGATGGCCGACATCGACGAAGATGCTGAAATTGTTGTTCAGGAAGAACAGCTTGGAACCGCACATGCGGTGGCACAGACCCGTGATGCCCTGTCCGATTTTGATGGCGATATCGTCGTGCTTTACGGCGACACGCCCTTTGTCAGCGCCGAGACATTGCAGCGGATGCTGGCCGCACGGCAGAGCGCCGATCTGGTGGTCCTAGGCTTTACCGCAGCTGATCCCGCGCGCTATGGGCGATTGCTCATGGATGGCAATAGCCTTGAGCGGATTGTCGAATACAAGGACGCAACTGAGGCTGAGCGGGAGATCGATTTCTGCAATTCCGGGCTGATGGCAGGTAATGCGGCGCAGATGTTTGCGCTGATTGACCAAGTCGACAGCGCCAATGCATCAGGTGAATACTATCTCACTGATCTGGTGGAACTGGCGCGTGCCGATGGGCTGCAGGTCACAGCGGTTTCCTGCGATGAGGCCGAAACCCTCGGCATCAATTCCCGCGCCGATCTGGCCGAGGCCGACCGTGTCTTCCAACAGCGCAAGCGCGCCGATCTGATGGCTGATGGTGTCACGCTGATGGACCCGGAAACGGTGTATCTGGCCTTTGATACTGTCATCGGGCGCGACACGATCATTGAACCCAATGTCGTCTTTGGCCCCGAGGTCACGGTGGAAAGCGGTGTGTTCATCCGGTCCTTTTCCCATTTTGAGGGCTGTCATATTTCGCGCGGTTCCAAGGTCGGCCCCTATGCCCGCCTGCGCCCCGGCGCAGAGTTGGCCGAAAACACCCATATCGGCAATTTCGTTGAAATCAAAAACGCCGAGATCGCCGAGGGCGCAAAGGTCAACCACCTGAGCTATATTGGCGATGCCAGCGTGGGGGCCGAAACAAATATCGGCGCAGGAACAATCACTTGCAACTACGACGGCGTGATGAAGCATCGCACCGAAATCGGCGCACGGGCCTTCATCGGCTCCAACACAATGCTGGTGGCCCCGGTGCGGATCGGCGATGAGGCCATGACCGCAACAGGTGCCGTGGTCACCAAATCGGTTGAGGACGGCGCGCTGGCGATTGCACGCGCTGAACAGAAAAACAAACCGGGTCGCGCGCGCAAGCTGATGGACATGCTGCGCGCAAAGAAAGCCCGTCTGAGCAAAGGAGCCGAATAATGTGTGGCATCGTCGGCGTTCTTGGCAATCATGAAGCAGCCCCCATTCTGGTCGAGGCGCTGAAGCGGCTTGAATATCGCGGGTATGACAGCGCAGGCATCGCTACGGTCAACGGTGGTGCTCTGGATCGCCGCCGCGCCGTCGGCAAGCTGGTGAATCTCTCTGATCTGTTGGTTCACCAACCGCTGGCCGGAAAATCCGGTATTGGCCATACGCGTTGGGCCACTCATGGTGCCCCCACCGTCGGCAACGCGCACCCCCATCAGGCCGGCGGTGTTTCTGTTGTCCACAACGGCATTATCGAGAACTTCAAAGAATTGCGCGAAAAGCTTGCCCAAAAGGGCATCACATTTGCGACAGAAACCGACACCGAAACCGTCGCCCTGCTTTGCCAATCGCTGATCGGTGACGGTAAGACACCAGTTGAAGCGGCGCGTGAAACCGTACAGCAGCTCGAGGGTGCCTTTGCTCTCGCCTTTCTGTTTGAGGGCGAAGCGGACCTGATGATCGCGGCACGCAAGGGCTCCCCCCTTGCAATCGGGCATGGTGACGGCGAGATGTTCGTTGGCTCCGATGCCATCGCGCTAGCGCCCTTCACTGACCAGATCACCTATCTGGAAGAGGGCGATTTTGCCGTACTGACGCGCAACAGCCTTGAGATCCGGGATCAGCGCGGCGCCATCGCCAACCGCGAGAAACGCCAGATCCAGCTTGCCAACGCCCGTGTCGACAAGGACGGTCACAAGCACTTCATGGCCAAGGAAATCGCCGAGCAGCCGGTGGCGATTGACCGTGCCCTGAAGGCCTATATGGACGACGACGGGCAGCTGTCGCTACCGGCTGAACTTGATTTCACCAAGATCGAACGGCTGACCATGGTGGCCTGCGGCACCGCCTTCTACGCTTGCATGGTTGCAAAATACTGGTTTGAGCAGATCGCCCGGATGCCGGTCGAGGTCGATGTCGCCTCTGAATTCCGTTACCGGGAACCGCCGGTGCCAGAGAAAACGCTGGCACTGTTTGTGTCACAGTCAGGCGAGACCGCCGACACACTGGCGGCGCTGCGCTACATGGAGGGCAAGGCCCAGCAGATCGTGGGGCTGGTCAATGTCCCTGAAAGCTCCATCGCGCGGGAAAGCGATGTGATCCTGCCGCTGCACGCAGGTCCAGAAATTTCTGTCGCTTCAACCAAGGCGTTTACCTGCCAGCTGTCGATCCTGTTGCTGCTGGCCCTGCGCGCGGCTGAGCAACGCGGCCTCCCCCTGCCGGACGGGATGCCCGCCGACCTGCGCGCCCTGCCGGGATTGATCCATCAGTCTCTGGCCGCGGAAAAGCAAATCACCGCCTCGGCCCGCGGGCTGGCCGAGGCGCGGGATATTATTTTCCTCGGGCGCGGGCAGTTGTACCCGCTGGCGCTGGAAGGCGCGCTGAAGCTCAAGGAGCTGAGCTATATCCACGCAGAAGGCTATGCCAGCGGCGAGCTGAAGCACGGCCCGATCGCATTGATTGATGAAAAAGTGCCGGTGGTTGTTATGGCACCGCGTGATGCACTGTTCGACAAGACCGTGTCAAACATGCAAGAGGTGATGGCGCGCGGCGGTAAGGTGATCCTGATCACCGATGCCGAAGGCGCCAAAATCGCAGGCGATGGCACCCATGAGGTGATCGTAATGCCGCAGATTCCAGACAGCTTGGCCCCAATCCTTTATGCCGTACCCGCACAGCAAATCGCTTATTACACGGCCATCGCAAAAGGAACTGATGTGGACCAGCCCCGCAACCTTGCAAAATCGGTGACCGTAGAATGAGCGTGTTGACAGTTGAACTGGCTTTGGCGGCACTAGAGGCCGCCGCAGAACCAGCGCGCGCGACCCAGATGGCGGGCTACCACAAGCAGAAACGCCGGGTGTTGGGCGTGCCGAACCCGGTGATCAACAGCCTCAGTCAAGACTGGCGCAAAGCCTTCGGCGCGCAGGATGACGGCCTGACTGCCCGCTGCGCGCTGGCGCAGGAGCTGTGGGCCAGCGATGTGTTCGAAGCACGGATTGCCGCTGCAAAGCTGCTGACCCAGGCGCGGATCAAGGAAGATGCGCCAGTCTGGGATCTGCTGCAAAGCTGGGTGCCGGATTTTGACAGCTGGGCCATTGCAGATCACGCAGCCTCGGCAATACAGAAACGACTTCAGGCACAGCCCGAGCGGCTGGACACCGTAGAGGGCTGGACGTCCAGCGATCATATGTGGACCCGCCGGGCCGCGTTGGTCTCGACCCTGCCGTGGGCAAAACTGCCCAATCCGAAACCTGAAGAGTTGGCCGCGCGTGAACGGATCCTTGGCTGGGCTGCGCGCTACGTGCCCGATCGCAACTGGTTCATTCAGAAATCCATCGCCTGGTGGCTGCGCGATCTCAGCAAACATGATGCCGACCGCTCCCGTGCGTTTCTGGCCGAATATGGCGCGGCGATGAAACCCTTTGCCCGTAAGGAAGCCACCAAATATCTGGCCTCCTCTGATGAGGACACCGCAGATGCATCCGCCACCGAAAATGAAAAATAGCCCGACAGCATAAGAAAAGGCGCAAGGAAGAAATCCCTCGCGCCTTTTCCATATCTTCAAGACGTCAGATCACGCCGCCGGCAGCACCTGCACCTCGACCAGCTCGGTCAATGGCAGACCCAGTGCCCGCATCGCATCAATGGACAACCGGCTTCCGGCTCCGGTATCGCCGCCAATCGGCCGCAGGATCAACGTGACCTCTGTGCCGCGCGGCGAACGCACGCGGGCAGTCTGCGGGCTATCGACCAAAGGCGTCTCCATCCACAGGCCCGATTGCGAGGGGTCGCCCAGACTGGCGACGGTCGACGCGCGCCCGGTATAGCCTGCGGTGACACCGGCAGAGGCAACCTGCCCCCCTGCAGCGTCCAAAGGTGCCTCTTCGACACCCGGTGCAAGCGGCACGGTATTGGCGGTGTCGACGGCTGGTTCCCCGACCGATCCAGCGGTCGTCCGCCCGCCCAGAACCGAGGAATTCCACTGCAACGGGCCACAAGCTCCAAGCAGCACGACAGAAGACAGGATCAAAACAGAATAACGCATAGCGCGACACTAGCTCTCACCTCACGGCTTTGCCAGCGGCAATCCCCGTTTCGGCCAAACTCAGCCCTTGCCGCAAGCCCGCCCCCGCTTTACCTAAGAAGGATGACTGCTCCGCTTATCGATCCCTTCGCCCGCGCCATCACGTATCTGCGTGTCTCGGTCACCGACCGCTGCGATTTTCGCTGCGTCTACTGCATGTCCGAAAACATGACTTTCCTGCCTAAGAAGGAACTGCTGACGCTGGAGGAGCTGGACCGGATGTGTTCGACCTTCGTCAATCTTGGTGTAGAAAAGCTGCGGATCACCGGGGGCGAGCCGCTGGTACGACGCGGCATCATGACTTTCTTCCGCTCCATGACCCGGCACCTCGAAAGCGGCGCCCTGAAAGAGCTGACACTGACCACCAATGGCTCTCAGCTGGAGAAATATGCGCAGGACCTCTACGATGCGGGTGTGCGGCGGGTAAATGTCTCGCTCGACACCATTGATGAGGATAAATTCGCCGAAATCACCCGTTGGGGCCGCCTGCCACAGGTGCTGCGCGGAATTGATGCGGCACAGAAGGCCGGGCTGCGGATCAAGATCAATGCCGTCGCTCTCAAGGGGTTCAACGAAGACGAGCTACCCGCAATCACCAGATGGTGCGCTGAACGCGATATGGATCTCACCTGGATCGAGGTCATGCCAATGGGCGATATCGGGAATGAGAACCGACTGGGTCAATACTGGTCGCTGAAAGACGTGCGCCGCGCCTATGACGATCATTACAGCGTCACCGATCTGGCAGAGCGTACGGGCGGGCCGGCACGCTATGTCCGTCTGGAAGAAACCGGCCAGAAAATCGGCTTCATCACGCCGCTATCGCATAACTTCTGCGAAAGCTGCAACCGTGTGCGGCTGACCTGCACAGGTGAGCTGTACATGTGCCTGGGCCAGGAAGACATGGCAGACCTGCGTGGCCCCCTGCGCGATCATCCTGGCAATGATCAGGCGCTGGAGGATGCGATCCGTGCGGCGATCACATTGAAACCCAAGGGCCATGACTTTGACTATTCACGGCAGAAACTCGACGGGCAAATGCCCCGCCACATGAGCCATACCGGCGGCTGAGATGGCCAGCCGCAAGACCAGCGCACCGCCGCTGTTGTTTCACCTCTACCGCGCTATCACGGCGTTGCTGGCACCGTTTGCCTATCGCAAAGTTGCAGGCAGGCTCGCCGATCACGGCGTATCAGCTGCCCGCCAGCGCGAACGGATGGGCTATCCAACAGAGCCGCGCCCAGTCTCCCATACGCCGGATGGTCGCCCAGCCCCGCTGCTATGGTTTCACGGTGCCTCGGTCGGCGAAAGCCTGGCGGCGCTGAGCCTGATCGACAAATTGGCCCCCCGCCTGCCCGACGCCGAGTTTCTATTGACTTCGGGCACTGCCACCTCCGCCGAAATGATGGCCAAGCGTATGCCAGCCAATTGTCGCCACCAGTTTGCACCGCTGGATGCTACGCCCCCCGTACGCCGCTTTCTGCGCCATTGGCAGCCGGACGCAGCGCTCTTTGTCGAAAGTGAGCTGTGGCCGGTGACCCTCAATGCCGCCAAGCGGTCTGGGGTGCGGCTGGCGCTGGTCAACGCCCGGCTGTCGGCCCGCTCCATCGCGCGGTGGGCGTCAAAGCCCGCGACGGCAGCTTTTGTAATGCAGCATTTTGATGTGCTGCTCAGCCAGAACCCGCAAATGGGCCAGAGCCTGATCGACCTTGGCGCCCCTGCTGATCGCGTGCATCCCAGCGGCAACCTGAAGGCCGGGTCCGCACCGCTGCCCGTTGACCAGACCGTTCTTGGCTCTGTTCGCGCCGAGCTGGGAACACGCCCGGTCTGGGTCGCGAGTTCCACCCATCGTGGAGAAGAGGAAGCGGTGATCGCCGCGCACAAAGCACTGCTGGCCGAGACCCCCGATCTCTGCCTGCTGCTGGCGCCCCGTCACCCGGAGCGCGCTACAGAAGTTACCGCGCTGATCAAAAAGGCGGGCCTCAGCGTCGCCCGTCGCAGTGCAGGCGACACCCTCACGCCCGAAACGCAGGTCTATCTGGCCGATACGCTGGGCGAAGTCGGGACATGGTATGCGCTGTCGCCCATCGTGTTTCTCGGCGGCTCCCTTGCCCCGATCGGCGGGCACAACCCATTCGAAGTGGCACAGGCCGGAGCCGCCGTAATCACCGGCCCGGGCTATTCCAACTTTGCCGAGACCTATCCACCGCTGATCTTCGCGGGTGGTGCGGTTGAGGTCAGCGACGCCTCATCTTTGGCCGGGGCGGTCCAGCATTGGTTGACGGACGAAGCAGCTCTAAACACCGCCCGCACCGCTGCCCGCGGCGTGGTTGAGGCGCAGGCGGCAGCACTTGACGGTGTCGTTGACCTGTTGATCACCCATCTGGCGCTCACCTCGCCGTCCACGAGCAACTGATCGGAACCGTCAGATGGCCGACCTTCTTGTCACCAATTTCAATCGCAATTTCACCGGCGTCTCAGCAACCGCCGCCAATGTGATCCGCCAGCAGGCCCGTCGTTATGATATGGCGCTGGTGGGGCGCGCCCTGCCCGGCTGCCCGGATCCGATCAGCATTGCCGCCGCTCGCGCGGCCTCGCGTCACCATGATCCCGCCAAACCATTTGCCATCTGGCATGTTCGGCGCAACACCGAGATGCGTGCCGCAATCTGGGCACGCGACATCCTGCGCCTGCCGGTTCGGATTGTCTTCACCTCGGCGGCGCAGCGGCGGCATTCTGCGTTTCCGCGCTGGCTGATCTCGCGCATGGATGCGGTTGTGGCCACGACTGACGCCGCCGCAACCTATGTCCCCCATGTGCGCGCTGTGGTGCCGCATGGAGTCGATACCGATGTCTTCACACCGGCGGAGAACCGCACCTCCGCGTGGGCCGCACTTGGCTATGGCGGCCAGCAGGGGATTGCCACAATCGGGCGCATTCGCCCGGAGAAAGGCACCGACCTGTTTGTTGACGCCATGCTGCGCCTGTTGCCGGACCACCCCGGTACAGTGGCACTGGTGATTGGGCGCGCAGCGCGGGAGCATCAGGGGTTTTTGAAAGGCTTGCAGGCAAGGATCACCGCAGCGGGCCTTGGCGAACGTATTCTGTTTCCGGGCGAAATCTCCGCCAGCGACCTGCCGAGGGTAATGCGAGCCTTGTCGCTGGTAATGCAACTGCCCCGTTACGAAGGCTACGGCATGGCCCCGTTAGAAGGTCTGGCCAGCGCTGTGCCATTTGTCGGCTCTGATACCGGGTATTATGGTGCGTTTTCGGCGCAGGGGACCGTAGGTACCGTGGTGCCATTGGAGGCCGCAGACGCAGCGGCACAGGCCGCAGGACAGTTGCTGTCGTCACCCAAAGAACTGTCGCGGCGCGGACAAGCTGGTCGCGATCTGGCGGTCCACGCCTTCAGCGCCGGTGCGGAGGCGGATGGAATCGACGCTGTTTATCAGCAACTCTGGTCCGCTGGCTAAACCCGGGTAGACCGTCACGCGCCCCAATCATCCCAAACAAAAATCGCCTGCCCACAGCGGGACAGGCGATCTTTTTTAGCTGTTTTTGCTCCAGCTATCAGGCAGCGGGCATCCGCTGTTCGACAATTTCGGCCCACCAGCTGCACCCAGCGGGGATTGCCTCATCGTTGAAGTTATATTCCGGGTGGTGCACGGCGGCGGTGTCGCCGTTGCCAACCAGAATATAGGCGCCGGGGCGCTCTTCCAGCATGAAGGCGAAATCTTCGCCGCCCATCACCAGCGGCGCATCATCACAGCCACCTGAGATATCCCGCGCCACCTTTGCGGCAAACTCGGTCTGTTCGTCGTGGTTCACCATCACCGGATAGCCCCGGTGGTAGGTCACCGCTACCGTACCGCCAAACGTTGCAGCGATGCCGTCGCAGATCTCATTGATCCGCTTCTCTGCCAGATCACGCATCTCGCCCGACATAGTGCGCACAGTGCCCTTGATGTGAACGCTCTGCGGGATCACGTTAAACGCCTTTGAGGACGTCTCAAACGAGGTTACCGAAACCACGATCTGATGCACGGGATCTGCGTTGCGCGAGGCGATGGTTTGCAGCGCCAGCACGGCCTGCGCCGACATCACGGTGGTGTCGATGGTCTCCTGAGGCTTCGCCGCATGACCGCCGCGCCCTTCGAAGGTGATGTCGAACTGGTCCGTCGCTGCAAAGAAAGCACCCGGGCGGATCGCGAAGGAGCCCACCGGACGGCCCGGCCAGTTGTGCATGCCGTAGACCTCCTGGATGTTCCAGCGATCCATCATGCCGTCGTCGCACATTTCCTTGCCGCCGCCACCGCCTTCTTCGGCGGGCTGGAAAATCACCACAACAGTACCGTCGAAATTGCGGGTCTCAGACAGGTATTTGGCCGCCCCCAGCAGCATCGCAGTGTGACCGTCATGGCCACAGGCGTGCATCGCGCCATCGGTCTTGGAGGCATATTCCAGACCGGTCTGTTCATGGATCGGCAATGCGTCCATATCGGCGCGCAGGCCGATGACCTTGCCGGAGCTGTCAGACTTGCCCTTGATCACGCCCACAACACCGGTCCGGCCAATGCCGGTGACAATCTCATCGCAGCCGAATTCTTTCAGCTTCTCAGCGACCAAAGCGCTGGTGCGATGGGTCTCAAACAGGATTTCGGGGTTTTCATGGATGTCACGGCGCCAGGCGGTGACTTCGTTTTGCAGTTCGGCGAAACGGTTCTTCACAGGCATGGTAAGGTCCTTTTTCTCTATCAATGCGCTGCCAATCTTGGTCCACGCGGTTTTCAGTTAAATAATGGTTGATGCAGGCTGCCGGGCCTATCGGGGCAGCGCCAGGCGCTGCTCAATCAGGGTGACAAACCAGCTGCATCCGGCCGGGATGGCATCGTCGTTGAAGTCATAGGCCGGGTGATGCAGACCTGCCGAGGGGCCATTGCCGACGCGGATCATTGCACCGGGGCGTTCCTCCAGCATAAAGGAGAAATCCTCACCACCCATGGCCAGCGCGACCTCCTCACAGTCACCCGCCACTGCCAGTGCAGCAGCGTGAGCATGACCGGTAGCCTCCGCATCATTGATGGTTACCGGGACACCGTTCACGAACTCCACCTCTGCAGAGCCGCCAAAGGTCAGCGCGATACCGGCAGTCACCGCACGCAGCCGCTCCGGGATTTGCGCCCGAACGTCCGGAGAATGCGTGCGAATGGTGCCCTTTACCTCGGCCCGGTCGGGAATGACGTTATAGGCCTTCGATGACGTTTCTGCCGAGGTGACCGACAGAACTGCTTGCATCACCGGATCGACGTTCCGCGACACGATGGATTGCAGGGCAGTAATCAACTCGCACATCATCACGGTGGTATCGACGGTTTCCTGTGGTTTGGCAGCATGGCCGCCACGCCCCTGAAGACGGATGATGAACTCATCGACGGAGGCCAGGATCGGGCCGGGCCGCAAGGCGAATTTTCCCAGCCCCAACCCCGGCGAATTGTGGATGGCATAGACCTCATCAATACCGAATCGGTCCATCAAGCCATCCTTGCACATGGCCTCGGCACCATTGCCACCTTCTTCGGCTGGCTGAAAGATTACCACCGCAGTGCCATCGAAATTGCGGGTCTCCGCAAGGTATTTCGCAGCCCCCAGCAGCATCGCAGTATGACCGTCATGGCCGCAGGCGTGCATCGCGCCCTCAATCTGCGAGGCATGCGGCAGGCCGGTGTCCTCTGCCATAGGGAGCGCGTCCATATCGGCGCGCAGACCAATCGCCCGGTTTCGCGTATCGCTGCGACCCTGGATCACCCCGACAACACCGGTCCGGCCGATGCCCGTCACCACCTCGTCACAGCCAAAGGTGCGCAGCTTCTCGGCGACCAACGCGCTGGTGCGATGTGTCTCGTAGAGGATCTCGGGGTTCTGATGGATATCCCGACGCCAGGCGGTGATTTCGGCGTGCATCTCAGCAAAGCGGTTCTTCACGGGCATCAGGTCATCCTCAGGCTGCGGGCATACGTCGTTCGACCAGTTCGGCAAACCAGCTGCACCCCAGCGGGATCGCCTCATCGTCGAAATCATAGGCCGGATGGTGGCACATGGCGGTGTCCCCATTGCCGAGGAAGATATAGGCGCCCGGACGCTCTTCCAGCATATAGGCGAAATCCTCTGATGGCATGATCGGATCAGTATCATCCGTGACCTTGGCAGCCACAGCCCGGGCCGCCTCAACCGCATACCCCGTCTCGGCCACTGTGTTGATGGTCACCGGATAGCCCGGTGTCCAGATCATCTCAGCCTTGGCCCCATAGGCGGAAGCTACATCTTCCGCGATGCGGCGCACGCGGATTTCAGCCTGCCCTCTGCATTCAGTCTCCAACGTGCGCACAGTGCCTTGCAAGCGGGCCGTGTGCGCAATGACGTTGGACGCGGTGCTATCCGTTTCAAAGGTACCGACCGTCAGTACGACATGTTTCAACGGGTCGATATTGCGCGAAACGATTGAATGCAGCGACACCACGATCTGCGAGGCGACCAGAGTGGTATCAATCGCCTCATGCGGGGTTGCGGCATGGCCGCCAACACCGGTCACGATGATCTCGAATTCATCGGAAGAGGCCAGCAGCGGCCCCGGGCGAATGGCAAATTCGCCCACAGGAATGCCCGGCGCATTATGAAGGCCATAGACTTCCTGAATACCCCAGCGATCCATCATGCCATCGTCACACATCGCCTTGCCCCCGGCACCGCCTTCTTCAGCGGGCTGGAAGATCAGCACCACCTTGCCATCGAAGTTGCGGGTCTCGGCCAGATATTTGGCGGTACCGAGCAGGATCGAGGTGTGACCATCATGACCGCAGGCATGCATCAGGCCCGGCGTTTGGGAGGCATAGTCAAGCCCGGTCGCCTCGGTTATCGGCAGGGCATCCATATCCGCGCGCAGGCCAATGACCCGGCCAGAGGTGTTCGCATTGCCCTCGATCACAGCGACAACCCCGGTCCGGCCAATCCCGGTGGTGATATCTGTGATACCAAAGCTGCGGAGCTTCTCCTCGACGAAGGCCGCTGTCTTATGCACCTCATAAAGCAGCTCCGGCATCTGATGTAGGTGACGCCGCCAGCCGGTGATCTCAGCGTGCATTTCGGACAGGCGATTCTTGATCGGCATGGGCATCTCCCTAGTATTGGTCCGCGGCCCCAGCTGCGTTGCTGGCTGCTGCGCCGTTAAAACACGACGTCCAAGGGTGCGAACAGGCGGACAGCCGCATCAACGGTAAGGTCTGCGGCCACTCTCATTCAGAAAACTTGCCTTATCAAGTAATGAGGCGCAAGCAGATCGTCATCGGCCATGATCAGCCCAAGCAGAGCATCCCGAAACTACGCTGACCAGACCTCAGATTGCGAGCCTGTCAATCAGCTGCTGCATGAACCGGTGGCCTGCGTTGAATTGCGACACGTCGATATACTCATTCGGCTGATGAGCCTGCGCGATATCACCGGGTCCACAGATCACAGCGGAATAGCCCGCCTCCTGAAACTGTCCGGCCTCGGTGCCATAGCTTACCACATGGGTGCCATTGTCACCGGTGAGCGCGCGCACCAGAGTTTCGGCTTCGCCCTCGACCTCGGGAACAAGACCCGGCACGTTGAACTTCTTGCTGACATCGATACGGGTGTCTGGATGGACCACCTGCATCTCCGCCTCAATATCGCGCACCTTGGCCAGATAGGCTGCTTCCCATTCTGCCGCAGATTCGCCGGGAACAACCCGGAAATCCATTACGAAACGGCAATCCTTGGCAGTGATGTTATGGGCAGTGCCGCCATTAATCATCCCGACATGACAGGTGGTGAATGGCGGCGTAAACAGCGCTGCCACGTCATCTGGCGTCTTGGCCATATTCTCAGCATTGCGCGCATTGGCCCAATCGATCAGCCGGGCGCCTTGCATGATGGCGCTGACACCAGTGTGCATGAGCGAGCTGTGTACCTCAAAGCCTACTAGGTGGGTGCTGTAGCCGATGCCGCCCTTGTGCCCGGTCACCGGGCGCATCACCGAAGGCTCACCAACGATGACACAAGACCCCTTGGGCAATACGTCCTGCATTGCGACAATCATCGGCGGCGCGCCGGTGCAGCCCACCTCTTCATCAAAGCTGAGCGCAAGCTGCAAAGGCCGCGCGACACCACGGTGGTGCGCCGCGACCAAGGCCCAGATCGCCAAGGCGTCAAAGCCTTTCATATCGCAGGTGCCGCGACCGAAATATTTCCCGTCCCGCTCCACCACGGTGAAGGGATCGCTGTCCCAGGGCTGCCCCTCAATCGGCACAACATCTGTATGCCCTGACAACACCACCGCCCCTTCGACGTCGGGGCCGACATGGGCAAAGACCGCGGCCTTGTGCGGCTGATCGGGATCGACCCAGCGGTGTGCGGTGATACCGTGGCTGGCAAGATAGCCCTCAACCCAGTCCACCAATGGCAGGTTGGTTTCGCTGCTGACGGTGGGAAAGGAGATCAGCTTGGTCATGATCTCCAGCGGGGTGAGCTGGTCTGCCATGCTCTTAGTAGCCGCTGTCAGTGGTCAGGACGAAATGCCCCGGCTCCACCTCGATATACTGCGAGGGCTCGGGCTGGTAATTCAGATCGTGGATTGGCGACGGGATCGGTTTAAAATTCAGATCCTTCTCTGATTTGCGCTGGTTGGGGTCCGCGATCGGCACCGCCTTCATCAAGGCCTGTGTATATGCGTGTTGCGGATTCTCAAACACACGCGCCCGTGGTCCCAGTTCAACAATGCGCCCCAGATACATCACGCCCACCTGATGGCTGACGCGTTCCACGACGGCCATATCATGGCTGATAAACAGGAACGACAACCCCAGTTCGGCCTGAAGCTCCATCATCAAGTTCAACACCTGCGCCTGCACCGACACATCCAGTGCCGAAACGGCCTCATCCGCGACGATCAGTTTCGGGTTGAGTGCAAGGGCGCGAGCAATGGCGATTCGCTGACGTTGACCACCGGACATCTCATGCGGATACCGGCGCATGAAGCTGCGCGGCAGATGCACCCGGTCAAACAGGTTGGCAACCCGGTCCTGCAACTCGGACCCAGAAGCCAAACCGTAGTTGCGCATCGGTTCCGCCACCTGATCCAGCAGCTGCATCTGCGGGTTGAGGGAGGCAAAGGGATCCTGAAAAATCATCTGCATATCAAGCCGCGCCTTGTGCAGCTCGCTCTGGTTCAGGCCGAGGATATCGCGGCCTTCGAATTCCACCGCCCCGGATTGCGGCTCCACCAATCGCAGGAGGGACCGACCGGCAGTGGATTTGCCGCAGCCGGATTCACCAACCAGCGACAGGGTCTGCCCCTTGAACACCTTGAAGGACACATCCTCAACCGCATGCACATTGGCCACGGTACGGCGCAGGATGCCCCCCTTGACGGGGAAACGCGTCACCAGGTTGCGCACCTCCAGAAGCACCTCGTCGCTGCCTTTGATTGGGGCAATCTCCTGCTGCTCTACGCCCATCAGCTTCATCGGCTCGGGATAGTCCTTGCCGCGCATCTCGCCCAGCTTCGGAACCGCGGCCAACAGAGATTTAGTGTAGTCATGCTGCGGGTTTTCGAAGATCTCGTTGACCGTTCCCTCTTCGACCTTGTTGCCACGGAACATGACAACCACACGGTCTGCCATCTGCGCCACAACCGCCATATCATGCGTGATAAACATCACCGCTGTGCCAGTTTCCCGCTTCAGGCGGTCCATCAGCGCAAGGATTTCGGCCTGGATGGTGACATCCAAAGCGGTTGTCGGCTCGTCCGCGATCAGCAGGCGCGGCTCACAGGCCATTGCCATCGCGATCACGACCCGCTGGCGCATACCGCCGGATAGTTCATGCGGGTATTGCTTCAGACGGCGTTCCGGCTCAGGGATCCGCACCTCACGCAGCAGCTCCAGAGCCCGGGTTTCCGCCTCTTTTTTGGTCATGTTCTTGTGGACGCGCAGCCCTTCGGTCAGCTGACGGCCAACGGTGAACACCGGGTTCAGCGCGGTCATCGGCTCCTGAAAGATCATCCCGATCTCATTGCCCCGAATCTGTTTCATCAGCGACTGGTCGGTTTTCCCAAGGTCAACTTCGCTCCCGTCGCGGCGATCAAACAGCAGCTGCCCTGACGTAATATCACCGCCACCAAACTCAACCAGACGCATCAGCGATAGCGAGGACACAGATTTGCCAGACCCGGATTCGCCAACGATGCAAACGGTTTCGCCGGGATTAACATCAAAGGAGACATCCTTGACGCCCACCACCGGGCCGTCTTTGGTCTGAAACTCCACCCGGAGCCCTTTGATTTGCGCGATTGGTTGATCCAGCACCGTGACGTCCCCTTCGTGTTCTTCTTTTTTCGATGGCGTTAACAGAAAGGTGTACGCACCTGCGCTGACCCCGTCAAACCCACGGCCAGAGCCTGCGCGATTTTTTCTCGGCTGCAAGTCTTGCAATTTGGCAGAAGTCTGTATTCGATACCGACAGTGCAGCCACGCCTGCCTCCGGTTGCAAGCCATGATCGCGGTAACGTGATCGCAGCCACAACCCGGCGGAGACCGCGTGCTCAAACGCACAGACCACAGCGATGTGGCAAATCTCCGGGGTGCAACAAACCCGGTCATAAAGAAGGCACATACGTGTCCGACAAGGAGTGAATTATGAAAATCAAGACCCTTTTGCTGGGTGCAATTGCGTCAGCCGCGCTTGCCCCCGCAGCCTTTGCCGAACGGGGATCGGACGGCCAGGTAAACATTATTTATTGGCAAGCCCCGTCCATCCTGAACCCGTTCCTGTCGGGCGGTACCAAGGATGTGGAATCGGCGTCGTTGGTGATCGAACCGCTCGCACGCTACGACCCACAGGGCGAAATGGTCCCATATCTGGTTGAAGAGATCCCCACTGTCGACAATGGCGGCGTGAGCGAAGATCTCACTTCGATCACCTGGAAAATCAAGCCCGGCCTTCTCTGGTCCGATGGCACGCCTTTCACATCCAAGGATGTGAAATTCACCGCTGACTACTGCATGCACCCCGAAGGCGGCTGCGCACAGGTCACCAAATTCGAAGGCGTCACCAACGTCGAGGCTGTTGATGATCTGACAGTCAAGGTCACCTTCGACAAACCGACCCCCTTCCCTTATGGCCCGTTTGTGGGCGGCGAAAGCCCGATCATCCAGGCTGCGCAGTTTGCTGATTGCGTCGGCGCCAAAGCGCCTGAATGCACCACCGCCAACTTTGCGCCCATCGGCACCGGTCCGTTTGTGGTGGATGAGTTCAAGCCCAACGACGTGATCACCATGTCGGCCAACACCAACTACCGTGATCCGGCGAAGCCTGCCTTTGCCAAGGTTCTGTTCAAAGGTGGCGGCGACGCAACCGCAGCCGGTCGTGCCGTTATGGAAACCGGCGAGTTCGACTACGCCTGGAATCTCCAGCTGGCCCCCGAAGTCATCGCGCAGATGGAAACCGGCGGCAAAGGTGTGCCAGTCGCGGGCTTTGGTCCTCTGGTTGAACGTATCATGCTGAACAATACCAACCCCGATCCGGCGCTTGGCCCGGATGAGCGTTCGGTGATCCGCCCGCATCCGTTCCTCAGCGATCCTGCGGTCTACAAAGCCCTGTCTCTGGCCATCGACCGTCCGCTACTGGTGGAAATCGGTTATGGCAAGGCAGGCAAAGTCGGCTGTAACTGGGTTCCTGCCCCTGCAGCCTTTGCGTCGGATACCTTCGACTGCTCGACTCAAGACATCGCCGCCGCAAACGCAATGCTGGACGAAGCCGGCTACAAGGACACCAACGGTGATGGCGTGCGGGAAACACCCGACGGCAAGCCAATGAAGATCCTGTACCAGACATCGACCAACGCTGTGCGTCAGGATTTCCAGGCGCTGATCAAACAGTGGTGGAGCGAAATCGGCATTGAAACCGAGCTGCGCAACATCAACTCTTCGGTCTTCTTCGGTGGTGATCCGGGTTCCCCCGACACCTTCCAGAAGTTCTATGCTGACGTCGAAATGTACGCCAACACCTTCAACGGCACCGACCCGCAGTCCTATCTGGGCAACGGTCTGTGCGACAAGGCACCGCGCCCTGACAGCCAGTGGCAGGGTGAGAACATCTCCCGCTTCTGCGACGAGGAATTCGACAAGCTGCACGCCGAACTGTCCCAAACGGCTGGTCTGGAAGCGCGCGCGGAAATCGCCAAGCGCCTGAACGATATCATTGTCGAAAAAGGTGGCATGATTCCACTGGTTCACCGTGGTCGTCTGTCCGCGCGCTCCAACACCCTGGGTGGCGTGGATCTGAACGTCTGGGACACCGAGCTGTGGAACGCAGCTGACTGGCACCGCACCGAGTAAGCGTCTAACGCCTGCAGTGGCCCCGGTAACGCGCCGGGGCCTCTTGCCATTTACGTCCGAATGACGTCATTGCATCGGCCAGAAATGGATCTCAGGCAAAAGACCGCCCAGTTCCACCCTATTCTTCCAATTGCAAAGGCGCCTACTGGATGCTGACCTTTACAATCAGACGCCTTGTCCTGTCGGTTCCGACGCTTCTGTTCATCAGCCTTGTTATCTTTTTGCTGCTTGAACTCGCGCCCGGTGACCCGATGGCTCAGGTCCCTCTGACCGTCCCCCCCGAAGTCAAAGAAAAGATGCGTGAGGCGCTTGGCCTTGGCCAACCCGCGCATATCCGATTCTGGAAATGGATCGTACAGTTCTTCTGGATCGAACCTCAGGTTCTGATCGACCATTATTTTGGCACCAGCTTTTCAGCCGGTGACCTGCGCGTGATCTCCTGGCAGACCCGCTCGCCGGTGATGGATATCGTTGTGCAGCGCATGCCGCAGACCCTCTGGGTTGTGGGCACTGCCTATCTGGTCGCGATCGCCATCGCCCTGCCTATCGGCATTTATTCGGCCTACCGCCAGTACAGCTGGTTCGATCAGGTCGGCACCTTTGTGTCGATGGTCGGCTTCTCGGTGCCGCCGTTCTTCTCCGGCGTATTGGTGATCGTGATTTTCTCGGTTCAGCTTGGTTGGTTCCCCTCCATCTATGACACCACTCATGTGGTGAACAGTTGGGACTCCTTCGTCAAACAGCTGCAACAGATGGTCATGCCGGTCATGGTTCTGGCCTTGCAAATCACCGCACAGCTCAGCCGCTTCATGCGCGCCTCGATGCTGGACAACCTCAACCAGGATTATGTCCGCACTGCCCGCGCCAAGGGCCTCAGCGAATATGTGGTTGTGATGGTCCATGTGCTGCGCAATTCAATGATTCCCGTGGTCACCGTGATTGCCTTGGGCATTCCCGCGATCTTCGGCGGCGCCATCATCACTGAACAGGTGTTCAAGGTGAACGGCATCGGTCAGCTGCTGATCGGCGCGATTGAGGCCAACGACCTGCCGATGGTGCAGACACTGACCTTCATCTTCGCGGTGCTGATTGTTCTCTTCAACCTGATCGCAGACGTGCTCTATGGCATTCTAGACCCGAGGATCCGCTATGACTGATAAGGACCGTCTGGTTCCCGACGAAGGGATTGCCCCCGCCTCCACCGCCCTGCCCGCAGCAGGTGTGATGGAAGAGCTGGACCAACCGCCCCGCAGCCAATGGCTGGATGTGTGGGATCAGTTCAAATCGCACAAGGGCGCTATGCTTGGCGGGGCCTTGTTCCTGCTGATTGTACTGACGGTTTATCTTGGACCGTTTTTCTGGGACATCGATGCCACGCGCATTGATATTCGCGCACGTAACCAAGGCCCCAGCTGGGCGCACCCCTTTGGTACAGATCAGCTGGGGCGCGACATGCTGGCCCGGATGATGGCAGGGGGGGCGACATCTGTTTCGGTTGGTCTGACTGCAATGCTGCTGGCCTTGTTCCTCGGTTCGCTGGTTGGCGTGATGGCCGGGTTCTTCAAACGGCTCGACGGCCCGCTGATGCGTCTGACCGATCTGTTCCTGGCGCTGCCTCTGTTGCCACTGCTGTTGGTCATGATGCTGCTGTTCCGCGAGCCGCTGAACGCAACCTTTGGACCGGAACAGGGGATTTTCATCCTGATCGTGGCCTCCATCGGTATCACCAGTTGGATGCCCACCGCACGAATTGTGCGGGGCGATGTGCTGGCGATCAAGGAACGCGAGTTCGTGCTGGCCGCGCGCTCCATCGGGACCACCAACACCAAGCTGATCTCGCGTCACATTCTGCCCAATGTGCTGTCGCCCATCATGGTCTCGGCCACACTGGGGATTGCGACCGCCATCATCACCGAGTCGGCTTTGTCCTTCCTCGGCCTTGGCTTCCCGCCGGATTTCCCCACATGGGGCCGCCTGCTCTATGATGCGACGGATTATCTTCAGCAGTATCCCGAGCGGGTGTTCTGGCCCGGCATGGCGATTTCCATGACCGTGCTGAGCGTCAACTACCTTGGCGACGGTCTGCGTGATGCGCTGGATCCGCGGATCCGGGGCCGCTGAGCCCCCCACCGAGAGGCTCGTGTAGCGGCGAACACCCCTACACATTCAAATAAAAACATATCAACCGGCCACTCTCCCAAGGTGGCCGGTTTGTTTTTGCCTGTTGCGAACGCGTCAGGACGTCTGGCCCAGATAGACCGACCCAGACAGAATATTCTCCTACACGCTGCGTGGTCACATCTGGATCCGAGGCTTGCCCACCGCCGACAAAACAGTCATTTCGGGAAAATATTCCAAAAGCGACGAATCTCGTCGCAGCCCTGCCGCAGTCACGGAGACCGAATATGTTCGAAACACTTGGCTTTGAAGACACCACCGCCCGCGCGGTTTCGGTCCTGTTTGCCCTGGGTCTCGGAATCCTCTTTGGCGGCCTCGCGCAGCTGACCCGGTTTTGCTTTCGCCGCGCCGTGGTCGGTGAGGATCGCCGACAGGCCGCAGGTGTCTGGGCGATGGCACTGGCTGTCGCCGTTCTCGGGACACAGGCGGGTGTGGCGCTTGGCTGGATCAGCTTTGCCGAGCATCGCCTGATGGTGGCCGATCTGCCCATTGCTGCCGTGATCCTTGGCGGGTTGATGTTCGGCGTCGGGATGGTGCTGACACGCGGCTGTGTCTCCCGGCTGATGGTGCTGACCGGCAGCGGTAACCTACGCGCGCTGGTGGTGATCGTGACCTTTGCCATTGTTGCCCATGCCACGCTTAAAGGCGTGCTTGCTCCGTTGCGCACTTGGATTGGCGGCGTAACCTTGCCGGTCAGCGACTATGCCTCGTTGGCGACACTGACCGGTGCGCCCTTGGTGGTTGCCGCAGTGATCGCTGCTGCTGCGCTTGTTCTGGCCCTGCGCTCCGGCAATCGTGCGCTGCCACTGCTCGGCGGGGCACTGATCGGCGCGCTGGTGCCGCTTGCCTGGGTGGGCACTGGCTATGTGCTGTTCGACGAATTTGACCCGATTGCGATGGAAAGCCTGTCGTTTACCGCGCCCTCTGCCGAGACCCTGTTCTACACGCTGGCCTCCAGCGCAGTACCGGCTGGCTTTGGTACTGGTCTGGTCGGTGGCGTGCTGATCGGCGCGCTGGTCGCCGCCCTTGTGAGTGGAAGTTTTCAATGGCAGAGCTTTGAGAGCCCGCGCCAGACCGGCCGCTACCTCAGTGGCGCTGTGCTGATGGGTGTTGGCGGTGTTCTGGCAGGCGGTTGCACCGTTGGTGCAGGCCTTGCGGGTATTCCGACACTCAGCCTTGCCGCGGTGCTGGCGCTGGCGTCAATCGCAGCAGGTGGCCTGGCCGCAAATGCCTGGCTCAATGCAGCCGCTTCCGGATCTGGCGCACAGCGAGCCACACCAGCAGTACAACCGGCAGAGTAAGCGCTGCCGTCATCATGCCCTTGCTGAGGTCCAAGACCTTGGCCAGGGGGTAGAGCGCATAAGACGCCAGCGACACGGCATAGTAGCTGATCGCAACCACTGACAGCCCCTCCACCGTGTGCTGCAGACGCAACGCCATATCGGCGCGCCGGTCCATGCTTTCCAACAGCGCCTGATTTTGTGCGCTGCGTTCAACATCCACGCGGGTCCGCAACAGTTCCCCTGCACGCCGTGCCCTGTCTGCCAAAGTGGCCAGCCGTCCTTCGGTCGATTTTACGGTCCGCATGGCAGGCTCAAACCGGCGCAACATGAACTCGGCAAAGGTCTGATACCCTTCAAACCGAGCCTCCCGCAGCAGCGCAATGCGCTGGTTGACCAGCGCATCATAGGCCCCCGTCGCCCCAAAGCGAAACGCAGCCTGCGCTGCCATCGCTTCCAACTCAGCAGAGACGATCAGCAGCTGCGACAATGTCTGTTCGGCGGGCATTCGGTCGCCGGTCATCTCCACCATCATTTCGCTCAGATGTGTATCAAGCGCCCCTATCGTTGGGCTGAGGCCGCGCGCCCGGGAAAACCCGAGCATCGACATGGCGCGATATGTTTCGATCTCGCAAAGACGCTGCACCACCCGGCCAATCCGCTGGGCGCCCGTCTCCCTGTTCGGAAAGACGGCAAACCGCATGTGACCGGCTGGATCAATACGGAAATCCCCAGCCACCACACAGCTGTCATCCAGCACCCGCGCAACGGCCAGACTCTCAGGGACAAACCAATCGGTCAGCGCGCGGCGCACATCCGCAACCTCGCCGCGTGGCAGGACCCGCAACATCAGCGAGGTAATGCGTTGGCCCGGCGCCTCGGACAGCCAATCAGACGGGAACACATCGAAATCCGCAGGATCGTAAGGGCGCTCGCTGATGCCATCAAAATACAGCGTGTAGGACACGAACTCGGTATGCTGTTCCCATTTCAGGGTATGACGCCCCAGTTGCGCGGAATGATGCGTCGCACCCGGTTTGGGATGCGGCACACCATGCCGGTCCAGCAAGGCCACCAGATGCGCGAGGTCCTGGCTACGATCACGATGCACCGCCTCTTGCGGCTGTTTGATCGCAAGATAGATCACCGTTGAGGGGTTGCTCATCGTCGGGAAAGGGCGGGCATGCAGCTCATTGGCCAGCTGGTAGCGCAGCGGGTGGTCTTGGATCGGCGGCATCTGTGGTCTCCCTGAGCAGCAGACCACAAGTTAGCCGAGGTGGAGCAACCTGTAAAGAATTACGTTATTTCAAAGCTTTAACAGGATACAACCGTATACAATCACGGAATACTCGACGCCAGACATCGGCATTACGCCGCCTCGAACACCTCAATCGCGCATTCAAACCATTGATGGCCGCAGGCATGCCGCCATAGATCGCCATCTGCCAGATGACCTCCAGAATCTCGGCTTCGCTTGCCCCCGCCGCACGGGTGTGGGCGATGTTTATCTTCAACTGCGGCGTCGTCTGAGCGCCCAGCGCCGTCAGCGCGGCAATCGTACAGAGCTGCCGTGTGCGCAGGTCCAGACCTTCACGCGCGTAGTGGCGCCCATAGGCCCATTCCACCAGGCTCTCCGCCATTCCCGGCAGATGTGCGTCGTAGCGCTCTGCCAAAATCGCTTCCAGATTTGGGTTCATCTTTGCCAGAAGATTGCGGCCATTGGTCAATGCGTCAGACATCTGCGCTTTCCTTTTCCAAGTCGTGGTAGATCGCCACCTTGCGATCCATCAGGGCAAGCGTGTCATGAAGCTGCTCCAGCTGTCGGCGGATCACCTCGCGGTGGGCCTCCAGCATTTCGCGCCGTTCAGCCAGTGTGTCCCGCCCCTTTGCACGCAACCGGGCATAGCGGACGCGATCCGCCTGTTTCATACCGGTGGCGTTCAACTGGCCCAGAAAACGGATCCAGCCGAGGATCTCGCGATCATAGACCCGCCGCCCGGCGGCATTGCGCGCGGGCGGATCGATCAACCCGATCTTCTCGTAAAAGCGCAGGGTATCCACGCTCAGGCCTGTGGCCATCGCCACTTCTGAAATCTTCATGCACGTCTCTCTTGCTGCCCACCCATCATGGGTGAGTCGGAACACCCTAGCGGTTGGAGTACACTCCAGCTCAAGCAGTATCTGCAGCCCGTCCAATCGGTTGCCAAAGTTCTATCGGATTGCCTTCCGGGTCATGCAACCGCGCGAAATAGCCAATCTCACCGTCCCACTCCGGCCGCGTCTCAACAGCAATGTCTGCGGCGGTCAGCTGTGCGATCATCGCGGCCAGATCCGTCACCCGGAAATTGATCATCCACTGCTTGGTCTGATCTCCGAAATAATCGGTATCCTCGGCAAACGGGGCAAAGACAGTATACCCCCCTTGTTGCATCCAGGGTGTCCCCCCAACAGGGTCGATTCCCAGATGGTCATTGTACCATCGGCTGAGCGCTTCGGGGTCTTTGGCGCGGAAAAACACGCCACCTATGCCTTGGGCCTTTTCCATATCATCCTCCTCGGCTGCCCTATGGTACCACAGGCCCAAAGAAAAAGAGCGCCCTGTCAGGAGCGCTCTTTCGATGTGTGCAGCGATGAGGTGAACAATCAGCTGATCATAGTCAGCAGTTTATCCAGGCTGGCCTTGGCATCGCCATAGAACATGCGCGTGTTCTCCTTGAAGAACAGCGGGTTCTCGATGCCCGAGTAGCCCGTACCCTGCCCCCGTTTTGAGACAAACACTTGTTTCGCCTTCCAGCATTCCAGCACTGGCATGCCAGCGATGGGCGAGTTCGGGTCTTCCTGTGCCGCCGGGTTCACGATGTCGTTGGAGCCAATGACAATCGCCACGTCGGTTTCCGGGAAATCGTCGTTGATCTCATCCATTTCCAGCACGATGTCGTAAGGCACTTTCGCCTCTGCGAGGAGCACGTTCATATGACCCGGCAAACGACCTGCAACCGGATGGATCGCAAAGCGGACGTTCTTGCCCTTGGCGCGCAGACGGCGGGTCAGCTCAGCCACATTCTGCTGGGCCTGCGCCACTGCCATACCGTAGCCAGGGATGATGACGACACTGTCGGCCTCATCTAGGGCTGCGGCCACACCATCGGCATCAATCGCGATCTGCTCACCGTCGATCTCCATCGCCGGACCCGCCGTGCCGCCAAAACCACCAAGGATCACCGACACAAACGACCGGTTCATCGCCTTGCACATGATGTAGCTGAGGATCGCACCAGAGGAACCCACAAGCGCACCAACCACGATCAACAGATCATTGCCCAGCGAGAAGCCAATCGCCGCTGCGGCCCAGCCTGAGTAGCTGTTCAGCATCGAGACAACCACGGGCATATCCGCGCCGCCAATACCCATGATCAGGTGGTAGCCGATAAACAGCGCCGCCAGAGTCATCAGGAACAGCGGGAAGAGACCACCAGTGTTAAAATACCAAATCAGACAGATCAGCGAGAGACCCGCAGCACCGGCGTTCAGCATATGGCCGCCCGGCAGTTTGGTCGCCGCCGAGGACACTTTGCCTGCCAGCTTGCCATAGGCAATCACCGACCCGGTAAAGGTCACAGCACCGATGAAGACACCGAGGAACAGTTCAACCCGCAGGATTGCGATCTCAACACCGTCTTTCTTGGCCAGAAGCGCACCAAATCCTTCGAGCGCCTTCTTGGCGGTGTCATCCATCGCCAGAACGCGACCCAGCTCGATATGGGCGATGAAGCCCACGAACACCGCAGCCAGCCCCACCAGCGAGTGCATCGCCGCAACCAGTTGCGGCATTTCGGTCATCTGCACGCGTTTGGCGACGTAGTAGCCGATGATACCGCCTGCGGCGATCAAGATGATCGACAACAGCCACAGACCAGCACCGGGGCCAATCAGCGTTGCCAGAACCGCCAGCGCCATACCGGCGATACCGTACCAAACCGCGCGTTTCGCGCTTTCCTGACCGCTCAGACCGCCCAGCGACAAGATGAAGAGAACAGCCGCAACCACATAGGCGGCAGTTGTAAAGCCAAAGTCCATTATGCCGGCCTCCTTAAGATTTCTGGAACATGGCAAGCATGCGCCGGGTGACGAGGAAACCGCCGAAGATATTGATCCCGGCCATGAACACTGACAGTGCCGCAAGGAAGATCACAAGGAACGACCCAGACCCGATCTGCATCAACGCACCAAGGATAATGATCGAGGAAATCGCATTGGTGACAGCCATCAGCGGTGTATGCAGCGAGTGTGCAACGCCCCAGATCACCTGGAAGCCCACGAAACAGGCCAGCGCAAACACGATGAAATGCTGCATGAAGCTGGCGGGTGCAAACAGTCCCACAAACAGCACCAAGGCACCGCCGACAGCCAGCAGGGTGACCTGGTTCTTGGTCTGCTGCTTGAAGGCTTCGACTTCCTGCTCCCGCTTCTCTTCGGGCGTCAGCTCCTTCACCTCTTTCTTCGGCTGGGCCGCGATGGCCTGCACCTTGGGCGGTGGCGGCGGGAAGGTGATTTCCTTCTCAAAGGTGACCGTCGCACCCCGAATAACATCGTCTTCCATGTCGTGATTGATCTGACCGTCCTTCTCGGGCGTCAGGTCAGTCATCATATGGCGGATGTTGGTGGCATAAAGTGTCGAGGCCTGCGCGGCCATGCGGCTCGGGAAATCGGTATAGCCGATGATAGTCACGCCATTCTCGGTCACGACCTTCTCGTCCATCACCGTGCCTTCGACATTGCCGCCTTTTTCAGCTGCAAGGTCAATGATGACGGACCCAGGCTTCATTGCCGCAACCATATCCTCAAGCCACAGCTTAGGAGCCTCGCGGTTGGGGATCAGCGCGGTGGTGATGACGATATCAACATCAGGGGCCAATTCGCGGAACTTGGCCAACTGGGCCTCGCGGAACTCGGGGCTGGAGACAGCCGCATAGCCACCGGTTGCCGCGCCGTCCTGCTGGCTTTCCTCAAAATCGAGATAGACGAACTCTGCGCCCATGCTTTCGACCTGCTCAGCCACTTCCGGGCGCACGTCAAAGGCATAGGTGATCGCGCCAAGGCTGGTGGATGCCCCAATCGCGGCCAGACCGGCAACGCCTGCCCCGACAACCAGAACCTTGGCCGGGGGCACCTTGCCCGCTGCCGTGATCTGACCGGTGAAGAACCGACCAAAGTTATTCCCCGCCTCGATCACCGCGCGATAACCCGCGATATTGGCCATGGAGGACAGCGCGTCCATCTTTTGCGCGCGGGAAATCCGCGGCACCATTTCCATCGCAATCACATTGGCGCCCTTGGAGCGCGCAAGCTCCATACCGGCCTCATTGCCCCCCGGGTTGAAGAAGGAGATCAGCGTCTTGCCCGCTGTCATCCGCTTCAGTTCCGTCTCGGTCGGCTGGCGCACCTTGGCCACGATATCCGCCGCTTTCCACAGGGCGGCCGGTGTTTTGACGATCTCAACGCCAACAGCCTCATATGTGGCATCTGCAAATCCCGCCGCCGCACCTGCGCCGGTCTCAATCGCACAGGTATAGCCCAGCTTTTGCAGCTGAACCGCAGAGTCCGGGGTCATCGCAACCCGCGCCTCGCCCTCAAACACTTCTTTTGGCGTGCCTATTTTCACCTTGTCGGTCCCCCTCTTTGTCCCCGCGCCAGATTTACTGAGCACGTATCGCAAATATTTTGACTACATTGCGCAACATTTTTGCGCAACAGTTTCGCTGCGTCGCCGCAACGGATTGCCGCATTGCCGCAAATCCATCACAGCCATCGCCGTGTCTCTTGTTCGTACCGCGCCCAGTCCGCGCGAAATTGCCTGCGCAGCCGGTTTTCTTCCGGCAGAATGAACCGCCGCTCCAGCACCCAGACAAAAATTGGCAACAGTGCCAGCGACAGAACCGCATCAAACCGCAGGACCAGCCCCAGCAGAAGCAGGCAATCGCCAAGGTAGATCGGATTGCGGCTGCTTTTGAAAATACCAGATTGCACCAGCTGGCTTGGATCCCCATGCGGGTGAAGCGTTGTCTTCTGGCGCCGCATCTCTGTAACGGCCAGCAACATCAGCACAATTCCCGCCCCGACCAACAAACCGCTCAGCAGATCAATGATCGCGGCAATGGGGCCCGTTGAAAACCCCAGCCCCAAGGGCAGGAACTTCGCCTGACACCACGCCAGTACAGCAAACCCCAGCAGCCACACCGGAGGCACGTCGATCCATTTCATTGCAGGCGACACTCCGGGCGACCCTTGTCTTTTGATAGGCACATCAGCGGCAGTTTTCCCCTAAGTGGTCAGAAGGTCCAGCCCCCGAACAGGACGACCGAAGGATAAGGACAGATTGCCCAAAATGGTCGCGGAACGGCGAATCCGTTCCGTTTGCGGCATGATCCTGCACATAATGTTACAAATGACCACGTATACTTTGGCATGCTTACCGGAAGCGGCGCCGCAAATGGAATCCATCTGTCCTCACAAGACCGTCACCAGCCAAGGATAAGGCAGGCTTGGACTATTCCCACTCCATTTCCTCATAGACGCGGCCTGCATTCTTGGTCGCCAACTCCTCAAAGGTGTCCAACTGCTGCCAGCGGGCCTGATCCACGTAATAAGCCGACGCCAGATCGCCGCCCTCTTCGATATGGGCACCAATCTTGCTGCGCAGATCCACGAGGTAGTCCAGCGTGTAGCGCCTCACCTGATCAAAATTGGTCGGATGGCCGTGACCGGGGATTACATAGGTCGGGTTCAGGGGCTCCAGCTTCTCCTGCCAGGTCTCGATCCAGCAACTGGTGCAGGTGTGTTCAAAAATCGGCAACATCCGTTCATGAAATGCGATATCTCCCGCAATCAGAATGCCCCACTGTGGAATCCAGACCTGAGTATCGCCCGGATCATGGGCCGGGCCCAGATGCAGGATCTGAAAATCGACGCCCCCCAGCGACAGATCATACCGATCCTCAAAGCTGAGGTTGGCCGGTTCAATCCGCGTCTCCCCTGCCCTGTCCTTGTTGTAGCTTTGCATGCCCTGCAGGATGAAATGACCGTTTTCCGTCACCTCTGCTGTGGCATCCACATGCGCCAGAACATCCACACCCTGATCGCGCCAATAGCCATTGCCCAGCATTGCGTGGCCCTGCCCGTTTTCATTGATCACCAGCACCACCGGCTGATCGGTCACCGTCTTGATCTCCGCATGGAGCGCGGCAGCCAGCGCATCAGATGCACCCGCATTGATCACAACAACGCCTTCGGTGGTCACCACAAAACTGAGATTATTGTTGTGACCTGCGTTCTCATAGGTTGGCGGCGCGGTGGCACCGATGGCGGAAAACACCTGCGGAATCACCTCAACGGGTTTGGCATAGAGCTCGGATTGGGGGTATTGGTCGGCAATATCTTCGCTCGCCAGCGCAGCTGCGGGCGATATCAGCGTGACCACTAGGCCAAGGGCGAGAGTTTTCATATCATCCTCCATCTGCAACGGTGACCTGTCGCCACCTTCGGCATGACATTCACACATTGGAATATTTATGTAAACAACATCTCCGTGGTGACCCAAAGCGACAAAATTCCCGTGCCCCATATCCGTGGCTCTTAAATGCCGGACAAAGTGACGGGACGGAGATCTTGCCTGCCATCACGCGACGGTTAGGCTCTTTGCACAACCGGTAGATAACCCGGAAATAAACACCAAAGGCGGAGCAAGGCCATGACACTCAAGGGAAAACACGCGTTGATCACCGGCGGAGGCACCGGCATTGGTCTGGCGATGGCACAGGCGCTGGCCGCTGAAGGCGCAGAGGTCACCATCACCGGACGCAGGCAGGAGGTGCTGGAGGAGGTCGCAACCGAAGGACTGCATCCGCTGGCGATGGATGTACGTGACGAAGCGGATGTCATCGCCAAGATCGACGCTGCCACTGCCGCCCGCGGGCCGATCCAGATCTGTGTGCCCAATGCAGGCATCGCCGAGGGCAAGGCCCTGCATAAGATGTCGATGGAATTCTGGCGCAACATGATGGCCACAAATCTGGACGGCGCCTTTCTGACCATCCGTGAATCTATGAAATCCATGCGCCAGACCGACTGGGGCCGCGTCGTGACCGTGTCCTCCATCGCAGGTCTGCGCGGGTTGCAGGGGGCGCCCTGCTATTCGGCCAGCAAACATGGGCTGATTGGCCTGACCCGGTCGCTGAGCGAGGATTATCTGGGCACGCCTTATACATTCAACGCGCTCTGCCCCGGCTACGTGGACACACCGATCATCGACCGTAACGTGACCTCAATTTCTCAGCGCGCAGGCGTCAGTGAGGAAGATGCGCTCAAGATCATGGTCTCCGCCAATCGCCACAAACGCCTGATTCTGCCCGATGAAGTCGCTGCCGCCCTACTGTGGCTTTGCGGGCCCGGCTCCCAGTCGATCAATGGGCAGACCATTGAAATCGCAGGTGGGCAGACCTGATGACCCGCGAGGAGTTCAACAGCTTCTGCGCCACATTCCCGGCGACATCCCATGTGGTTCAATGGGGCAATGCAGACGTCTGGAAGGCAGGTGGCAAGGTCTTTGCCATCTGCGGTTGGGCCGATGGCAAGGACGCCTTTACCTTCAAGACCGGAGAGATCGCCTTTGAGGTTCTGCAAGAACGGCCGGGCGTCCGCCCAGCGCCCTACCTGGCCTCGCGCGGGATGAAATGGCTGCAGCATTTCAAGGACCCCGGCCTCAGCGACGCCGAACTGAAGGAACAGATCAGCCTGTCCTACAGCCTCGTCACCGCGGGCCTGTCAAAACGCAAGCGCGCCGAGCTGGGCATCCCAGAACCGCAGCCGGGTGGCGAAGCCAGCGCGGATCCTGGATCCTAAACTCTGGACAGACGCGGTCCGATGCGATAGCACTTCAGAAGCTTTAAGCCTAAAATATGTAACCGCCAGACCATCCATGCTCACGAGGTTCAGATGACCGATTTTGCCGCAACCAAGGCCATGTTTTCCCTGCCAGAGGGGATGATCTACCTCGACGGAAATTCACTCGGCCCGATGCCCAGCGCCACCGCTGAACGGGTTCGCGGCACGATCGAGGACGAATGGGGCGAAATGCTCATCACTGGCTGGAACAAAGCTGGCTGGATGCAGAAACCCACCGCCATTGGCGACCGGATTGCCCGCCTGATCGGCGCCGAACCCGGCCATGTTGTGATGGGCGACACCCTGTCGATCAAGGTCTATCAGGCCGTTGCCTCCGCGCTGGAACTGAACCCAACCCGCAAGGTGGTCATGTCCGACAGCGGCAACTTCCCCTCCGACCTCTACATGGTCGAAGGCCTGGTGAAATCGCTTGGCCCGGACTACTCCCTGCGCGTCGTTGCACCGGAAGAGGTCAGCGCCAATATCACCGACGACATTGCCGTGCTGATGCTGACCGAAGTTGATTATCGCACCGGTCGCAAACACGACATGAAGGCCCTGACCGAACAGGCCCATGCCGCCGGTGTCGTGACGGTCTGGGATCTGGCGCACTCCGCAGGCGCGCTGCCAGTGGATCTGGCAGGTTGCAAGGCCGATTTCGCCGTTGGCTGCACCTACAAATACCTCAACAGCGGCCCCGGCGGCCCGGCCTTCATCTATGTCGCCCCCCGCCATGCGGAAAAGGCGCGCCCGGCACTCTCTGGCTGGCTTGGTCACGCGGCCCCGTTTGATTTCGATCTGAACTATAAACCCGGCAACGGCATCGAACGGATGCGGGTCGGCACCCCGCCCGTATTGCAGCTCGCCGCACTTGAGGCCTCAATGGATATCTGGGACATGGCCGATATGGCCGATGTCCGTGCCAAATCCATTGAACTCTGCGATCTGTTCATTACCGAGGTCGAATCCCACTGCCCCGATCTGACACTTGCCTCGCCCCGCGACGGTACCGTCCGTGGCAGCCAGGTGTCTTTCCGCTTCCACGAAGGCTACGCCGCCATGCAGGCGCTGATTGCCCGTGGCGTGGTTGGTGACTTCCGTGCGCCGGATATCATGCGCTTTGGCTTTACCCCGCTTTATATTGACGAGGGCGACGTGCGGGCCGCCGTCGATATCATAGAGGACGTCATGACCAACGCGTTGTGGGACAGCGCCGAATACAAAACCCGCAACGCCGTCACCTGATGGCAACCCTGCCCGCATATCGCGTGCCCCTGTGCCGTCCGGCCGGCTGGGTCGCCTTGTGGCGGCGGCTGGCCCAATGCGGCACGCTCAATTCGAGAAAGGCTCCTGTTTCCACAATCTGATACACTACCGGAACACCAAGGAGCCTTTCCATGTCCACCCCCTATGATCCCGCCAAAGAAGGCGCGCAGATGTCGTTTGACGGACGTATGTCCTATGGTGACTACCTGTCGCTGGATATGCTGCTGAACGCACAGAAAACCTGGACCAACACCCATGATGAGATGCTGTTCATCATCCAGCATCAGACCTCAGAACTCTGGATGCGTCTCGCCATTCACGAGTTGACCGCTGCGCGCAGTCGCCTGCTGGCGAACAAACCGCATGAGGCGTTCAAGATGCTCGCCCGCGTGGCCCGTATCTTTGAACAGCTGAATTCTGCCTGGGACGTGCTGCGCACCATGACGCCCTCAGATTACAGCGCCTTTCGCGATGAGTTGGGGCAAAGCTCGGGCTTTCAGTCACATCAGTACCGCCAGATCGAATTTATGCTGGGCAATCGCAACAAGGCGATGTTGCGCCCGCACGCCCATCGACCCGACGTTCTGGCCCTTCTGGAAGAAGAGTTAAGTCAGCCCTCGCTCTATGATGTGGCGCTGCGGACCCTTGGTCAGCGCTTCGACCTGCCGGAGGAGGTGCTGAACCGCAACCTGTCAGAGGCCTACACGCCCCACCCCGCGGTTGAGGCGGCATGGAGCGAAGTCTACCGCGACACCGAGGCGCATTGGGATCTCTACGAACTGGCAGAAAAGCTGGTGGATTTTGAGGACTACTTCCGCCGCTGGCGTTTCAACCATGTGACCACAGTAGAACGCGTCATCGGCTTTAAGCGCGGCACCGGCGGCACCGGCGGTGTCAGCTACCTGAAACGGATGCTTGAGGTGGAACTCTTTCCCGAACTCTGGCACCTGCGCACCGCGCTCTGACACGACACTCGCTGAGGCAGGCCTTTGCTGGGTCTGCCTCAGCGCGGGGAAAGCCCCGCCGCAAACAGCTGCCCCAACTGACGTACGCCAGCGCGATAGCTGTCATAATCCGCAGAGGTATGCTTGACGCCTTTCATCGCGCTACAAAATGTGCGCGCCACATCTTCCGCCGCGCCTGTCAACCGTATGGCACCAGCCGCGGCCATCTCAGCCAGCCATGTCGCGTAAACATCCCGCAAGAGCGCCTCGCCTGCGTCAATGTGATCCCCGGCGCTGCTCATGCTGGCTTCCAGCACTTCCATTCCATGGGGCGTGTTCAACATTGCTTCCATCGCCTCACCGCCCTGCGCCTCAAAGGCCGCAAGCAGCTGCGCCTCTATCGCACCCTCAGACGCCAGTGCCGCGCGGAGCCGATCAGCAGTCTCCGCATAATGCGCATCAATCAGCGCTTTCAGGATCGCTTCCTTGTTTCTGAAGTGCAGATAGAGCGCCGGCCGCGACATGCCCGCCCGCCTTGCAATGTCGTCCATTGAGGTCTTGCGATACCCGTAGGTCGCAAATCCCCCCCAGGCCGCTTCAAGAATGGCGCGTTGTTTCGGGTCGCTGGACGAACTCATCATGAAACCGCTTCTGACAGTTCACCCCAATTATGTCAATTGACACTCTGACAAAATACGTCAATTATGTCATCACGTCAGCCAATCGAGGAAGAGCCCGCCATGTCCACCACCCTTCGCATCAATGGAACACCGCATGAGGTCGACCTGCCGGACGACGTGCCCCTGCTGTGGGTTCTGCGCGATGAGATTGGCCTGACCGGCACCAAATTTGGCTGCGGCGTTGCGGCCTGCGGCGCCTGCACGGTGCATATCGATGGCGAGGCGGTGCGCTCCTGTCAGGTGGCGCTCTCCGACGTCTGGGGCGACGTCACCACGATCGAAGGGGTCGGCACCCCCGACACAATGGCCGCCGTGCAAAAGGCTTGGGTCGCCAATCAGGTGGCCCAATGTGGCTACTGCCAGTCTGGCCAGATCATGCAGGCCGCCAGCCTACTGGCGGAAAACCCTTCCCCCAGTGATGCCGAAATCGACGAGGCGATGCAGGGCAACCTCTGCCGTTGTGGCACCTACCCCCGTATCCGCGCCGCCATCCATGACGCCGCCAGCATGATGAAGGAGGCCTGATCTTATGGCCAGCCTCAAGAAAATCGCCCGCCGCAGCTTCCTCATCGGCTCTGCCGCCATCGTCGGCGGCGTCGCCTTTGGCACCTATAAATACCACCAGCCTGCCCCCAACCCTCTGGAACAGAAGGACGGCCGCGCGGTCCTTAACCCCTTTGTTTTCGTGGATCAATCCGGCGTCACGCTGATCGCGCCAAGGGCCGAGATGGGACAGGGCGTGAAATCTGCATGGGCCAGCCTGATCGCCGAAGAGCTGGACGTGGATCCGGCCAAAGTCACGGTCCTGCACGGCCCCGCTGCCAAGGCCTATTACAACAGCGCCATGATGTCAGAGGCGCTGCCCGGGCGTGGCTATGATGGCTCTGCTCTACAACATTCCTTGGGTGAGATCGTTGGCCACATGGCCAAGTTTCTTGATCTGCAAGTGACCGGCGGTTCGTCTTCCATGCGCGACGGGTTTGAGCGGATGCGCCATGCAGGCGCCAGCGCCCGCGAGACGTTGAAACAGGCGGCGGCGGATCAACTGGGTATCAGCCGCGATCAGCTCACGACCGAGGACGGCCATGTCGTCGCCCCTGACGGCACCCGCCTTCCCTACGCAGATCTGGCCCGTACCGCTGCAAATCTGACCCCCATCGAAACCGATCTGCGTAAGGCCTCTGAATGGCGGTTGATCGGCAAGGACGTGCCGCGCATTGATATGGTGGCCAAGGTCACGGGCACGGCAGAATTTGGCGTCGACGTCCGCCTGCCCGGCATGAAATTTGCCGCCATCCGGCAAAGCCCGCATTTCGGCGTCGGCAAAAAGAGCTTTGATGCAAGCGCTGCCGAAACCATGCCGGGTGTCGAAAAGGTGTTGGACCTGGGCGACGCTGTTGCGGTTGTGGCCAGCAACACCTGGCTTGCCCAGCAGGCCGTCGATGCCATTGACGTCACGTGGGAGGCAGCCCCCTACCCCGAAACGACTGAGGCGATTTTTGACGAAATCGCCCGCAGTTTTGACGCCACTCCAAATTCCACCATGCGGGACGATGGCGATGTGGACGCGCTACCAGAGGGCGCGACCGTGATCGAGGCTGAATACCGCCTCCCTTACCTCGCCCACGCCACGATGGAGCCGATGAATGCCACCGCGCTTTATTCCCGCGATGGCTTGCAGATCTGGGCGCCGAACCAAGGCCCGACCGTGGTGCAGAAAAAAGCCGCCACGCTTGCGGGGCTGGATGTTGATGCGGTGGAGGTGAACACCACCTATCTGGGCGGTGGGTTTGGTCGGCGGATTGAAACCGACTACACCGACCGTGCCGTCCAAATCGCGATGCAGATGCAAGGGACCCCCGTGCAACTGACCTGGAGCCGCGAGGAAGACATGCGCCATGATGTCTACCGCCCCGGAGCCATCGCGCGCTATCGTGCAGCGGTCAAAGACGGCAAAGTGGTCATGGTCCACGGTAAGATTGCCGCCCAATCCACCACGGTTGAGGGCGCAGGCCGAATGCTGGGCCTACCGATGAGCGGCCCGGACAAGGGACATGTGGACGCGGCCTTCAATCAGCCGCTCGCCATTCCCAACTTCCGGGTAGAGGGCTATCTGGCCAAACCCATGCTCCCCGTCGGCTTCTGGCGCTCAGTCGGCGCATCTTTCAACGGGTTCTTCTCAGATTGTATCATTGACGAGATGGCCCATGCCGCCGGACGCGATCCGCTGGAGTTCCGGCTGGAGTTGGCCCGCGCCGAATGGGAACCGGCAGCCAAGGTGCTGGAGACCGTCCGTGACATGTCTGGCTGGACTGGCAAGACACCCGACGGCATCGGGCGTGGCGTCGCCATGGCCTACAGCTTTGGCACACCGGTCGCTCAAGTGATCGAAGTGGCCGATCAGGATGGCCAGATCCGCATGACTGACGCCTGGATTGCCGCCGATCTGGGGCGCGTCATCGACCCGAAGAACACCCGCGCGCAGATGTTTGGCGGTATGGTCTATGGTCTATCCGCCGCCTGCTTTGGGGAGATCACCATTGATGGCGGCGCGGTCGAGCAGGAGAACTTCCCCGACTATGACGCGCTGCGCATGCACACGATGCCGACAGTTCAGGTGGAATTGCTGGAAAACCAGCCTCGTATGGGCGGTGCCGGTGAACCCGGCACACCGCCTGCCGCACCAGCATTGGCCAATGCGCTGTTTGATCTGACCGGCAAACGCGCACGGCAACTGCCACTGATGCATGAGTTTGATCTGTTGATCTGAAAGACCAGCGGCACCGCCCTAAAGGCGGTGCCCACAAAGGCTGCTACTGGTATTCAAAGGTCGGACGCCTCAGGCTGATTTCCGTTGGGCCGGTCTGCCCGCACCCTCGGCCCAGTCACGCACTGCGTCTCCAAAAGCGGTGAACAAAGGCCGCGACACCGGATCATTGGCGGCGTCCCATTCCGGGTGCCATTGCACCGCAAGGGTAAAACCGGGGGCGTCCTTCACATAAATGGCCTCAGGCGTGCCATCAGGCGCAGTTCCGTCAATCACGATCCGGCTTCCCGGCGCCTTGATCCCCTGCCCATGCAGCGAGTTGGTCATCACCTCTGCCGCGCCGAACAGATGGTGGAACACACCGCCCTCGGTCAGTTCCACAATGTGGCGCATGGCGAATTTCTCTTCCAGCGTGCCATCCGGCGGCATCCGGTGGTTCATGCGCCCTGGCAGGTCACGGATCTCCGGATAAAGCGTGCCACCCATAGCCACATTCACCTCTTGAAAACCGCGACAAATGCCCAGAAATGGCTGACCCCGCTCCACGCAGGCGCGCACCAGCGGCAGCGCGATGGCATCACGCGCCCGGTCAAAGGCCCCATGCGCATCGGTTTCCGCCTCACCATATTCATTTGGATGCACATTGGGACGCCCGCCGGTCAACAGGAAGCCGTCGAAACTCTCCAGCAACTCCTCAACCGACAGGAACCGTGGATCGGATGGGATCAGCAGTGGCATACAGCCCGCAACCTCGGCCACCGCCTCGGAGTTCATGGTCCCCCCGGCATGGGCGGGGTATTCGTCGTTGATCAGGTAGGAGTTGCCAATAATGCCGACTTTGGGGCGTGTCATTCTGTCCTCAACGATTTGGGCATCGGCCCTTGCACCTTGCAAGGGCACGACCGGGTCGGGACAATCCTACAGCCACGCTGCGGCGGGTTGCAATTCCCCTAAGGGGCGCAACCCGCCGTCATTCCGTAAAAAGCTGCATATGCGCCGCAACTTTCCGCAGCTTTCGTTTTTTGGGGGACTGGCGACCCGCCCGGCTTCGCTTGGCGCCGGGCGAACCGATCACGCCTCGCCGCTAAGCCCGGTTGCCCGGATTCCCGCCATCGCGGCCTCCGCATCATTGTCAGAGGTATCACCAGTAACACCGACCGCGCCGATCACAGCACCCGCCTCGCTGCGCAGCAACACTCCGCCCGGAACCGGGATAACCTGCCCGCCATAGACGCCGTTCACCGCAGCCATGAAATAGGCTTGTTGCTCGGCACGTGCCATCTGGGCCGTGCCCGCCATGCCCAGCATCACCGCGCCGTAAGCCTTGCCATGCGCAATCGCAAAGCGGCCCGGTGCAGCGCCATCTTCACGTTCAAACGCGAGCACATGGCCGCCCGCGTCCAGAACGACCACCGACAACGGCTTAAGCGCCATCTCGCGGCCCTTCGCCCGGGTATGTTCGATGATGCTGCGGGCCTGATCCAATGTAAGGGTCATTTCGGTGTCCTTGATATGCTTTGGTAGGTTCGAAAAAAAGGGGCCGGGCACAGCGCCCGACCCCATCTGTCTTCTTTAGCCTTGCGCCTTCAGTTCAAGGCGGCGCGCATGCAGCACCGGCTCGGTATAGCCGGAGGGCTGGATACGGCCGCGGAACACCAGATCGCAGGCCGCCTGAAAGGCAATACCATCAAAGCCCGGTGCCATCGGCGTATAGCTTGAATCGCCTGCATTCTGCTGATCAACAACCGCCGCCATTTTCTGCATCGCGGCCATGACCTGTGTTTCGTCCACGATGCCATGATGCAACCAGTTGGCCAGCGCCTGACTGGAAATCCGGCAAGTCGCACGGTCTTCCATCAGGCCGACATTGTGAATGTCAGGCACCTTGGAGCACCCCACGCCCTGATCAACCCAGCGCACCACATAGCCCAGAATGCCCTGTGCGTTGTTCTCGATCTCCTGCGCGATCTCCGCATCCGACAGGTTCTCGCCCTGCATCACCGGAATTGTCAGCAGATCATCCAGCGTGCCCCGCGCGCCGCCCGCTTTCAGCTGGTCCTGGACCTCGTGGACATTCACGCGATGGTAATGCGTCGCGTGCAGCGTCGCGGCGGTTGGCGACGGCACCCAGGCACAGGTCGCACCGGACTTCGGATGACCGATCTTCGCTTCCAGCATCTCGCCCATACGGTCCGGCATCGCCCACATGCCCTTGCCGATCTGAGCGCGTCCTTTCAGACCACAGGCCAGACCAATATCGACATTGCGATCCTCGTAGGACGCAATCCAGGGCGTCGCTTTCATCTCGCCCTTGCGCATCATCGCACCCGCCTCCATCGAGGTGTGGATCTCGTCGCCGGTCCGGTCAAGGAAGCCTGTATTAATGAAGGCAACCCGGTATTTCGCAGCGCGGATGCAGGATTTGAGGTTCACCGAGGTGCGACGCTCTTCGTCCATGATACCGATCTTCACAGTATGACGCGGCAGGCCAAGCGCGTCTTCGACATGGGCGAAAATCCGATCGGTAAAGGCAACCTCTTCGGGCCCGTGCATCTTGGGCTTCACCACATAGACCGAGCCATGCAGCGAGTTGCCACCCTCAGCCTGAAGATCATGCATCGCGCAGAGAACGGTGGTCATCGCATCAATGAAGCCCTCGCCTGCCTCGCGCCCGGCGCTGTCGCGAACGGCGGGGTTGGTCATCAGATGGCCCACGTTGCGCACCAGCAGCAGTGAACGGCCCTTCAGCACCAGATCAGACCCATCCGGCGCGGTGAAGGCTTGATCGTTGTTCAGCACGCGAGTGAAGGTTTCGCCGCCCTTCGTCACCTCTTCAGCAAGGTCCCGTTTCATCAGGCCCAGCCAGTTCGCATAGGCAGTAACCTTGTCCTCACCATCGACGCAGGCCACGGAATCTTCGCAATCCATGATGGTCGAGAGCGCGGACTCGAGGACGATATCATTGATCCCCGCCTGATCGCCCTTGCCGATATTCCCGTTGGCATCCACGACAATCACCGCGTGCAGGCCATTGTTCTTCAACAGGATCTTACCCGGCGTGGCGGCATCGCCTTCATAGCCCGCAAACTGCGCGGCGTCTTTGAGCGCAGGCACCAGCGCGCCGCCCTCCAGCGACAGGCCGGCACAATCGTTCCACGAGCCCTCCGCCAGCGGAAAAGTCTGATCAAGGAACCCACGGCCCCAGGCGATCACCCGCGCGCCGCGCCCGGCATCATAGCCCTTGCCCTCAGGCAGATCGCCCATGGCATCGGTGCCATAAAGCGCATCATAGAGGCTGCCCCAACGCGCATTGGCCGCATTCAATGCAAACCGCGCGTTGGTGATCGGAACCACCAGCTGCGGCCCCGGAACATTGGCGATTTCATCGTCAACATTCTGCGTCTCGATCTCAAAGTCATCGCCCTCGGGCAGCAGGTAGTCGATATCGCGCAGAAACGCCTCATAGGCGGTGGCGTCATGGGCCTGCCCTCTGCGTTCGATATGCCAGGCGTCAATCTGCCCCTGCAGATCGGCACGTTTTGCCAGAAGGGCACGGTTTTCATCCCCCATGCCATTGACCAGACCAGCCAGACCGGCCCAGAACGCATCCGCTGTCACACCAGTGCCGGGCAAAGCCTTGTCTTCGATGAAGGACACCAGCGTGTCGGCCACCTGCATATCATGACGTTCCTGCATCCCGCTCATGGGGTGATCCTCCTAATAAATGCGCGTGTTGTCGTCCCGGATACACCAAAAGTTTCCTATCGGCAACGCTGGTGGTAATATTAGTTTACCAATTATCGCGAAGCTGCTTCAAATATCCCTTATAGATGTAGCTCATCACCTATGCCCCGCTCCACCATCCCGGCAAACGAAAAAACCCGGCAGAGCGCTGCCGGGTCCAGCCGGGGAGGAATTTCAAATATTCGGGGGATTTGGATCAGTTGTCCGCGATGGTCGCCTGCACCTCGGCAGCCGTTTGCGGCGTTTCAACGACATCCTGCTCGCCGCCCTTGTTGAAAACCCAAAGCAGGAACACGGCGAACATCAGCAGCACAGCCACGACGACCCCCCGGATCCCCAGCAGGGCCGGTTTGTGCAGCTTCTCTTCGCGTTCAACATTAGTGTCAGGTGCCGACATGGGCCGCTCCTTTGTCTACAAGTTTGCGCGGTTGCTGGCGCGGGGCCGCAGCCGCTGGTACACAGGCTTGTAATAGATACGCTGACCGACCCGCCCGGGTTCCATGGAACAGGAAAAAACCATGAAAGATGCCGCACCCGCCACCGCACCGGAGACATTTTATCTGAAGGATTACAAACCCTTCGGATTTGAGGTGGAGACGGTCGAGCTGACGTTCAAACTGGCGCCGAATTCGACCCGCGTGCTGAGCAAGATCCGCTTTTCCCCCAAGGACAACGCTGCCGATCCGCGGTTCTTCCTGCACGGTGAAGCACTGAAACTCATCTCCGCCAAGATCGACGGTGCCCCTGTAACGCCCGAGCTGATCGCGGGTGGCCTCATCTGCGACACACCCGATACCCCCTTCACCTGGGAAGCAGAGGTGGAGATCGACCCCGCCGCCAATACCGCGCTGGAGGGGCTTTATATGTCCAGTGGCATGTATTGCACCCAATGTGAGGCCGAGGGTTTTCGCAAGATCACCTATTACCCCGACCGCCCCGATGTGATGTCGACCTTCTCGGTCCGGATTGAGGGCGATGAAACGGTCCTTCTGTCCAATGGCAACCCCACCGGTTCGGGGGAGGGTTGGGCGGAGTGGCACGACCCCTGGCCGAAACCGGCCTATCTCTTTGCGCTGGTGGCCGGCGATCTGGTGAACCACCCCGACCGCTTCACCACCCGGTCCGGCAAGGATGTCGAGCTGAACATCTGGGTCCGTCCGGGGGATGAGGGCAAATGCGCCTTTGGCATGGAAGCCCTGAAGAAGTCGATGAAATGGGACGAGGATGTCTATGGCCGCGAATACGATCTGGATATCTTCAACATCGTGGCGGTGGATGACTTCAACATGGGCGCGATGGAAAACAAGGGGCTGAACATCTTCAACTCCTCCTGCGTTCTGGCCTCGCCCGAGACCTCCACGGATGCCAATTTCGAACGAATTGAGGCGATCATCGCCCATGAGTATTTCCACAACTGGACCGGCAACCGGATCACCTGCCGCGACTGGTTCCAGCTGTGCCTCAAGGAAGGTCTGACCGTTTTCCGTGATGCCCAGTTCACTGCGGACATGCGCTCCGAGCCGGTGAAGCGGATTGAGGATGTGATTGCCCTGCGCGCCCGCCAGTTCCCGGAGGATAACGGCCCCCTCGCCCATCCGCCGCGCCCGGAACAGTTCCAAGAGATCAACAACTTCTACACCGCCACCGTTTACGAGAAAGGTGCCGAAGTGATTGGCATGCTCAAGCGACTGGTGGGCGACGACAACTACGACAAGGCGCTGGATCTCTACTTTGATCGGCACGACGGTCAGGCCTGCACCATTGAGGACTGGTTGAGGGTGTTTGAAGACGCCACCGGGCGCGATCTGAGCCAGTTCAAACTCTGGTACAGTCAGGCGGGCACCCCGCGGGTGCAGGTCTCTGAGGATTTTGCTGACGGCAGCTATACCCTCACCTTTGAGCAATCGACGCCACCCACCCCCGGTCAGCCTGACAAGGCCCCTCGTGTCATTCCCCTCGCGGTGGGGCTGCTCGCTGCCAACGGCGATGAGCTGCGCGCCACAGAAGTGCTGGAGCTGACCGAAGCCAAGCAGAGCTTCACCTTTGACGGCCTCGCCTCGAAACCGGTGCCCTCCATCCTGCGCGAGTTTTCGGCCCCAGTGATCCTGGAGCGCAAGACCACAAACGCAGAGCGCGCCTTCCTGCTGGCGCATGACACCGATCCCTTCAACCGCTGGGAGGCGGGCAATGCGCTGGCCACCGAAACCCGCGTCACCATGGTGACCGAGGGTGCCGCGCCCGACGGCGCTTATCTTGATGCGCTGGAAAAACTGGTGCGCGATGATACGCTTGATCCGGCCTTCCGCGCGCTGGTGCTATCGCCCCCCAGCCAGTCCGAGATCGCCCAAACTCTGCACGACCGGGGTGTCACCCCCGATCCGCAGAAGATTTACGACGCGGCAGAAACTTTCGCCCAGACCCTGGCCCAGCAGTTGGAAATCAGCCTGCCCCGGCTGTATGCGGCGACCACCGTTGATGGCCCATACCAGCCCGATGCCAATGGTGCCGGTCTGCGGGCGCTGAACGGTCGTATACTGTCCCTGCTGACCCGGCTTGATGGCGGCGAACAGGCCGCACGCCAGTATCAGGCCGCCGACAATATGACCCAGCAATATGCGGCGCTGGCCGCACTGATGAAGGCGGAGAATGGTGAGAAGCAAAGCCAGGCCTTCTTCGACCAATGGCAGAATGACCGTCTGGTGATGGACAAATGGTTCGCGCTGCAGGTGGCCTGTGCGGCCCCGGACGCAGCGGCGAAGGTCGCGATGGATCTGACCCGTCATACCCTGTTTGACATGAAGAACCCCAACCGCTTCCGCGCCGTCATGGGCGCGCTCGCAGGCAATCACGCGGGCTTCCACCATGCCAGCGGCGCGGGCTATCAGTTGCTGGCCGAAAATCTGATCGCGCTGGACAGCCTCAACCCGCAGACCACCGCGCGGATGTGCGCGGCCTTCCAGACCTGGAAACGCTACGACAGTGCCCGACAGGCGTTGATCCGGGTTGAGCTGGAACGCATTCTCGCGACAGAGGGGCTGAGCCGTGACACCCATGAAATGGTCAGCCGGATCCTGCAGGGGTGACGCCTGCCATACGCATAAAGAACGGGCGGCCAGGCTGCCCGTTCACCTCGACAGGTCCTGAAATTGTGCCGCTCTGCTGGCGGCCTGATTTCTACCACCACCATGTCGCCATAGGCGTGGCAGATGCCTGACGGCGACGCCTCCCCAGCGGTCTATCGCTACAGCCGGGCCGCCCGCACACCACACCTTGTCATGGCGCTTGCCCTATGGGCCGCCGGTATCCTGACCATATCCCTTTATGTCTCCGCAGCCGTCTGGATCACTGTGGTTCTGGCACTGCCCCTGCTCCCCGGCCTGTGGGATCTATGGCGCAACCCGACCGCTGTGCTGGCGCTGGACAACGAGGGCCTCAGCTGGCGCAACGCCACTTCCGGCAGCACAGATATCCCTTTGGGTCGGATCAGCCACATCAGGCTCGACAGGCGATGGGATTTCTCCCATCGCGCCACGGTTCACACGGACAATGGCAAACGCCTGCGTATTCCGCCGGATTGCCTGCCACCCCACCAAGGTTTTGAGCAGGCGCTGAGCGCAGCCGGTCTTCGGGTTGAGCGACATCATTTCCAGATTTTCTAGCGTTCTGAGCGGCGGCCCCGCTGCCAACTCAATTCTTAACGCCCGTTAACCTGCCACTGGAATATCCCAATCGTTCTCTGCAATGGCGCGCTCCCGCCATGATTGCGCCCCAAAGCCGGGTCAGTTTGTTTCCAGTGATTTAAGCTGCCAGCACGCGGACATAGATATGCTCAACAAAAACACCCCAGCGCGCGATCTTATCAAACAGGTTTTTGCGACATTTCTACCCGGCGACGGGCGCGCAACGACAGTCCAGACCGCAAACGGGCACCCCGTGCCCTTAGCAAAGCCAACGACGGTTCACGACAGCGCATCCAAGCGGCATTGCCATGGCAGCCCTGTCGGGCAATCAACTGAGCAGCTGATCGTGCCAATTTGCGATCCCGCGCACTCCGGCAGCGACTGTGCCGCGCTACAGGATCAGGGGCAATTTCTCGCCCGCCAGGATCGCTGGGGGGACCTCTCCTCCCGGATCGCAGAGGCGGATAAGGCGCGACGCAACACGCCACATGGCCTTCCCGTCGCCGAACTGCTGGCCCATGGCGCCCGCAGCGATGTGGTCAATGCCGTCGAACACGCGCTGAGCCTTGGCCACGCAGCAGACCGGCGCAAGATGATCGAAGGGGTCATGGGGCTGGAGGCCATGTGCGTCGAGCATCGCGACGATCCTTATCTGCGCACCTTGGTGGCCCTTGCCCATATTGATGTGGCATGGATCTGGCGGGGCTATTCCGATGTCTTAGCGATCACCGTCGCGAACGGTCAGCGCTGTGCGGCTCATTTCGACCGGGCCGCCGCTCTGTTGCACCCGCTGGACGGCATTGCGCTCAACAGCCCCTTCATTGCCGCCGCCAAAACCGCCCTTCTGGCCGGGCAACGCTCTGCCGGCACCACGCAGGTCGCCGATGATTTTGCAGCCCTGATTGATCTTGATCCCGACAATCACCGCCACATGCGCAGTCTGGGCACCCATATGCTGCCGCGCTGGTTCGGCGACTATACCGCACTCGAACTGGAGGCCCGCCGTACGGCCGCCCGCACTGAGGCCACATGGGGCCACGGCGCCTATGCCTGGGTCTATTTCGATGCCATCGCACTGGACCCGGAGGCCTGCGCCCGTGTCGATATCGATTTCTTCATGGATGGTCTGCGCGATATCGTGGCCCGCCGCCCGGATCAGGAGATGATCAACCTTCTTGCCTCCTATTGCGCCGTGGCCCTGCGCTATAGCGAGGAAACCGCCGCCAAGGGCACCCCGCAGCGCGCTGAAATCGTGGAGGCGGCGGAGTGGCTGATCCGCGACCATCTGCGCGAAATCCATCCCCTGATCTGGGCCCACGCCGCACAGCGGTTCGACAACAACCTGCGCATCGCCTCACCGCGCCGCTTTGCCGATCATGGGCGCAAGGATGCGCTGGCCTTTATCGCGAAACTGTTCCGCCACGAAATCGAAGCTGGCCAGCGGGTGGAATTCTCCGCCAAGGGTCTGCGGGTCACCTCAAACTAGGACAGGCGCTTCACGCGCCTGCGCTGGCCTCATACTCGATCCCGTGCTCTGTTATCGCTTCTTGAAGGCATCCATCAGGGCGGCCCCCAGCGCGCCAGTACTTTGACCCGTATTTTGACCTCTGTTCTGGCCAGAGTTTTGACGCGCGTTTTGACCTGTGCCCTTGCCACGACCTGAGGCAGGCTTGCCACCCTGTCGCGTGGCTGCCCCCTTGGCCGGCCCGCGCGCAGTGCGCTCTTCTTTGGCAGAGGCCCCGCCGTCCTTCTTCATGGTCAGCGCGATCCGCTTACGCGGCACATCCACCTCGGTGACCGTGACCTTGACCACCTGACCGGTTTTCACCACCTCATGCGGGTCTTTCACAAACCTGTCGGCCAGCTGGCTCACATGCACCAGACCGTCCTGATGCACGCCAATATCCACAAAGGCGCCAAAAGCCGCGACATTGGTCACCGTGCCCTCCAGCACCATCCCCGGCTTCAGGTCGGTGATCGTCTCCACTCCGTCCTTGAAGGACGCCGTCACAAAGGACGGGCGCGGATCGCGGCCCGGCTTTTCCAACTCCTCGAAAATGTCGCGCACCGTCGGCAGTCCGACCTCGTCGCCCACAAACTCCTCCGCTCGCAGGGATTTCAGCGCAGACCCGTCGCCCATGATCTGGCGGATATCGCGCCCGCAGGCCGCCACGATCTTGCGGGCCACATCATAGCTTTCGGGATGAACCGAGGAGGCATCCAACGGCTCCTTCCCCTCACGGATGCGCAGGAAACCGGCGCATTGTTCAAACGCCTTGGGGCCGAGCCGCGCCACCTTCAGCAGCTCCTTGCGCGAGGCAAACGCCCCGTTCGTGTCGCGATGCGCCACAATCGCCTCCGCCAGACCGGGGCCAAGACCCGACACATGAGAGAGCAGCGGCGCCGACGCCATGTTGAGATCCACTCCGACCGCGTTCACCACATCCTCAATCACCGCTTCCAGTGATTTCGACAGTTTGTGCTGGTCCACATCATGCTGGTACTGGCCGACGCCAATGCTCTTCGGTTCGATCTTCACCAGTTCTGCCAGCGGATCCTGCAGACGCCGGGCGATCGACACCGCCCCGCGCAAGCTCACGTCCAGATCCGGAAACTCCCGCGCCGCCAGTTCGGAGGCGGAATAAACCGAGGCACCCGCCTCGGAGACAACCACTTTGGTCGGCGCTTTCACCTTGGCGGGCAGATGTTTCAGCACCTCTGCCACCATCCGTTCGGTTTCCCGGCTGGCGGTGCCGTTGCCGATGGCGATCAGCTCCACGCCGTGTTCGGCGATCAGCTTCACAATTGACACCTGCGCGCCACGCAGGTCGTTCTTCGGCTGAAACGGGTACAGCGTCTCTGTGGCCACCAGTTTCCCGGTTGCGTCAACCACCGCCGCCTTGACGCCGGTGCGAATGCCCGGATCCAGCCCGAGAGTCGGCCGCGCACCGGCTGGCGCTGCAAACAGCAGGTCCTTGAGGTTGCGTGCAAACACCTGAATTGCATCCTCCTGCGCCCGGCCGCGCAAATCACCCATCAGTTCCAGCATCATCGACAACGACAGCTTCACCCGCCAGGTCCAGCCCGCAACCTTCCGCAGCCAGATATCCCCCGGTGCGTTGCCGCCCGCGCCCAATTCTGCGGCCACCATGGCTTCGGCCCGGGCAACACCCTCTTCCGGCTCCGGTCCCACGTCCAGCGTCAGCACGCCCTCGTTTGAGCCGCGCAGCATCGCCAGCGCCCGGTGCGAGGGCACATCCGCCCAACGCTCGGTATGCTGGAAATAGTCCGAGAACTTGGCGCCCTCCTGTTCCTTCCCTTCGATAACCTTCGCGGTGACCACCGCCTCTTTCTGCAGAAACATTCGCAACCGGCCCAGAAGAGCGGCGCTCTCCGTCAGCCGTTCGGTCAGGATGTCCCGCGCGCCGTTCAACGCGTCCTTCGCCGTAGCCACGGCCTCAGTGATGTAGCCCAGCGCCAGAGCCTCTGGATCGGCGGTACGGTCGGCCAGAATGGCGTCGGCCAGCGGCTCCAGCCCGTATTCGCGGGCAATCATCGCTTTGGTGCGCCGCTTGGGTTTGTACGGCAGATAGATATCTTCCAGCTGCGCCTTAGTCTCTGCCTTGGCGATTGAGGTCGCCAGCGCATCGGTCAGCTTATCCTGCGATTTCACGGATTCAAGGATCGCCGCCCGCCGCTTTTCCAGCTCGCGCAGATACTCCAGCCGCTCCGCCAGCCTGCGCAGCTGGGTATCATCCAGGCCGCCTGTTGCTTCCTTCCGGTAGCGCGCGACAAAGGGTACGGTGGCGCCTTCGTCCAGCAGCACAACGGCGGCACTCACCTGTTTGGCGGCGGCCCCGATTTCCGTGGCAATGGTCTGGCTGATGCGGGCGGATGTGTCCAAGGCGGCGGCTCCTTCTTACTCTCGGAGGTCTTTCTTATCCTTGCCGGAAGACCCCGCCAAGGGAATGTTTCACCCCTGGCCAAGGGCCGCGCCTGACCTGAGTGTCACTGCGCAAATAGGTGCTCAGTTAGGGACACAAATAGTTCCATAGTTAGAGGACTAGTCTTGCCCCTGCCCGCGCAGACGCCTAGAACGCTTGCCAACTATAGACATTCGGATACGGCGGAAAACCATGCTCGACCTGACATATGAACTCCCCAAGCCCAAAGTGATCGCGGGCGCCAAGCATGACTGGGAACTGGTCATCGGCATGGAGGTGCATGCCCAGGTCAGCTCCAACGCCAAGCTGTTCTCCGGCGCCTCCACCAAATTCGGCGCTGAGCCGAACTCCAACGTGGCCTTCGTGGACGCGGCGATGCCCGGCATGCTGCCGGTGATCAACGACTATTGCGTTGAACAGGCCGTGCGCACGGGTCTGGGCCTGAAGGCCGATATCAACCTCTGGTCGGCCTTTGACCGCAAAAACTACTTCTACCCCGACCTGCCGCAGGGCTATCAGATTTCCCAGCTCTATCACCCCATCGTGGGCGAAGGCGAAGTGCTGGTGGAACTGGGTGACGGCACCGCGCGCAACGTGCGTGTGGAGCGTATCCACATGGAGCAGGACGCGGGCAAGTCGATCCACGACATGGATCCCAACATGTCCTTTGTCGACCTGAACCGCACCGGCGTCTGCCTGATGGAAATCGTCTCCCGCCCCGATATCCGCGGCCCCGAAGAAGCCGCTGCCTATATCGCCAAGCTGCGCCAGATCATGCAGTATCTGGGCACCTGTGACGGCAACATGCAGAACGGCAACCTGCGCGCCGACGTGAACGTCTCGGTCTGCCGTCCGGGCCAGTATGAGAAGTATCAGGAAACGCAGGATTTCTCGCATCTCGGCACCCGCTGCGAGATCAAGAACATGAACTCCATGCGCTTCATCCAGCAGGCCATCGACGTCGAGGCCCGCCGCCAGATCGCCATCATCGAGGCGGGCGGCACCATTGATCAGGAAACCCGGCTTTATGATCCGGACAAGGGCGAGACCCGCTCCATGCGCTCCAAGGAAGAAGCGCATGACTACCGCTACTTCCCTGATCCCGACCTCTTGCCGCTGGAAATCGAACAAGCCTGGGTGGATGATATCGCCGCCAACCTGCCGGAACTGCCGGACGAGAAAAAGGCACGCTTTATCAAGGATTTCGGCCTCTCTGATTATGACGCATCGGTGCTGACCGCCGACGTGGAATCGGCCACCTTCTTTGAGCAAACCGCCAAGGGCCGCAGCGGCAAGCTGGCCGCCAACTGGGTGATCAACGAACTCTTCGGCCGCCTGAAGAAGGACGAGGACAAACAGATCACCGACAGCCCGGTCTCCCCGGCGCAGCTCGGCGGCATCATCGACCTGATTTCTTCGGACGCCATCTCGGGTAAGATCGCCAAGGATCTGTTTGAGATCGTCTACACCGAAGGTGGCGACCCGGCCCAGATCGTCGAAGAACGCGGCATGAAGCAGGTGACAGATACTGGCGCCATCGAGGCCGCACTGGACGAGATCATCGCGGCCAACCCCGCGCAGGTCGAAAAAGCCAAGGTGAACCCCAAACTCGCAGGCTGGTTCGTAGGTCAGGTGATGAAAGCCACCGGTGGTAAGGCCAACCCCAAGGCCGTGAATGAGCTGGTGGCCAAGAAACTGGGCGAGTGAGCGCAGTCTGCTGGTTGCAGATCAGATCCAATTACAGATCAGACAAAGGGCGCCCCGGTGGCGCCCTTTTTTTTGTTCCCTGTTCAGGGTGCAATTCACCCGCCCCTGATCGCTTCGCGGTGACACCACAGGGCAACCACCGCCATCAAACTGGAATTGCGCGGTATAATTTGGTTATACTGCAGATCGATTTCTTATCGACAGGTCCCCGCCCATGGGGAACGCGGACGCTTGACCCCCCGCACGCTTGCGCTAAACCTGCCGCCGACACAGGAGACGTTTATGCAAGCTTTTGAGTACAAGGTTGTTCCCGCCCCCGCCAAGGGCACCAAGGCCAAGGGGGTCAAAACTGCCGAAGCCCGGTTCGCCAATTCCATCGATATTCTTCTCAATGAGATGGCGGCAGAGGGCTGGGAGTATCAGCGCGCGGAGCTTCTGCCATCAGAAGAACGCAGCGGGCTGACCGGCTCGACAACCAACTGGCGCAATGTGCTGATTTTCCGCCGCGCGCGGCCAGCAGCGGCTGAGGACGCGCAGTCCACCGCCGTCGCCCAGCTGGCAGCACAGATCAGCGCCCAAATCGCCGCTCACGCCACAGGCCCGGCAACCAGCCAGCACGGCGACGCCGCAGATGCCATCACCGAAGACAACAGCGATGCCGCATCTGCGACCGCTGCGCCCCCGGCTGCCACCCGCCCGGAGACCGCCACGGTGCCGACCCTTGGTCCGGCGACCACCACCGCAATTGCACCGCCCACCGCCATTGCCGGTGATCCGGAGGCCCCCGCGGGCGCCATCGCCGTTCCCGGTCGCGGCGCACGTGCGATGATGGCCGACGACGGTGTTGAAGAACTGAGCCCGGTGTCCGGCGTCACTGCCGCCCTGAAGGCCCGTGCCACCCTCGCCGCGACGCCGAAAGATGCAGCGGCCAAGCCCGCACCAAAAGCCGAGCCAAAGCTGACGAAGGCGCAAGAACCCTCCAAGGATCCGGCAGGGGGCTGACCAGCCCCTTACCGGAATTCCCTGCCGACGTTGCCGCAAGGGCACATAGGCGGGGCTTTGCCTGACCTGCCGCGCTAGGCGCCGATATCCAGCGCCAGCGCGTGGATCCGGGGCACGATATCGCCGAGCGCCCTATGCACCGCACGATGCTGCCCGACGCGGGTCATATCCGCAAAGGCCGCGGCCCGGATATGCACGTTGAAATGGCTCTCGCCGCGCCCGTCGTGGCCCGCGTGGCCAATGTGTTGATCGCTCTCATCCTCAACCCGCAGTGCGTCGGGCGCGAATTCTGCACGCAGGCGCGCCTCAATCTCATCACGAATGCTCATTCTGCTGTGTCCTGCATAAAAATCCCCGTATTAATTTTCCCAGCCCCCTTCAATCTGCCGCCCCTTAGACTAAACTGCTGCCTCCGAGTCGAACAGTTGCGTCTAGAAGGTGCGCCCCATGACCAAGTCAGATCCCTTTGGTTTCGATATGTCCATCCGGTCAGCGAAGAAAAAGAACCCCCGCGGGCGGCGGGCCGCCACCGGCGCGTCCGAGACCTCCCAACGCGTTTGCGACAAGGAAGGCTGCAATGAGCCCGGCAAATTCCGCGCGCCCAAGGCCCCCGATGTGCTGGATGATTTCTTCTGGTTCTGCCAGGAGCACGTACGCGAATACAACAACAAGTGGAACTTCTTTGAAGGCACCACAGAGGCTGAGTTGAACGCCCAGCAGTCCAAGGACAAGGTCTGGGAACGCCAGACCAAACCCATGGGCGATCCAGAGGCGCGGGCCTGGGCGCGGCTCGGCATTGAGGATCCGCATCAGGTGCTGGGTCAGAACGCCACCCGCAATCCGGGCCGCTCCGCCCCTGCCGGGCGCCGCCTGCCGCCGACCGAGCGTCGCGCGCTTGAGGTGCTGGAGGCCAAGGACGACTGGAGCAAGGCCGACATCCGCAAGGCCTATAAGAAGCTGATCAAAGTGCTACACCCCGACATGAACGGTGGCGACCGCAGCCAGGAAGAACAGCTGCAAGAGGTGGTCTGGGCCTGGGATCAGATCAAGGACAGCCGCAGCTTCAAGTAAGCCGCTTCCACCAACCGGCGTCTTTGCCGTTTCGAAAAAGTCAGAGAGCGTCGCGCAAGCGGCGCTTTTTCTTTGTCCTCTGCGCCGCCTCCCGCAGGTTTTCGCCGATCCGCCGGGCGCCCGTTGAACATCGGTTACGGGACTGGCTTCATGCGCGGCATTGAACAACCGCGTGCAAACCCGGTCCGCGACAGCCAGTCGGGCCTTCATACAGGTCAAATCTACAGGTCAAATCTACTGGCAAATTATGCAGGGCAGATATTTCACACCCCCAGCCCAGACAAACCAGATTATTTATCGAGCATAGAAGGCAAAACACCATGTTTCCGTTTCACCGACAGATCCGCCACGCCGTCAGCGCCCTTGCCTGTGTGACACTCCTGTCAACTCAGGCGCTCGCCTCAGACCTTGCCGAGACCATCCGCAATTGGGAGCAGGCGCTTGACGCACGGCTGGGGGTGTTGCTGGTCCACCCAGCCACTGGCTGGGAAATCACCCATAATGCGGATGACCGGTTCCCACTCAACAGCACATTCAAACCGCTACTTTGCGCCGCGATCCTGTCGCAGGTTGATCGGGGCACAGAAGATCTCACTGCCCAGGTCGAGATACGCCGTAAGGATCTGGTGAGCCATTCACCGGTGACCGAGCGCTACATTGGCACCACGCGCAGCCTTGCCCAGCTGTGCGACGCCGCAATCACCCGTAGTGACAACACCGCTGCAAACCTGATTCTGGAGCGGATTGGCGGGCCGGAGGGGTTCACCGAGTATATGCAGACCAGCGGCGATTTGATCACCCGTCTGGACCGTTGGGAAACCGACCTCAACAGCGCCACGCCGGGCGACCCCCGTGACACTGCGACCCCGCGCAGCGTGCTATCCAGTTTGCATGCAGCGCTATCGGGGACAATGCTCAGCGGATCCTCATCCGCGCAACTGGCCGATTGGATGCAGCGAGATCAGCTCGCCGATGATCTGATCCGCGCCCATCTGCCCGAGCGCTGGACCATCGGCGATAAAACCGGCGCCGGCGGCCATGGCTCTCGTGGGATCATCGCGTTTCTACGGGATCCGCAGGGCCACGAATATCTTGCGGCAATCTATATCACCGAAACCGATGCGGATTTCTCTCGGCGCAATCAGGCGATCTCTGACATCGGACGGGCCATGATTGCCGAAATCCGCTTACACCGGGGATCAGCAGGCGGGTAACCGACCGATCCGCTCGACGCGCCACATGAAAACCAAAAAAGCCACGGCACCTTGGCGCCGTGGCTTCTTCTTTTTGCAATGATAGGGCGGCTCAGCTGCCCTTGCGCTGAGGCCGTGCGCTGCCGCCGGGTTTCCCGGAAACGACTGCACGGGCCTTGTTTTTCTTGCTGTTGGGCTTGCCCTTCGGCGGTGGTGGCCCCTTGCGACCGGATTTCCCCGGATTGGACCAATCACCCTTGGGCTTGCCCGGAACCGCAGGTTTGGCAGGCGCCGACGGCGTTGCCCCCCGGTCCGATGATCCGCGCGCGGTCACCGTGGCCTTACCGCCCTCACCCGTGCGTTTGGGTTTATCGAAACGCGGCTTGTCGCCATAGGCAGGTTTGTCGCCACGCGGTTTATCCCCATAGGGTTTGCTGGCACGCGGCTTGTCACCATATGACTTTTCGCCACGTGGCTTATCACTGTAAGACGGTTTGTCGCCGCGCGGTTTGTCAGAACGGGGCTTATCGCCATAGGGTTTGCGCTCACCGCGTTCACCGCCGCGATCTCCGCGATCCTGTCCACGGTGGCCGCGTTTGTCATCGCGGAAACCACCACCATCACGGCCCTGTGGGCGTGGCGATTTGGGCAGATCCGGTGCCTTGTCCAGACGGGTGACATTTGCCCCCTCTTCCAGACCGTCGTGTTTCACCGCGCCCCAGAAGCTTTCGGCGCTGCTTTCGCGCACTTCCACGTAGCTTTGATCAAACTGAACCCGGATCGCTCCGATATCATCCTTGGTCAGACCACCGGCATTGCATAGCGCTGGCAGCAGCCGACGTGGTTCAGCACCGGCCTTGCGGCCACCGCTGACCGCAAACCACACAGAGGGACCAAAGGGCGCACGCTCTTCACGCTCGCGCTTGTCGTGCTGCGGATCGCTCAGCTCCTCGGGGGCGCTGTGGCGATCGTGGAACAGACGCAGATAGGCGACCGCCAGCTGCTCGGGCGAGAACCGCTCGACCAGTTCCGCAACCGGGGCGGTCTCGTTTTCGCTGACCGGTTCACTCCAGGCCTTGTCACCCAGAAGGCGCTCAAAGTCGCGGGTCCGGACATCATCGGCACTGGGCGCCGGGCTGGTTTCGGCAGTGATCTTGGCAGACCGCAGCAGGCGCAGGGCCTTGCCCTTGGCCTTTGGCGGTACAATCAACGCCGACACACCCTGACGCCCGGCACGACCGGTCCGGCCAGAGCGGTGCAACAGCGTCTCATGGCTGGACGGCAGATCCGCATGAATCACCAGATCCAGTTTCGGCAGATCGATACCGCGCGCCGCAACATCTGTTGCCACACAAACCCGCGCGCGCCCGTCCCGTAGAGACTGCAGCGCGTTGCTGCGCTCCGCCTGAGACAGCTCGCCGGACAGGGCAACCACGGAAAATCCGCGATTGCTCAGCCGCGTGGTCATCCGGTTCACCACCGCACGGGTGTTGCAGAACACAATCGCATTGGGCGACTCGTGGAAACGCAGCACGTTAATCACCGCGTTCTCAACATCCCGCTGCGCCACGGCCAGCATCTGATATTCAATATCCGCGTGCTGCGAGGCTTCCGCCACGGTTTTGATCCGCTGATGATCCTTGAGATAGGTCTCAGCCAGACGCGCAATACCAGTCGGCACAGTTGCCGAGAACATCAGGGTGCGGCGGTCTTCCGGGGATTCGCCCAGAATGAACTCCAGATCCTCGCGGAAGCCCAGATCCAGCATCTCATCAGCTTCGTCCAGCACCACGGCGCGGACCTGCGACAGGTTGATAGAACCACGCATGATGTGATCGCGCAGGCGACCGGGCGTTGCCACAACAATATGGGCGCCACGTTCCAACGCGCGCCGTTCATCGCGCATATCCATACCACCAACGGTGGAGACCACATGCGCGCCGGCCTCGGCATAGAGCCAGCCCAGTTCGCGTTTCACCTGCAACGCCAGTTCGCGCGTCGGCGCAATGACCAGCGCCAGCGGCAGATCGGCACGGTCCAGTTTCTCGGCGTCGCCCAACAATGTGGGCGCCATCGCCAGGCCAAAGCCTACGGTTTTGCCGGATCCGGTCTGTGCCGACACCAGAAGGTCGGACTGATCCAGCTCGGCTGCGGTGACGGCCTCTTGCACGGGTGTCAAATGCTCGTAGCCGCGCGCCTGAAGCGCTTGTTCGAGTGCTGTTTTCAAGATTTCATTTCGCTTGCTGCGGGGCGCGCCGCCAGAGGGCACGCCGATATCGGGAATGTCCCCGACTGCGCAGGAACGCGGATGGCATCATCCAAGTGCGCGCTGATATCGGCTTTGCCCCCTGTTGTACAGGGTTCATTTGCCCTCAAAGGCGCCACAGACCGCCGACAGACGCAACCCCGCTATGCGTTTCCTGACGCTTCCGGTCACGCCGCAGCCATCCCGGAAAAAACACTTGTTAAGAGGATGAAGGATAGCGCATCCACTGGCGGGGACAGCCCCCATAAGGCCAGTTTTGATCCAAACGTCACGACAGCTGGTCAAACCCGGCCATGGCCCCTTGCGATTGCAGACAAGATCGGGCACCAATCCAGCGGATTGCCCGCAGCCAACGGACGCTGCGCGGATGAGGATAAGGATCGACTGCGATGACCGACGGTTTGCTGGATATGAATGCGAAACCCACCGAGACCTTTTCGGTGCGCGATGTGTTCGGAATTGATACGGATATGACCGTCAAGGGCTTCGCCGAAGGCTCTGACCGGGTTCCGGCTCTGGACCCCACCTATAAATTCGATCCCGAGACCACATTGGCCATTCTTGCAGGGTTCAGCCACAACCGCCGCGTGATGATCCAAGGGTACCACGGCACCGGTAAATCGACCCATATCGAACAGGTCGCGGCGCGCCTGAACTGGCCTTCCGTGCGTGTGAACCTCGACAGCCACATCTCCCGGATCGACCTGATCGGCAAGGACGCGATCAAACTGCGCGACGGCAAGCAGGTCACCGAATTCCACGAAGGCATCCTGCCCTGGGCGCTGCGTAACCCGGTTGCGATTGTGTTCGACGAATATGACGCCGGCCGCGCCGACGTGATGTTTGTGATCCAGCGCGTGCTGGAACATGACGGCAAGCTGACCCTTCTGGATCAGAACGAGATCATCACGCCGAACCCCTACTTCCGCCTGTTTGCCACCGCCAACACCGTTGGCCTTGGGGACACCACCGGGCTCTATCACGGCACCCAGCAGATCAACCAGGCCCAGATGGACCGCTGGTCGCTGGTGGCGACGCTGAACTACCTCAGCCATGATGCCGAGGCGGCCATCGTGCTGTCCAAAGCGCCGCATTACAACACCGCAGAAGGCCGCAAAACCATCTCCCAGATGGTGACTGTCGCCGACCTCACCCGGACCGCCTTTATGAACGGCGACCTCTCCACAGTTATGTCGCCCCGGACCGTCATCAACTGGGCACAGAACGTCGAGATTTTCCGCGATGTGGGCTATGCCTTCCGCCTGTCGTTCCTGAACAAATGCGACGAGCTGGAGCGCCAGACCGTCGCCGAGTTCTACCAGCGTTGTTTCGACGAAGAGCTGCCGGAGAGCGCTGCGAGCGTGAGCCTGGGGTGACGCCTTTTTTTGTCATAGCAGCCATTTGGGTCGCGCTTTACGCAATCTGGTTGTTTGACAAAACTGGTTGGAAGAAGACTGATCCGTCAGCCATGACGGGCAGTCAACACAGTCATTTGATACGGCTGCGTTGGGAATGCGCCCTTTTTTTCCTGACGGTGTCGATCTGGAGTGCGTTCAATGGCTAAAAAGCCCAACGATAACCCCGCCGATCCGTTCAAGAAGGCGCTGGCCGAAGCCACCAAGGTCATGGCCAACGACCCGGAATTGAACGTGTCCTATTCCGTTGACCCGGCTGGAATGTCCGGGGACAGCATGCGGCTGCCGCAGGTCTCCCGTCGGATGAGCCGCGAAGAGGTGCTGCTGGCCCGTGGCACCGCCGATGCGCTGGCGCTGCGCCACAAATTTCACGACACCGCCACCCATGCCCGCTATGCCCCCCCCGGCGACATGGCGCGGGATCTCTATGAGGCGTTGGAATCTGCCCGCTGCGAGGCGATGGGCGCGCGGCACATGCCCGGCACCGCCTCCAACATTGACGTCAAGATCCAGAACGAGGCCCTGCGCAAAGGCTATGACCAGATCAAATCCGCAACCGAGGCCCCGCTGGCCGTCTCGGCCGGCTACCTGATCCGTCATCTCGCCACCGGTCGCCCGATGCCAGAGGCCGCCGCCAATGTGATGGAACTCTGGCGCGGCTTCATCGAACAGCAGGCTGGTGAGACACTGGCCAACCTTGATGACACCATCGAAGATCAGGCCACTTTTGCCAAATTCGCCCGTCAGGTCATCACCGATCTGGGCTATGGTGATCAGCTGGGTGAGGACCCGGACCAGCTCGACGATGAGCAGGAAAACGACGCTGAAGAGGATGCTGAGGAGCAGCAGGACCCCGACAGCAACGGTCAGGACGGCTCCGACGAGGAAGAAGCCGACGCCAACCCCGAGCAGGCTCAGGAACAGCAGCAGGACGAAAGTCAGGCGCAGGTCTCCATGGACGAAATGGCGGATGATGAATTCGCCGAAGACACCGAAATGCCCGATGGCGAGGCTCCACTGGATCCGCCACCGCCGCCTGCCGTGTCGGAAGCTGATCCCGACTATAAGGTCTTCAATGATGCCCATGACGAGGAAATCGCCGCCGAAGACCTCGCCGAGCCCGCCGAACTGGAACGGCTGCGTGCCTATCTTGATCAACAGCTGGAACCGCTGAAAGGCGCCGTCTCGCGGCTGGCCAACAAGTTGCAGCGCCGCCTTCAGGCACAGCAGAACCGCTCCTGGGAGTTTGACCTTGAGGAGGGCATTCTGGATGCCGGTCGTCTGGCCCGTGTGGTTGCCAACCCCACCACGCCGCTGTCGTTCAAACGCGAAAAAGACACCGAATTCCGCGACACTGTGGTGACGCTCCTCCTGGATAACTCCGGCTCCATGCGGGGTCGCCCGATCTCTATCGCCGCGATCTGCGCCGATGTTCTGGCCCGCACGCTGGAACGCTGCAACGTGAAGGTCGAAATCCTCGGCTTTACCACCCGCGCCTGGAAAGGTGGCCTGGCCCGCGAGGCCTGGCTGAACGACGGTCGCCCACAACTGCCCGGTCGCCTGAATGATCTGCGCCACATCATCTACAAACGTGCTGACGCCCCAATGCGGCGGACACGCACCAATCTGGGTCTGATGATGAAAGAGGGCCTCCTGAAGGAAAACATCGATGGCGAGGCGCTGGAATGGGCGCACCGCCGCATGATCGCGCGGCAAGAGGCACGCAAAATCCTGATGGTGATTTCCGATGGTGCACCGGTGGATGACAGCACGCTTTCGGTGAACCCGGCCAACTATCTGGAAAAACACCTGCGTGATGTGATCGCCATGGTGGAGCGGCGCAAACAGGTCGAACTGCTGGCCATCGGCATCGGCCATGACGTGACCCGCTACTATGATCGCGCCGTCACCATCACCGATGTCGAACAGCTGGCAGGCGCCATGACCGAACAGCTGGCCGCCCTGTTTGACAGCGACCCGCGCGCCCGTGCCCGCGTCATGGGCATCAAACGCGCGAGCTGAGCACCTCAGCCGCACCGCTCTGATCAAAGCCCCGCGCCGCTTCGGTGCGGGGCTTTGTGTTACAGGGGTTGCGGGAAGCCGCCGGATTTGGAACAAGTGTTCGCGACAGAGCGCGCCATGACTGCCGCGCCATTTCCTTGTTCCTGCCGACGTCGCGCAACCCCCTCCCAGAAGGGCCGACCGCTGCGCCCTGACCGACCGTCGCGGACCACCCGAAACAGATGGAGGGAACCGATGTTCCAGACCTTTGACGTAGCGACCCGCCCGGACCAAGGCCCGCCCCGGCTCAACGCGCTGCGCGCAGAGATGCAACAGGAGGCGCTGGACGGCTTTCTGGTGCCCCGCGCCGATGCCCATCAGGGCGAATATGTCGCCCCCGGCGATGAGCGTCTGGCCTGGCTCACCGGCTTCACCGGTTCGGCAGGCTTCTGCGCCGTGTTGCGCGACATCGCAGGTGTCTTCATTGACGGGCGTTATCGCACGCAGGTGAAACAGCAGGTCGCAGAGGTCTACACCCCGGTACATTGGCCGGAGGTGCAGCTCGCCGACTGGCTGAAAGAACAGCTCCCGGAGGGCGGACGCATCGGCTATGACCCCTGGCTACATTCGGCAAGTCAGATCAAGACGCTAACAGCGTCACTGGACCACCATGGTTTTGACTTCGTCCAATGTGACAATCTGGTTGACCGCATCTGGCCGGATCAACCCGCCCCGCCCATGCAGCCCGTCATCGCCCATCCTGTTGAATACGCAGGTACAACTGCCGTCGCCAAAATCGCCTCTCTCGCCGAGGGGATGCGCAACGCCGGTCAGAGCGCCGCCGTGATCACCCTGCCTGACAGCATCATGTGGCTCTTGAATATCCGTGGCAGTGATATCGCCCACAACCCGGTCGCCCACGGCTTTGCCATCCTGCACGCCGACGCGCGGGTGGATCTGTTCATGAACAAAGACAAGCTGGCCGACGTCGCCGCGCATCTCGGCCCGGATGTGACCGTGCAGGCCCCCGAGAATTTTCTACCGGCGGCGGCTGACCTGTCTCGGGCTCAGAATGCAGCCGTCGCCGCGGACCTGACAACCCTGCCCCAGATCGTCGCAGATCAGCTCGGCGAGGCGCTGGTCGCAGCCGGTGATCCCTGCGCCCTGCCCAAGGCCCGCAAATGTGCCGCCGAGATCGAGGGCAGTGCCGCCGCTCATCTGCGCGACGGGGCGGCAGTGGTCGAAACCCTCGCCTGGCTGGATGCGCAGCCCCCCGGCACAGTCACCGAAATCGATGTGGTCAAACACCTTGAAGCCACCCGCCGCAAAGATCCCAAGCTGCGCGACATCAGCTTTGAAACCATCTCCGGCACCGGCCCCAACGGCGCCATCATCCACTACCGCGTCAGCGACGACAGCAACGCGACACTGGAGGAGGGCCATCTGCTGGTGCTGGACAGCGGCGGTCAATATCTGGACGGCACCACAGACATCACCCGCACCCTCGCCATCGGGACTCCACCGCAAGAGGCCCGGGAGGCCTATACCCGCGTCCTTCAGGGCATGATTGCCATGTCCCGGCTGCGCTGGCCCAAAGGGCTTGCCGGTCGTGACATCGAGGCGGTGGGCCGAATGCCGCTCTGGCTCGCCGGGCAGGACTTCAACCACGGGCTTGGCCATGGGGTCGGTGCCTTCCTCAGTGTCCACGAAGGCCCCCAACGGCTCAGCCGCGCCGGCACCGTTCCCTTGGACCCCGGCATGATCCTCTCAAATGAGCCGGGATATTACCGCGAAGGCGCTTTTGGTATTCGCATTGAAAACCTGTTGGTGGTAGAACCAGCGCCTGAGCTGGACAGTGCTGACGCAGACCGTGAGATGCTGAGCTGGCGCACCCTGACCTACGCCCCGCTGGACCGGCGACTGATCGTCGCAGACATGCTCACAACGGCAGAGCGGGACTGGTTGAACACCTATCATGCGGCTGTGGCCGACAAGATTGGACCCAACGTAACAGCCGAGGCGCGACGCTGGCTGGATGCCGCAACGGCACCGCTGTGATACCGCAGTGTTACAACCAAAGACGATATTGATCCGTGACGAACGACGTGAAGGAAAAGACCATGACAAAGATCCAAATTCGCAAGGCAGCAGGCACCTGGGTGGTGCGCTCCGGTGGCGCGGTGCTCGGCGAGAGCAGCAACGCGCTTGAGCTGAGCGAGGGCGATCTGGCGCCCGTCATCTATTTTCCTCGCGGCGACATCGCAACCGCCTTCCTGGACCGCAGTGACAAGACCAGCCATTGCGCAGGCAAGGGCGACGCCAGCTACTATTCCATCGTGAACAAATCCTCAGTGACCGAAAACGCCGTCTGGAGCTATGAAGCTCCGCTCGACGCCGTCGCCGAGATCAAGGGCCACCTCGCGTTTGTCACTAGCGAGTCGGTAAAGGTCGAACAGATCTGAGGTCAGAAACTCATCGGCAAGAATACGCTGGCCACACTTCCGAGGCGTCCCATATCGGGGCGCCTTATTTATGGATAAGCAAGCTTTCGCCCAGATCTACGGGCGGTCAGGAGCCTCGCACACTAGGGGACTCCGGGTCTTTGTCACACCATGACAGATCAGGAACCCATAGGACGGCACAGCGCAAGTTTGGTCGAAAAACGACCCAGAACCACAGGCAGTGCAGGCACGGGCCAAACACATCTACAAAGCCCTCCAAAGCAAAGCGCACGTATAACGATCAATTTGATCGTTATATACTGCGCATTACCAAGGCCATTTATGAGATCCTTTGAAGCGGATCTGGAGAAATAGAAACAATACCAATTAACACACCAATATAGGCCGACTGAAACACCGTGACGGTCAGCTGAGGATCGTTTGGCACAGATGCTCGCGCGCCGCCTCTACAGATTCACCTGTGCAGAACATCTGCGCATCCCGTGCGCTTTGAACAACATAGTCGATCAACGCCTCATAAGAAGCGCGCTCGTTTTCCTGCTCTACTGCCTTCGCCACGTGTTCAGCCTCTGTCGGGCTGATTTTATTGTGTTGCATGTTTTCACTTCCGAAGAATGATCACCATTATCCTTATGTTAACCATAATTAAGTGGCTCCGCCGACAAAGGTTAAAATTACTTAAGGAAAAAAGCGAACACCCGTTTCAGAAATATCACATATTCGAGATCGTCTTTTGCGGGTAAACATGTCTTTGAGCGACTCCATTGTCGGAAATGTCGCAAACCGACACTGAGTTGCCGCAGTCTTCAGCCGTCAGCTGTGCTCTTCGGCAGCCGCTGCGGCCAATGCGCGGTTGTAAGCCTTGAGCGAATCAATGTGGTAAAGGGCCCCGATGAGATTCGGCGGATTATCGCCACCCTCCGCTTCCGCCAGAACCGGGAGATACGCCAGTTCCGCCCGATCAAAGATCGGCATCGCCGCCTCCAGCGAAGCAGACGCACGGATCGACAATCCCTGTTCAATCAGCGCCGCGCAATCTTCGGCGCTGGCACAGCGCGGATCCCCCATCGGCCGCATCACCGCGCCCGCACGCAGCATCGACAGCAGATAGGCCTGCGGGCCTGCCGCACAGTGGATATTGCGCCGCTCCAGCTGTGTGAGAAAGAACGACCGATCCACAATGCGCGAAGCCAGCGCCGTGGACATCGACACCGCCACCATTACCGCCAACCCGATCTGCCAGTCGCCGGTCAGCTCAAACACGATCAGCGTGGTTGAAATCGGTGCCCCCAGTACAGCAGCGGCCACCGCCCCCATTCCGGCAAAGGCATAAAGCGTATGTGTCCCCGAGACATCCGGCAGCACCGCCGTTGCAATCAGCCCAAAGGCCAATCCGGTCAGCGCACCCACCATCAGCGAGGGAGAAAACACTCCGCCCCCCATGCGCCCTCCCATGGTGATCGCCACAGCCGCGGTTTTGACCATCGCAAAGAGGATTGTCTGATGCAGCACCAACGCGCCTGTCAGCGCCAGCACCGTGGTCTCATAGCCGACACCGATAATATGGGGAAACCAGACCGCAATCACCCCCAGCAGCAGACCCGACGCCGCCGGGCGCAGCCAGCGTGGCAGCTGTAACCGGTCCTGCAGCGCATTGCCGATCTGCTCCGCAAAGAAGATCGACCGCATCAGCACCACCGCCACCAGCCCGCAGATCAGCCCAAGCATCAGAAAGGCAGGCAATTCGACATAGAACTGTAATGCGCCCGGCGTGATCAGATCGAATTCGGTCACATCGCCGTATTCCAGTCGGTTGATCACTGTCCCGGCGACCGAGGCAATCACAATCGGCGCAAAGGCATGCACCGCGAAATGCCGCAACACCACCTCCAGCGCAAACAGCGCCCCTGCGATGGGCGCGTTGAAACTGGCTGAGACCGCCGCCGCCACCGCGCAGCCCAGAAGATCCCGCCCGGTGATTCCATCAGCCTGAATGCGGTTGCTGACCCAGGTCGAGATCACCCCGGCCATATGCACCACCGGTCCTTCTCGCCCTGTAGACCCGCCCGTGCTCAGCGTAATGAAAGACGCACAGGCCGACGCCAGCCCGGCGCGCATTTCAACCCGGCCATCCCCCAGTGCGGCCCCCTCGATCACATCCGCAACGGAGCGGACGCGGGCGTCAGGGGTGAACCGGTGCAGGATCACCCCCACCACCAGACCGCCCACCGTCGGAATCGCCACCAGCCAGTACCATGGCATGCCCTGAGCGAAACTATGCAGAAAATTCACGTCCTCGGTGCCGTAGACCCAGGCCTGAAACGCCGTGATCCCCTTGCGGAAGAACAGCGCGGCAAATCCAGCGGCAATCCCGATCAGCAGAGCAATGAACCAGAACTGAATCTGACTTGGGCCCCGGTGACGCAACACCCGCCAGACATCCCGCGCTCCGGCAACGCCCTGAGTGAACTGGGCAGAAATAACGGAGCGAATGGTCTGTGGCATGAACCCGATTGTCCCGGTGTCGTTCTTATCTCTTTCGCGGCAGACTATCGACAGGGTGGTTAAACCATCGTGAAAACTCAACCGCTTACGGCCGCCAGAGCGACAGTTTTACATCAGCCCGCCAGCAGCGCCTTGGCAGCGGCGCGGGCCTCTGGGGTGATTGTATCACCAGAAACCATCCGCGCCAGCTCATCGACGCGCTCGCCCTCATCCAGAGGCACCACCTGCGACAGGGTCTGCCCGTCAATCACCTGTTTCTGCACGCGCCAGTGATGCGCACCTTGCGCTGCGACCTGCGGCGAATGGGTCACCACCAGTACCTGACTGCCCTCAGCCAGCGATTTCAACCGCCGCCCCACAGCATCAGCGGTGGCACCGCCAACACCGCGGTCGATCTCATCGAATATCATCGTCTGATTGCCAGTCTCACCACGCAGACACACCTTCAGGGCCAACAGGAAGCGGCTCAGCTCACCGCCCGAGGCGATCTTGTTCAGTGGCCCCGCAGGCGCGCCCGGATTGGTCGCCACGGTAAAGGCAACGGCGTCCTTGCCCTCCGGCCCCGGCTCGGTGTCACTCAACCGTGTTTCAAACACTGCGCGCTCCATTTTCAGTGGCGCAAGTTCCGCCATCACTGCCGTGTCCAGCGCAGCAGCTGTTTCGCGGCGCGCTGCCGACAGCTGCGCGGCAGCACCTGCATATGCGGCCTCAGCCTCGGCCAGTGCGGCTTCCTGATCGGCGAGATCCTGATCCCCTGCATCCACCGCTGCCAGTTTCTCGCGCAGGGTTTCAGCATAGCCGCCCAGATCATCGGGCAGCACATCGTGTTTGCGGGCCAGCGCGCGGATGGCAAACAGCCGCTCCTCGCTCTCCTCCAGCTCACCCGGGTTGAACTCCAGCCCGTCGAGCACCCGGGCAACACCGTCCTGCGCCTCGCCCAGCTCGATCATCGCCCTCAGCAGCGCGGCAATCGGCGCATCCAGCGCATTTTCCGCCTGATCTGAGACCCCTTCCAGCCACCGCTGCGCATCGCCCAGTGCCGCCTCGGCGCCATCTGCCAGAATGCCCTGTGCGCGCTGGATATCACCGCGAATACGTTCGGCAGACTGCATCTCACGGCGGCGCTGATCCAGTGCTGCGTCCTCGCCGGGTTGCGGGTCGAGCGCATCCAGCTCCGCCACTGCATGACGCAAGAAATCCTCTTCGGCGCGGATGGCCTTCAGCGCGCTACGGGTTTCCTCCACCGCCTTTCGCGCGCGGCTTGCCGTGGCCCAGCGATCACGGACGCTGGCCAACATGTCGCCCAGCCCCGCAAACTCATCCAACATGGCCCGGTGGCCGCGCGGGTTCAGCAGCCCCCGGTCGTCATGTTGCCCATGCAACTCCAGCAATGTGTCGGACAGCGCCCTGAGCACCTCACCGGAACAGCGCCGGTCATTGACCCATGCCGTCTTGCGTCCCTCGGCGGTGTTCACCCGGCGCAACAGCAGCGTATCGCCTCCGGGCAGCCCCGCCTCGGCCAGCACCGCATGGGCGGGATGTTCCGGGGTCAGATCGAACTCGGCCAGAACCTCGCCCTGTTTGGCGCCCTGGCGCACCAGTTCGGCCCGCCCGCGCCAACCCAGAACGAATCCAAGCGAGTCCAGCAGGATCGACTTGCCGGCGCCGGTTTCCCCCGTCAGCACGTTGAGACCCGGCTGAAAATTCAGCTCAAGATGGTCGATAATCAGGATATCGCGAATATCAAGCGCGCGCAGCATGGCCCGGCCCCAATTGCGGAAGTGGCAATTACAGCCACTCCCCCTTGATGGACTGACGGTAGATCTGGCTCAACCAGTTGTTGCCGACATCGCGCATTTTCAGCCCGTTGTCTGTCAACAGCTTAAAGCTGTCCTCATACCATTCGGTCGATTGATAGTTATGGCCCAGAATGGCACCGGCGGTCTGCGCCTCATTCACCAGCCCCAGCGACAGATAGGCCTCGACCAAGCGGTGCAGCGCCTCTGCGGTATGGGTGGTGGTCTGGAAATCCTCGACCACGACGCGGAACCGGTTCACGGCAGAGGTGTAATGCTCCTTGCGCAGATAATAGCGACCGATCTCCATCTCTTTGCCCGCCAGATGGTCAAAGGCGAGATCGAATTTCAGGATCGCTGAACTGGCGTATTCGCTATCAGGGTAGACTTCGATCACGGTGCGCAGCGATTGCAGCGCCTGAAAGGTCAGCCCCTGATCGCGGCCCACTTCGTCGATCTGGTCATAGTAGCTCAGTGCCAGCAGATACTGCGCATAGGCGGCGTCTTCTTCGGTCGGGTAGAAGTCGATATAGCGCTGTGCGGCAGCGCGACTGTCCTCATAGTCCCGGCCCAGATGGTAGGCATAGGCCTGCATGATCAGGGCCTGTTTGGCCCAGGACGAATAGGGATAGAGACGTTCGATCTCCGAAAAATAGAAGGCCGCATCCTCGGTCCGGTTGCGCTCCATCTCGAACTCACCACGTTCGTAGATCTGCTCCGGCGTAAAGCCCTCAAGCGGCTGCGAACTCTTGGCCGCGCCTCCATCTCCGCCGCATCCCGAAAGCGCAGCTACGAGTAGAACCGCGCCGATGGTTTTGGCTGCCGCCCCCATGCCGATCATGTCCGCCTAACCTCACCGTCATTTACTTACGGGTGTGAACCCCGGTTCTGCCCGGTCTAGCACATTCAATTGACGCGCAAAACGTCTTTAACCGATTTCCAGCCCACTTGGCAGAGAAAGCGCGGCGGGGTCAAGGGTATGAAGCACCCCGCCCCCTGCCCTGTCGCAGGACTGCGCGGCAAAACAATGGTCAGTCATGCAATCAAAATCGGGTGAAACAGGCCCGGCGCGGCGGCATTCCAGGCCAGGACCCGCCTTCCCGCCAGTGTGATCTTCCCAGTGTGATCTTCCCGGTGTGATCTTCCCGGTGTGATCTTCGAACCGCCCCGCCCCTCAAGGGTCTGTGCCTAAGAACGGCTCGAAGATCTCCCCCCGGTGCCCCCGGCGCAAGCTGCTCCGGTCGGGCTGCGCCAACGCATGGGCCTGTATAGAAGCGGACGGAGGTGCAGCCTGTGCCCGGCACGCCTGCTGCTTCGCTCTGTCCGAAAATGACCGATGTGCTGTCGTTGCAGCGCGCGGTCCGGTTGGCGCCGGGTGCGCCCCGTTTGCCGGGGGAACCCAGATCGAACGTCAGGCCCCCCAGCCGACGTTCCCGCCCGATAGCCTCAATTCAGTTACGCAACGCGGCGCGCGTCGGTCGGGATCTCGGCCCAGACCAGCCCCTGCCCGGGCAGGCGCGCTGTCATCGCGGTATCGCACGTCACCTGACGCACGGCGCCGGGTGTTGCAAACACGGCCCGCAGCAACGTGTTGGTCAGCGAATGACCAGCACGGTCACCGATATAATGGCCAAACACAGGGCCACCGGCCAACGACAGATCGCCAAGCGCGTCCAGCATCTTGTGGCGCACCGGCTCATCCGCATGACGCAGGCCCAGACCGCTTTGGACTTCGGGACCGTCAAACACCACGGCGTTCTCACCGGGAACACCCCCCAGCGCCAGGCCATTGGCCTGCATGCTTTCGACGTCAACGCGACGGCAGAAGGTGCGGCTGTCACAAAGCTCACGCGCGAAGGCGCCATTGCGCAGATCCAGCGTCTTGCTCTGACGGCCAATCGCCGCCTCGGAAAAGTCGATGTGGAATTCGATGGTCAGACGATTGCTCGGCAACAGGGTCGCGGTTGCGCCTTCGTGGCTGACACTCACTGGTTTCAGAATCTGATAGGCGGTGACAGGCGCTGCAAGGCGTTGAATGCCGGTCTGCATGATGCCGCGGACAAAATAGGCAGAAGAGCCGTCCATGATCGGCACTTCGGGACCGTCGATATCAATCATCGCATTATGAATGCCACAGCCTGCCAGCGCGGCCATGATGTGCTCTACCGTGGAGACCGCAACACCGGAGGCATTGACCAGACGTGTGCAGAGCGGCGTCCGCTCGACCCGGTCCCAAAGCGCAGGAACCAAAGTGTTGCCCAAGGCAATGTCAGTGCGCCGGAAGCAGATGCCGTGCCCTGCCGCAGCAGGCTTCAGGATCATGCGAACGGGTTTGCCGGAGTGGAGGCCCACCCCGTCAAATGTCACTGATGCTTTAAGCGTATTCTGCACGATGGCCTCATTCCGTATGGATGGGCCGTAGTCTTGGCCCTTGTTGCGAAACAGAGGTAAGGTGTCAGTCCGTTAGGCTCAACTCAATCTTTGTAACGGAATGAAACATCCCTGTAACAGATAGGCAAAACACTGCCCAACCGGAAACAACCCGCTGATAAAAAACGAAAAAAGGCCGCCAGATGGCGACCTTTTTATCTTATATGTGATCAGCTCAGTTGGCTTGACGGCGCAGAAATGCAGGAATTTCGATCCGCTCCTGCTCCGGGTTGGCCTGACGCTGCGGTTGCGCAGCGGGGGCGGCCTGCTGACCCTGGTGCGCGACCTGAGGCTGATGCATCGGCGCCTGTTGCACCGGAGACTGCTGCACCGGCGGCTGTTGACGTGTCGGCTGCTGCGGCTTGGCCGGCTGGCCTTCAGCTGCGCTGCCGGTCATGCGGTGGATCAGGGAGTTGAGGCCGAAACGGCGCTGTTCCTGACCTGCCGCAGCGGGCTGCTGCTGAGGTTGCTGCTGCATCTGCTGAGGCTGCGGCGCACGCGGCTGAACCGCGTCAATCGAGGGGCGCTGCTGCATATGCGGCTGCTGGACCTGCTGCTGCATCGGCTGCTGAGGCTGCGCCCGTTGCGCTGCGGCCTGCAGGCGCACGATGGCTTCGGGCGATGGGGTGCCGGGCGCAGGTGCCTTCGGCGCAACAAAGCTCTCGGCCTGATGGGCCGCAACTTCGGCCTGCGGCTGGAATTCCGGCGCGGGCGTGCCCTGATAGGCCGGTGCGGGCAGACCATCGGCGCCCAGCTGTTCGCCTGCGTCTTCCAGAACCTCTTCGTACTGGCCCTCTGCAGCGGCCTGACCGTCATCGAATTCCGAGAAAAGCGACGGTTCTTCCTGTGCGGCAGCAACCGGCTCAGCGGTGGCGGCAACGGGCTGCTCGACCGGGGTGCTCAGCTCCAGCGGTGCCGCACTACGGGTATCTTCAACGCTCACGGTCTGCTTCAGCGGCGCCGACATCGGGCGGCGCGGCACTGGAAGCTCGGAGTGGACGTCGACCGCATCGATACCGGTGGCGACCACGGAAACGCGCATCTTGCCTTCCATCTCGGTGTCGAGAGTAGAGCCAACGATGATGTTTGCGTTCGGGTCGACCTCTTCGCGAATGCGGTTGGCCGCTTCGTCCAGTTCAAACAGGGTCAGGTCATGTGCGCCGGTGATGTTGATCAGAACACCCTTTGCGCCCTTGAGGCTGATTTCATCGAGCAGCGGGTTGGCGATGGCCTTCTCGGCCGCCTGCACGGCGCGATCTTCGCCCTCGGCCTCGCCGGTGCCCATCATCGCCTTGCCCATCTCGTCCATCACGGCGCGCACGTCCGCAAAGTCGAGGTTGATGAGACCCGGACGCACCATCAGGTCAGTCACGCCTTTGACACCCTGATAAAGGACATCATCCGCCATGGAGAACGCCTCGGTGAAGGTGGTTTTTTCATTGGCCAGACGGAACAGGTTCTGGTTCGGAATGATGATCAGCGTATCGACGACCTTCTGCAGGGCTTCGACACCCTCCTCGGCCTGACGCATCCGCTTGTTGCCTTCGAACTGGAACGGCTTGGTGACAACACCAACGGTCAGCACACCCAGTTCGCGGGCGGCCTGCGCGATGATCGGTGCCGCGCCGGTGCCTGTGCCACCGCCCATACCTGCGGTGATGAAGCACATATGCGCCCCCGCGAGGTGATCCACGATCTGTTCGATGCTTTCTTCAGCGGCAGCAGACCCAACCGAGGGGCGCGCACCCGCACCCAAACCTTCGGTCACCTTGATGCCCAGCTGGACGCGGCTTTTGGAGGCGCTTTGCTGCAGCGCCTGCGCGTCGGTGTTGGCGACGACAAAATCCACGCCGTCCAGCTGTTTGTCGATCATGTTGTTGACGGCATTGCCGCCTGCCCCGCCGACGCCAAACACGGTAATCCGGGGCTTCAGCTCTTCCTGGCCGGGCATCGAAAGGTTCAAGGTCATGCTCGTTCCGCCTGTGTTTATCAGCCCTCCCGCAAGGGCCTATTCCTGTCCATCTTTGCGACAATCCTACCGCGCAGCACGAGTCGCGTCATCCAAAAAAGCGCTATTTTCCACAAAATATAGACATAGTATTGTCTAATTTCGCGACATTTCGCCGATTTTGGCAAATGCTGTGGAAAGCCCTGCAATACACCACAACATGACGTCAGCCTCCGAAAACCAAAGCCTTCGAAAGCACATCTCGTCACTGATACTGGTGGCCACTGCTCGGCCTACATGCGCCGCATGATGCGGTCGTTATCGGAACATTAACGCGGCAGGATTTCGCTGTCACCCGCGAAACCGCCTTGCCAGCGAAGTTTTTCGTTAACATTTGATTAATGAATGTTGTGCAGCCGTCGGATCTGTGGCGACAGCAGGCCCCTGTCAGCCCTGCCGGAAACCACCGCTCACCAGTTGTCGCGGAACCATTTTACCGCCCGTTTCAGCGTGCCACTGGCGTTGCGATCCACCGGCATCTCGAAATCCCACCACTCATCCTGCGGATGGGCGGCAAACAGGCTGAGACCAACAGCGGAGGCAAAGCCCGGACCGGTCGCCGATTGCGGCAGACCGTGAACCCGCAAGGGACGACCCAGCCGCACCTGCTGGCCCAGAACCCGGCTCGCCAGCCCGTCCAGACCCATAATCTGGCTGGAGCCTCCGGTCAGCACGATCTGCTGGCTTGGCAGGCTGTCAAACCCGGCGGCATCCAGACGCGCTCGGACTTCTTCAAGGATTTCTTCGACACGCGGACGCATGATTCCGATCAGTTCTGCCCGGCTGACAGTACGGCGATCATGTTCCCAATCACCTGTATCTGCATGAATGTCGATCATCTCGCGGTCATCGGCGCCAGTGGCGTGGACGCCACCGTGAAAGGTCTTGATCCGTTCCGCATTGGCCGTCGGCACACCCAGCCCCATGGAGATATCGCTGGTAATGTGATCACCGCCCATACGTACCGCATCGGCATAGATCATGTGTTTCTTCATAAAGACAGAGATCGAGGTGGAGCCGCCACCCATATCGATACAGGCGGCACCCAGCTCCTGCTCATCCTCAACCAGCGCGGCAAAGCCCGAGGCATAGGCAGAGGACGCGATGCCCGCCAGCTCCAGATCGCAGCGCTGGATACAGCGCACGAGGTTCTGCACCGTCAGCGCATCAACCGTCAGCATGTGCATATCTGCCGCCAGCGTCTGCCCCATCTGACCACGCGGGTCATTCAGACCCGACCGGTTGTCGAGCGCAAAATTCACCGGCTGGGCATGCAGCACCTCGCGCCCGGCGCCATATTCCGGCACTTCGCAGGCCGCCAGCACGCGGGCGATCTCATTCTCGGTCACCACCTGACCTTCCAGATCGACCTGCGCATCCAGCCCGTAGGATCGCGGATTGGCCCCGGAAAAACAGGCGATCACGTGATCCACCCGCACCTCGGCCATCTTCTGCGCCGCCTGAACGGCGGTGCGGATGGCGCGTTCGGTTTCCTGCATGGCGGTGATCTCGCCAAATTGCACCCCGCGTGACCGCGTGGTCGCAGCCCCGATCACCCGGAACCCGGATTGCCCCGCCAGCGAACCGATGGAGTTATCCTCGCTCAGCCGCCCGGTGCCATCAAAGCGCAGCACCAAACAGGCAATCTTGGAACTGCCCACATCCAAAATAGCCACAACACCGCGCTGCATCGCCTGACGACGCATCTGCCGCATGGCGCGCTGAGATTGGTAGAGATCGGTCATATCATAGCCCGCCTGCGTTCAACTGTCGGATTCGCCACCAGTCCTCGACGGCGTTTTCGGTCATTCTTACGGTCGGACGCGCCGCCAGGCGCATGTCCACCGCCGCCACGTCGCGCTCCAATAGGTCACGCACTTCGCTGACGGCAATCACCCGCTCCAGCGCGGGCACAGGGTTTTCGGCCGGCAGCATGATCCGCTGGCCACGGTCCAGAACCAGATCCCAGCGCCGCTCGCCAATCCGCACCAATCCACGCATTCGCGGTCCCAGCGGCTTGGCCACGGCAAACAGCCGCAGCGCTTCCACAATGGCATCATCGGCGCTGCGCCCGGCCACCAGCGGCAGATCCGGGTGCATATTGCGCGCCCCCAGCTCGGCCACATGCACGCCATTGGCATCCAGCAGCGCCAGCCCTTCACGGCTGCGCCAGACAACCGCGGGCTTGCGCTCTTCCACCGTGACCTGAAGCACACCACCGGGACGAATCCGCACATCGGCCGTCTGCACCGGGTCCAGACCGGTGATCTCATCGCGGATCTGCGTCAGATCCAGATCGAAGGAACTGATGGGGAAATCAATTGGCACCACTTCGCGGATGTCTTCGGCAACGCTGCGCCCCGCGCCATCAATGGCCATCACATTGACCATGAACTCAGGCCGCTCCTCGATCGACGCCCGCAGGTCGCTGATCATCACCTGCAACCGGTCGCGCCGCGCGTCATCCGCCATAAAGGCAGCACCGGCAACAAAGACCAGGCAGAAGGGAATACCAAACCGCACACCAAAGCGGATACCCGGTGTCAGCATCCAGCGCTGAATGCGATAGGTCAGTCGCGATGGTGCCGGATCAGGGCGCCCCTCGCGGGGGGTGCGGAAGCGATCGATCAGCGAGGACATGTCGCATCCTCAACCAACCAGGAACAAAGCTGCCCGAAGGTCATACCGCAGTGTTCCGCCTGCTCGGGCGTCAGCGATGTCGGGGTCATGCCAGGCTGGGTGTTGGTCTCCAGCAGGATCAACCCTTCGGCGCCCCGCGCCTCATCCCAGCGGAAATCAGTCCGGCTGATCCCCCGGCACCCCAGTGCGTCATGGGCCTTCACCGCATAATCAAGGCACAGCGCAAAGATCTCTTCGGGGACATCAGCAGGCAGTACGTGACGCGAGCCGCCGGGTTTGTATTTCGCGTCGTAGTCATACCAACCGTCGGTCAGGATATCGGTTACCGTCAGCGGCTTGTCACCCAGCACGGTGGTGGTCAGCTCGCGCCCGGGGGCAAAGCTTTCGACCATCACCTCGTCAGGCATGTCCGCCGACAGCTGTGGCGGACCATTGGCCACCTCATTCACCAGATAAACGCCAACGCTGGAGCCTTCGTTGTTCGGCTTCACCACATAGGGCGGGGCCATCACGTGTCCGGCCATCACCTCGGCCTTGGAGTAAATCCCGCTCTCAACAACTGGCAGACCTGCGGCGCGGTAGATGGATTTGGCCCGCTGCTTGTCCATCGCCAGCGCCGAGGCCAGCACGCCGGAGTGGGTGTAAGGGATGCCGAGCCATTCCAGCAGCCCCTGCACGCAGCCGTCTTCGCCCCAACGACCATGCAGCGCATTGAAGACCACGTCGGGACGATCCGCCTGCAAACGTGCGGCAAGATCCGGACCCGCGTCCAGTTCCGTAACCTGATATCCCTCGTCCCGCAGCGCGGTGGCGCATTCACGCCCTGTGGACAAAGACACCTCGCGCTCAGCCGAGGGGCCACCCATCAATACCGCCACTTTCGGGAGTGTCCTGCTCGACTTACTCACGACAAGCGCCTCAAATGTTCCGGGGCTTTTCGCCCCTTGTTGTGCGATCCCAAATTGACCGCAAATGCTACAGGTCAAGACCTGCTTTTTGATATCGCGAGGCGTGTTCCCCGCACTGCACGGACCTTCGTGGTTCGCTATCCCCACATTAACGTCACAAACGTTACCGGCCCGTTAACAGTGCCTTTACCAAGATCGCGCTTTTCCAGTTCGCCCGCCGCTGCGATTCCCAAAGCGGCGCCCTGCTGATCAGGAGTAACATCCTGAAAAACATGGCCTTTATTGGCTATTTGGAAAGCGGATCCCCCACCCGCATGATTTCCCACTCTAGCGTTATGCCGGAATTGGCGTAAACCTTTTTTCTGACATCTTCGCCCAATCCCTCAAGATCTGCGGCAGATGCGCCACCTGTGTTAATCAAGAAATTGGAATGCTTCTCGCTCATCTGCGCAGCCCCGCGCCGCGCGCCGCGCATTCCGGCATCATCAATGACCTTCCAGGCCTTCAGATCATGGACATCATCCGCCTGCCCAGTTGACGAAAACCCCGCCGGATTGCGAAAGGTCGACCCGGCTGACCGGTCCTTGGTGGGTTGTGTCGCATCGCGCTTGGCCAGCTGTTCTTCCATCCGCGCATGCAGCGCGTCGGGATCACCTTTGGGCCCGCGCAAAACCGCTGACACCAGCACCGCGCCCTCGGGCAAATCGCTCTGGCGATAGGCAAACTTCAGGTCCTCACCACGAAGGGTGACCACCTCGCCGCTGCGCAGCACCACGGTCGCGGATTGGAACACATCGGCCATATAGCTGCCGTAGCAACCCGCATTCATCCGCACCGCCCCCCCGATAGAGCCGGGAATGGTGCGCAGAAATGTCAGATCAATGCCCGCGTCCGCCGCCTTGCGCGCCACATGTCCATCCAGCGCAGCAGCGCCAGCGGTCACCGTGTCGCCCTCGATCTCAATCGCGTTGAACCCACGCCCCAATCGGATCACCAGCGCCCGCAACCCGCCATCCCTTACGATCAGGTTGGACCCGACCCCCATGGGAAACACAGGCACCGACGGGTCCAGAGACCGCAGCATATGGCTCAGATCTTCGACATCAGCAGGCTGAAACAGATAATCCGCCGGGCCGCCGACCTGCAGCCAGGTCAACCCGGAAAGATCACGATTGGGATGAAGCTTGCCACGCAGCCCGTCGATATTCATATGCCCTGCCCTTGCCTGTCGCACCGATGCACACCGGCGCCATTTTGGCCACCCGGACGTGAAAAGAGACTCACGCACCTTGGATCAGACCTGCGTTTACTCCGGTTTTGGTCGGGCACACAATGGCCCAACCCGATGCCGGGTGCCAAAGGAAGATCACGAGACAGAAAGAATCGGCAGGGTTCAGCCGCGGCTTAGCCGACGGCGCAACCAGCGGCCCAGATAGATCACCGGCCAGCGCAGCATCGACATGCCGGCAAACAGCACACCCAACCCCCACCACGGCCCGTTTTCATAGGTCACATACCCCACCAGTGGGATGCCTGCCGCGATCAGCAGATAGGCGCGCGACCAATGGTTGTCGCGACTGGGCACCATCGCCAGCACATTGGCAGCCACCACCCAGAGACAGGCAAGGATCAGCGACAGCGTCATTCCTCCACCTCAGGCGCCGGTGCGCGGCGCAGTCGCGACAGCACATGCAACAACGGACGGCGGAACATCGACACCAGTGCGAATGTTCCAAAAGCAGCGGCAAACCAGCCGTGATCCCGTCCCAGAAGATAAATCAGCACCGGGGCGACAGCCAGCAGCGCAATCCCCGGCCCGCGCTGCCAGCGCAGCGGCAATGCGGCTACGCCGGTGGCCACGAACACCCAGATGATTGCGGCAAGCAGGCTCACCATGGTGCGACCTCAGCAGCCACCGGGCCAACCGCCCGCGGATATGAGATCACGCCTGTCACCCTCAGCCCCGCAACCGGTCGGGCAGACCATTGGCCCAGGCGCTGATGGTGCCCGCGCCAAGGCAGACCACCATATCGCCGGGTCGCGCCTGTTCGCGCACCAGTCGCTCCAGATCCGATTCGTCCAGCAGCGCGCGGGCGTGGCGGTGGCCATGGCGGATCAGACCGGCAACCAGATCGTCGCGCCCCGCGCCCTCGATCGGGTCTTCACCAGCGGCAAAGACCTCGGCGATGGCGACGACATCGGCCTCGTTGAAACAGGCACAGAAATCTTCAAACAGGCTGGACAGGCGCGAATAGCGGTGCGGCTGATGCACGGCAATGACGCGGCCGTCGCAGGCCTGACGCGCGGCCTTCAGGACAGCGGTGATTTCAACCGGGTGGTGGCCGTAGTCATCGATGATGGTCACACCATCCACTTCCCCCACCTTGGTGAAGCGGCGATTGACGCCGCCAAAGGCCGCCAGCGCCTCGCGGATCTCACTGCTTTTCATGCCCAGATGGCGCGCCACAGCCACTGCCGACAGCGCGTTGGAGACATTGTGATCCCCCGGCATCGGCAGGGTGCAGCCCTCGATCACGCGATCCTCGGCCTGAAGATGAATATCAAAATGCGCCACGCCCGCCTTGTAGGTCAGGTTGGTCGCCCGCACATCCGCCTGCGCATTAAACCCATAGGTCACGACCCGGCGGTCGGTGATCCGGCCGACCAGCGCCTGCACCTCGGGATGATCGGTGCAGCAGACCGCGACCCCATAAAACGGGATGTTGGAGACAAAGTCATAAAACCCGTCCCGCAGCGTATCGAAATCGCCCCAATGCTCCATATGCTCAGGGTCGATATTGGTCACAACGGCGATGGTCGCGGGCAGACGGTTGAATGTCCCGTCGCTCTCGTCGGCCTCGACCACCATCCATTCGCCCTGCCCCATCCGCGCGTTGGACCCATAGGCGTGGATGATACCGCCATTCACGATGGTCGGATCGAAATGCCCCGCCACCATCAGCTCTGCCATCATGGTGGTGGTTGTCGTCTTGCCATGGGTGCCTGCGATGGCGATGTTGGATTTAAGCCGCATCAGCTCGGCCAGCATCTCGGCCCGGCGCACCACCGGCAGGCCACGCAGGCGCGCCTCGTCCAGTTCGGGATTGCCCGGTTTGATCGCCGAGGAAATGACCACAACCGCCGCATCTTCAAGATTTTCTGCCGCCTGCCCGACAAAGATCCGCGCGCCCAGCTCTTCCAGCCGGTTGGTGATCTTTGACGCCTTCAGATCCGAGCCCTGCACTACATAGCCGAGATTGAGCAGCACTTCGGCGATACCGGACATGCCGATGCCGCCGATGCCAACAAAATGGATCGGGCCCACATCACCGGGGAGTTTGGTCGCAGGGTTCATGTCATTCCTTCCTCGGACAGCTGTTCAACAAGCCCCACCAGCCGCTCGGTCGCATCGGGAATACCCACTTGCAAGGCGGCCCGTGCCATCTGACTGGCACCATCGGGATTGCTGAGAACCGCGCTCATTTGCTCTGTCAGGGCCGAAACGTCAAGGGCGCTCTCCGGGATCAGGATCGCCGCCCCGGCATCGACCAGCCCACGGGCATTGGCGCTCTGGTGATCTCCAGCCGCCGCAGCAAAGGGGATCAGGATCGACGGGCGGCCAATCACGGCGATATCCGCGACCGACGACGCACCGGAGCGTGAAATCACCAGCTGCGCCTCCGACATCCGGGCAGGCACATCCGCGAAGAAGGGCTGAACATCCGCCGCAATACCATGTTCGGCATAGAACTGCGTGACGCGCGCAGCATCTTCATCGCGGGCCTGATGCGAGACCCGCAACCGGCTGCGCAGCGCCTCAGGCAGCGCCGCAATCGCCCCCGGCACCACATCCGACAGGATCCGCGCGCCCTGGCTGCCGCCCATCACCAGCACCGACATCGGGTAGTCACCGGGCGGAATGTAACCGGCGCCTGCCCGTTCAAGAACTGCCGCGCGCACCGGGTTGCCGACATGCACGCCATCGACCCCTTCCGGCAACGCCGTGGGCCAGACGCCACAGGCCACCCCGGCCACACGGGTGGCAAACAGCTGATTGACCCGGCCCAGCACGCCGTTCTGTTCGTGGATCATGCGCGGCAGCTTCAGCAGGGTCGCAGCCCCCAGCGCCGGAATCGACGGATAGCCGCCAAAGCCCACCACCACATCGGGCCGGTCGCGCCGCATCTGCAGCGCCATCCGTGTGACCCCCGCCGCGATCTTAGGCGCCACCATCGCCTTGGCCAGCACACCACCACGGGCGAATGTGGCCGAAGAGACTTCGGTGATTTCTGTCGTATGGGGATAGCCGCCGGTGTAGCGCGCACCGCGCGCATCGGTGGACAGCTTCACCCGCCAGCCACGTCTCAGCATCGCCTCGGCCAGGGCTTGCGCGGGGAACATATGCCCCCCGGTGCCACCTGCCGCCATCAAGAGCAATTTCTGCGCCATCGTAATTCAGATCTTTCTTCTATCCGCGCCCGTAGCCGCGCGCAGGCCCGTTCTGATGTCCGTGACCCCGTCCGTGCCCACGCAGGAAATCCGCAATCTCGCCCTGCGGACGCGAGCGCGAAAACGCCAGCAGCATACCAACCGCAATACCGCCGGCAATCAGCGAGGAGCCGCCGTAGCTGACAAATGGCAATGTCATCCCCTTGGCCGGCAAGAGCCGCACCGCAACGCCCATGTTGATCATCGCCTGCACCCCAAAGGTACAAACCAGACCCGTGCCCGCAAGGCGGATGAACGTGTCGCGTTCCCGCATCAGGCGGAACAGGGTCCGTGCCACCACAGCAGTGTAGAGCAGGATCAGGATCACCACGAGGACCAGACCGTATTCCTCGGCCGCAACCGCAATGATGAAATCGGTATGGGCATCCGGCAGCGACCATTTCACTTCGCCCTCGCCAACACCAACCCCAAACAGACCGCCCTCGCGGATGGCGTTGGTGGCATAGCCCATCTGGGTGGTCGGGTCGATTTCAGGGTTCAGGAAGCCATCGATGCGGCGGGCAAAATGCTCGGAGCTGGAATAGGCCACAACCCCACCCATCACGACCACCGCCGCCATGATGACCAACAGCAGCATCGGCGCACCAGCCACGAAATACATCACACCCCAGCCAAACAGCACCAGACAGGCCTGACCAAAGTCAGGCTGCACCACCAGCATCAGCACCACTGTCAGACACAGACCAAAGGACATCAGCGTGCCCGGCGGGCCGTTGATCTGCTGGCTCGCTGCAATCATCCAGGCCGCCACTACGATAAATCCGGGCTTCAGAAACTCCGACGGCTGAAGCGAGGCAAAGCCAAGACTGTACCAGCGCGTCGCGCCCTTGCCGAAATCAGTGCCAAACACCGGCAGCAGTGCCAGCGCCACAAAGGCGCAGATAAACCCGATGACCGCCAGCCGTCGCACCAGTGTTGGCGACATCATCGAGGTGATCACCATCGCCACCAGCGCGGTGATACCAAACACCGCCTGCCGCTCAACATAGTGGAAATTGTCAAATCCGTTGCGCTCTGCCAGCGGGACTGAGGCCGCAAGCCCCAGCAAAAGTCCAATGACAAACAGCATCAGAACACAGGACATTGTCCATTTGTCCAGCGTCCGCCACCATTTGGGTAGAATCGGCTCGCCCGCCTGTACGGGGAGCGCGCCATAGACCATTTCAGTCATGGGTAAACCGCCACTATCTGCCTCGTGATCCGTCCCGTTTTCGGGATCGTTGGGCAAACAGTACCCGGAAAGTTTTCATCAGGCCACCCTCTTCCTCTTGCCTTTGGCAGTTATCCGCGCCTATGGCCGGGCATGGCTTATGAAACCCTGATCCTTGGCGCTGGCGCAGCTGGCATGATGTGTGCAACGCGCTCCGGGCCCGGCACGCTGGTGATTGATCACGCCAAGGCGCCGGGTGAAAAAATCCGCATTTCCGGCGGCGGGCGCTGCAATTTCACCAATATGTACGCGAGCCCCGAAAACTACCTGTCGCAGAACCCGCATTTCTGCAAATCCGCCATGGCCCGCTACACCCAGTGGGATTTCATTGAGCTGGTGGATCGCCACGGCATCGCCTGGCACGAAAAGACCCTCGGCCAGCTGTTCTGCGATGGCTCGGCCAAGCAGATTGTCGCGATGCTGGTAGAGGAAATGAAGACAGCGGGTGCCGATCTGTGGCTGCAGACCAGCGTGACCTCCGTGACGCACACCGCTGATGGGTTCCGCGTCGAAGTAGAGCGTGAAGGCAAGCCGCAGGTGCTGACCGCCCGCAATCTGGTGATTGCCACGGGCGGCAAGTCGATCCCGAAGATGGGGGCCACCGGCCTCGCCTACGATCTGGCGCGCCAGTTTGACCTGCCACTGACGGACACCCGCCCCGGTCTGGTGCCTTTCACCTTTTCCGAAGACCGCTTCAAACCGCTGGCAGGCGTCGCCCTGCCCGCGCGACTCTCCAATGAGCGCACCAGCTTTGACGAGGCGCTGTTGTTCACGCATCGCGGCCTGTCTGGCCCGTCGGTGTTGCAACTGTCTTCCTACTGGCGCGAGGGCGAGCAGATCAGTGTCAATCTGATCCCTGAAACGCCTGTGTTTGACCTGTTGCGCAGCCAACGTCAGGAGGCCGGACGCAAGGCCCTGACCACCGAACTGGCGCGCCACCTGCCCGGTCGGCTGGTGGATTTCCTGGCGCCAAAGTTTGACCTCAAAGGGCGGCTGGCAGACCAATCCGACGCCGCCTTGCGCGATCTTTGCGACCGTTTGGAAAACTGGCGCCTCACCCCCTCCGGCAGCGAAGGCTACCGCACCGCCGAGGTCACATTGGGCGGTATCGACACCGATGCGCTCTCCTCCCAAACCATGGAAACCAAAACCATTCCCGGCCTCTATGCCATTGGCGAGGCGGTGGATGTCACGGGGTGGCTCGGCGGGTACAACTTCCAATGGGCCTGGGCCTCAGGCGTGGCCGCCGGCAGCGCAATCGCGGCGCGCCGCTAGCCTTAGCGCCCGGCCAACGGCTTGACATTTGCGCCTTCACACTCATTTAGTTATCATGATAACTCATTAAGGAGCCTTTTCATGACAACGCAATTTCAGCTGATCGCCAAAATCACCCCGAAGCCTGAGCATATGCAGGACGTCCGTGACAGCCTGACCAGCATCCTGGCCCCCACCCGCGCCGAACCCGGCTGCCTGAAGTTCAACCTGCTTGAGGGCCGCAGCGGCGATTGTTTTTATCTGGATGAGGAATGGACCAGCGATGACGCCCTCGCTGCCCATTACGAGATGGATTACATCAAACCGATCTTTGCCAAATATGAAAACTGGCTGGCCACACCAGCGGAGATCCACAAGATGACCGCGCTGACCTGACCGCATGTTCTTCCTCAAGGAGCTGCCCTCCCGTCACATGGTCGAACGCTATGTGGAGGCCTATGGCAGTGACCCGGCGCTTATCAGCGATGCCCTGCTGATGATGCGCCGGGCCAGCCTGCTGATCCGCAAGCTGGAGACCTATTTCGCGGGCCACGGGCTGTCGCAGCTGCGGTTTCTTGTGCTGATCGTCATCGACCGCGAACCGGATCGCCAATGGCTCAGCCCGAATGAGATCGCGCAGCGGATTGATGTCTCGAAACCAGTGATGACCCGCACGCTCCACGCCTTGCAGGCAGACGGGTTGGTCCGCATCACCGAGAGCGAGACCGATGGCCGCTCAAAAGAGGTGACACTGACGCCCGACGGCCATACGCGACTGCAGGCCACCCTGCCCGAATACTACCAGATCCTGTCAAAGGAGATGGCGCAATCCCCGCCCGGGTAGATATCAGCTCTGCAGCTTTGCCACCTCGGCGATGAAGTCTTCGCCGCGTTGCTCGAAGTTGTCGTATTGATCAAAGCTCGCCGCCGCAGGGGCCAGCAGAACCGTATCGCCCGCCTCAGCCTCAGCGCTGGCGCGGGCGACGGCCTCGGCCATGGTGATGCAAACCTCTGCCTCGACGTCCAGCTGCATGGCAAAGCCTGCCGCCTCGCGCCCGATCACATAGGCTTTGCGCACCTTGCCGGTCTGCCCGCGCAGGGCTTCCAGCCCGCCGTCTTTCTCCAGCCCGCCACAGATCCAGCGGATATTGTCAAAGGCGCTCAACGCCTTCACTGCGCTGTCCAGATTGGTGGCCTTGCTGTCATTCACATAGCGCACACCTGCGTGGGTCGCGATGGTCTGGCTGCGGTGCGGTAGCCCCGGATAGCTCGCCAGTGCGTCCTCGATCAGGCGCGGGGCCAGCCCCAGTGCCCGCGCTGCCGCATAGGCCGCACAGGCGTTCTGATGGTTATGCGCACCCGGCAGCCCCTGCATCTGTCGCAGATCAATCGACGCCGCCTGTCGGCCCTTGCGGTATTCGCTCAGGAACCCCTTGCGGGCAAAGACCTGCCAACCCGGTCCGGTCAGTTTCCGACTAGCAGAGATGCGGATCACCCGGTCGTCGCTGGCCGCTTCAGACAACTGACCGGCCAGATACAGCCCCTCGTCCTCATCCACGCCAATGATCGCACGGTCTGGCCCGCCTTCGGCAAACAGCCGTCGCTTGGCCGCGAAATAGCCGCCCATGCCCGCGTGCCGGTCCAGATGATCGGGGCTGAGGTTGGTGAACACCGCCACATCCGGCGTCAGGGCGCGGGCCAGATCGGTCTGATAGCTCGACAGCTCCAGTACCACGATGCCGCCGGATCCCGGCGGATCAATGTCCAGCACACCACGCCCGATATTGCCCGCCAGCTGGCTTTCGCGTCCGGCCTCCTGCAGGATGTGGTGCAGCAGCGCCACCGTGGTGGATTTGCCGTTGGAGCCCGTGACCGCCACAATGCGCGGCGCCTGATCGAACCGTTCCCAGCCCCGCGTCGCAACCGAGCGGAAGAACAGCCCGATGTCATTGTCCACCGGCACGCCCGCCACCAGCGCCGCATGGATCACCGGATTGGGTTTGGGATAGAGATGCGGAATACCTGGCGAGACGATCAGCGAGGCGATGTCATCAAACGCCCCGGCTTTTTGCAGATCGCGGCAGACAAACCCCTCAACCTCGGCCCGCGCCCGCGCGCCGGGGTTGTCATCCCAACAGACAGGCTCCGCCCCGCCTTCGCGCAGCGCCCGAGCGGTGGCAAATCCCGACCGACCCAGCCCCAACACGGCGACCTTTGCGCCCTCAAAACCTGTAACAGGGATCATTGCCCAACCTCCCGCAAAACCTTTGATCAAATCGCTAACCGATCCATGGAACCAATGCCAGTCCCGTCGCGTTGACAAATGGTCCGGCACGTCTGAAACCTCTGCCAAAGGAAGGGAGTATCCAATGGCTGCAAAGTTACAGCGCGTCCTTGACGAGATCAGCCAGCAGATGCGGGCCAGCACCGATTGGGGCGAGGTTGCCAGCTATATTCCCGAACTGGGCGAGGTGCGCCCCGATCAGTTTGCAATCAGCGTGGCAACGGCAGATGGCGGGCTGTTCAGCGCCGGTGATTTCCAGACACGGTTTTCCGCCCAAAGCATAACCAAAGTGTTCACCCTTGCCATTGCCTTGGGGCGCGCGGGGGATCAGCTGTGGCACCGGGTTGGCCGCGAACCCTCCGGCACGGCCTTCAACTCCATCGTGCAGCTGGAGCATGAACAGGGGCGCCCGCGCAATCCCTTCGTCAATGCTGGTGCCATTGTCACCACAGATGAGGTGCTGGCCGGACGTGAACCGCGCGAGGCGCTGGCGGAATTCCTCGGCTTTGTGCGCGCCGCGGCAGAAGACGACGACATCCATATCAACGCCGATGTGGCGCGTTCGGAAACCGCCCATGGTCACCGTAACGCGGCCCATGCCCATTTTCTGGCCTCCTTTGGCAACCTCAAGAACCCGCCGGAAAAGGTGCTGGGCACCTATTTTCACCATTGCGCCACAGAGATGACAACCCAGCAGCTGGCCAAGGCGGGCCGCTTTCTGATCGGCACCGGCAGTTATCCCCGGATGGTCTCCCTGGACCGGGTGCGGCGGCTCAATGCGCTGATGCTGACCTGCGGGCATTATGACGGGTCCGGTGAATTTGCCTACCGCGTGGGCCTGCCCGCCAAAAGCGGCGTGGGCGGCGGCATCCTAGGTGTTGTGCCGGGACAGGCGAGCATCGCCGTCTGGTCGCCGGGACTGAACCGCAACGGCAATTCCAAACTGGGCACCGAAGCGATGGAGCAACTGGCCCGTGAAATGGACTGGTCAGTCTTCTAGGCGTGCGTTGCCATCCCTGCGTTCGCAGCGCTTAGGATCCTTTCAGGTGACACCGCTAACCTAGCCCCGTTGCAACACCAAGATCAGGAGAACGTCCCCGCCCTGCTGACCCTGACAACGTCAGCCATTCGGGCATCACGGGGATCCGCACAGGCCGACAGACGGAGATGACCCCTAGCAAAGGTCATCCACCCTCCGCCCCTCCGGCGGCGCCGCCTTCTTCTTACGAAAAACCGCCCAAGGCATTCTCAGCCCCGAGCGGTTTCAAATATCAGGCCAGATCGGCACACCGCCCCGCAGGATAGCCTGCGCGGCGGCGATCCGGCGTGGTTCAGCGCACTTTCAGTGTCGCCAGACCAATCATCGCGAGGATCAGCGAGATGATCCAGAACCGGATCACGATGGTCGGCTCTGCCCAGCCCTTTTTCTCATAGTGGTGATGGATCGGTGCCATCAGGAACACCCGTTTGCCCGTGCGTTTGAAGTAGAGCACCTGAATGATCACCGACAGCGCCTCCACCACAAAAAGACCACCGACAATCGCCAGCACCAGTTCGTGTTTGGTGACCACCGCGATGGCGCCCAAGGCCCCACCCAGAGCCAATGACCCGGTATCCCCCATGAACACCGCCGCTGGCGGCGCATTGTACCACAGGAAGCCAAGACCACCGCCAAACAGCGCCGCGGCAAAGATCAGGATTTCCCCGGTGCCGGGCACATAATGCACATCCAGATATTCGGTAAAGTCGACACGCCCCACCGCATAGGCAATCACCCCAAGGGTCGAGGTGGCAATCATCACCGGCATAATCGCCAGCCCATCAAGCCCATCGGTCAGGTTCACCGCATTGGCCGCGCCGACGATCACGCAGATTGAAAACGGCACATAGAACAGGCCCAGATTTATCAGCGTATCCTTGAACACCGGCAGCGCCAGCTGGTTCTGCAACTCCACCGGATGATAGGCGGAGGCCCAAAGGGCGGCGATCACCGCGATGGTGATCCCAAGCGCCAGCCGCAGCTTGCCCGGTACGCCTGCGGTGTTCTGCTTGGACACCTTGGCATAATCATCGGCAAAACCAATCAGCGCAAAGGACAGCGTCACAAACAGCACCAGCCAGACAAACGGATTGTCCAAGCGCGCCCAGAGCAGCGTTGCCGTCACCAATGCGCCGACAATCAACAGCCCGCCCATGGTCGGCGTGCCGGCCTTGGCCAGATGCCCCTCGGGGCCGTCATCGCGGATCGGCTGACCTTTGCCCTGCTTGCGGCGCAGCACATTGATCAGCGGCGGCCCAAACAGAAACCCAAACAGAAGCGCCGTCAGAAACGCCCCGCCCGCGCGGAAGGTGATGTAACGGAAGAGGTTGAAAAGATCCCCCCCATCCGACAGCGCGGTTAACCAATAGAGCATGTCAGCCGGTCCTCAGTTCGTCAAAGTTCAGAAAGTGGCCTCGCCATGGCCCAATTCGCGGATGCCGTCAACAACCTTGGCCAGCGCCATGCTGAGCGAGCCCTTGGCCAGAACCACATCCCCCGCCGCGATCTGACCCGCCAGATCTGCCCGCACATCATCGCTGGTGGCATAGTGACCGCCGCGTTTGTCCACAGGCAACGCCGCATGCAGCGCGCCCATCAGCGGGCCGATGCAGTGAATTTCATCCAAGGCCTGTACCGCATCCAGATCGGCCAGATCGCTGTGCAGTCGCTGTTCCTGCGGTCCCAGCTCCTTCATATCGCCCAGATAGGCAATGCGCCGCCCAGTACAGGGCGTTGCCGCCAGCACCGCCAGCGCCGCCGCGACTGAGGTCGGATTGGCGTTGTAGCTGTCATCCAGCAGCAGGATCTCTCCCTGCCCCGCACCAAGGCTAATGGTTTCACGCGCCCCGCGCCCGGTGACCGGCGACCAGAGCGACAGGCTCTGCACGGCCTTGGCCAGATCCAGATCCAGCGCCGCCAGACAGGCCAGCGCGCCAAGCGCGTTCATGGCAAAATGGGCGCCAAGCGACTGGATATGCAGGCGATATCGCTGCCCATCCGGCAGCGTGACCTCGGCCTCTGTCTCATCCCCGCGCAGGGTGGTTCCGGTCAGGTGATAAGTCGGCGCAATCGGCCCCATACCGGTGCCAAACCACTGCACATCGCGCGTCACGCGCTCAGCAACCGATTGCAGGATCGGGGCCTCGGCAATATCTGCATTCAGCACGGCAACACCGCCCGGCTCCAGCCCATCCATGATGGCGGCCTTCTCTGCGGCGATGCCCTCGATCCCGTCAAAGGCCTCCAGATGCACCGGCGCCACGGTGGTCACCATCGCCACATGCGGACGCGCCTGTTTCGCAAGCGGGCTGATCTCACCGGGGTGGTTCATGCCGATCTCAATCACCGCAAATTCGGTGTCACGCGGCATCCGCGCCAGTGTCAGTGGCACGCCCCAATGGTTGTTATAGCTGGCAACAGCGGCATGGGTGCGGCCCTGATCCGACAGCATCCGCGCCAGCATTTCCTTGGTCGAGGTCTTGCCGACCGATCCGGTGACCGCAATCACCCGCGCGTCTGTGCGCGCACGACCTGCCCGCCCCAAAGCCTCCAGCCCGGTCTGCACGTCATCCACAAGCAAGAGCGGCGCATCTTCACTGACGCCCTCGGGCCGTCGCGAAACCAGCGCGGCGCCGGCGCCTTTCTCCAATGCTTGCGCCACGAAGTCATGGCCATCGCGCGCCGCCTTCAGCGCCACAAACAGATCGCCCTCGGCGATGCTGCGGGTGTCGATGGAAATACCGTCCACGCGCCAGTCGCCAACGGCCTGACCGCCGGTTGCTGCGGCGGCTTCCTCAGCTGTCCAAAGACTCATACCAGCCTCCCGTCCAGCACCGCGACCGCCATGCTGGCCTGCTCCACATCATCAAAGGGCAAAACATCACTGCCGACGATCTGACCCGTCTCATGCCCCTTGCCGCAGATCAGCAGCGCATCACCCGCCCCCAGCGCATCCACACCGCGCAGGATCGCCTCGGCCCGGTCGCCGACTTCCATCGCGTCCGGCGCGCCGCCCTTGACGGCGGCACGGATCACCGCCGGATCCTCGCTGCGCGGATTGTCGTCAGTGACGATCACCAGATCAGCGTTATTCTGCGCCGCCTGCCCCATCAGCGGACGTTTGGCGGCATCGCGATCACCACCGGCGCCGACAATGGCCACCAACCGGCCCAGCACATGCGGGCGCAGCGCCTTGATCGCGGTGGCCACGGCATCGGGGGTATGGGCGTAATCCACAAACACCGTCGCGCCGTTTTCCCGCGTGGCCGCCAGCTGCATCCGCCCGCGTACGGTCTGCAAATGCGGCAGCGTGTCAAACACCGCCTGCGGTTCCTCGCCGCTGGCAATCACCAGACCGCAGGCCAGAAGGATATTCTCCGCCTGAAACCCGCCAATCAAATTCAGCCGCGCCTGATAGGGTTTGTCGTGCCAGGTGAAGCGCATGTCCTGACCGGACGCATCATAGCGCGCACCGACAAGGCTCAGATCACCGAGACCGCGCCCGACCGAAATCACCTCATGCCCGCGCGCCGCAGCGACCGCCCGCATCTGCTCACCGCGGGGATCATCCATATTGATGACGGCCACGCCATCATCCGGCAGCACCCGACGGAACAGGCCGGCCTTGGCGGTGAAATACGCCTCAAACGTCTCGTGGTAATCGAGGTGGTCCTGGGTGAAATTAGTGAACCCCGCCGCCGCCAGATGCACACCGTCCAGACGCCGCTGCTCCAGCCCGTGCGAAGAGGCCTCCATCGCCGCGTGGGTGACACCCGCAGCCGCCGCCTGCGCCAGCGCATCATGCAGGGTGACAGGTTCGGGTGTGGTGTGATTGAGCGGGTGGCTCCAGCTGCCTTCAACGCCCGTGGTACCGAGGTTCACCGCCTGATGGCCCAGCTCGACCCAGATCTGGCGCACAAAGCTCGCTACCGACGTCTTCCCATTGGTGCCGGTGACCGCCACCATGGTTTCCGGCTGCGCGCCGAACCACAGGGCCGCGGCATAGGCCAGCGCCTGACGCGGATCTTCGACAACCACCAGAGCCACGGTCGACTCGCGCAGCAGCTCTGCTACGATCTGCGCCCCGGCCGCATCGGTCAGGATCGCCGCCGCCCCGTTGCCAAGTGCTGCGGGGGTGAATTTCGCCCCATGCACCTGACTGCCGGGAAGGGCTGCAAACAGCCCGCCTTCGACCACCTTGCGGCTGTCCACGGCAATGCCCCGGATCATCGGATCGACACCGCCACGCGCGGTCAGCCCCAACTGGCTGAGAGGACGGTTTTCAATGGTGCTCATAGCAACCCCACCTGTTCAGTTTGAGGTGAGGGTTATAGCAGCAAGCCCATCGGGTTCAACTTGTGGCCTGAGCCCCAGTAGCGGCGCCACGCGGCCGATCATTTCACCCGCGACAGGCACGGCTGTCCAGCCTGCGGTGCGGCGCTCCTCACCATGGGCGATGACCGACGGTTCATCCAGCGTCACCACCAGCACATATTTCGGATCATGGGCCGGGAACATGGCGGCGAAGGTGGCGATCACCTTGCTCTCATAGTAACCACCACGGGGTTTGGGCTTGTCAGCGGTGCCGGTTTTGCCGCCCACCTGATAGCCGGGCACCTCGCCAAAACTGGCGGTACCGCTGGTAACAACCTTGCGCAGCATCGCGCGGGCCTGACCGGCGGCCTCCGGTGACATGATCCGGTGGCCCAGCTGTGGCCCTTTCTGGCGCAGGATGGTCGGGGCGACATACTGGCCACCATTGGCAATCGCCGCATACCCCGCCGCAAGATGCATCGGGCTGGTGGACAGCCCATGCCCGTAGGAAATCGTCACCGTGCTCAGCTCACCCCATTTGCGGGGTTTCAGAGGTTTGCCGCCTGCGGCCTCGGCGATCTCAATCGGAGTGGGTTCAAACATGCCCATCGCGCGCAGGAAATCCTGCTGACGCTGCGCGCCAATCTGCAAGGCCAGACGCCCGGTGCCCCGGTTGGAGCTGTTGACGATGATGTCGGCAACACTCAGCTTGCCGTAGTTCTTGTTGTGAAACTCACCAATCGGGAACCGCCCGATCCGCATTGGACCGGAGGTATCGATAATGGTCTCGGAATTCACAATCCCCAGATCAACGGCCTGTGCCGCCGTGAAAATCTTGAAGGTCGAGCCGAGTTCATAGACCCCCTGCACCGCGCGGTTGAACAGCGGGCTGGTGGAGGGATCAAAGCCGGAGGTGGGCGGACGCGGGCGGTCATTGGGATCAAAATCCGGCAGCGACACGACGGAGATCACCTCGCCGGTGTGGACGTCCATCAGGATCGACGTTGCCCCCTTGGCGTTCATCAGCTTCATACCGCCCAGAAGCACCCGTTCGGAAGCAGCCTGTACCGTGAGGTCCAGCGACAATTGAAGGGGGCGCCCGCCATTGGCCGGGTCGCGCAGGTAGTCGTCAAACTGCTTTTCAACGCCCGCCACGCCGATCACCTCGGCGGCACTAACGCCTTCCTTGCCGAAACCGGCGCCGCCCAGCACATGTGCCGCGACGCTGCCATTGGGATAAAGACGCATCTCGCGGGGGCCGAACAGCAGGCCGGGATCACCGATATCATGCACCGCCTGTTTCTGCTCGGGGCTGATTTTCTTCTTGATCCAAATGAACTTACGCTTGCCGGTGAAATCGCTGACCAGCCGTTCCAGCTCCAGGTCGGGGAAGATTTCAACCAAGCGCTGCGCCGCCCCTTCGGGATCCACCATCTGCGGCGGCTGGGCATAGAGCGAATGAGTTTCAAAGTTGGTCGCCAGAATGCGGCCTTTGCGGTCGACGATATCAGCGCGCTGCATGGCAATGGCGCTGCCCGGCGCGCTGGCGATGGGCTCCACCGGTTCAGAGGTGGCCAATGTCGCCATCCGCGCGCCAATCGCGGTAAAGGCGCAGAGGAAAAACATGCCCAGAACCAGCAGGCGCCCCTCGGCGCGCTGACGGGATTGGGTCTGCATTTCCGCATGGCGCTGACGCAGGTTTTCCCGCTCGATGGCGTCAGGGTTTTCGCCGCGCGCACGCGCTGTCAGGATCCGGGCCAAGGGGCGCAGCGGCGTACGGATCATGGCTGCGTCCCCGTTGCGGTCTGCCCGTTGGCCCCAAGCGAGGAAACCTCAACCCCGTTGGTGAAATCCAGCAGCTCATCCTCCTGCGGGGGATAGGCGACCTCATCCACGCGGCCAAATTGTTCCGGGCGCAGCGGCAACAGGCTGAGGCGGTCAAAGTTCAGCTCCGCCAGTTCACGCAGGCGATCCGGGCGGTTGAGATAGGCCCATTCGGCGCGCAACACGCTGAGCCGGACCTGCGAGGCACCGATCTGGCGTTGCAGGCTACGGGTTTCCTTCAGCACCTGCTGAGTGGTGTAGTTCTCGCGGTAAGCCCAGAACGCCAACCCAAAGACAGCCAGGCAGGTGGCGATATACAGCAGCGTCTTCATGAGCGTTTGTCTCTCCCCTGAGCCTGCTTCAGTTGGGGCATTCCGATATCTTTGGCGCTGATTTCAATTGGCGTGGCCTCTGTCCGGCGTCCGACCCGCAGCCGGGCGGAGCGGGAGCGTGGGTTTTCGGCCAGCTCTTCATCATCCGGGCCAACGGCCTTGCGGGTGACCAGCGCGAACTGCGAGGGGGTTTCCTCCACCTCGGGCGCGTAGCGGTTGGCACGGCCAGTCTTGCCCGCGCGATGCTGGAAAAAGCGTTTGACCATCCGATCCTCGATAGAGTGAAAGGTCACAACCGCCAGCAATCCGCCGGGCTTCAGCGCGCGTTCAGCGGCCAGAAGCCCCTCGAACAGCTCTTCATATTCGGCGTTTACTGCGATGCGCAGCCCCTGAAAGCTGCGGGTGGCCGGATGTGACTGGCCGGGTTTGGAGCGCGGCAGACAATGCTCGATGATGCCTGCAAGCTGCAGGGTCGTGGTGATCGGCGCCTCGGTGCGGGCCTTGACGATGGCGCGGGCAATACGGCGGCTGGCGCGTTCTTCACCGAAGAGAAACAGAATATCGGCCAGCGCCGCCTCATCCAGTTCCGCGACGAGATCGGCGGCGGAGGGGCCATCCTGCGACATCCGCATATCCAGCGGCCCGTCACGCATGAAGGAAAAACCACGTTCGGCCAGATCCAGCTGCATGGAGGAAACACCAAGATCGAGGACGACGCCGTCGAGATCCTGTGCATAGTCGTCCATGCGGGAGAACACACCCTGTTGCAGGGTCAGGCGGCCAGCATAGTCGCCGATCCAGCTTTCGGCCATTTCAAAGGCCAGCGGATCCCGGTCGACGCCAATCACGTGATCAGCGCCCGCCTCCAGCAGGCCCCGGCTATAGCCCCCGGCCCCGAATGTGCCATCAAGCCAGCGCCCGGAGACCGGCGCCACTGCTTTCAGCAGCGGACGCAAAAGAACCGGTACGTGAGGACCGGTTGAGGTTGGGCGGTCCGTTGTCATGGATCAAGCGCCTCCGGCGCCGTCGAGGAGTTCCATCGGGTCGAAGTCCTCGGGCAGATCATCCATCCACTCCTCGGATTTCGCCAGTTCTTCCTCTTCATAGGTTTCAGGCTTCCAGATCTGGAATGTGTCGCCGGCCGCGATAAAGAACGCTTCGGCCTCCAGATCGATCTTGTTGCGCAGCTTGGCGGGCAGCACCAGGCGCCCGGTTTCATCCACATTGGTCGGGAAGGACTGACCGTGGAACATACGCTGCAGCATTTTGCGCGGCATTGAGCCTCGCGGCAAGGCATCGATTTTGGCGTCGACTTCCTCGATCGCCTCCATCGTATAACATTCCAGAAAATTGCGGCGCTGATCACCGTAGACGATCACCAGTTCGGGATTGCTGCCGGATTGCCAGTTGGGATCGCCCGCTTCCAGAACACGGCGAAAGGAGGCCGGAATCGAGACCCGCCCCTTTGTATCCACCTTGTGGTGGCTTTCACCTCTGAACCTACGGCCCAATCTATCGTCCCTTTTTTCAGCGTCCCTCGTGCCGAAGCTATCCCCAGAAGCAAAAGGGGCGGGCTGATCTGCTGCCACTGATCAACCCGCCTCCCTAATCCCGACATGCGGGGTGTCCGACTGCGCGCGCCACCTGGGGGGATGTCTGCTCGCTCGCGCGCCGGATCTCTCTATTTTCGATGAAAGCGAAGGCCTGTATGAAACCTGCTTCTTAGTAGTCTTGGTTGGGGTCGTTTGGTGCCCCTGCTCTTCGTCTCATTCGATGAACTAGGGATACTATGGGAAAACGTGGGCCACAACTGTTTTCTGTAGACCCTCCCGGCGCATATCGATAATGCCGCGCCGATTCTACGGGCAAGAATCGATGATTTTCCCAGTGGTAGATTAAGATACCGCAAAACCCACTACATATAGGTACAATCTCGCGCTCTAAAAAAGTGCCATGATTTCCCAGAAATCTCAGACAGCGATCCAGGGAATCGGCATGTTCATTATTCGTTCGCGAGCCGTGGACCATGCAGATCGCTCAAAACAGCCTGATTTGGCCAATATCGCCGGATAATCGCACCGTAATGGCACAGTGATTCGGGAGAGTGGCGATACAGCGCGGTCACGCTGGCCCATAAATTCCCACAGGCCCCATGAAATCCCATGGCTCCCATAATTTCCCAGACGGCCCATGGTTTCCCAAAGCCTGTCAGCTGCTCGGACCGGTGAAAGGCACCGCAAGCGGACCTACGGGTGAGACCGGCCTTCAGCAGGCCGGTCGCTGGGCGGTCAGGTACCGTGTCAGGCCATACCGCCGCGGATCAGCCCTTCGGCCATTTGGGCATAGGCCTGCGCCATGGCGCTGTCGCCCGCTGCAATGGGTGTGCCGCTGTCGCCGGCCAACCGGGTATCCAGATCAATCGGCAGCGCGCCAAGAAGTGGAACGCCAAGACGCTCGGCCTCGGCGGCAACCCCGCCATGGCCAAAGATGTGGTGCTCTCCGCCACAATCCGGACAGGTGAAGAACGACATATTCTCAATCAGGCCCAGCACCGGTGTCTTTAGCGTATTAAACATGTCGAGCGCCTTGCGCGCATCCAACAGCGCCACGTCCTGCGGTGTGGAGACAACGATGGCGCCGGATAGCTCCGCCTTGGTGCAGAGGGTCAGCTGCACATCGCCGGTGCCGGGCGGCAGATCGACGATCAGCACGTCCAGTTCACCCCAATTCACCTGCCCCAGCATCTGCTGCAACGCGCCCATCAGCATCGGCCCGCGCCAGACAACGGCCTTGGCCTCATCCACCATGAAGCCGATCGACATCAGCGTGACGCCATGGGCGTGCAGCGGTTCGATGATCTTGCCATCCGGGCTGGCGGGGCGGCCACTCGCACCCATCATGCGTGGCTGGCTGGGTCCATATATGTCCGCGTCCAGCAGACCCACCTTGCGACCCTGACCCGTCAGGGCCACGGCGAGATTGGCACTGACCGTGGATTTGCCCACGCCGCCCTTGCCCGAACCAATTGCAAGGATCCGTTTGACACCGCTGGGTTTCAGCGGGCCCTGCTGCGGTTTGGGATGACCGCCCAGTTTCAGGGTCGGCGCAGGTTTTGCGGCCGCATCGGCATGGGCGGTCAGCGCGGCGGAAACACTGTCTACCCCCGGCAAGGCCAGAACGGTTGCCTCGGCGGCGCGGCGCATTGGCTCCATCTGGGCCGCGATCTGCGGATTGGGGGCCTCGATCACGAAACTGACGCGCCCGCCATCAACCATCACCGCGCGCAGCATGTCACGCGAAACCAGCGTGCCGCCATCGGGCAGCTGCAGCCGCGCAAGGGCGTCGCGAATCTCTTCCTGGGTGGGGGTCATGGCCGGTCTCCTCATGGTTTCCAGCCATATAAGACCTGCCGCGACCAAGCCCAAGGCCACATTGCGCTGTCAGGCAGAGCCGATTCCGAAAGATGCCATGGCGCGCCGGTTCATTCCTCGCCCGGTTTTTCAGCGCCCACCCCCTCCATGATGCATAACTCAGCAGGATCAACCCCGTTTCCCTTAGGAAACCCATGCATTTGCTGCATAGCAGAAATGCCCCTTTCAGGGATTGTGCGCATGCAGCATTATCATATTTATGGGGTCAAGCGAGGCCGGGAACGGCCAGACACACACATAGACGTTAAGGACAACACCGATGGCCGCTGTTGATAATATGACAACCCGTAAAGGCGCTTTGGCCTTCAGCCCGCGCGCCGTGTTTGACGAACTGAAAGGCAAGATTGCACGCTACCGCCTGTACCGCCAGACCATGAATGAGCTGTCGACGCTCTCTGGTCGCGAACTGGCGGATCTGGGGCTAAGCCGCTCCATGCTGCGCAGCGTTGCCTATGAGGCCGCCTACGGCACGAAATAAAGAGTTCAGGCTCTCTTCTCCTCCTCCCTTGAGGGCCTGTAATCGCGGTGACATCCTCCTCCTCCCTGATGTCACCGCACCCTATACCGGCGTCATAGCCGGACCCTGATACACCTTGCCTTCTCCTCCCTTTTGGCCGGGTGTTGTACAGAACGGCGGTGCCCTCCTCCTCCCTGGCACCGCCGTTTTTTTGTGCCTGATGGCCTGCACCGCAGCCCCTCCCATTGATGACAGGACACAAAAAAGGCGCCGACATACTGTCGACGCCTGATCTGCTGTGCCTGCTATGACCGCCCATTCATGACCGCGACACATAGGTATGATCTTTGGCTGTAAGGCCCCCCGCATGTCCGGGTTAAATGGGCACGTCCTCTGCTGCGGTGACGAAGCGGGCCACGACTTTCTTCGTGCCAGCCTTCTCGAACTCAACCTCCAGCTTGTCGCCTTCGATACCGGTGATCGCGCCATAGCCAAATTTCTGGTGGAACACGCGCTCCCCGACCATGAAGGCGGATGTGGCAGTGAGGTCGATGACGCTGGATTTGCTTTCCCTGGGCTGTGACAGACCACGCTCACCAGCGCGGGACTGCATGCGTTTCCAGCCGGGCGAGTTGTAGCCGTCGGCAGCTGCCATGCGATCCTCAATCGTGGAGCGCACCGCCCCACCACCACCGCCGGGGGCCGCAGCCCCGTAGCCGCCACCATAAAGACCGGGCGGTGTCAGCACCTCGACGTTCTCTTCCGGCAGCTCATCAATAAACCGCGACGGCAGCTGTGACTGCCACTGCCCGAAGACGCGGCGATTGCCGGCAAAGGAGATGGTGCAGATTTCTTCCGCCCGTGTGATGCCGACATAGGCCAGACGGCGTTCCTCTTCGAGACCCTTCAGGCCGCTTTCGTCCATGGATCGCTGCGAGGGGAACAGGCCATCCTCCCACCCCGGCAGGAAGACGGCAGGAAATTCCAGCCCCTTGGCGGCGTGCAATGTCATGATCGACACCTTTTGGGCGGCGTCCTGTTTGTCATTGTCCATGATCAGGCTGACATGTTCGAGGAAGCCTTGCAGGTTTTCAAACGCCTCCAGTGCCTTGACCAATTCCTTGAGGTTTTCCAGACGGCCCGGCGAATCCGGGTTTTTGTCGGTCTGCCACATGGTGGTATAGCCGCTTTCATCCAGAATGATCTCGGCCAGTTCCATATGGGTGGTGTCTGCATCTCCGGCGAGCCGTCCCCACCGCGCCAGATCGGTGACCAGCTGGTGCAGGGCTTTGCCGCCCTTACCCTTGATCTGGCCGCTCTCTACCGCAAGCCGCGCGCCTTCGACCAATGAGACGCCATTGCTGCGCGCCATGGTCTGGATGGTCTGCTGCGCCTTGTCGCCAAGACCACGTTTGGGCGTGTTCACGATCCGCTCAAACGCGAGATCATCATCAGGGCTGATCACCTGGCGGAAATAAGCCATCGCGTCGCGAATTTCGAGCCGCTCATAGAAGCGCGGGCCGCCGATGACCCGGTACGGCAGACCAATGGTCAGAAACCGGTCCTCAAAGGCGCGCATCTGATGCGAGGCCCGCACGAGGATCGCCATATTGTTGAGATCCACCGGCGCCAAACCACGGGTGCCGCGCTGCATCGCCTCGATCTCCTCGCCGATCCAGCGGGCCTCCTCCTCGCCGTCCCAATGACCGATCAGGCGCACCTTCTCGCCACCGCGCGACTCGGTCCAGAGCTCCTTGCCCAAACGGCCGGAATTGCCACGGATCACGCCAGAGGCGGCACTGAGAATATGTTCGGTAGAGCGGTAGTTCTGTTCCAGCCGGACCACATTGGCGCCGGGAAAATCCTTTTCAAACCGCAGGATATTGCCCACCTCTGCGCCGCGCCAACCATAGATTGACTGGTCATCGTCACCGACGCAGCAGATGTTCTTATGCGCGCCCGCGAGGAGCCGCAGCCAGAGATACTGGGCCACGTTGGTATCCTGATATTCGTCCACCATGATGAACCGGAACCAGCGTTGGTATTGCTCCAGCACATCCGGGTTGTCCTGAAAGATGGTGACCATATGCAGCAGGAGATCGCCGAAATCGACCGCGTTCAGATCCTTCAATCGCGCCTGATACTGGGCATAGAAATCCACGCCGCGGTGATTGTAGGCGCTGGCATCGGAGACCGGCACTTTGGAGGGCGTCAGCGCGCGGTTTTTCCAATCGTCAATGACGCCCGCCAGCATGCGCGCGGGCCAGCGCTTGTCATCGATGCCTTCCGCCTTGATCAGCTGCTTCAGCAGGCGGATCTGATCATCGGTATCCAGAATGGTGAAGTTTGATTTCAGCCCGACCAGTTCGGCATGGCGGCGCAGCAGTTTCACGCAGATCGAGTGGAAGGTGCCAAGCCAGGGCATCCCCTCAACCGCCTGCCCCAACATGCCCGCGACACGCTCTTTCATCTCGCGCGCGGCCTTGTTGGTGAAGGTCACGGCGAGGATCTCGTTCGGCTTGGCCGTGCCGGTGGTCAACAGATGCACAATGCGCGCGGTCAGCGCCTTGGTCTTGCCGGTGCCGGCCCCGGCCAGCATCAGCACGGGACCTTCCAGACATTCCACGGCAGCGCGCTGCGCCGGGTTCAACCCGTCGAGATACGGCATCGGCCGCGCTGCCATAGCACGCGCGGACAGCGAGATCCCCTCATAGGGGTCGATATCGTCAAAACTGCTCATGGGCCTAACATTAGCGCGATTCAATCCCGGCGAAAAGAGGGCGTTCACAGTCTGTTCCGTCCGCGGCCATAGCAGGTCAACCGCATAAACTCCGAAAATCTTCAATAGTTTAGGCTTAGAAAGCCATTAAAATAGCTTACCGGTTAATAGAATCGAAAACTTGATAGGGCAGCATAAATCTGTTGCCAGGCCTATGTGGATTAGATCCCACCCCAACCAAGATTCAATTCTGGCACATCACTGGTACTATTAATTGGACGGTTACGGCATTATGAAATCCGATCTCAAAACCAGCGTCGCTGAAAAAATTCGCAGCATGTCCCTCCTCTTCGTGCTGTTTGTAGCGGCGGCGGCCTCAGTCTGGGCGGTCTTCTCCGTGCCGGCCCCAATTGTGGATCACATGCTTGAAGCGGACGTACGCAAGCAGGCAGAGCTCTGGCAGCGTCGCATCATTCTGCACATGCAGGAGCCTGGCGAGTCGTTTGAGGAGGGCGTCATTCAACCGCATGACGCGCATATGCTGTCGCTCTTCACAGAAGAAACCGACGTTTACCGATATCGCCTGCTGACCGGATCGGGGGAAATCTTCTGGTCCTCGCGGAGCGATGAGATCGGTGAGTTTGAAGCAAATGTATTTTTCACCACACATGTCGCCAAAGGCGAGACCTACTACATGCATGAGACGCTGCCCGCCTATGATGTGGATGGCCTGACCCTGCAAACGGGCACATATGACAGCGGCGTCACCCGCGAAGTCGCACAAGTTTACGTGCCCCTCATCCACAACGGTCATTTCGACGGGGCGATTGATTTTTATACGGATATCACAGATCTGCGGAACACCTTTATCAACCGGGTGCAACTGTCCCTTCTGGTCCTGACCTCGATTGCGCTGCTGGCCATGACGATTGCGGTCTACGTTGTGTTCAAAACAAACCGGTTCCGTATGAATCAGCTGCGTCAGCGCAATGAAACTGAACGTGAAATTCTGGATGAACAACTCCGGCTTGCCCGTGAAGTCCAGCTTCTGGGGGAGCTGAACGAATGGCTGCAGTCCAGCCGTTCGCTGGATGAACTGTTCGAGATGGTCGCCCGTTTCATGACGCATATTCTGCCAACGGCAGAGGGCAGCGTCTATGTATACTCAAACTCTCGCGATGTGCTGGACGGTTGCGCCAGCTGGAATGGCGGCACTCATCGCGACCACATCCATCCGGAAGAGTGCTGGGGACTGCGCCGGGGGCGCACCTATGAATTCGGCTCCTCCGAGATTGATTTTGTCTGTGAACATGCCGAACCCCATGATGGTCGCGCCTATTACTGTTTCCCGATTCTCGCCCATGGGGAAACCGTTGGCCTGATGCATCTGCGCGCCCTGAGTGACGCCACAGAAGAATTCATCAGCAGCAAGAAGCTGGCCCAGATGTGCGCAGAACAGATTTCCATGGCAATCGCCAATGTGCGGATGCGCGACCAGTTGCATGACCAGTCCGTGCGTGACCCGCTGACCGGTCTGTTCAATCGCCGCCATATGACTGAAACGCTGCGCAAGAGCATTGGCAACAGTCAGAACTCCGGGACCCCACTCAGCATCATTGCGGTTGATGTGGATCACTTCAAGAAATTCAATGACAACCATGGTCATGACGCTGGTGACATGGTTCTGCGCGCCGTTGGCTCGGTGCTGGAGCAGGCCTGCGACGGGGACGAGGTTGCCTGCCGTCCCGGGGGCGAGGAGTTCACCCTGATCCTGCCCGGCGCCAGCCAGGAAGATGTGATGACCAAGGCCGAGCTGCTGCGTCAGGCCGTGGAGGCCATTGTCGTGCGCTACGGGGAAAAAGCGCTGCCGGGGATCTCGATCTCACTTGGGGTGGCGCATTACCCGCGTCACGGCACCATGCCACAGGATCTGCTGCGGGCGTCGGATGAGGCATTGTACGAAGCGAAAGCAAAAGGCCGCAATCAGGTCTGTGTCGCCTCCTCAGCCGAGCAGGCCCCACGCGATCCGGGCGCGCAGAAGCACCGATCCACGCACCCAAAGCCCGACGGCCCGATCGCTGCCGAATGAGGCCGCGGCGCGGGGCTCAGGATGCGGGCCATCGCGTCGCCCATGCCCGCCGGCCAGCCAGGTTCTACCACGCAAGCCCTTCCGCCCGGATCCCGCTATCTGGCCCCTGCCACCAAGGTCCCGCAATCAGGGGCCCGCGCCCCAGGCGCTACCGTCCAGCGTCCGCCGCGCCTGTGCCACCGCCCTGCTCCCGAGACACAAACGCCCTATGGAGTTACACTCTAGCAGCGGGCAGAGATTAACGGTGGCCTGAAGCCCCTCGGGGCAAAGGGGCCGCCTGTAACACTCTGACAGCTTCCTTGCGCAGGCCAACCTCGACGCCCACCAGTACACACTCCAGCATGCCCCCACCGTCCCGGTCCAGCCCAGCCCAGCCCGACACTTGCTGCGCGCGAACGGTTTCACAAATACGAATGCCGGGAGGAAGGTGACAGCGGACCCGAATGGATGCGCGGTCGCATGGCATAGCACAGCCGCATGGAACGGAACCGCGCGGAACAGGCCCAGCACGAATAGTTACAAAATTGTTTCAAACCTGCACTCGGCACTAGACTTTTGCTGCAAGGCAGCAACAAATGCGCAACATGGATTTGCACCAGCGTTATCCCGCTCTCAGTGACCTTCGCCAGCGCGCCCGGCGGCGCCTGCCGCGTTTCGTTTGGGAGTATCTGGACAGCGGCACCGGAACCGAGGCGACCAAGGCCCGCAACCGTGCTGCGCTGGATCAACTGGGGTTTGCTCCATCCATCCTGCATGGCCCGCAGACGCCGGATCTGAGCCGTCGCTTTCTGGGCATTGACCGCCCGCTGCCCTTTGGTGTGGCGCCGGTTGGCATGTCCGGGCTGATCTGGCCGGATGCGGAACGGTTGCTGGCGCGCTGCGCTGCGGCACAGGGCCTGCCTTATTGCCTGTCCACCGTGGCCAGCCAGTCGCCCGAGGATCTGGCAGGTGATCTGGGGGCTGCGCCGTGGTTCCAGCTCTACCCGCCGAAGGATCCAGACATGCGCCGCGATCTGCTGGCGCGCGCCAAAGCCGCCGGCTTTGCCGGGCTAGTGTTGACCGTGGATGTGCCTGTAGCCTCGCGCCGCGAGCGGCAAACGCGATCAGGTCTGACCCAACCGCCGCGGCTGACACCCCGGCTGCTGGCACAGGTCGCCATGCGACCTGCCTGGGCGATGGGCATGGCGCGGCGTGGCCTGCCCCATATGCGGACGCTGGACAAATATGTTACCGGCCAGAGCGGCAGCCTATCGTCAACGGCACACGTCGGCTATCTGCTGCGCACCTCGCCAGATTGGGATTATGTGAAGTGGTTGCGGGACCATTGGGATGGCCCGCTGATCATCAAGGGGGTGATGCGCGCCGAAGATGCAGCGCCGCTGGAGGCAATCGGTGCCGATGCGCTCTGGGTTTCCAATCATGCTGGGCGCCAGTTTGACGCTGCACCCTCCACGATCGAGGCTTTGCCGGGAATTCGCGCCGCCACCCGGTTGCCGCTGATTTTCGACAGCGGGATCGAGAGTGGGCTTGATATTCTGCGCGCACTGGCGCTGGGTGCGGACTATGTGATGCTGGGCCGCGCGTTCCATTTTGCGCTTGCCGCACTTGGATCGCGGGGGCCGGATCATTTGGTGGATATCCTGCGCAAGGATCTGGACGCCAATATGGGGCAACTGGGCCTTGAGACGCTATCCGCCCTGCCCCGGCCGCTGGGACTTGCGTCGTTTGCCAACCCGTTCACGACATATAGGTCCGATACGGACATAAATGCACCGCCATAAATGCGAATTTTGCCGGTTTCTGGCCTCAGGTCAGCGCTATCACGCTGGCCATACCCAGAACTACGTCTATACCGGACCCTAATTTGCGCTTATCACTTCGCCAAACTGCACGACCCCGAGGACGCCATGACCGACTTCAAGAAAATCCTGATCGCCAACCGCGGCGAGATCGCCATCCGCGTCATGCGGGCAGCCAATGAGATGGGCAAGAAGACGGTGGCCGTCTATGCCGAAGAGGACAAGCTGGGCCTGCACCGGTTCAAGGCAGATGAAGCCTATCGGATCGGCGAAGGCATGGGGCCGGTTGCGGCCTATCTGTCGATTGACGAAATCATCCGTGTCGCCAAGGAATGCGGCGCCGATGCGATCCACCCCGGCTATGGCCTGCTGTCCGAAAACCCGGATTTTGTGGATGCCTGCGCGCGCAACGGCATCACCTTCATCGGGCCGAAGGCGGAAACCATGCGCGCCCTTGGCGACAAGGCAAGCGCCCGCCGCGTCGCGATTGAGGCCGATGTGCCAGTGATCCCGGCCACCGAAGTGCTGGGCAATGATATGGACGCGATCCGCAAGGAAGCGGCCGAGGTCGGCTATCCCTTGATGCTGAAGGCGTCCTGGGGTGGTGGTGGTCGCGGCATGCGCCCGATCCACAGCGAAGATGAGCTGGAAGAGAAAGTGCTGGAAGGCCGCCGCGAAGCGGAAGCCGCCTTTGGCAATGGCGAGGGCTATCTGGAGAAGATGATCACCCGCGCCCGCCACGTTGAGGTGCAGATCCTTGGCGACAAGCATGGTGAAATCTACCACCTTTATGAGCGGGACTGCTCGGTCCAGCGCCGCAATCAGAAGGTGGTTGAGCGTGCGCCCGCCCCCTATCTGACCGAGGAACAACGCACCGAGATCTGCGATCTGGGCCGCAAGATCTGCCAGCATGTGAACTATGAATGCGCGGGCACCGTAGAATTCCTGATGGATATGAACGACGGCAAATTCTACTTCATCGAGGTGAACCCGCGGGTGCAGGTGGAGCATACCGTCACCGAGGAAGTCACCGGCATCGACATCGTGCAGGCGCAGATCCTGATTGCCGAGGGCAAAACCATTGCCGAGGCCACCGGCAAGGCGTCGCAGGACGAGATCCAGCTCAATGGTCATGCGCTACAGACCCGGGTGACCACCGAGGATCCGCTCAACAACTTCATCCCCGACTATGGCCGCATCACCGCCTATCGCTCGGCCACAGGTATGGGCATTCGTCTGGACGGCGGCACAGCCTATGCCGGCGGCGTGATCACACGCTATTACGACTCACTGCTGACCAAGGTCACCGCCAAGGCGCCAACACCAGAAAAAGCCATTGCCCGCATGGACCGCGCCTTGCGTGAATTCCGGGTGCGCGGTGTCAGCACCAATATCGCCTTTGTCGAGAACCTGCTGAAGCACCCGACCTTTCTGTCGAATGAATACACCACCAAATTCATCGACGAGACGCCGGAGTTGTTCCAGTTTGCCAAGCGTCGCGACCGCGGCACCAAGGTGCTGACCTATATCGCCGATATCTCGGTCAACGGGCATCCCGAAACCGAAGGCCGTGCTGCGCCCCATGCCGATCTGAAAGAGCCGCGCGCGCCCAAAGCGGATGCCGCGACGCAGCCCTACGGCACCCGCAACCTGTTGGAGCAAAAGGGCGCGCAGGCGGTGGCTGACTGGATGAAGGCACAGCGCCAACTGCTGCTGACTGACACCACCATGCGCGATGGTCACCAGTCGCTGCTGGCCACCCGGATGCGCAGCCATGATATGATCAAGGTGGCGCCGGCCTATGCCCAGAACCTGAGCCAGCTGTTTTCGGTTGAGTGCTGGGGTGGTGCGACATTCGATGTGGCCTATCGCTTCCTGCAGGAATGCCCCTGGCAACGTCTGCGCGACCTGCGCGAGCGGATGCCGAACCTGATGACCCAGATGCTGCTGCGCGCCTCAAACGGGGTTGGCTACACCAACTATCCCGACAATGTGGTGCAGAGCTTTGTGAAGCAGGCCGCCACCGGCGTTGATGTGTTCCGCGTCTTTGACTCGCTGAACTGGGTTGAAAACATGCGTGTTGCGATGGATGCAGTCGTCGAGAGCGGCAAGATCTGCGAAGGTACCATCTGCTACACCGGCGATATCCTCGATCCCAACCGGGCCAAATACGACCTCAAATATTATGTCGGCATGGCCAAGGAGCTGGAAGCGGCAGGGGCGCATATCCTGGGCCTGAAAGACATGGCGGGCCTGTTGAAGCCTGCCGCTGCCCGCCAGCTGGTCAAGGCGCTGAAAGAAGAAGTCGGCCTGCCGGTCCATTTCCACACCCATGATACCTCTGGTGTGGCCGGCGCCACCATTCTGGCAGCAGCGGACGCTGGTGTAGATGCTGTGGATGCAGCTATGGATGCCTTCAGTGGCGGCACCTCGCAGCCCTGCCTTGGCTCCATCGTCGAAGCGCTGCGCAACACCGACCGCGACACCGGCATCGACATCGCCGCGGTGCGCGAAATCTCCGGTTATTGGGAGCAGGTGCGGGCGCATTATGTGGCCTTCGAAAGCGGTCTCGCAGCGCCTGCGTCCGAGGTTTACCTGCATGAAATGCCCGGCGGCCAGTTTACCAACCTCAAGGCACAGGCCCGTTCGCTGGGTCTGGAAGAGAAATGGTCCGACGTGGCGCAGACCTATGCCGACGTGAACCAGATGTTCGGCGACATCGTGAAGGTCACGCCGTCGTCCAAGGTGGTTGGCGATATGGCACTGATGATGGTGTCCCAAGGGCTGACCCGTGACGATGTCGAGGATCCGAAGAGTGATGTGGCCTTCCCCGACTCGGTGGTCGACATGATGCGTGGCAATCTGGGCCAGCCTCCGGGCGGCTTCCCCGAGGGGATCGTGTCCAAGGTGCTGAAAGGCGATGCCCCCAATCTGGAACGCCCCGGTGCCCATCTCGCCCCCGTGGATCTGGAAGCGACCCGCGCCGAACTCTCCAAGGAGCTGGAAGGCAAAGAGGTCGATGACGAGGATCTGAACGGCTACCTGATGTATCCCAAGGTCTTCCTCGACTACATGGGCCGCCATCGCCAATATGGTCCGGTCCGCAGCCTGCCCACCCGCACCTTCTTCTACGGGATGGAACCGGGCGAGGAGATCACCGCCGAAATCGACCCCGGCAAGACGCTGGAAATCCGCCTGCAGGCCATCGGCGACACCGATGACAAGGGGGAAGTCAAAGTGTTCTTTGAACTGAACGGCCAGCCACGGGTGATCCGGGTGCCGAACCGTCTGGTCAAGGCCACCACCCAGGCCAACCCCAAGGCCGAGCAGGGCAACCCCAATCACATCGGCGCGCCGATGCCGGGTGTTGTGGCCTCCGTTGCGGTGCAGGTCGGTCAGCCAGTGCATGAGGGCGATATGCTGCTGACCATCGAGGCGATGAAGATGGAGACCGGCATCCACGCCGAACGCGATGCAGTGGTGAAAGCCGTGCATGTCCAACCCGGTGGTCAGATCGACGCCAAGGACCTGCTGATCGAACTGGAGTGATCGCAGCCAGCGCCTGTCACGGATGGCAGGCACTGCGAATATCACATGCAGGCGTCCCCGCAGATCGGGGGCGCCTTTTTCTGTCAGGTGGCGCGTTCTGCCAGATACGCGAAGGTCAGATCAGCGCCTGTGTCTCGATCTGTGGTGGCATCATCACCGGGGCCTCGGCGGAATGAAGACCCGCAGCCTGCCCACCCGTGGTGAGTTTGACGCCAATCGCCAGGCCAATGGCGGCGGTCAGACCGAGAATACGCACTGTATCCAGACGGTCGTCCAAGGATGTGCCCAGCCGGTCACGCAGCGGTGTGCTTAGCAGTGTCATCAAGCAGCTCCCTTTCGGTTTCGCAGATCTGTCTGCGGGTTGGCCCGGCTCATTGGCGCGCTGTGCTCGGGGTCATTTCGGCCAGGCTCATGGTGTCATCATAGAGATAAAACGCAGCCGTCAGCAGGTTCCGTCGCTCAAATCGCCGTGACGGTCATTTTTTGCCGACCGCTTTGCGTTTTTCGCTTGCAGCTCTGCCAGCGAATGACTAAATCCCCCTCACCGAATGGCAGCGCGGGCGTAGCTCAGGGGTAGAGCATAACCTTGCCAAGGTTAGGGTCGGGCGTTCGAATCGCCTCGCCCGCTCCATTTGGACAGCAGAAAGGCCACCGCTTGCAGACGCAACGGTGGCCTTTTGTGTTTCTGAAATCCGGCGTAGCCTCTGGCTTGCGCGGAATCATTTCAGCGCCTAAGAACAGAGCGGGAACAGCTGCAACAGCAGCACGAGAACAGGTGATACGGCAGCATGCTCACATCGGTAGAACTCTGCGCAGGGGCAGGCGGTCAGGCACTGGGGCTTGAGAAGGCCGGATTTGACCACACCGCGCTGGTTGAAATCGACAAACACTGCTGCGCCACCCTGCGCCACAATCGCCCCCAGTGGAACGTGCTGGAGGAGGATGTGCGCGCCTTCAAGGAGGAGGCCGACGCCTATCACGGCATCGACCTTCTGGCCGGCGGCCTGCCCTGCCCGCCGTTTTCCGTCGCGGGCAAACAGCTCGGCGAAAAAGACGAGCGCAACCTCTTTGACGATGCCATCGAAATTGTCGCCGCCACCCGGCCCCGCGCGGTGATGATCGAAAACGTACGTGGCTTCCTTGATGCGGTGTTCCATGATTACCGCGAGAAGCTGAAGACACAGCTCGCCAAGCTTGGGTATGAAACCGACTGGCGGCTGCTGAATGCCTCTGATTATGGCGTGCCGCAGCTGCGCCCACGGGTGGCCATCGTTGCCCTGCGCAAGGAATTCTCCGGCCAGTTCAACTGGCCCGATCCCCTGCCGCATAATCCGCGCACGGTGGGCGAAACGCTGCTCGACCTGATGAAGGAACGCGGCTGGCGCGGGGCGGAAGACTGGGCTGCCAAGGCCGATGAAATCGCCCCGACCATTGTCGGCGGGTCCAAGAAACACGGCGGGCCGGATCTGGGTCCGACACGGGCGCGGCGCGCCTGGGCAGCCCTCGGCGTCGAGGGGCGCACCATCGCCTATGAGGCGCCGGACCCCTTCCACAACGACATGCCGCGCCTCACCGTGCGGATGGTGGCGCGCATTCAGGGCTTTCCCGACAGCTGGCATTTCACCGGCGCCAAGACCAATGCCTATCGACAAGTCGGCAATGCGTTCCCGCCCCCGGTAGCGGAGGCAGTGGCCCGCCAGATCCGCCAGGCCATTGCACGCCCCAGCCTGAAGGTTGTCACCGCGCCCGCCGCCGGGCGCTGAGGTGCATTGACATGCCGGGCCTGATTCACGTCTGCTCCGATAGGCCACGCCCTGCCCTGTCACCTTTCCAAAAATACTCACCCCGCCGCTGCGGATCAGCACAGGGCGCGCGATGAAACAAAAGCTGCCGCCCAGCCAGGTCAGCCCCGGTCACGCCGATCACGCACTTCTGGCCGCATTGGCGCAGGACATCACCACCCGCGCGGGTGGACTGATGGAGCTGACCCGCAGCGTTCCCGCAATGCTGCGCGATTGCATCGATGATGTGATCCTGACCGCCAAGACCGGTCGGCGCGCCTATGAGGATCTGGAAAAAACCGAGAAGACCTATATCGGCACGCGGGTAGAGATTGAGCTGCGCGCGCTGCTGCGACTGCCCAAGGGGCGGCTGGACACCGAAATCCTCGGCCATGATGTGGATATCAAACACACGATGGGCAGCAACTGGATGATCCCAACCGAGGCGGTTGATCAGCCCTGCATTCTGGTGGCAGCAGATGAGCCACGCGCGCGCTGTTATCTTGGCCTGATTGTGGCACGGCGCGATTACCTGACCGCCGGTCAGAACAAGGACGCCAAACGGTCGATCTCGGCGCAGGGGTTTGAGAATATCCTCTGGCTGCTGTGCGATCAGCCATACCCGGCCAATTTCTGGCGCCTGCTGCCAGAGGCCACGGTGGAGGACATCTTTGCCGGGGACAGCGGCAATGCGCGGATGGCGACCCTGTTCCGGACAGTGCAGCGCCAGCCGATCCCGCGGGATGTCGTGGAGGCGGTGGCCGCGCAGAAGGATTTCATGCGGCGGATCCGCTCGGACGGCGGCCATGGCACCCGCGATCTGCTGGCCCGCGATGGCATCGTGATCCTTGAGGGACGCAAGGACGCACAGCTGATCCGCGCGCTCGACCTGCCCCATTGCAGCGCATCCGAATTCATCTCCGCGCAGCTGACCACCCTGGCAGAGGCCCGGCTGGCGGCGAGCGCCGGCCACGCAGGGTGTGAAGATTTTTTCAGCCAGCCGTAAAAAGCCGCTGTTTTCCTATTGCAGCCCTGCGCGCAATTGCCTATTCACCGCTTCACCGGATGGCAGCGCGGGCGTAGCTCAGGGGTAGAGCATAACCTTGCCAAGGTTAGGGTCGGGCGTTCGAATCGCCTCGCCCGCTCCATCAGGACAGAAAGGCCGCTCATCTGAGCGGCTTTTTCTTTGTCTAATAAAAACATCGGATTAGAAGATATCCGCCGGATCAGCTCTGGCGCCGAAACGCAGGCCTGCCAGCGCGCGTGCTCTGCCTGGTTTTGCTATTTTCTGCGATGGCGGGTCATTTTCCCTCTTGCGGGGGCTGCGGCAATTTCCTAAATACCGCCTCACCAAATGGCAGCGCGGGCGTAGCTCAGGGGTAGAGCATAACCTTGCCAAGGTTAGGGTCGGGCGTTCGAATCGCCTCGCCCGCTCCATTTGGACTGCAAAGGCCGCTCTTCGGAGCGGCCTTTTGCGTTTCCGCCTTCGACTGCGCACCTCATGCGGCCTGCGCGGAATTGGCGCAAAGATTTGATCAAATTCCTTTGACGCGACTCTCAAAACCCGCCAATGCTGTGGCTCAAGGGGGTGCAAACCCCATCGCCGATATGCCGCCACCGCGGCACCCCAGCTCAGGAGGACAACAGCCCATGGCCCCGGTCATCTATCCCACCACCAATTTCACCGCCACCGAACAGCTCTGTCTTGAGCGGGGCGAAGGCATCTATGTGTTCGACAGCGACGGGCGTAAATATATAGAAGGGCTGGCGGGTCTCTGGTGTACCTCTCTGGGCTACAGCAACACCGAGGTGATGGATGCGATCACCGAGCAGCTGCACAAGCTGCCATTCTCCCACACCTTTGGCGGCAAGACGCATCAGCCGATTCAGGATCTCGCCGACAAGCTGGCGGCGATGGTGCCGGTGGAGGATGCCTATATCTTCTTCGGCAACTCCGGCTCGGACGCCAATGACACGCATTACAAGATGCTGCGCTATTACTTCAACGCCATCGGCAAGCCGGAAAAGCGCAAGATCATCACACGCGAACGGGGCTACCACGGGGTGACCGTCGCAGCCGGTTCGCTGACCTCTCTGCCCGCGAACCTGGCGCATTTCGACGCGCCCCTGGAGGCGCTGAGCATCCTGCGCGCCGACTCGCCGCATTACTACACCGCCCGTCAGGGCAATGAGACCGAGGCACAGTTTGTCGAGCGGATCCTGCAAAACCTTGAGGATCAGATCCTTGCTGAGGATCCCGACACGATTGCCGCGATGATCGTGGAGCCGATCACCGGTGCCTCGGGCGTGATCGTGCCGCCGGATGGGTATTATGAGGGACTGCAGGCGCTTTTGCGCAAATACGGCATTCTGATCTGGGCGGATGAGGTAATCTGCGGTTTTGGCCGCACCGGCGCCGATTTCGGTTGCACCACCATGGGCATCACGCCGGATCTGATGACTTTCGCCAAGCAATTGTCCTCGGCCTATTTCCCGATCTCCGCCTCGGTCATTCCGGGCTGGATGTATGAGGCGATGGTGGATCAGACCAATGAGGTGGGCGTCTTCGGTCACGGCTATACCTACTCCGGCCACCCCGCCGCCTGTGCGGCAGCGCTGAAGACGCTGGAGATTTACGAGCGTGACAACCTGTTTGAGCATGCCGCCGAGGTGGGCAGCTATTTGCAGGCGCAGCTGCGCGAGATTTTCACCGACCATCCGCTGGTGGGCGAAGTGCGCGGCAAGGGCCTGATCGCGGCGCTGGAACTGGTGTCGAACAAAACCACCGGCGCGAGTTTTGACAAAGGGCGTGCCGGGGCAACTGCGCAGCGGCTGTGCCAGGACAATGGGCTGATCCTGCGGGCGGTGGCCGGTAATGCCGTGGCGCTGTGCCCGCCGCTGATCATCACCCGCGAGGAGGTCGACGATATGCTGACCCGCCTGAAGACGGCGATTGATGCCAGCTACGAGGAGCTGAAGGCCGGTGGCCATCTGGCTCACTGACGCGAAGAAGCGCGGCAATTAAGACTGTGAAATCCACGGCAGCGGCGTCAGATTATGGCGCCGCTTTTTCGTGGCCAGCAGGTCCGTCGCAGTGGGCCGCCAGAAGACCCATGAGGTCAGTAATGTCACAATCCTGCGGTTTTTCCCCGTGAACGGACCGTAAATTACTGCGAGGCTTATCCTATTCCAAAGGTGTTCCAAGCCTGCATTTCAGCACCAGTTGATTTTGTGATCCCACACGGCTCTGCGGTCAGATGGTTTCGGGGGGAACCAGAAGGTCCTGGACCTGTGGGATACAGAGCGCCAGTGGATCCGGGGACCACTGTATCCGGTAGGTCGGGGAAACCGGGGCAAGGGAGATGGCGTGGTACGGACCCGCGCCACTCCCCCCGCTGCCCCGAAACACTATGGCAGATCAGAACACCTTGAAGGTCATTGTGGTCAGCGACCGCTCAATCCCCTCGATGACCAAGAGCTGATCATTGATATATTTGCCAACATCCTGATCGCTGGGAATATAAAGCTTCATCAACAGATCGTAATCACCGCTGGTGGAATAGAGTTCAGAATGAATTTCACGCAGCGCAATCTCTTCGGCGACCTTGTAGGTGGTACCGGGTTTGCAGCGGATCTGGATAAAGACGCAGGTGGACATGGTGCCCCTCAACTGTTTGGGAATGCGGTATGTGGCCGCCAAGCTGACACGCAGACGCGGCGGAGGCAATCCCCGGCGCGGCATCCCGCAAGGCCTTCGCGGTCGAATGGCGCAACAGTTTTGCGCCAATTGCTGCGGCAGGCTTGAGCGCGCCCCCGCCCTGCCCCTATAAGCGGCGCAGGATATCAAGGACATGCCGACCATGCGTAGCGCTCAGATCACCCGCAAGACCGCCGAAACCGAGATCACTGTCGAGATCAACCTCGACGGGACCGGTGCCTATGACAACCAGACCGGCGTCGGCTTTTTCGACCATATGCTGGACCAGCTGTCGCGCCATTCGCTGATCGATATGACCATCCGCGCCAAGGGGGATTATCACATTGATGATCACCACACGGTCGAGGATACCGGCATCGCGCTGGGTCAGGCGCTGGTTGCGGCCCTTGGCGACAAGAAAGGCATCAACCGCTACGGCGAATGCCACCTGCCGATGGATGACGCCCAGATGCGCTGCGCGCTGGACCTGTCGGCGCGCCCGTTTCTGATCTGGAATGTGAATCTTCCGACCCAGAAGATCGGCACTTTCGACACCGAACTGGTGCGCGAGTTCTTTCAGGCTCTGAGCACCCATGGCGGCATCACCTTGCACATTGATCAGCTGCATGGCTTCAACAGCCATCACATCGCCGAAGCGGCGTTCAAGGCTGTGGCCCGCGCGTTGCGCACCGCCGTGGAGACAGATCCGCGCAAAGGCGATGCCATCCCATCGACCAAAGGCGCGCTGTAAGATGCTGACCGCGATTATCGACTATGAATCCGGCAATCTTCACTCTGCCGAGAAAGCCTTTCAGCGCATGGCACGGGAGGTGGATGGCGGCGAGGTCGTGGTGACGTCGGATGCAGATGTGGTGGCGCGGGCCGACCGGTTGGTGCTGCCCGGGGACGGCGCCTTTCCAGCCTGCGCAGAGGAGCTGCGCGGCCATCGCGGCATCTATGAGGCCATGGTGGAAGCGGTCGAACAGAACGGTCGCCCCTTTCTGGGGATCTGCGTTGGCATGCAGCTGATGGCCACCACCGGTCATGAATACCGCGACACACCGGGGCTTGGCTGGGTTCAGGGTGACGTGGTCAAGATCACGCCCAGCGACAGCGCGCTGAAGGTGCCGCATATGGGCTGGAACAATCTGGTGATCGACCATGACCATACGATTTTTGACGGCATCACATCCGGTGATCACTGCTATTTCGTGCATTCCTACCATTTTCGGGTGAACGACCCGGCCGAACGGCTGGCGCATGTGGATTACGGCGGCGATGTCACCGCTGTCATTGGCCGTGACACCATGGTGGGGATGCAGTTCCACCCGGAGAAAAGCCAGGATATCGGCCTGCGGATGATCGGGAACTTCCTGACCTGGACACCGTAACGCAGCCATCGGCATATCACGACATCTGGAAAGCCGCCTGCTGCGCAGGTGGCTTTTGTATTTGAGTATTTATGGAAAGATGACAGGCGCGGCGACGGTCAGGCAGCAGCCATGCGCAAGGACATCGGCGCCACGCCATAGGCCTTGCGAAAGGCACGGCTGAAACCTTCGGGGCTGTTATAGGCGTAGCGGCGGGCCACGGCATCGACCCGATCACCGCGCGACAGATCCTGATGCGCGAGAATCAGCCGCCAGCGGCGCAGGTATCCGATGGGGGTTTCTCCTACCTCCGCGGCGAAAACTTCGGCAAAACGCGACAGCGATAGTCCCGCGACCTCCGCCAGATCGGCATTGCTCCAGAGGCGGCCCGGGTGATCATGCATGGCGACAATCGCCCGGCTGAGCCGCGGGTCCGCCAGCCCGGCCAGCAGCCCCGGCTCGGTCGCACCATTCTGAAGCTGATTGCGCAGCAGATGCACCATCAGCACCTCCCCCAGCCGGTTGATCACCGATTGCGCCCCACAGCGCCCGGCCTCTGCCTCCCCCCGCATTGCACGCACCAGGGCCTGCACCTCCGGGGCGCCGGAGATGTCATAATCAACCTGCGCCGGAAGCGCGGCCAGAAACGGGTTGCGGCGGCCAGACCACTCCACCCGCGCCGCCCACATCACCGCAGCAGAGGTGCGCATCGGCGAACTCTCAGTCGTATAATAGCGGATACGCACAGGCTCCCGCTCGGGACCCGCAAGGGCGATAAGGTTCGCCTGCCCCGGCTCTGCGGCGCACACGCTGAGCTGAAAACGATCCATCAATGTGGTCAGTCGGTCCATGAAATCGGATTTATCATCATGTTTTTCGGATTTAGATGATCCTAATATGCGCAAAGGTGGAAAACAAGTCACCAACATTGCTAGCTGACAAGGACCCTGCTCATGCTAATGCCACGCCAAAAGACACCAGATCTGACCCTACCGACACTGGACCACGGCACCTTCGACCTCTCGTCAGAGGATGCGACACGGGGCACCGTGATCTGCTTTTACCGCGGATTGCACTGCCCGATCTGTGCCAACTATCTGACCGAACTGGAAAAGCGGGTTGGTGATTTTGCCAGCCGGGGCGTGGCCTGTATCGCCGTCAGCAGTGACGGCGAGGAGCGGACCCGTGCAATGGCTGACAAGATCGGCGCTGAGGCGCTGCGGTTCGGCTATGACCTGTCGCTGAATGTCGCCCGCCAGTGGGGGCTGTATCTGTCCACGTCGCGCGGGAAGACCTCGATCGGGATTGAGGAACCAGCGCTGTTTTCCGAACCCGGCCTGTTCATGGTGACGCCTGAGCAGACGCTGTATTACGGATCGGTGCAGACCATGCCGTTCGTGCGCCCGCATTTCTCGGAACTGGTTTCGGCACTGGATTTTGCCATCGCCAATGACTACCCCGCACGCGGCGAATACGACGGCGACGTCTGATCACGGGCATCAGATCAATGACGGGAAGGCATCTGGCCGCAGGGGGCTGTGGCCAGATGGCAACCGGACGCCACATGGCAATGTGAAATCCACGCGAGAATGGATGGACAGTGGGGGCGCACACGGGCATACACCGCAAACCCAGATATCCCCAGTCTTTTGCAGGTCGCGGCCCGGTGCAGATCCGTCTCGAAAAATTCGACTATATTGAAGGTCAACACCGCTATTGCGTGCTGAACCTGAGCCAGACCCTGTTCGGGGAGTGGTGTGTCGAACAGACCAACGGTCCGCTGGGAGAGGCCGGGGGTCAACAGCGGCGCAGCTACTACACATCCCAGGAAACCGCCCTGGCAGCTGCCGAGAAACATCGCGATCGCCAGATCAAACGCGGCTTCGTGCCGATCCCGGTGCAGCTGGGACTGTTCTAGGGCCCTGCCCCCAGTATCCGCACACCGATCACAAAAAAGGGCGCCGACCTGATGTCGCCGCCCCCTTATGTCCCGATCATCTCGTGTGATCTTGAAAAGCGCGCTTACTTCACCCGGCTCCAGGTCTGTTTGGAGCAGATCAGACCGCCTGCCACGCAGCCCCGCAAGGCCAGCGATTTGCCGGACAGGTTCATTTTGCCGGTATAGATCTTGTTGTTGGAGGGGCGCCAGACCTTGCCCGCGTAAGAGCCATCGCCATTCGCCACCATGTCAATCACCAGCGTTTTGCCGATATTGGGCGATTTATACTCCCCCTCAGCATTGAACGTCCGGCTGATCTTGCCGCAAACGGCTGCACCACAGGGCGCCATGGTGACATGGGCATATGAGCCGTCATCAGGCTGCGTTTTCCAGGTGCCCAGCACCGGATCAGCTGAGGCCATGCCCGCCAGACCCAATGCACAGGCGATACCAAGTGCCAGTTTTTTCATGTGTCATCCTCCCTTTTGCAGCCAGTCTGGCCGCCAAGAGGCAATTCAGGCAAGCTTGACCTCGGGTCGCGTTGCAATCCGGCCTGGCCTTGTGCAAAAGAGGCCAGCTTAGTTTTATGAAGGACCGGCCAGATGATCCTCTACCCCGCAATCGACCTCAAAGATGGCCAGGCCGTTCGCCTGCTGCATGGTGATATGGAGAAGACCACCGTCTTCAACGATGACCCGGCAGCGCAGGCGCTGGAGTTTGTCGAGGCAGGCTGTGACTGGCTGCATCTGGTGGATCTGAACGGGGCCTTCGCGGGTGAGCCGGTCAATGCGGCCCCGGTCGAGGAAATCCTGAAGCGCTGCAAGGTTCCGGCCCAGCTGGGCGGCGGCATTCGGGATATGGCCACCATCGAACGCTGGATCGACAAAGGTCTGGCGCGGGTGATCCTGGGCACCGTCGCGGTGGAGAACCCCGATCTGGTCCGCGAGGCGGCGCGCGCTTTCCCCGGCAAGGTCGCTGTCGGCATTGATGCCCGCAATGGCCGCGTCGCCACCAAGGGCTGGGCCGAAGAGACCGATGTCATGGTAACGGATCTGGCAAAATCCTTCGAGGATGCCGGTGTTGCCGCGATCATCTACACTGATATTCTGCGCGATGGCGCCATGAAAGGCCCGAATGTCGAGGCCACAGCGGCGCTGGCAAATGCCGTGAGCATTCCCGTGATCGCCTCCGGCGGGGTTTCGTCACTGGCGGATCTGCAGGCGCTCAAATCCTGCGGCGCGCCTTTGAATGGCGCGATCTCCGGCCGGGCGCTTTATGATGGTGCAATTGACCTCGGCGAGGCCTTAAAGATCCTGAAGAGCTGATCGTCACCTTCTGGCTGAAAACACCCCGGGGGAGAGCAGCGATTGAGAAACCGTCCAGCGGACGGTTTCTCCTGTGAAGGGGGCAAGTGCCCCCTTCCCTCATTTTAGACGCCTGCCAAAGCAAGGGGCAGCCCGCGACGTGTCTACTCTGTGGCCGCCGCCGTCAGCTTGCCAAGCGCGCCCTGCATCTTTGCCACGGCCTCCGCATCGGCGGGAACATCCAGCCCCGCAAGCATCTCTGCCGGATCTTCATAGGTCAGCCAGACCTGCCCCTCTGCGTCCTGATACGCGAGGACTTTCAGCGGCAGGAACAGCCCGGCGCGCAGATCCGCCTGCATCACAGGGGTGCCCAGTTTGGGATTGCCAAAGATCAGCAGCTGCGCGTCACCAAGCGACAGATCCACCTTCTGCGCCCCGGCGGCATGGTCCACACGGGCAAACACCGTGGCGCCAGCCCCCTCTACGGCGGCCTGCAGCGCATCCATGGTCTCAATCACCGGTTTCTGGCTTGGTATTTTGATCAGGTCAGCAGCGGCGGGAATAGCGGACATAACAGCAATGACTCCGGCGAGGGCAAGGGATTTGATCATAACGACAGCTCCGAATTGGGGAATGAATGCCCCAAGAACAAGCCAGCACAGTCCTGTGTACAATTCACATCTTTGGCATCGGCAAGCCTGCGCCACAGGGTCGCGGCCGACACTCCGGCCCCTGCGGCACCGCGCCCGCTTTCCATCTGTCGCAAATTGACGTTTATTGCGCCGCAATAGTGCCGTTGATCTCTCCGGTGCCAAGACCACAATGGAACTCAGCCTATGCCCCGCGTCCGCAAGACCCGCCTCCCCGACAGCGCCCGTTTGTGGCAGATGGTCTCGCCCGGCGATTTCATCGACGGCTATGCGGTTGAAAGCCCGCTGTCCCCGCGGGAAGCGGCCGATATTGGTCTGTCGATGCCAGGATGGGCATCAGCCCTCTTGCGCCTGCGCAACGCGATTGTGCGCCCGTTGGGACTGAAAACCGAGGTGAGTGACACCGGCGAGGGTGCGATCTTTCCCGTCACCTTTGAAGACAGTCGCGAATTGATCCTGGGCGCAGATGACAGTCATCTGGATTTCCGCATCACCGTCTTACGCCATGACGGGCAGATTTACATGGCCACCTGGGTTCACCGGCATAATCTCCTTGGGCGCATCTATCTGGCGCTGGTGATGCCGTTTCACATCCTGATTGTACGGGACAGCATGCGCCGCATCGCGCGGCACAGCCCCGCGATTGCATCCCAACCACCCGCGCAGTAAGACAGGGCCAACCCCAGCGGCAAAGGGATCCTCCATGCTGAAAACCCGCATTATCCCCTGTCTCGACGTGGCTGATGGCCGCGTGGTCAAAGGTGTGAACTTCGTTGGCCTGCGCGACGCCGGTGATCCGGTTGAGGCGGCCAAAGCCTATGACGCTGCCGGCGCGGATGAGATCTGCTTTCTGGATATTCATGCCACCCATGAAAACCGTGGTACCATGTTCGATATGGTGCGGCGCACGGCGGAGCAGTGTTTCGTACCGCTCACCGTCGGCGGCGGGGTGCGCACCAAAGAAGACGTTCGCGCCTTGCTCTTGGCCGGGGCCGATAAGGTCTCGTTCAATTCCGCAGCGGTGGCCAACCCGGATGTGATCCGCGAGGCGGCCGAGCAGTTCGGCAGTCAGTGCATTGTCTGTGCCATCGACGCCAAGACGGTGGCCCCCGGAAAATGGGAAATCTTCACCCATGGCGGGCGCCGCGCAACCGGCATTGATGCGGTTGAATTTGCCCGGCTCGTGGTGGCCAAAGGTGCGGGAGAGATCCTGCTGACCTCAATGGACCGTGACGGCACCAAATCGGGTTTCAACCTGCCGCTGACCCGCGCCATTTCGGATGCTGTCGATGTGCCCGTGATCGCCTCTGGCGGCGTCGGCACACTGGATCATCTGGTAGAGGGTGTCACCGAAGGCGGCGCCAGCGCGGTTCTGGCGGCCTCGATCTTTCACTTTGGCGAATTCACCGTTCAGGAGGCCAAACAGCATATGGCCGCTGCCGGCATCCCGATGAGGCTGACATGACCCTGCTGCACGATCTTGAGACCACTATTCTGTCCCGCAAGGGGGCTGATCCGGACAGCAGCTGGACCGCCAAACTGCTCGCCAAAGGGCCGGAGAAATGCGCCGAGAAATTCGGTGAGGAGGCCATTGAGGCCATCATCGAGGCGGTGAAGGACAACAAGACCGGACTCGCCTCCGAAGGCGCGGATGTGCTGTATCATTTTCTGGTGATGCTGGCGGCACGCGATGTGGCGCTGGATGACGTGCTTCAGGTGCTGGCAGATCGTCAGGGTCTAAGCGGCATTGCCGAGAAGGCCGCCCGCCCCAAGGGCTGACATCCAGCCCATGCGGCGGGTCAAGGGAGGCGCAGCCTCCGCGCGGCACGCGCGGCTTGCCCTTGACGCGCGAAGAACCATTACAATCGACAAGGCCCTTTAAGGGCAGGCCTGCCCCTAAAGGGCATCTCAGCACATCTTCTGCGCCGCGCAGCGGCGCCCGGCCCAACCGTGGAGGCCGTCCTTTAGGACGGCAGCAGCGGGCGGGAGCCCCCTGTCGCGATAGTTCCTTACGAACCTACAGCTTGGACGAAATGATCCCGGTGGCAAAACCGCCCATGCGCAGCTCTCCGAACAGGCGCTGATATTCGATCTTCGGACACCGGTCCTGGATCACCGTGAGACCTGCAGCCTCCGCCTTTGCTGCGGCCTCGGCATGCTCTACGCCGATCTGCATCCAGATCGTCTGCAACCCTTTGCAGACCTCCAGCGCCTCCTCCACGATGGGGGGCACCGCCTCAGAGCGGCGAAAGATGTCGACCATATCGACCGGCTCCTGAATATCACTCAGGCTGGCGTGAATGGTCTGACCAAACAGGGACTTTCCCGCATGACCCGGGTTCACCGGCAGTACCCGGTAGCCCTTGAGGCCGAGATACCGCGCCACGTAGTAGCTGGGACGGACCGGATTGGTGGAGACACCGACCACCGCGATGGTCTTGTTGCGTGTCAGCACATCTTTCAGATGCTGGTCGGTATAGTCTGGCATCGCTCCCCCGTCTGCGCTGGTCTCAAATCGCTCTGCCACAGTGGTCTGACGATCGTTGTGCCAGTCCTGACCGTATCGCGTGGCGCATTGCGTGCAAGGCCAATTGCGTCCCGTAGGTCCATCAGAAATCGCGCGCGCCCTACGACGCAAGAAAAAAGCGCCCGGGATCAGGCCCGGGCGCAAGGTATGGAACGAGGGACAGTGAAAAAGATCTGCGAAGGTTCCAATTCGCAGTCTGTTAATAATATGGGGTGAGCCGTCGATTTTGAAAGGGAACCTCTCAAATTCGTGACATTTCTCTCGCGTGGCCAGTCACATACGGAGCCAGCCACATACGGATCTGCCAGGGCAATTCTGTGCCGCAGGCTCAGGCGCGGGGCCGCGCCTGCGGATCACTTTCGCAGGATCTTGGGCCAACGCCCTTCAGCGGCGGAGATCAGGGCTTGCTGCTCGGCCTGCCAGGCGGCCAGCGCGCTTGGATTGTTCAGCAGATAGAGCCGACCGTCGGCAATCACCCAGAGCGTGGGATCGCCGGGCGCCAGATACCCTTTGGAGAGCGCATAGGCGCAATAGCCCCCAAACCGGGGCGCATAGGCACGGGGATTAAGCTCAAACCGCTCCTGATTCTGCGAGGAGGCAAAGCGCCAGACGGCCCCGTGCCACAAGATCGCGTGGGTCTGCTGGCCCAGCACGGCCGTCCCGTCCTGAAAAAACGCCACCACATCATGGCCACCAACGGCCACCCCTCTTGGTGCGGAGACTAGCGTCGGATCGGCGCGGGCCGTCTCAGGCATCAGCGTTGCCGCCATGGCAACCACACTGCCAAGCCCCAGTACAGCCACCATTGACCTAAGGGCAGCCCCCAAACGCCGGGACGCCAGCCCACCCATGTGCGGTACGCAGGTCTTCAGGATCTGGCGATATTCTTGGCTGAGCATGGCAAGGCGGCTGGTCACGGGCAGGCGGGGTCCTTCATCGGGGGCCGTTCAGGCTTGGGTGCAGACGGGCACATGCCCGCGACGATTTCACGACAAGTCTGCCCGGCAGACAGGCCCCTGCAAAGGGAGGATACGCATTTGTGATAGGCCTGTGAGGGCGCTCTGACATTGTCAGGATGGACCTCTCACAGGCCGGTTTGGGGTCGCTAGCGCCAATTAGCGAGGCAACGACGCGTAAAGCGCAATCGCCGCCGCATTGGAAACATTCAGCGAGCCAAAGCCACCGGCGGCATCGATCTTGACCAGATGATCCACGGTTTCCTTGGTTTTTTGCCGCAGACCCGGCCCCTCTGCTCCGAGGACCAGCGCCACGGGATCGCCTTTGCGCCCGTCCAGAACCGCCTCGATGGTCTGCTCTGCCTCGCCATCAAGGCCCAGCACCAGAAAGCCCATCCGCTGCAATTCGACGATTGTGTCTGCAAGGTTGCGCATGCGCAGATAGGGCTGGCGCTCAAGCGCACCGCTGGCGGTTTTGGCAAGCGCGCCGGTCTCTGGTGCGGAATTGTGTCGTGTGCCGATGACTGCGCTGGCGCCCAGCACCTCTGCCGAGCGCAGGATTGCGCCCACATTGTGAGGATCCGTCACCCGGTCCAGCAGCAACACGCGCGGAACCTCCGCGCCGATGCAGTTCTCGTCCAGCCCGCCCCAATTCAGCGGCTTCACTTCGAGTGCAGCGCCCTGATGAACCGATTGCTTGTCTATCGGTGGGTTGAATTTGCGCGGGTCGATCACTTCAGCCTCAACCCCGGACTGGGCTATGGCATCGGCCAGTTTTGCCTCGGCGTTCTGGGTCACCATCAAACGCAGCTTTTCGCGCTTGGGATTGAGCAGCGCATCGCGCACCGCATGCAGACCAAACAACCATACCGTTTCCGCCGAGGCTGCCTTTTTGGACTGCTCTTTTTCGACGACCCATTTGGGTTTTTTAGACATATTGCTCTCCAGCAGAAAGAAATCAGGACCCGCGTGAAAAACTTTCGTTTTTCCGGTTGACGCCCCTTTGGCCTGCTTGTAATCACGCCTCCACATCAGGTGCAACACGCAACTGATTGTGGGCGACAGGCCGCAAGGTGTGGCAGGGGACTGTAACTCCCTCGCGGAGACGCACGCCTGGTTCGATTCCAGGGTCGCCCACCATCTTCTCTCTTTCAGCAGTGCTAAGCAAGAAGATGGTGGCAGCAGTCGCCAGGCTGAAATCCGCATTCAACCACCTGATTTGTAATGCAATTCCCTATTGCGCGTCTCGTTTTCTTGCGTCTGCGCATGGTGCCCTTTGACATCAGCTGCGGCGGGTCAGCCCAAAAAACCGGCGCGGTATCCCGCACCGGTTGGTCAGATCTGTCACTCGATCAAGGACGGTCTCAGCCCTCTTTCGCAGCCTCTGAAACGGCGGAATGGACCCAGTTCACGAGTGCATCAAGATCAGGTTCAGCCTCCTGTGCCAGCCCGTCACAGAAGCTTTGAAACGCCTCGACATTCATCCGGTTGACGCCGGAGACCACCACCGCGCCCCGCGCCAGTGCCTCGCCGATGACAGGGCGCATTCCCCGCCCGTCCGCTTCATGTTTGCCGAATTTATTCACCAGCAAAACCTGTGGTGCGGGGTCCTGCCCCAACGCCGCCGTGACCTGCCCCACCGCGCGCTCCAGCGCGTCGGGGTTCAATCGACAGCCGCGGGCCTCTGGGCCGAGGGATTGCGAAATCCGAATGGTTTCACCGGCCGGCAACACCCGCACATCCATGTCGCACAGCGCATTGTCATAGCATTCCGTATTGGTCTGCACGATCCCGGCCAGCCGCAGCCCGTCAGCCTGCAGCCGCTCGGCAAGAGCGGTCAGCAGCTTGTCGGTGGCGCCGCGTTCTTGGGTCATAACATAGGACAGATGCATTGCAGCCTCTTATTCTTTGATTTCCGGCCACAGGCTAGCGGCAAAGCCGCGCAACTGCCAGAGGCGCAATTGCCACGCGGCATGCGACTTTGGCCGCAGACGTATTCAGACGCGCCGCGCCAGCATCAGCACCGGATCATAGGTAAGGCGCACGCCACCCTGATGGGGAAAGCGGCTGCGATAGGCATCTTCAAACGCCTGCAGCCTGCCACGGCTCCAACCGCCGCGAGATTGGCCGTTTACGCCAGTGTCCCGCAGGTGGTGCAACACCGCGCGCGGGCTGTCAAACCTGAGGACGATAGGTGCCTGTCGCAGCTCGATCAGCTGCAGCCCCTCAGGCAGCACCCCCGCCCATTGGTGATGATCCATGTAATTTGGTGCCGCAGCATCAGAGCCGAGTGCGACCAGCTCGTGAAAATGCGCCGAGCCGAAACCGGAGAGTGCAAGCCAGCCACCGGGGCACAGCGCGGACTCAAACCGGCGCAAAAGGAATGGCAGGTCGCTGACCCACTGGACGACAGAAGCCGCCGCAATCAGGTCGAGGGTATCGGGCAGGCTGATGTCTTCAATCCGCCCCGGCAGAAAGCTCGCGGATTGCCCATGTGCCCTCATGATCGGCACCAAACCAGCCTCCGCGTCAGGTACCAGATCGTTGAGCGTGAGGCGCGCAACCGACAGATCGCGCAGCAGCGCATCCGTCAGATGGCCAGTTCCCGCCCCGAATTCAAACAGATGCGAAAACGGTGTCTGCCCCACGTGCTTGGCCAGAAGCGCCGACAGCTCCGCAGCTATCTGCGCCTGCGCAGAAGCAGCCCCGTGATAACTGCCGAGCCCCCGGCGAAAGGCGCGCGCCACGCGGGCGGTATCCACGGCTGGGGGTGTCAGATCCTTCATGAGATCAGCGCCTGCCAGCTGTCGAAGTGATCAAACGGCGCATGGGCCGCTGCGGGCAGCTCCCGGATTGTCGCGTCCGCCCAGGCCCGGTGCTGATTTTCGGGTGGAAAAATTCGATCCCGCCCGGCGATCCAGACCTGATCGAATGCTACAACAGACGCCGTTCCGCGCGCCGCAACCGCGTGCAGTTCGGCGCGGCGGGCATCGATGTCGACCGCATGCGGGGGCTGCGGGGCATTGAAGGTCCGGCGCAGGAACTGGGCAAAGCTCTGTTCGCTCAGCCCCTCTGCGGTCTTGGCCATTACCGCTGGCGGGATACCGCGCGTCTCATCCACCGGCGTAAGGGTTCCATTGACTGCGACCTTGCGATCGAAGGGGTCGGCGCGCCCCTCCTGCCAATGGGCATAGGACGCCACGCCAAAGGACCACGCCAGCAGAGTGACATGGTCGTAGCCAGACAGATCCGGAAGGTCCGCATCAAGGTTGCGGTAATCGTTCACGAATACAAGATCCTGCGCGCCCGCAAGATGATCAAAGACGCCCGGCCCGACGGCCCATCCGCCAAAGATCACGATGGCCTCGCCTGCTTGGTTCCGTTTGAGCCAGCGGACCTCCATAATCTACAACTCCCGCGCCAGCCGCAGCATGCCTGCGGTGATCTGGCTCAGCTGATCCGGCGTCGTGATGAAGGGCGGCATGGTATAGATGTTCTTGCCGAAGGGGCGCAGGAAGACGCCCATATCATGGGCACGGGCGTGGGCCTCATCTGCGGAGACGGGATGTTTCATCTCGATGACGCCAATGGCGCCCAGAACCCGCACATCCGCCACATTGGGCAGCTCGCGCGCCGGTGCCAGTTCAGACTGCATCTGCTCTGCAATCCCCGAGACAGTTCCGCGCCAGTCCTGCCCGGTCAGCAGATCCAGCGAGGCCTTGGCCGCAGCGCAGGCCAGCGGATTGGCCATATAGGTTGGACCGTGCATGAAAATACCGGGATTGCCGCCGCCCACGCCTTCCGCGACGCGGTCATTGGTCATGGTGCAGGCAAAGGAGATATGCCCGCCGGTCAGCCCCTTGCCCAAACAGATGATATCCGGTTCCGCGTCGCAGAAATTGGTGGCGAACAGCGCGCCGGTACGGCCAAAACCAGTGGCGATCTCGTCGAAGATCAGCAGGATACCCAGTTCATCGCACAGCGCACGCGCCTGGTTCAGGTATTCCGGGTGGTAGAAATACATGCCGCCAGTGCCCTGCACCACGGGTTCCAAAATGAAGGCGGCGATCTTCTGCGCGTTGGCTTCCAGCACGGTGCGCAGTTCTCCCAGACCGTTTTGTGCCAGATCATCGCTCCAACCCTCATTTATGCGGACCGGCGGGCGGGAGACGAAATGCTGCACGCTCAGTGCGCCCTGGAACAGGTGGTGCATGCCGGTGTCCGGGTCGCAGACGCTCATCGCCTTCCAGGTATCGCCGTGATAGCCAGAGCGGATGGTGGCAAACTCCTTGCGCTCTGGCTGGCCGATGGCGTGCTGATACTGCACCGCCATCTTCATCGCTACCTCGACCGAGACCGAACCGCTGTCGCAATAGAAGATCCGCGTCAGACTTTCGGGGGTGATCTCCAGCAGCTTGCGGCCCAGGTCGATGGCCGGATCGTGGGTCAGCCCGCCGAACATCACATGCGGCAGGGTGTCGAGCTGGGCGTGAATGGCCGATGTGATCGCCGGGTTCCTGTGGCCGTGCATCATGCACCACCAGGACGACATCGCGTCGATCAGCCGGGTGCCGTCGTCGAGCGTGATGTGGACGCCCTCGCTTTCCATGACCACAAAGGTCGGGCCGGGTTTGGCGACATTGGTGTAAGGGTGCCAGAGGTACTGCTGGTCGAACTCCAGCTGGGTGAGGTCTGCCGCGCTCATGCCGCCTCTCCTTGGGCCAATGCCTCCCTGATCAGGTCCACCCGAATGCTGGCCTGAAAGGCAACCGCCAGCGCGTCAGAGGTCAGCTCGCCCAGCACCGGCAGCCGCCCCAAATGCGCCACTTTGCCGAACTGGCAAATGGTTTCCTCCACCTCCGGCTCGGCGTCACCTATGAAGGCCACGCCCACAACCAGACAGCCCGCATCGCGCAGGGCTTTCAGCGACAGGAGGGTGTGGTTGATCGTGCCCAGCTGCGTCCGCGCGCACAGGATCACCGGCGCGCCCCAGCGGGCAAACAGGTCGAGATACAGAACCTTACGGTTCAGCGGCACCATCAGCCCACCGGCCCCCTCGGCCACCAGCACGCCGTTGGCTTCGGGCAAGTCCAGCGTATCCGGGTCGATCTCCACGCCCTCGGCCTCCGCCGACAGATGCGGCGAGGCTGGCAGCTGCAACAGATACCCCTCGGGCAGCGCCGGGCGGCCTGACAGGCGTGCGACGGTCTGGCTGTCGGTCTCCTCCTCCAGCCCGGATTGCACCGGCTTCCAATAGGTTGCACCCAGCGCCTGCACCAGGCCGGCCGAAAAGATGGTCTTGCCGATGCCAGTATCGGTTCCGGTGACGATCAGCGCGCTCATGGCCTTTTCTCCATTTCCCGGGCGAGGTCTTCAAACATCCGGGTGATGACCTGTGCCCCCGTGTTCAACGTGATCGACAGCCGCAGCCGCGAGGTGCCGCGCGGCACCGTTGGCGGGCGGATGCCGCGAATGTCATAGCCGTGGCCTTGCATCGCTGCTGCCAGCGCCATGGTGCGTTTGTCGTCACCGATCACCACCGGCAGGATCTGGCTGTGATAGCCCTCCAGACCGCAGAGGCGTTTGGCCTCTGCTTGCGCATGGGTGATCCCCTGCCACGCCTGTTCGCGGCGGCCCGTGTTCTGTTGCAGCTCAGCCAGGGCTGCCCGTACCAGTGCGGCGTTCAGCGGTGACGGGGCGGTGGCAAAAATAAACCCGCGCGCCTTGTTGATCAGTGTCTCGATCAGTACCCGCTGACCGCAGATGAGCGCGCCAGAGGCCCCCAGCGCCTTGCCGCAGGTGTGCAGGGACAGGACGTTGGGACGGTGCGCAATGCCGTGTGCCAGCCCGCGGCCCAGATCGCCGAACACGCCTGTGGAATGCGCCTCATCCACCACCAGCACCGCGCCGTCCGCATCACACAGCGCCATTAGCGCATCCAGCGGCGCCAGGTCGCCGTCCATCGAATAGACCGCCTCAACCGCGATCCAGACCTGGCCGGTGCCACCTGCAGCACGCCAAGCCTTCAGCACCCGCGAAGCGTCTTCCGCATCACTGTGGGTAAAGCTGCGTGTTTCTGCCCGGCCCAGCCGCATCCCGTCATGGGTGCTGGCATGGATCAGCGCGTCGTACAGCACCAGATCGCCCTGCTGCGGCAGGGTCGAGAAGATCGCTTGATTGGCGGTGAAGCCGCCGCCCATGAACAGCGCCGCCTCGGCGCCGAAAAACGCCGCCGCCTCTGCCTCCAGCAGTTGATGTTCGGCGTCATTGCCGCGCAACAGGCGCGAACCGCCTGCCCCGACCGGCACCCCGCGCGCCAGCGCATCGGTGGCAGCGGCGCGCAGCACATCGCTGCCCGCCAGCCCAAGGTAGTCGTTTGAGGCAAAGTCATGCCCGTCCCGCGGCATCAGCTGCCGGTAGCGCCCGCGATTGCGCAGCGCTTCCAGCGATGTCTCATGCCTCGGGAAGGCGCCCGCCATCAGCGGCTGCCGTCACATCCCGCCGCCATGGCGGTGATGCCCAGACGGTCGAACAGCTGCTGGTCCTTGTCCTCTTCCGGGTTGTCAGCGGTCAGCAGCGTGTCACCGACAAAGATCGAGTTGGCACCGGCAAAGAAGCACATCGCCTGCATCTCGTCCGACATATCGGTGCGGCCTGCGGAGAGGCGCACGTGGGACTTCGGCATCAGGATCCGGGCCAGCGCCACGGAGCGGACAAATTCGATCGGGTCCAGCTTCTCGACATTGGCGAGCGGCGTGTCGGCGATCGGGATCAGCATGTTCACCGGCACCGAGTCGGGATGCACCTCCAGCGTGGCCAGCGCCAGCATCATGTCGATGCGGTCCAGCTGCTGCTCACCCATGCCGACAATACCGCCGGAGCACACTTTGATGCCCGCCTCGCGCACCCGGTTCAGGGTGTCAATCCGGTCCGCGAATGTGCGGGTGGTGATGATCTCGGAGTAATACCGCTCGGAGGTGTCGATATTGTGGTTGTAATAATCCAATCCGGCATCGCGCAGACGGAACACCTGGTCTTCCTCCAGCATACCCAGGGTCATGCAGGTCTCCATCCCGAGATCCTTGACCCCCTGCACCATCGCCTCAAGTGCGGCCATATCGCGGTCCTTGGGCGAGCGCCAGGCGGCGCCCATGCAATAGCGTGTCGCGCCGCCTTCCTTGGCTTTTCTGGCCTCGGCAATCACCCGCTGCACCTCGATCAGCTTGGAAGCCGAGAGCTGCGCGCCGTTGCGGGCCGACTGCGAGCAATAGGCGCAATCCTCGGCGCAGCCGCCGGTCTTGATGCTGAGAAGTTTGGATTTCTGCACCTGGTTGGGGTCGAAATACTGCCGGTGCACAGTGTGTGCCTGAAACAGCAGGTCCATGAAAGGCGTGTTGTAAATCGCTTCCGCTTCCTCGCGGGTCCAATCGGTGCGGATGGGTGCAGCGTCCAGCATGCTGTCTCCTGTTCTCTCTACCTGATGGCCATACGCGGATGGCGTTATCGTTTTATAGATAACTTGACGGGTCACGATCAAGCATAAAGCTGCAGTGCAGCGAATTCACTCCACCTCTCAACTATTACCAATTTATATTACTGTTATTTAACGATAATAATAATCTATAAAATAAGACATTGACGGGGAGACCATATCTCCCCTACCCCTAAAGCACGCAGGGGAGTCCCGCCAAGGGGACTGAGAGGCGTTTAGGTGCGGGACATTCCGGACCGGCGGCGCGACCCTTTGAACCTGACCCAGTTGATACTGGCGTAGGAAGCTAGGCGCGCATGGCTGCGGGAATTGTACACCCCCTGACGTCTTGCGTTGACTGAACAAGGGGGTCGTACGCCCTCTGTTTCCCGAGCCAAACCTCATCTGGTGTCTTTTCCAAGTCTAGGCTTCGAGGAGCACCAACATGAATGTCCCCAATCCCAAAATCACCACAGGCGCATTGCCCGCATCACGCAAGATCTACGTCAGCGGAGAGGTCCACCCGGACATCCGCGTACCGATGCGGGAAATCTCCACCCACCCCACCGCGGGCGAAGCACCGCTGCCGGTCTATGACAGCTCCGGCCCCTATACCGACCCGGATGTGCTGACCGATATCCGCCAAGGCCTGCCGCAGCTGCGCCGTCAGTGGATAGAGGCACGCGGCGACGTCGAAAGCTACCAAGGCCGCGATGTAAAACCCGAGGACAACGGATTCGTTGAGGGTGACCGTCTGACGCCGGAATTCCCGGTGAAACCCGCTCCGCTGCGGGGCAAGGACGGCACAGCACCAACCCAGCTGGCCTATGCCCGCGCCGGCATCATCACGCCGGAGATGGAATACGTGGCAATCCGCGAAAACCAGCTGCGCGAACTGTCCCCCTGTCACCGCGATGGCAACGACTTTGGCGCCAATATCCCCGATTACGTGACGCCGGAGTTTGTCCGCGATGAGATCGCCGCCGGTCGCGCCATCATCCCCGCAAACATCAACCACCCCGAGATTGAGCCGATGATCATCGGTCGCAATTTCCTGGTCAAGATCAACGCCAACATGGGTACTTCGGCCGTCACCTCCTCGATGGAGGAGGAAGTCGACAAACTGGTCTGGGCGATCCGTTGGGGCGCCGACACGGTGATGGACCTGTCGACGGGGCGCAACATCCACAACACCCGCGAATGGATCGTGCGCAACTCGCCGGTTCCGATCGGCACTGTGCCGATCTATCAGGCGCTGGAGAAGGTGAACGGCATCGCCGAAGACCTGACTTGGGAAGTGTTCCGCGACACGCTGATCGAACAAGCCGAGCAAGGCGTGGATTACTTCACCATCCATGCCGGCGTGCGCCTGCATATGGTGCCGATGACCGTCGAGCGGGTGACAGGGATTGTGTCGCGCGGCGGCTCGATCATGGCGAAGTGGTGCCTGCATCACCACAAGGAGAGCTTCCTCTATGAGCATTTCGAGGACATCTGTGACATCTGCCGCCAGTATGACGTCAGCTTCTCACTGGGCGATGGCTTGCGCCCCGGCTCCATCGCCGACGCCAATGACGAGGCGCAGTTTGCCGAGCTGGAAACCCTGGGTGAGCTGACCAAGATCGCCTGGGCCAAGGACTGCCAGGTGATGATCGAGGGGCCGGGCCATGTCGCCATGCACAAGATCAAGGAAAACATGGACAAGCAGCTGGAGTGCTGCCACGAGGCACCGTTCTATACGCTGGGGCCGCTGACCACCGACATCGCGCCGGGGTACGACCACATCACATCCGGCATCGGCGCGGCGATGATCGGCTGGTTCGGTTGCGCGATGCTGTGTTACGTGACGCCCAAGGAGCACTTGGGCCTGCCCGACCGCGACGACGTCAAGGTGGGCGTGATCACCTATAAGATCGCGGCCCATGCGGCTGACCTCGCCAAGGGTCTGCCGGGTGCGCAGCGCCGCGATGATGCGCTGTCCCGCGCGCGGTTCGAATTCCGCTGGGAAGATCAGTTCAACCTGTCGCTGGACCCGGACACCGCGCGCGAGTTCCACGACCAGACCCTGCCCAAGCAGGCGCATAAGGTGGCGCATTTCTGCTCCATGTGCGGTCCGAAGTTCTGCTCCATGCGGATCAGCCACGACATTCGCGCCGAGGCGCAGAAGGAAGGCATGGAGGCGATGGCCGCCAAGTTCCGCGAGGGCGGCGAGCTGTATGTGCCGGCCCCCGAGGCTGCGGAACCTGCGGAATGATCACCATAGCAGGTGCAGGCCTCGCGGGCCTCGCCTGCGCCTATGAACTGGCGCAACGCGGGGCCGCTGTGCGGGTCTATGAGCGCGCAACCGAGATCGGCGCGGGCAGTGTCTCGCGCTATGCAGGCGGCATGCTGGCGCCCTGGTGTGAACGCGAAAGCGCCGAGGAGGAGGTGATCACCCTCGGTGGCCGCGCCATCGACTGGTGGGCCAAGGTTACGAGCGTCCACCGGCGCGGCACACTGGTGGTTGCGCCCCCCCGCGACCGGGCAGAGATCACCCGCTTTGCCCGTCGCACCACCCAGTACCGGCGTGTTGACGGGCCCGAGATTGCAGAGCTGGAACCCGCCCTCGCGGGGCGATTTTCGCAGGCGCTGTTTTTTGATCAGGAGGCGCATCTGGACCCGCGTCGCGCCATCCGGGATCTGGCGGCGGCAGTCTCTGCTCTCGGGGTTGAGATCTCCCTTGGCACGGATGCACCCGGCGCTGTTGATCTGGATTGCCGAGGCATCGCCGCCGCAGGACGGCTAGCAGATCTGCGCCCGGTGCGCGGAGAAATGGCCATTCTGCATTGCCCGGAGGTGAAGATCAGCCGCACGCTTCGGCTTCTTCATCCGCGCATGCCGCTCTACCTCGTGCCGCGGGGAGGCGGGCGGTTCATGATCGGCGGCACGATGATCGAGAGCACATCAGCGCGCGCGATCACCCTGCGCTCGCTCAGTGAGTTGCTGAATGCTGCCTTCACGCTGCATCCCGGATTTGCCGAGGCCAGCGTGGTGGAAACCGGCGCAGGCCTGCGCCCCGCCTTCCCCGACAATCTGCCCCGCCTTCATCAGGACGGCGGGACGCTATTCCTCAATGGGCTGTACCGCCACGGATTTCTGCTGGCGCCCGCCATGGCGCAGCAGGTGGCGAACCGCCTGAGACCGGAGACACAGGATGAAAATCATCGTGAACGCCAAACCGCATGAGCTGCGCGCTGGCACCCTCGACGAGGCTCTGCAACAGCTCGGCTATGCCCAGTCCGCAGTTGCAACCGCCGTCAACGGGCAGTTCGTGGCCCGCGCCGCCCGTCCCGGAATTCAACTGGCGGACGGAGATCGGCTGGAGATCCTGACGCCGATGCAGGGAGGCTGAGCAGTGCAACTCTATGGACAGAACATCACCTCCCGCCTGCTGCTGGGGACGGCGCAATACCCCTCTCCCAGGGTACTGAATGCGGCAATCAAAAGCAGCGCCAGCGAGATCATCACGGTGTCGCTGCGGCGGGAAACGGCGGAGGGCACCGGTGCCGGGTTCTGGGATCAGCTACGCGCATTGGACTGTCGCATCCTGCCCAATACGGCCGGTTGCCATTCCGTGCAGGAGGCTGTGACCACCGCTCATATGGCGCGCGAGCTATTCGACACCCCATGGATCAAACTGGAGGTGATCGGCCATTCCGACACACTGCAGCCGGATGTCTTTGCGCTGGTAGAGGCTGCGCGCGTGCTGTCTGACGACGGATTTCAGGTATTTCCCTACACGACCGACGATCTTGTGGTGGGCGAAAAACTGCTCGAGGCAGGTTGCGAAGTGCTGATGCCCTGGGGCGCGCCAATAGGCTCCGGCCAGGGCCTGCGCAACCCAGATGCCCTGCGCGCGATGCGAGCGCATTTCCCCGACGTGCCGCTGATCGTGGATGCGGGCATCGGCCGCCCCTCAGATGCCACTCAGGCGATGGAACTGGGAATGGACGCGGTGCTGTTGAACACCGCAGTGGCGAAGGCCGGAGACCCTGCCGGAATGGCCCGTGCCGTCGCGCTGGCCATTGAGGCTGGCCGCGCGGGATATCTGGCTGATCCGATGGAACGGCGCGATATGGCCGTGCCCTCCACCCCTGTTCTTGGCCTCGCCGCGCTGAGCTGAGCGCCCTCAATTTGGAGACGACAATGGAGCGTTTTTACCTGATCGTTGGCCATGTCAGCCAATTGGAACTGCTGGTGCCGCATGGCGTGCGACTGGTGCAGCTGCGGCTGAAGGATCGGCCAGAGCAGGAGATCCGCCGCCAGATTGCGCGGGCGCGGGATTTCTGCGCGGTGCATGGTGCACAGCTGGTGGTCAATGACCATTGGCAGGTCGCGCTGGATCTGAATTGCGGATTTATACATCTGGGGCAAGAAGACATGGACAGTGCCGACTTTGCCGCCCTGCGTCGCAAGGGCGTACGGTTTGGCCTGTCGACCCACGATGAGGCGGAGCTGGAGCGCGCCCTGTCCCACGCGCCGGACTATGTCGCGCTTGGCCCAGTGTATGAAACCCTGCTGAAGAAGATGAAATGGGCACCACAAGGTGTGGATCGCGTGCGGCGCTGGAAGGAGATGGCAGGCAGAACCCCTCTGGTTGCCATTGGCGGGCTGACCCCCGAGCGCCTGCCCGGTGTCTTTGCCGCTGGCGCAGACAGCGCCGCTGTGGTCACCGATATCCTCCAGGCCCCTGATCCGGAGGCGCGCACGCGCGAATGGATCAAGGCCTGCGCCTCATGAGCCGCTTTGACCGCCAGATTGCCCTGCCTGAGGTGGGAGCGGAGGGACAGGCAAAGCTCGCTGCCGCCCATGTTCTGGTGGTTGGGGCTGGCGGGTTAGGCAGTCCTGTCCTGCAATATCTTGCCGGGGCCGGAATTGGCGAAATCACGGTGATGGATGGCGACAGTGTGGAAGCCACGAACCTGCCGCGCCAACCCCTGTATACACCCGCAGATATCGGCCGCTACAAAGTTGACGCCGCCCGCGAAAAGCTGTGCGCCATGGCGCCGGAACTGCGCCTGCATCCCCATGCGCGGGATCTGACGCCTGATAATGTCACGGCTGCCGTCACGCCGGTGGATCTGGTGATTGATGCCGCCGACAGCCATGCAGTGTCTTATACGCTGTCAGATTGTTGCCAGCGGCTCGGGCGGGATCTGATCTCTGGCTCGGCATTGGCGCAATCGGGATATGTCGGCGTGTTCTGCGGCGGCGGTCCGTCGCTGCGCGCCGTATTCCCTGACCCGCCCGGCAGTGCCGCCACCTGCGCCACCTCCGGGATCATGGGTCCGGTTGTCGGCGTGATTGGCGCCTGGCAGGCGCAGCTGGCGTTGAAGCTGTTGCTCAACCATCAGCCGACCCCGCGCGGGCGCATCTTCAGCGTGGATTTCGCAGGGCTGCAAATGGGTGGTTTTGATTTCAGCACCGCAAGGGAGCCAGCCCGCCCCCTCCCCTTCATCGGGTTGAACGCGATCACCGATGAGGACTACGTGGTTGAGTTGCGCCCCGAGCAAGAGGCCCCGACACCCGCTATCCGAACCGCTGTTCGTATTCTGCCGGAGGCCTTGCAGGCGAGAGATCTGCCCGGTGATCGCCGCGTGGTGCTGGCCTGTCACAGTGGCCTGCGCGCCTGGCGCACGGCGGCTGAGATTGCCCCGGATTTCGCTGGAGAACTTGTCCTGCTAGCCGCGGGCCAACCCAGATGACCACGCTTCTGATCATCGCGGGGACAGACAGCAGCGGCGGTGCAGGGCTGACCCGCGATGTCGCTGCGGCCACTGCAATGGCCCAGCTGCTTCCGCAATTTGCACAGCGCTCGCTCTCGTTGCGACCGGTGGTGACGGCAGTAACCGTGCAGACAGATGCGGCCCTGGAGGAGATCCACCCGACGCGGCCCGAGGTCATTCAGAGCCAGATACGCGCAGCCGCCGCGACCGGGCCGATTTCTGCGGTGAAAATTGGTATGGTTGGCAGCGCAATGGCCGCCGAAAGCATTGCCAAGGCGCTGGCTCTTTCGGTGCCCGACACATGCCCGGTCGTACTGGACCCAGTCCTGCGCAGCAGTTCCGGTGGCCGGTTGATGCAGGCTTCAGACCTCAAGCCCTTGATTGCACGTGCCAATCTCATCACCCCCAATGTGCAAGAGGCCGCTCAGCTTGCCCCCTGCCTGAGCGACCGGCAACCCGACAGCCCTGACACACCCGGTATCGCATCACAGACCCGTCGGTTGCAGCAGGCTCGTCAGTTGCAGGATGCGGGCGCCGATGCGGTGCTGATCAAAGGCGGGCACGGAGGTGGGGCACTGTCGGTTGACCACCTCTTCTTCGGTGACGCGCATATTCGCTACGAGAGACCACGTCTGCCGCGCGGCAGGCGTGGCACCGGCTGCACCCTCGCCACGGCAATTGCTGTTCAGCTGATGACGGGTCGGGGCTTCGATCGGGCTTGCGCCAATGCCGGTGATTATGTGCATGAATGGCTGAAGGAGGCCGCAACCTGAGCAGCGCCGCCCAGTCCGAGCAAGCGATCGCAGCCAGATCTCACTTTGGACGCGCAGTGAAACGGCCTGTGAGGGGGACCCATCTGGCGCGTCTTTACCTCGGCGTGCCTTTGCGGCTCGGACAACGCTGTTCTCAGCCGGAAGGCAAATCTGCCGGAGGGGCGGAAGGGAAAAACCGCGCCGGACTGGTCCGGCGCGGTGTCTTTGTGGTCAGCCCCATTCCTGACCTGACTTAGCCTAATTTGGCTTGGAGTTGGGGGCGTTTGGCGGGATCAGAAATCCTGCCAGATGTCCTTGGCGGCATTGCCGCTGGTGCTGGCTGCTGCGGGGGCTGGCTGTGGTGTGACAGCCTCTAGGTCCCAATCATCGCCATGGGCACTGGGGGCGGCCGGTGCGGCCTCCTGCGTGGCAACCGCTCTCCGGGTTGGCGCTGTGGACGCTGCGGGTTTACGGGCCGGGGCCTGCCCGCCGCCTGCTGCGACACGGAAATGGGCGACCAGTTCCGCCAGTTTGCTGGCATCAGCGTTCAACATGTGACCGGCGGCGGTGGCCTCTTCAACCATGGCGGCATTCTGCTGGGTGACCTGATCCAGCTGGGTCACGCCGGTGTTGATCTCATGCAGGCCGGTGGACTGTTCGCTGGCCCCGGTCGCAATGCCGGACACCAGTTGCGAGATATGACTGACCCGTTCGACAATGCCCTGAAGCGCATCACCAGTTTTTCCAACCAGATCGACGCCACGCTCCACCTGTTTGGTGCTGTCGCCGATCAGTGTCTTGATCTCCATCGCGGCATCCGAGGAGCGCTGCGCCAGCGCCCGCACCTCACTTGCGACCACGGCAAAGCCCTTGCCCGCCTCGCCAGCGCGTGCGGCTTCCACCCCGGCGTTGAGCGCCAGAAGGTTGGTCTGAAAGGCAATGTCATCAATCACACTGATGATCTGGGAGATATGGGTCGAGGATTGTTCGATCTCGGTCATGGCAGAGACCGCGCTCTGGACCACTTCGCCGCTGGTTTCGGCCTCCTGTTTGGCCTCCTGCATGATGCTTTCGACGCTGCGCGCCCCTTCGGCGGCGGATTTCACGCTGGCCGTCATCTCATCCAGAGCGGCGGCGGTTTCTTCCAGCGTGGCGGCCTGGCTTTCGGTGCGGTTCGACAGATCGTCAGACGCCTGGCTGATTTCATTTGCCCCACTGCGGATGCTCTCGGCTGTGTCAATCACCTGCGTGACCGTGGAGCTGAGTGTTTCAGAGGTGCGGTTGAAATTCTCGCGCAGTTTTTCATGATGCGAAGGGAACGGATCGGAAATGGGCTGGGAGAAATCTCCGGAGGCAAGACGCACCAGGCCTGAGCTCAGCTGTTCGACGACAACCTCTTGTTGTTGTTGCAGTTCTGCACGATCAAGTTCAGCGGAGCGTGCCTGTTTAAGATCATCTTGCAGGCTGATCAGCTGCTTGCCGATATCACCAATTTCATCATTGCGGCCCGCTTCAGGAATATCTGAGTCCAGATTTCCGGATGCGACCTCCTCGATGCGGTTGCAAATACGGTTGATTGGCTGGGTGATTGAGCGTGCAAAGAGCCAGCCAACAAGCGACATAACCGCTGCACACACCAAAGAAATCAGCAGCAGAATATTGCGTTCTCGTACAACAGGCGCAAACAGCTCCGCGCGGTCCTGTTCTGCAACAATTGCCCAATTGACCTGCGGCATGTCGACAGGTTCGGAATAGGCGACAACCGGAGTGCCGTGTGAATCCACCGTATCGGCGTAAAAGCCGCTTTCACCAGCGAGAGCTGCCGAAATCTGTTCTGTTTCCGGCAGCTGTTCCAACACCTGGTGCACGTCATCATGACGCGAGTTGGTGCGCACCTTCAAATCCTGACCAACGATGAACACGTCCAGTGTCTCATTCATGTCGGTCACCGGATTGACGATTTTGGTCAGCATGTCCACAGGCACTTGCAGGGCGATGACCCCCTGCAAATCGCCAGCAGCGTCAAAAACCGGGCTTGCGACAAATGCAGCGGCGGCGCCGTTGCTCGGAGCGTAAGATTCGAGGTCGGCAAAGACGACGTCACCCGCTGACATGTCGATGGCTGACCTGAACGCCTTGCCAAGCCCTGATTCGGCATAGGCACCATTGACCAGGTTCGAGGCGTAGTCAGCCTCCTTAGTGACCGAATAGACCACATCACCCGCGGCGTTGATCAGGAAAACGTCGTAATATCCCTTGTTCTGAAGAACGGCCGTCAGTGAAGGGTGAAAGCGGGCGTGGTGCATATGATAGGGAGAATCGCCGATTCCCCGATTCAGCAGGTGTTTTTCACCTACCGCATTGGGATTTGCGTCTATATAGGCGTTCCGCAGCGTTTTCTGGGGGTCACCTTCGATTCCTTCCCAGGTCATGGTGAACCATTCAAGCGCGGTCGCCGTTGACGGAATCGCCGCTAGGGTTGACGCGTCAGCACGAATTCCCTCAACAAGCGCTCTCAGCGCCATACTGCGGTCCTCGGTCATGGCGTGAAATTGTTCCTCAGCATGTGCAATCGCATTTCGCTGAAAAGCGAGGGAGCTGATCGTTACAAAGATCGCTGTCACCAGCACGCTGAACCCTACGATGAAGAGGGGCAGTTTGTACGCCAGACGCAGGTTGGGAATAATTTTCATCGGATACTCCATTCACAGGCACAAGAAGTGGGTGCTGGCCCTCTCCTTTTCCCTTTGATGCCCGCTAGGAGTTAATTTCGACCTTACGAGAGGTTGGTTTTTCACGGCAATTTCTCGGTAAAACGCCATAACGGAACACCAGTGTGAGTCCGTATAAATATATCACCGCGCGTGAGTGCTGTTGTTTTGGCAAAGCGGGGCGGTCCAAAAAAGTGACCGTCAGCCCGCAGGTAAAATTTAGCGAAATTCCGGCTGGTTTTTACTGCTAATTCCATGCCGATTCAGGGCTCCCGGCGGCGGGTCCGGCAATCAAATATTAAGGCCCGCCGTCTACTCCTACCGTATCGACTTGAAACCTGTCGCCGAATACGGGGGTGCGAATCGCTGACCATGACGACGGAAACGCAAAAACACATCTTGGACCTGCCCAATGCCTTCTCGGATCTGGATCCGCTGATTGCATTCTTGCGCGGGGCGCGCACTCAGGCAGTGGAGATTGATTGCAGCAATGTGGCGGTCATGCCGTCACGCTGCCTGCAGCTTCTGCTGAGTGCAGAACAACAATGGCGGTCAGAGGGGCTGGGTTTCTCAGTCGCCAAGATCACTGAAGGGTGCCGGAAATCGCTCACTCTTTTGGGGCTCGAGCCCAACCGATTTGAAGACGAGGAAACAGCATGAAGACGAAAGTTCTGGCAATCGACGATTCCCGCACCATCCGGAATCTCCTGGCCGCCGCTCTTGAAGAGGCCGGTTTTGAATACCACTGCGCCGTTGACGGCCGCGAGGGTGTGGACATGTATGCGGATGTGGCTCCGGACGTGGTGATCACAGACATCAATATGCCGAATCTGGACGGCTTTGGTGTTATCGAAGAGCTGCGCGGTGATGGTATCAACTCGAAAGTGCCGATTTTGGTGCTGACCACCGAGAGTGCTCCTGAGTTGAAGGCCCGCGCCCGTGGTGCTGGCGCTACAGGATGGATCACCAAGCCGTTTGACGACGCCTCTCTGATTTTCGCGCTGAAGCGCGTTACTGGAGCCGCGGCCTAAGATGGCGGGGTCGATACAGGACACATTCTTTGAGGAGTGCGAAGAACTCCTCGAAGCAATGGATGAGGGTTTGACCGCTATCGAAGGAGGCGATCACGACCCTGAGGTGGTCAATGCTGTCTTCCGGGCGGTTCACTCGATCAAAGGGGGCGCAGGTGCTTTCGGCTTGGACGAGCTGGTCGCGTTTGCCCATAAATTTGAAACCGTCTTTGACGAGGTGCGTGCCAACCGGCTGCAACTTGACACCAAGCTTATTCAGCTGTTGCTGCGTTGTAGCGATCACCTGTCTGATCTTGTGGCGACCTCCCGCGATGGTGGCAGCGTTGATGAGGCACATAACGATGTGCTTGTCTCTGCTCTTGAGGAGTATATCGACGAGGAAGAAGAAGAGGTCGTATTCCAGCCGATGGGTTTGGGCGGTGCCTTTGAAATGGCGCCGATCGAAGTGGAACAGGAGCGGGTCTACACCATTCGTTTCCACCCATTGAAGGACATGTACGGCACCGGTAACGAACCTTACTTCCTGTTCCAGACACTGGCCGATCTTGGCACGCTTGAGGTGACACTGGACGAGAGTGAGCTGCCCGGTTTTGATGCACTGGATACTGACGAAAGCTATCTGATCTGGGCGCTGACGCTCACCACGACAGAGCCGAAGTCGGCAATTGAGTCGGTTTTCGAGTTCGTGGAAGGGCTGTGTGAGTTGTCCATCGACTCCGATATGGATGAAGAGGACGATGCCAATGCGCTGGCTGCGCTGGAGGCTGCATTTGGTGCCGCTCCAGAGGAAGGTGGTGATCAGGTGACTGCCCCTTTTGAACCGCCGGTCTCAGCTCCAGAGCCGGAGGCCGTGGAAGCCCCGGTGGCCGCCAAAGCGGCGGCGCCAAAAGCTGAGGCCGCGAAATCCGAGCAGCGTGGGCCAAACCCGACGCTGCGGGTCGATCTGGAACGGGTCGACCGGTTGATCAACGCCGTTGGCGAATTGATCATCAACCATTCGATGCTGGCACAGCAGATTGCCAACCTCGATGTCGCAGACCTGCGGGATGTGGAAACTGAACTGGAGGGCTTTAAAAATCTGGCCCGTGATATCCAGGAAGGTGTCATGTCCATCCGCGCACAACCCGTTAAACCGCTGTTTCAGCGGATGGCGCGGATCGTGCGGGAAGCCTCCTCAGCGACAGGCAAAACTGCCAAGCTGATCACCGAGGGTGAGGGTACCGAAGTTGATAAGACCGTCATTGAACGACTGTCTGATCCGTTGACCCACATCCTGCGCAACGCAGTCGATCATGGTATCGAAAAGCCCGAGGACCGCGAAGCGGCGGGCAAGACCAAGAGCGGTGAAATCCGGCTATCGGCGTCTCATCGCTCGGGCAGTGTCTGTATCGAGATCAAGGATGATGGGGCCGGTGTTAATCGGCCGCGTGTGAAACAGATTGCCATCGACAAGGGCCTCATTCCCGAGAATGCGGACCTTAGCGATAGCGAGATCGACAACTTGTTGTTCCTGCCGGGTTTTTCCACGGCAAAGGAGATCTCAAATCTGTCCGGGCGCGGTGTCGGAATGGATGTGGTGAAGAACGCAGTCACAGCCTTGGGGGGGCGGATCAATATTGCCTCCACGCCGGGTAAGGGCTCAGTCTTCACCATTATCCTACCACTGACGCTTGCTGTGATGGACGGGATGGTTGTGTCCGTAGCGGATCAGACCATGGTTGTCCCGATCACTTCGATTGTCGAGACGATGCGCGGCAGCGATGATATGGTCAACAACCTGGGCGCCGATGGCACGCTACTGTCGATCAGGGGGAATTTTGTTCCTGTCTGCGACGTCGGCGGCGCGCTTGGACTGTCCAAGGCTGATCAGGATCAGCCACCTGGGGTCTATCTTCTGGTCGAGACAGAAACCGGTCAGCGCAGCGCTTTGGCTGTGGATGACATCCATGACCAACGTCAGGTCGTCATCAAGAGCCTTGATGGCGTATGTGGAAATATTCCTGGCGTCGCGGCCGCAACCATTCTTGGTGACGGCAAGATTGCCATGATCCTTGACCCCGAAAGTATTCTTGCGGCTTCGCCTTCTGCAGCCGCTTTCGACACAGAGCGGAGAATAAGCAATGCAATCGCAAGCTGAAGCCAAATATGACGACTCGGAAATCAAACACGCCCAGCACAGCGAATTTGTCAGTTTCACCGTTGCTGGCCAGGCGTTCTGTTTGAAAATCACCCAGATCCGTGAAATCCGGCGCTGGTCTCCGGTAACGATCCTGCCTCATGCACCTGCGGATGTGCTGGGGGTCATGAACCTGCGCGGCGCGGTGATCCCGATCTATGACCTGTCAGCACGTTTCGGACTGCAGCAGACAGAGGCGAGCGAGCGAAACGTCGTGATCGTTGTCTCTGTGCATGGCAAGCCCGTTGGCCTGCTGGCTGAGTCTGTCTCCGAGATCATTTCGATCAATCCGGATGACATTCAGGACACTCCGCCGGTCGATAGCCGCAACACGATGGACTACATTCAAGGGATTATTTCGCACGATGAAACGATGGTGCGGATCATCAATCTAGATGCTGTCATCACTGTACCGGAACAGGTGATCTCGTGACTATTGCTAATCCCATCGATACTCGTGCGGATGGTTTTACCCTGTCGGATCAGGATTTTGAAGCCATCGCCGATTTTGCGCACAAGCACTTTGGGCTGGCTATGTCGAGCAGCAAGAAGCCGCTGGTTTCTTCACGCTTGGCGCGGCGGTTGCGCAAGCTGAATTACACCGATTTCAAATCCTATCTGAAGGAATTGAACGGTCCCAATGCGGATGCGGAACGCAGCGAACTGCTGTCTCTGCTGACCACAAACGTGACGCAGTTCTTTCGAGAACCGCATCATTTCGACACGTTGCGCGATGATGTCCTGCCGCCGTTACTGGAGAAAGCGCGTCGCGGAGATCGGGTGCGCATCTGGTCTGCAGGATGTTCTAACGGGCAGGAGCCTTATACCATCGCGATGGTGTTGAAAGAGCTCTGTCCGGATGTTGAGAAGCTGGACGTGAAAATCCTTGGCACGGATATCGATCCGGTGGTTGTCCGCAAGGCATCCTCCGCCCGGTATTCCGCTGATGAACTGTCGCAAATCCCGCAGAAATATAGCGGGTATTACAAGATCGAAGGCCAAGATGGGGCAATCCGCGACGACCTGCGCGCATTGCTGACATTTGGGGTACTCAATCTGATTGAACCTTTCCCGTTCAAGGGCAAGTTCGATGCGATTTTTTGCCGGAACGTCGCGATCTATTTCGACACTCCGACGCAACAGAAGGTTTGGCATGCGTTCCAACGCAGCCTGAACCCCGGCGGCTATCTGTTTATCGGCCATTCGGAACGTATGTCGGGGCCTGCGGCATCGGCGCTGCAGACCGTCGGCATCACCACTTACCTGAACTCTCCTGCCGGTGGGAACACCTGAGCAGTCCGGCACAATAAGAGAAAATGAGGAACTAAAAATGAGCTTGAAAGACTCTCTGCGCGTGATGGTCGTTGATGATATGTCCACCAGTCGAGGCATCCTGACCCAATGTCTGGATGAGCTTGGCGTCAGCAACTATATGGTTGAAAATAACGGGCAATCGGCATTTCAGAAGCTCGTCGCCAATCCGGTGCACCTGGTGCTGTCTGACTATAATATGCCAGGCATGGATGGGCTGGGCCTTCTGAAGGCCCTGCGTGAACATCGTGTGACGCAACGCGTGGGCTTCATCCTGGTAACAGGCAAGCCAACTCCCGAAATCGTTGAGGTTGGCCGCCGTCTTGCAATGAACAACATCATTCGCAAACCCTTCACCGTTGCCACGATGAAGCAAGCTATTGAACAAGTGGTTGGCCGCCTATGAACATGCAATCGACACCACCGCCGAAAGGCCACACGATCAGTGACCTTTGCGATGTGTCGCGCGCTGAGATGAAGCGGCTGCAGGAACAGGTGCAGGTGCTTGAGGATACTGTGTTGACGATCTTCGAACGCGGGACACCTCCCACACGAGAAGAACGACAATCTCTGCAGGACTTTGATCTGGTTGTGCAGACCCTGGCTGCAATGGTGAAGTTCTATGACGAACTCAGAAAACTTGCGGCGGATACCGGCGGTATCAACTTGGAAGACAGCAGCGCGGTGGTAACACTACATAAGCTGCGTGACCGGCTACGCGACCCTGCAAGCGCAGCTCAGGAGTAAGGAAACCTGCACCGCCATCCCGGCGGTGCAGCCCTGTTCCGGATATTGGTGTTCTGCGCAGTTTGCCTGGCGCTAAGATGTGAATGCCAACCAAGTTTTCAATCGGCTGAAGTAACCGCAATTTGCGACCGAGGCCAAAGTAGAACCCGTCACCTGCTTCCTACCGGTCGAAGTTCTGGACCCTGAACCTTTCGGAGTGATCCCGATTCCGCCAAACACAAAGGTCTGGCTGGCGGTTGAGGTCGCGGACATGTGTAAGGGGTTTGGCGACGAAGGTTCTGGCTGAAAATCCGTTCTGCGGGTACCTGCATGTTTTTCGCGAACGGCGCGGAGATCCGCTGAAGGGATAGCCATGGGGGCTTGCTTGTTCTCTAAGCGGCTGGAACGGGGGCGGTTCATCTGACCCTCTGCGAAAGACGGCAAGATCAGCCTAGCGCCGGATCAGCTGTCGATGTTGCCTGAAGGGGCCGATTGGTGGCTATCGCAAAGAACCTAGAAACCGTTGATATTCAGGAATCGTCTCGCATTTCCAGAGCGGTAGGAAACTCCTTCCGCAATAGCTGGGGCGTTTTCCGGCCCATGCTGGATGCGCACCGAACATTGCTTTCCGATCCCTGCGAGCTCAGTGTGACGGCGCAGACGCTGAAAAATGCCGCCAGCTTGCGGGGCATAGCCAGCATCGGTTCGGATCAAAGTCAGAACGCCTTGATAAGCTTCAACTCCGTCTGGACCTATGTCCGTATGAACGCCACTGGAGTGGAAAAGCTGCTGTCGTTACCGACGTGCTCTTTTGAAATGTCTTCTCTTTGAGGTTAGCCTGTTCTCCGGCTGAGGAGGCAGACGATGGAAAAGAAGCCATTTCAGCGAAAAGCAGATCATAGGCTTTCTGGACGTGTCAGGTTTTAGTGCCGCTCCGGGTTCTCATTTATGCGGCATGAGCCTCGAAGGCCGAGGAGCTTTTCCAGCCCAAGGCTGAGTGCCTGGACGAACACCTGTTCGCGCGCTTACGCAATGGCCGAAACCTGACCCGAGCCCCGTGCGACGACTACAATCACCACCGCCCGCATTCGAGCTTCGACGGGTTCACCCCGCGGGAATATAACCACGGTCAGGAGAGGGCCAAACCCTGAACAGAGATCACGGAAAAACGCGAACTCTGAGGGAAAACGTGATCGTCAGTTTTGGCCATCTATTAACTGGGTCGAGAAAACGCAGTCTACCAGACATAAACCTCCATCTCATTGGCGGAGATGGAATAGCCGGTTTGACCAAGTTTGGTCGACTGCAATTGCGTTCGCATGGTCCCTGTTACCCAAACTGGATCCCAGAGCATATCGCCCGGCCACGGCGTCTGGGTGCTCACCATAACCAGTTGGTTTGCAGGCGGTGGCGGGGTGTGGATACAGGCACCGACGTAGGGAACCAACATGAAATCGGCCACTCCGTCGGAGCTGATTTCAAAGGGAATAATGAAGCCAGGCATTTTGATGAACGCACCGTTTAGCGCTTCGTTCAGTTTTGTGGCATTGGCGTCATAAACTGGAGACCATGTGTCATTTTCCAGGTCCAAATCGCCCTCACCAGTAATTTCCGAGTAGGGAACCCCCGGGGGGATCAAATCCTCCCACATGATTTCGCGGGGCGTCGCACCAAAAGCCATATGTGGCGCGGCGACGGATCCAGCCAACCCCATCATGACCGTTCTGCGGTTCAACATATGCATTCACCTCATTCAGTCAGAGTATCACGTTTTTACGACCATACCATCAGCGACAGACATTCTGTAGGCTCGCATGGCGGGTATGAGGCTCACAATCACGCCAGCGCAGATCACAGCAAAAAGGACCCAGAACTCACGCAGCGTTGGTGTATCAATCGGTATCCATAAGCCGAAAGTGCTGTCCAGGATAGGTTGGGCCACGAACAAGCCGATATATAACAACACCAGCCCAAGCAGCGCGCCAACGGTGGCCATCATCATTGCTTCCAGCACCAGCAAGCTGAGAATGGTCCGGGGCCGGGCGCCCATTGCACGGAAGATTGCCATTTCGCGGCGCCGTTCGTTGAGGCTGGAGAAAATTGTCGCCATCATTCCAATCAAAGCGGTGACCACCACCATCGCGGACACTGCGAGTAAAGCGGTTTCCGCGATGCCGACAATGCTCCACAGTTCCTGCAGCGCAACGCCTGGCAAAATCGCCAGTAGGGGCTCTTCGCGATATTCATTGATGGCGCGTTGCAACGCGAAGGTTTGCAATGGGCTTTCAACGCCGATGAGAGCTGCGGTTATCGCCTTGGGCGTCAGCTCCATCTCGCGGATGACGTCTACCGGCGTTGATTGGCCGGGAATTTGCGCGCCACTTTGCCAATCCACATGAATTGCCTCGATTGCCTTCATACTCACGATGACTGTGCGATCGACTGGCGTGCCGGTTTTCTCCAGTATGCCGGACACGCGGAATGGTTGGTCTTTATGTTTGGCAAAGGACGCAAGCCCGTGCGCTACAATAATGGGATCCCCAACATGATAGTCCAACGTGGCAGCAACATCGGCACCAATCACGGTATCAAAGAGATCCTCCATCGGCGTGCCATCCGCCATCTTCAGGGACCGGCCCTGGCGGTACTTATAATGATCAAAGAATGCTGTGGTTGTTCCCATGACGCGAAACTGACGATGGCTGTCGCCCAGTGAAATCGGCACTATCCAGTCAACATCGGGTCGTTTTGCGATGTCTTGATAGCTTTCCCAAGTGACGTTGTTGGTCGCATTGCCAATGCGAAAAACAGAGTAGAGCAGCAACTGTACAGACCCAGACCGGGCGCCGACAATTAGATCTGTGCCGGAAATCGTATCGGCAAAGCTCGCTTTGGCGCCGGTCCGTATTTTCTCAACACCAAGAAACAGAGCGACGGACAATGCTATGGCAAGGACCGTCATGCCGACGGTCAACGCCCTTGCGAAGAGCGAAGCAATTGCGAGCCGCAGTATCATGTCATCGCCCTTTTCACTTGAGCGATATCTTCCACATGGATCACACGGTCAAAACATGCGCTGAGCCGTGAGTCATGGCTGACCATCAGCAGCGCTGAGCCGTGCGATGCTGTCTGAGTAAAAAGTAAGTCTAAGAAAGCGTTCTGAACGCCGCTATCAAGTGCTGAGGTAGGCTCATCGGCGATGATCAACGGGGGGGTGCCAATCAACGCTCGGGCCACTGCAACACGTTGCTGTTGACCCACGCTTAGGGTCCGGGCCTTGGCGCTGATAACACCCTCTGGCAAATTGAGTGCCGAACATAATCGCGATGCTTCCGCGATTGCGTCACTCACACGCTGCCGCCGTGACGGCGCAAAACGGAGCGGGAGCAGAATATTGTCGATCACCGATCCAAAGGGCAATAGGTTAAACTGTTGAAAGATAACCCCAATATGATTTGCTCTGAACGTATCACGCGCGCCATTGTTTAAGGCGGAGATAGTTTTACCTGCGATGGAGATCTCTCCGCGGTCCGGCAGGACTGTGCCGCAGATCAACGACAAAAGAGTGGATTTTCCTGAGCCGCTTTCGCCGAGTAACAGCACGGTCTCGCCTGCTGCCACAGTAAGATGCGGGACCGTCAGCGAGAACCCGTCACGGCCCGGCCAGCGATAGGCCAGGTCGTTGATTTCGAGGGTTGCATTAAGCACTTGCAGTCAGGGCTCCAAATTTAAGACCGGCGCGTTGCGGTCAACCTGATAGGCGCGCGCACCAGTTGATTTGATCACTTGTACATCAACACGCTGCGCCTGCGGGAAGGCGCTGAAATAGGCAAATGTCATTTTACTCAATGCCTCAGGGTTTTCACAGTCTAGCAGGTAGTTTGCATAAAACTCGGAGTGGGCAGGATGCTCAGCGTGACCGTCATGATGGTCACCATGATGCTCTTCGTGTCCATGTTCCTCATGTTCGGCGCCATCATGTTTTTCATGATCCTCATGCCCATGATCATGCGTGTGCTGCTCATCGGTGTGCGCCTCATGCGCGTGTTCGTCAGCGTGCTCTTCATGTTCCTCCTCGCCTGCAAGCGCTGCATGTGCATCCACTATGTTGCAGAGCGCTGGGTCCGGGACAACGAACAACTGCAACGGTGTATGGAGTGTGGCAATCGCTGCATTAACTGCGGAAATATCTGTCTCACTTTTTGCGGCGTATTCAAACCCGACAATGTCTGCCCCCGGGGCTTTGAACTCCATTGCGACCTTTGTGGTTTCGATCGCAATGTTTAGCGTCCCAACGCCATGTTCATGGGCATCAAGTTCGCGCGTGCCCTCTGCCAATGCAGGCAGAGCGGCGATGATAGCAAACAATGAGAGCGTTCGTTTCATGACCAATATCCAATATGTTAACAGTCGATCAGGCAGCACATGCACCGCACAACCCGTGGATTTCGACGATATGCCGCACGGCGTGAAAGGCGTTCTGGCCGGTCAGGGCCGTGAGTTTCGGTAGCAGCTCGCTACCGTCATGTTCGTCAACGGTGCCGCAGTCGTCACAGATCGCCAAGACGGGCACGCTCTCGGCGTGGCTGCAACGGCAGGGCACGAAGGCATTGATTGATTCAAGACGGTGAGCGCGTCCCTGATCGGTCAGCGCGGAAAGCGTGCGATAGACCGTCGGTGGCGCGATATTCGGTTCAGTCGTCTGAAGTTGCTCCAGAATTTGATACGCGGTCATCGGTTTGTCACATGCTTTCAGCACGGTCAGTACATCCAGTTGCCGAGCAGCAGCGCGTTTTCTCATATCAGGGCTCCTTCTCTGCAAGGTTTATTATTTTATAATATAACAAATTGCAAGATGTGAATCCTTTGGTCGGCTCTTCATCGGTTTGCTGAGAGCAAGCGTAGGTTTCTACACTGGGGATGTGATACCAAGAGAAATCTGCCGCTCAGCAGGATTTGTAACCTCTTGCGTTTTTGCCTCTCAGGCTTTGGATTCAATGCGCGGAACCGTAAAGAAGAAGTCGCCTGCGGGATCCTGTTGGGTGAGTTCATCAGGGATCACATCCGGGCCTCTTAGAAATACATTGGTGCAAAAATGCGCATGCATTCGGGAAAGCCTGCGTAGCCTGTCTCCGGTTATTTCCTGGTATAGCGTTCTCATATCGTTGCGCTTTTTGAGCTCGTCAATCTGCTGACGATGCCGCTGACAGGTATAATCATGTGCTGCAGCTATGTCCGGGTCATCCAGCAGCCGCGCCATTTCCGCCTCCAGTTCGGGGATCAGGCGTTGAATGGAGCGCTCTTCCTCAGAATTGTTATTCATTCGAAACCAGTAGGGTAGGCCTTGATCTCGTTCTGTGTGGTTCACGCGGCCACGGTCCCGTTTGACCAGAAAACTCTCAGCACTGCGCACGGCATAGTGATTGAGTTGCACCAGATCGTATCCATAGGTTTCAATGGTCGAGCGCCAGCCGCTGCGGAACATCTTCTGCGGCATAGCGTGCCCGGATCCGTTCACCCAATGAATATCCCTCCAGAGGTGCGGTCGCAGCCCCTTGGGCCGGTGTACGCCCAGCTTTTTGAAGACGCCATCATTTCGGAACAGTGTTTTAAAGCCCCATGCCTGGTGAGGTCTGCGCGTGATTTCGTAGGCGCATCGTGTGAATTCTCGCGTGACCAGCTCACCTGAGAATTCCGACACGTCATTGTTGCCGAACAGGCGCCACGTCATGGCGACCATATTGGCGCCTTGCGTCGCCGCATAAAGATCGCTGAGGTGTCCGTTGCCGCATTTGATGTTGATGAACTCATCAACATCCATACAGACGATCCAATCAGCGTTTCGAATAAGGGGTTCCTCTTGAGCCGCCTGAAGTGCCGCGTGCTGTGGTGTCGTGTCGGTGCCGCGGAAGGGGTTGTCTCGATGCTGGACAATCTCCTTGTCCTGCAAAACCTGCAGGAGAGCATCGGTGCCGTCCGTGCAGTCGTTTGTGTAGATGAGAAAATCATCAACCCCGATGACCCGGTGGTAGGCCAGCCATTCCAGAATGAAAGGCCCCTCGTTTTTCATGGCCGTGACCACGGATGTCCGCGTTCCTACGCTTGAATGTGATAGGCGCTTCTTTTCAGGCATACGCACCGGGTTCCCGCCAAGATGTTTCTGGGACAGTGCCAGCAATTCCGGCGACTCCAGCAAGCTACCCTTGGCAACCAGATGTGATATTTTCTGTGTTGGATGGCGCAGAACCATGCTTCGGAAGAAATTTGACGGTTGGGTCGGTTCGGCTATGGCTCCTATAACCTGGCTTTGGTGCCAGATATGGCTGTCGTTGTAGCCGTCGGGTGCGATGCACCAACGTGGATGGCGGATATTGCTATCAAACGGGGTGCAGATGTGATCAGCGAATGAGGCATCTTGGTTCCGGCGGACGCGCCACGGATAGGTTTGCGTTCCAAGTAAGCGGATATATTTGTCGCTTGCCTGCACCGCACGGTCGAAGATATTCAGCTCCGATTGCCCGGCCAACAGGTCACATAGATCTATGTTTGCGACGGCGCGAGCGTCGCTCAAGAACCGTTCCCTGATGATTTCATAGATCAGAAACTCACCCAGAGGTGCTCTCCATGGGTCTATGGGAGGCGGCTCTGGCCAATCTCTTTTAGGGGCGCCCTGAACGTTCACAGGGTGTGCTTCTGCAGGCAGCCCTTTCTGACCCAGTGGGATTTCAGAGTGTATCACCACGACTTGGACTAGCCCTTCGATGGTCTGCGCTAAATTGCGCAACTCTCTGATGAAAAAGCGACTTTCATTGGGGGGGGCTTGGTCGATAATGACAGCAGCCTGCATTCCATGCTGCGTTACATGATATTGCATCCAACTCGCAGCTGTTTCCGGGCTTTCGCCATTGCGGATCGCAAGCAGCACATTGAGACCGGCAAACAAGCTGGTTTCCGCAGGTTCCGCGGTGAGACTGAATGATTGCCCCTGTATCTTAAGCATTACCGGATCAGCAGGGTTTGCTATGGGAGTCTCCAAGATCGCAACGGCGTTTCCGCTCCGATTTGGTGAAACAGTTGCACCCGGTATTGAGATGTCCTCAAACCGAGTGCCAGATTTGAAGAACAGTCTGGCCAGATAACCGGTGCTTTGGGGGAGGACAACGCAGTCCAGTAGGGTGGTTTCTGCGAGGCAATGCGCGCCCAACTGACGCTCCAGAACCTGGTCCGATGCGATCGCGAAGTCTGAATGCGTCATAGAATATCCGTAGCGATTTCTTCTAAGTACCATGGATTCATACGTCTGACCTGTCAAAAGTGACGATCAGTGGACGCGGGGAAAGGCAGGACATCCTACTCTACAATGCTCACTGAGATCTGTTGGCATCTTGCCAAAAGGCTACCGGTACGAACTGGTTGTTCCACCGGTCCAGCGGCGGAAGGCGCGGTGAAAGTTTGCGGACGACGAAAAACCGAGGTCGTGGGAGATGTCTTCGATAGATTTGTGACCTGCCCGCAGGTCACGAATGGCGATATCGCGGCGCAATGCGTCCTTGATGGACTGAAAGGACGCGGCCTCATCCTCCAGCCGACGCATAAGCGTGCGGGGTGTCACATTCAGCATCGCCGCCGCGTCCCCCAGACGGCAGTCTTCCCAGTTTGACCGATAAAGAAAATCCCGGATCTGCAGGGACAGCCGATGCTCGCGAAAACCGGTAAAGATCCAGTCTCGCGGCGCTCGGTCCAGGAATGCCGCAAGTTCCGCCGGGCTGCGAGGCTGCGGGGGCCCGAGCTGTTGCGGATCAAATGAAATAGCGGAACACAGCTGAGAGAAGCGCACCGGGGCGGGAAAAATTACCCCGTAGTCCTGCGCAAAACCGGGTTGGTCAAATGCAAACTGCACAGCACGAACCGGTACCTCGTAACCTGCCAGCCAAGACAGCAATCCATGCGCTAATTTGAGCAGGAGCATATGCCCGAACCGGTGAGCCTCCTGCGTGCCACGTGGCACGAGACTTAGAGAAATACATGATTCTTCTGATTTTAATTCAATGTGATAGTCGTCCAATATCAGATTCCAAAATGTCGAAAACCGATAGAGTGCTGCTGGTAGATTTCCTGCTTCGCGCACAGTTGTGAGCAGGTGCTGTAACGCCCGTGGACGGACAGGGCGGCTCCAAAGGCCAGGCATTTCATCGCCTGTTTCAGCGGCTGCAATTTGATAGAGCTCAACGATCTGATCCAATGTAACCCGCTGTGTGGCCCTGTTAGCAGCGGGCTTCGAGTTCGCAAGCTGGGAAAGACCGCTGTGGGTCAGGATCCTGTGTATCTGATCCACGTCACAACTGGCCTGAAGAGCCGACAGCCAGTCTTCAATGAAGGGCAGTGAAACGGTTGCAAGGGTGTCTGGATCATGATGTGTCATAGAGGCGACAGGATAGGTTGGTTTGTCACTTTCGGAAAGTCGTTTGTCAAATTCTGGAATGGGCAGCCTTCGTGCGATAGCTTAGACAATCGGCAACAGCTAGCACAGCAACGAGGCGCCAATGACCTATGAAGCTCCGATCCGTGACATGATGTTCAATCTGGACCATCTCTCGCAATGGCCGCAGGTCAGCGCCCTTGAGAAATACGGTGAGATTGATCGCACTGATGCCCGGGCTGCGCTGGAAGAATTGGGCCGGTTTTGCACTGATCTGATCGCCCCGCTCTCATCTGTCGGTGACACCACTGGGGCACGGCTTGATGGAGATAAGGTAGTTCTGCCGGAGGCCTTTGCGACTGCCTATGCACAGTTCGTGGACATGGGGTGGCAGAGCCTGGCGCATCCGGTAGATCACGGTGGAATGGGTCTGCCCCGCGTGGTTGGTGCCGCAGCCACCGAAATTCTGAACGCGGCGGATATGAGTTTTGGTCTCTGCCCGCTTCTTACAGATGGTGCCATCGACGCGCTGCAATTGTCGGGAACCGAGGCGCAGAAAGAACTCTATCTTCGCCCGCTGGTTTCGGGCCGATGGACCGGAACTATGAACCTGACGGAACCGCAGGCCGGCAGCGATCTGGGGCGGGTGCGCTGCAAGGCAGAGCCGCGCGCGGATGGCAGCTACGGCGTCAGCGGCACCAAGATTTTCATCACCTATGGCGCGCATGAGCTGTCGGAGAATATTATCCACCTGGTTCTTGCCCGGACGCCTGGCGCACCCGACGGCCACCGGGGGCTAAGCTTGTTTCTGGTGCCCAAGTTCCTTGTCGATCAGGATGGCACCCCCGGCGACCGCAACAGCGTTAATTGCGTCAGTATCGAACACAAGCTGGGCGTGCGGGCGAGCCCCACCGCGGTCTTGGAGTATGACAATGCCACCGGCTACCTGATCGGGGAGGAGAACCGCGGTCTTGAATATATGTTCACCATGATGAATGCCGCGCGGTTTGCGGTGGGGGTGCAGGGCGTCGCAGTTTCCGAACGCGCCTATCAGCACGCGCTGTCCTACGCCAAGGAACGGGTACAGGGGCAGGCGATCGGGCTTGCTCCTGATAAAACAACGGCGATCATTGGTCACCCCGATGTGCGCCGGATGGTTTTGCGGATGCGGGCGCTGGTCGAAGGGGGCCGCTCTCTGAGTATGGCTGCCGCCGGCTGGCTGGATTTGTCCCAAAACGGTGATGATGACATCCGCGCCGAGACCGCGCCGGTGGCTGAATTTCTGGTTCCCTTGGTCAAGGCGTTCTGTTCGGAGCGAGCGGTTGAGGTGGCATCGCTCGGGGTCCAGATCCACGGCGGTATGGGGTTCATTGAAGAAACCGGTGTGGCACAGTTTTACCGGGATGCGCGCATTCTGCCGATCTATGAAGGCACGACCGCCATTCAGGCCAACGACCTTCTAGGGCGCAAGGTCTTGCGAGACGCCGGTCAAACGGCGCGCCGGTTCTCCGCTATGATTGCAGATACCGAGGCTGCCTTACAAACAGGAAGCGCCAAACTGCAGGATATCGCGGCACGCCTTGGCGAGGCGAGGGCGGCGTTTGATGCCAGCCTCGCCTGGTTGCTGGAAACCGCCCCCAATGATCCCAGAGCCGCATTTGGTGGCAGCGTCCCATTCCTCAACCTCACCGGGACGCTTGCTGCTGGCTGGCAGCTGGCGCGCGGTGCGCGTGCTGCCGAGGCAGAACTGCAGCGGGGGAATGAGACCGACTTCATGGCACAAAAAATTACCACCGTGCAGATTTTCGCACATCATATTCTGGTCGAATGCGAGAGCGATCGTGCGCGCATCATGACGGGTGCAACCAGCCTTCTTGACGAGGCCAGCCAGGTCTGACCGCTCATAAAATATCCGCCTCCGGGCGCTCCACCTAGTCCGAAAAGGATCCAGCCATGTTGGCAAAAGACAGTTTCAGCTCTTATCAGAACCTTGCAATCGAAGTGCAAGACAATGGCGTCTGCGTCGTAACCCTTGACCGCCCCAGCAAGCGCAACGCCCTGGATACTGCCACGATTGAGGAGCTGGTCCAGTTCTTCAGCAGTGCTCATCGCAAGGGGGTAAAGGCCGTGGTCCTGGCGGGCAAGGGCGACCATTTCTGCGCCGGTCTGGATCTGGTGGAGCACTGGAAAGAAGACCGAACCCCCGATGAATTCATGCATGTGTGCCTGCGCTGGCATGAGGCGTTCAACAAGATGGAATATGGCGGTGTACCAGTGATCGCAGCGCTGCAGGGCGCGGTGGTTGGCGGCGGTCTGGAGCTTGCCAGTGCCGCACATATTCGCGTGATGGATCAAACCACATATTTTGCCCTGCCTGAGGGGCAGCGTGGGATTTTCACTGGTGGTGGTGCAACTATTCGGGTGTCCGATCTGATCGGAAAATCCCGCATGATCGACATGATCCTGATGGGGCGTGTCTATCAGGGGCAGGAGGCGGTTGATCTGGGTTTGGCGCAGTACATCACTGATGGTTCCAGCTTTGATAAGGCGCTTGAGCTTGCCAATCGGGCAGCTGAAAACCTGCCGCTCACCAACTATGCCATCTGCTCCGCGATCAGCCATCTCAACAACATGTCTGGCATGGATGCGGCTTACGCCGAAGCCGTTGTTGCAGGCGTGGTGAACACGCAACCGGCCGCCCGCGCGCGGCTTGAGGCTTTCGCCAATAAAACTGCTGCTCGGGTGCGTCCGAACGACTAGCGCCACATTGGTCCCGTCAAGCCGGAGAGCGGCGGGCGGGACGGCTTCACTAGGTGATGATTGCGGGTGGCTGATGTCGTCTTGACTGGTCTGATCAAATGCAGCAAGGCTTGAGCTATGGCTAAGACCAGAACGGGGGCTGCGTTGCTGTCCCTATCCCTTGATCGCGATGGTGCAGACACGCTTCAGGCGCAGCTTCTTGCCCAGCTGAGACGATTGATTTTGGACAGGATGATATCTCCGGGATCAAAACTTCCCTCCAGTCGCACGCTGGCTGAGGAGCTGTCGGTCTCGCGGGTGACGGTCTCAGCAGTCATCGATCAGTTGATCAGCGAAGGCTATCTGGAGGGGCGCGCCCGCTCCGGTGTCTATGTCGAAGCAGAATTGCCGGATCAATTGCCAGAGGCACAATCCGGTACTGCGGCCTCTATGGAGCAGGGCAGGTCCGGTACCTTTCCCGAAGAAGCGTCCCCGGCCGTGCCCGCGACCTTACGGCCATTTGATGCCTCCGCACCCGAACTGACGCTATTTCCTTACCGGCAGTGGGCGCGTCATCACGATCAGACCTGGAGGAGACCGGACGCTGCCCTGCTGTCGCGTGTCGATTCATTTGGCTGGCCGCCTCTGCGGGAGGCTATTGCGGATCATTTACGTGAATGGCGTGGATTGCCCTGCACGGCAGAACAGATATTCATCACATCAGGTGTCGTCGAAGCCATCAGTCTGATTGCTGCTGCAACGCTGAACGAAGGGGATGTGGTACTGACCGAGGAGCCAGGTTACGCCGTCCTGAACCGGGCTGTGCATCAAAACCGGCTTATACCTGTGCCGTCGCCGGTTGACCAACAGGGGTTTGATATCAAGACGGCGCTTCAGACGGCTCCCCGGGCGAAGGCGGCAATCGTTACCCCATCGCGCCATTATCCGCTTGGCGTCACACTCCCACTGTCCCGTCGGCTTGAGCTCATCGAATGGGCCGTTGGGTGCAACGCCTATGTAATCGAGGACGACTTCGACAGTGAATACCGGTTCCAAGGCAAGCCGCTTCCCGCCATGATGAGCCTCAGCAATCAGGATCGGGTGATTTACGTCGGCAGCTTCTCGAAAGTGATTTTTTCTGCAATGAGGCTCGGGTTTGTGGTTTTCCCAAAGTCGATGCTGCCCAAGGTGAGGTCGGCATTGTCCCAGACAGATCAGCAGGCATCGCTGATGCTGCAGCCGGTCCTGGCGCGGTTCATGCAAAGCGGTGATTTCGCCATACACATCCGGCGCATGCGACGCCTGTATGCGAAACGACAGGCGGCAGTCTTGAAGGCAATCAAGCTGCATGCCGCCGATCTTCTGATTGTCGATCCTGTACCTGCCGGAATGCATCTGGTCGCCATGTTGACGCCAGACCTACAGAACCGCATGAACGATACTGAGGCTGCAGAACGGGCTAAATCCGCCGGAGTTATCGTGCAGCCTTTGTCGTCGTTTTTTGCAGGACCTCCTGTGAACCAAGGGCTTGTCATGGGGTTCGCTGGGTTCTCGGAAGAACGCTTGGAGAAAGGTGTCCAAGATCTAGCGGCGACGTTGAGAGTGTAACATCCAGGGCAACTGATCGTGCCTTCATTTAACATAACCTGCATTACAAGTGGCATCGCTCAAAAAAGGGCGCAAGGACACCATCAGTCGGCATGGGCTTGCCAACCGGAGCAATGCGAAGATCTGAATTGTCGATTCTGACATGAATCTTGTCCGAAAGCGCATCGGCAGCCTCACCTGATTTCACGGCAACTGTTCTCGCAAGGAACAGGAGCCGCTATGCGATATTCTGCGTTTGGACTGATCAAGGAAGCCCTGAGCGGGCACAAGGGCTGGCGCCCGCAATGGCGTGATGCGACGCCGCAGGCGGCTTATGACTATGTGATCATCGGCGGTGGCGGGCATGGTCTTGCGACAGCCTATTATCTGGCCAAGGAGTTCGGCGGCGCGCGGATCGCTGTGCTGGAGAAAGGCTGGATCGGCGGCGGCAATGTCGGGCGGAATACCACGATCATCCGCTCCAACTATCTGTTGGATGGGAACGAGCCGTTTTATGAATTTTCGCTGAAGCTCTGGGAAAATCTGGAGCAGGACCTGAACTACAACGCTATGGTCAGCCAGCGCGGTATTCTGAATCTGATCCATAGCGACGCGCAGCGCGACGCGGCAAGACGCCGTGGGAATGCCATGATCCTCAACGGCTCAGACGCCGAACTGCTGGACACAGATGGCGTTCGCGCAATGTATCCCTTCCTGAACTTTGATGACGCACGTTTTCCGATCAAAGGCGGCCTTTTGCACCGGCGCGGCGGCACGGTACGCCATGATGCGGTGGCCTGGGGCTATGCCCGTGGTGCCGATCTGCGCGGTGTGGATATCATCCAAAATTGCGAAGTTACCGGCCTGCGCATCGAAAGCGGCAAGGTGCTGGGCGTCGAAACCTCCCGTGGCTACATCGGGGCAGGCAAGGTCGGCGTCTCGGTTGCTGGCAACTCAAGCCGCCTGATGGCCCTGGCTGACATGCGCCTGCCAATCGAGAGCCATGTCTTGCAAGCCTTTGTTTCAGAAGGACTGAAGCCCTTTATTCCTGGCGTGATTACCTACGGGGCGGGGCATTTCTATTGCAGCCAGTCAGACAAGGGCGGGCTGGTCTTTGGTGGCGATATCGACATGTACAACTCTTACGCACAGCGCGGAAACCTGCCGGTTGTCGAAGATGTCGTCGAAAGTGGCATGTCATTGATCCCGGCTCTCGGGCGGGCGCGACTGCTGCGCAGCTGGGGCGGGATCATGGACATGTCGATGGATGGCTCTCCCTTCATCGACAAGACCCATATCGAGGGTCTCTATTTCAACGGTGGGTGGTGCTATGGCGGGTTCAAGGCCACGCCGGCAGCCGGCTACTGCTTCGCACATCTTCTGAAAACCGATCGTCCGCATGAGACCGCGACCGCCTACCGGCTGGATCGCTTCATGTCCGGTCACATGATCGACGAAAAGGGCCAGGGCGCCCAACCGAACCTGCACTGAGGAATTGTCCAGATGATTATCAACCATCCGCTGCTTGGGCCCCGCGACGCGCAGGAGTTCACCTATTTGGGGGACGCTGGCCTGATGAACCGGCCCTATTGGCTGTCAGAAACGGCCCTGCAGCAGTTCCATGACTATCTGTATCTGCGCAAGAACCCGGCGGGGGAACATCGCGAGCTGTGGTTCCACGAACAGGGTGACCGATCCTGGCTGGTGGTGACCCGGAACACCACGACGCATGAGATCCTGAGGGTGGAACTGGCCCGGGATGTGGCGCTTGCGAATAAAGCGGCCAATACCACGCAGGAGCCGCAGCAATGAGCCGGAGATCCGTGTTGAAAAATCGACTATCGGGCGGCCTTATCGACCACGATGCCCCGCTGTCGTTCCAGTTTGATGGCAAGACCTATGAGGGCCATCAGGGTGATACGTTGGCGTCTGCGTTGCTGGCCAACGGTGTGCAGCTAATGGGGCGCTCCTTCAAATATCACCGCCCACGCGGTGTGCTGACTGCTGGCAGTGAGGAACCCAACGCGCTGGTTGAACTGCGCTCCGGCGGGCGTCAGGAACCCAATACCCGCGCTACGGTTGTTGAGCTTTTTGCGGGATTGGAGGCCCGGTCACAAAACCGCTGGCCATCGCTTGACCATGATATGATGGCGATCAATGACCGGTTTTCAAATTTCCTGACAGCCGGCTTTTATTACAAGACCTTCATGTGGCCAAAAGCGTTTTGGGAAAAACTCTACGAGCCGATCATTCGCAAGGCCGCAGGACTTGGCAGCCTGACCGGGGAGGCAGATCCGGATGCCTATGACAAGGGATACCTGCATTGTGATCTGCTGATCATCGGCGCAGGACCGACTGGACTGGCGGCGGCTCTGACCGCAGGCCGGGCTGGCGCACAGGTCATCTTGGCAGATGAGGACTATCGCCTCGGCGGTCGTTTGCTAAGCGAAACCAAAGCGCTGTCGGAAATGTCTGGCACCGACTGGGTGGCGCAGACACAGGCAGAGCTAGCCGCGCTGCCAAATGTTCGCGTGATGCCACGTACAACCGTGTTTGGAGCCTATGATCACGGCATCTACGGCGCGGTTGAACGCAACGCGGATCACCTGCCGACGCCGACAGCGGGGAAACCGCGCCAGACGCTTTGGCGGATCTACTCAAAACGTGCACTGATTGCGACCGGCGCAATTGAACGTCCGATCGCCTTTGAGAACAATGATCGTCCGGGCGTGATGCTGGCGGGGGCTGCACGAGCATATGCCAACCGCTGGGCGGTGACACCGGGCCAGTCGGTTGTGATCTTTGCCAATGGGGACGATGCCTATCACACCGCCCGTGATCTGATGGCGAAGGGGGTGGAGGTGCCCGCAATCGTCGACGTACGCGATGGCGCGCCGATCCTGCCGGGCACCGAGGTTCTCGCCGGGGCCGAAATCATTGACACGAAGGGGCGTCTTGGCCTGTCGTCAGTCACTGTGCGTTTGGCTAATGGCCAAACCCGCACCATAGCTTGCGATGCGCTTGCTGTGTCGGGTGGCTGGAATCCCAATCTGGGCCTGACTTGCCATCAACGAGGCCGCCCTGTCTGGAGTGATGCAATCCAGTCCTTTGTACCGGGGGCTGGGCTGCCCGCAGGTCAGCTGATCGCTGGGGCGGCTATGGGGGAAATGACCACTGCACAAGCTTTGAAGGGGGGCGCAGAGCGCGCCGTTGAGGCGCTTGGTGATCTTGGCATTTCAGCCCGTGCTGCGGATCTGCCGCAGGCCGAAGATGCGCCTGTCTCCCTGACGCCTTTCTGGCATGTCAAAGGTGCCAAACGCGCCTGGCTTGATTTCCAGAACGACGTGACCGTGAAGGATGTTAAGCTGGCCCATCAGGAGAACTTCACCTCGGTGGAGCATCTGAAGCGCTACACGACCCTTGGCATGGCAACTGATCAGGGAAAGACCTCGAACCTTGGCGCCTTGGCGGTTATGGCGGAACTGACGGGCAAATCTATCCCGGACACCGGCACCACCATCTTTCGCCCCCCTTACACGCCCGTTGCGATGGGTGCGCTGGCGGGCCGTGCTGTCGGCAAGGATTTTCATCCGACCCGCCTCACCCCCAGCCATAAATGGGCTGAGGAACAGGGCGCAGTCTTCGTTGAGGTGGGCAACTGGTTGCGGGCGCAGTGGTTCCCGCGCGCAGGTGAGACTCATTGGCGCCAGTCGGTGGACCGCGAGGTCCTTCAGACCCGGAACTCGGTCGGCATCTGTGATGTGACCACATTGGGAAAGATTGATGTGCAGGGCGCGGATGCTGCGACCTTCCTCAACATGGTCTACGCCAATGGATTTGCCAAACTACCTGTGGGCAAGGTCCGGTACGGCCTGATGCTGCGGGAGGACGGCGTTGCCTATGACGACGGCACCGCTGCACGGCTGGCCGAGGATCATTTTGTCGTCACCACCACTACGGCCAATGCCGTTCTGGTCTATCGCAATATGGAATTTGTTCGTCAGTGCCTCTGCCCTGATCTGGACGTGCAACTGATTTCGACAACCGAGGCCTGGGCGCAATACGCCGTCGCAGGTCCCAACGCGCGCAAGCTGTTGCAAAAAGTCGTCGACCCTGAGTTCGACATCTCCAACGAGGCGTTCCCCTTTATGGGGTGTGGTGAGGTCACGGTCTGTGGTGGTTGCCGGGCGCGGCTGTTCCGCATCTCTTTCTCGGGTGAGCTGGCCTATGAAATCGCGGTCCCGACCCGCTATGGCGATGCCCTGATGCGAGAGATGATGGCGGCAGGGGAAGAATTCGATGTGACACCCTATGGCACCGAAGCGCTGGGTGTGATGCGGATCGAAAAGGGACATGCCGCAGGCAATGAACTGAACGGCACCACATCCGCGCTGAACCTAGGTCTCGGCCGCATGGTCTCAACCAAAAAGGATTGTATTGGCAATGTGCTGAGCCGCCGCGACGGTATGAACAAAGAGAATGCGCTGAGCCTCGTCGGGGTGCGCCCCGTGAAGTCCAGCGATGGTGTTCCTGCCGGGGGGCATTTGATGGCGACCGATGGCCCGGTCGATGCGGCGCATGATCAGGGATATGTGACCTCTGCCGCCTATTCACCTATTTTGCAAAGCGCAATCGGACTGGCCTTTGTCAAAGGTGGGGCAAATCGAATGGGCGAGCGGCTGCGTCTGGTCAACCCGTTGAAAAACCAAACCGTTTTGGTTGAGATTGTCAGCCCTCATTTCGTAGATCCCGAAGGGGAGAAGCTCCGTGCATAAATTGACCGCCCTCACCCCGCTTGGCAGTGACACCCCTCGGATGGATACGATTGGCGACCTGACGATCTCCGAAGTGACGGACCGGGCGCTTGCCTCAGTGGCGGCTCGCCAAGACCAGGAACCGGCGCTGCGGACAGCTCTTTCAGAAGCCTACAAGATGGAGCTGCCAGATGTTGGCGGATCGTCACAAGCTGGTGTGCTCTCGGTCTTTTGGACCGGGCCGCATCAGTGGATGATCTCAGCGCCCCATGATCAGCATGAGCAACTGACCCGCGATTTGAAAGACGTGTCGGGCGCCACCGCATCGGTGGTGGAACAGACAGATGGCTGGTGTCGTTTCGATGCTGCGGGCCCTGCCCTTTGTGATCTGTTTGAACGGCTCAGCAACGCACCGGTCCGCGACATGCAACCTGAACGCGTCATTCGTGGTACTCTGGAGCATCTCGGCGTGTTCCTGTGGCGCCTAGAGCAGGATCGCATGGCTGTTCTGGGGCCGCGTTCCTCCGCTGCGTCTTTGCATCACGCGCTGATCACTGCCGCCCGCTCCATCGCCTGAGGCGGGGATCTGGATGTGCTTGCCGCGCGGGTTTATCCCGCAGGCAGGGCATCCCCGCTTTTGACACGCAGGGAGTTTTTGGCGCGCCGGTCATTGATCGGCGTGACGCCAAAACTCTCGCGGTAGATCCGCAGGAATGCGCCGGGCGTACTGTAGCCGACCATATATGCGATCTCTGTTACTGGCGTGCTGGAATAAAGCACCAGCTGCCGCGCCTGGTTCATTCGCATCATCCGGTAGTATTTCAACGGGCTCTGGCCTGTGGCCTCCTTGAAGCTGCGTTCCAGCGACCGGGCGGAGACCCCGATGGCATCCGCAACATCACTGATCTGGATCGGGTCTTCGATGTGCTCGGCGAAGTGCTCGATTGCCTGTGTCACCTTCTTTGGCAGCAGGTCTTTGCTCTTGGCCGTTGAAAATGCCGGGGTTTTCTGAGAGGTCGCTGCGCTGCGCACATAGGGGTGCTGAAACCAGCAGGCAACCTCAGCCATGATATCCCCGCCGAGATGCTCCTCGATCAGCGTGAGCATGTAGTCAAACACCGCTGTCGCTCCGGAGATTGTCACAAATGACCCCTCATCGCAGATCACTGTGCTTTGTCGTTCGATGTCCGGAAACTCCGCCTCAAATGCAGCCTCATAGCACCAGTGAACCGAGAGCGGATGCCCCGCCACCAAACCTGTCCGTGCCAGCGGGAAAACCCCACCGCTGAAAGCGCCGAGCCGGGTCTTGCGTCGGGTGATCCGTTGCAAGGCTGCATTGGCTCGTGCGGGCTGGTCAAACTGCGCATTTGGTCCCGCCGTAAAAAACAGAAAATCATGCTCCGCCAGGTCCGCCAGCACAGTATCCGGACCAAAACTGACCCCAGCTGAGGAGGCGACCGGGTCCGCAGTCTCAGCGACCACCGTCCAGCGAAAGGCCTCCTGCCCCGCGATTTCATTGGCGGCGCGCAAGGGTTCAATGCAGGAGGTCAGACAGGCCATGGGAAAGCCGGGGAAGATCAGAATGCCCAGTGTGAGCGGCGTGTCGGTTCGGGTCATGACAGGCCTCCTTCGGTCAGTTCAGCAGCACAGGTGAGAATGTGTTTTTCCAGCAATCGCGCGGCTGGTGACAGGGCGGTATCGGTTTTGCGCAGCAGATGGATCTGGCGTGTGGCCTGCGAATCAGCCAGCCGACAGAACACCAGCTCCGGCGCATTTGCAGCCCGCGCGGCCATTTCCGGCAAAATAGTGATGCCAATTTCTGCCCGCACCATCGCCATGATGGAGGTCAGGTTCTGTGCTTTCAACAGAGCCTTATCGTGCAGTATCCGGGATGGTTCGGCATTGATGCCGGCTGACAAACTGTTGGCGATCAGACGCTCATCCTGCAGCATGTCCCAGTCGATTTTTCCTCGTTCCTGCGCCAATGGATGATTGCGAGTGCAGATCACTCCAAAGGCATCCGACAGCAGGTGCTGGCTGTGCAGGCCGGAGCTGTTTTGACCCAGTGTTGCAATCCCGATGTCGATGCGCTCACGGGACAATTCATGTAGGACAGATATGGAATCCATATCGCGAAGCTCGATATCGACATGCTCGAAATCACTGATATGTCTTGAAAAAACCAAAGGCATTACGGTGCCTGCAACAGATGGGACGGTGGCAATCCGCACATGTCCATGTGTGGCTTTGGCATAACCTTCAATCGCTTTGACCATTGTGTCGTATTGCTGCAACTCGCGCTCAGCCTGTTCCAGCACAAAGGCCCCCAGCGCCGTCAGGCGGTTCTTTCGATCGGTCTCAAACAGCGGTTCGCCCAGATGCGTCTCCAATTGTTTCAGCATCATCGACACCGCCGACGGTGTGCGCCCCAGAATGCCTGCTGCATCACTTAGGTTTCCGCTTCGGGCAACTGCGGCAAATCCGCGAAGCAACTCAATTTTCAGCGCCATAGCTAAAGACTTCAAAGTTTCTGAAATGGTGTTCAGTTATTTGAGTTTGATTGAAGTGACCTCTCATGTCCATACCCATGGAAACTGAATTCTGTGTGAGGCCTCTGACCATGACTGATATCCAAAAGAACCTGATCGCCGGTGAATGGCTTGCTGGTGAGAGCGAAGTGGAGAACCGTAACCCGTCGGATCTGAGTGATCTCGTCGGTATCTTTGCCCAGGCCAGCGCCGATCAGCTGGAGGCGACACTGGATCAGGCGCAGGTGGCACAGCGCGAATGGGCTGCCTACGGTCTGGAGCGCAAACAGGCGGTGCTGAATGCCATCGGGAATGAAATGATGGCCCGCGCAGAGGAACTGGGTACACTTCTCAGCCGTGAAGAAGGCAAGCCGCTGGCGGAAGGTAAAGGCGAAGTCTATCGCGCTGGCCAATTCTTCACCTACTACGCTGCCGAATGCCTGCGCCAGATCGGTGAGAATGCGGATTCTGTGCGCCCCGATATTGAGGTCGACGTCCGCCGCGAAGCTGTCGGAACCGTCGCGATTATCAGCCCCTGGAACTTCCCGACTGCAACCGCCTCCTGGAAAATTGCCCCGGCGCTTTGCTATGGCAATGCCGTGGTCTGGAAACCGGCAAACATCACCCCGGCATCGGCTGTTGCGCTGGCGGAGATTATTGAGCGGCAAGACATTCCCAAAGGTCTGTTCTCTCTGGTGATGGGTTCGGGCCGGTCCATTGGTCAGCGTCTGGTCGAAAGCCCCAAGGTGAACGCGATTTCCTTCACCGGTTCGGTGCCGGTGGGCAAGGGGATCGCGGCTGCCGCTATCCAGAACCTGACCAAGGTACAGATGGAAATGGGCTCCAAGAACGCGCTGGCCGTAATGGACGACGCGGATCTGGATCTGGCCGTGATGCTGGCCCTCGGTGGCGCCTTTGGCGGCACCGGACAGAAATGCACGGCCTCCTCGCGACTGGTGGTCCACGCCGGTATTCATGACGCCTTCGTGGAGAAGCTGGTGACAGGGGCAAAGGCCATGAAGGTGGGCCACGCACTGGAAGCAGGCGTGCAGATGGGTCCAGTGGTCAGCGAACAGCAGCTGAACGAAAACCTCGCCTATGTTGATCTGGGCAAAACCGAAGGCGCCGAGTTGGCCTGCGGTGGCCAGCGTCTCGAGATGCCGCATCAGGGGTTCTACATGTCCCCGGGCGTGTTCCTGAACACCACCAACGACATGCGTATCAACCGTGAGGAAATGTTCGCGCCGCTGACATCGGTGATCAAGGTTGGCAGCTACGATGAGGCGCTGAGCGTGGTGAATGACACCAACTTTGGCCTGACCTCGGGCATCGTCACCCAATCGCTGGCCCGTGCCACGCATTTCCGCCGCAATGCCCGCACCGGTGTTGTGACTGTCAATCTGCCGACCGCTGGAACCGACTACCATGTGCCCTTCGGTGGTCGTGGCGATAGCTCCTATGGTCCGCGCGAACAGGGCAAAGCAGCAGCGGAGTTCTACACCACAGTTAAGACTGCCTATATCAGCGCAGGCCCGGTTTGATGCGCCCGGCGCTCAGGATTGACGGGCTGCAATACGCCAACTGGTCGGAGAAGATCTTTCGCCAGCTGCGGGAGGGGGGCGTGGATGCAATCCACGTCACCATCTCCTACCATGAGAATTTTCGTGAGACGGTACTGAACTTCGAAAAATGGAACCGTTGGTTTGAACAGTTTCCTGATCTGATCATGAAGGGTCTCTGGGCCTCCGACATCGACAAGGCGCGCGAAACTAAGCGTACCGCTGTGTTTTTTGGCTTCCAGAATCCGTCGCCCATCGAAGACGACATCGGCCTGGTCGAAATCGTGCACACTCTGGGCGCGCGGTTCATGCAGCTGACCTATAACAACCAATCGCTACTGGCGACCGGCTGTTATGAGGCGGAGGACACCGGCATCACCCGTATGGGCAAGCAGGTCATCAAGGAGATGAACCGCGTCGGTCTTGTGGTGGATATGAGCCATTCCGCGGACCGTTCGACTATTGAAGCAGCGGATCTGTCGGAACGCCCGATCGCTATCACCCATGCCAATCCGCATGACTGGTCCCCTGCCCTGCGCAATAAGAAAGACGACGTGATCCGCGCAGTGACCTCCAATGGTGGGATGTTTGGGTTCTCAGTTTATCCGCATCACCTGAAAGACAAGTCCGCCTGCACGCTGCAAAGTTTCTGCGAAATGATCGCGCGGACCGCGGATCGCTATGGCGTGCAACACCTCGGCATTGGAACCGACCTTTGCCAGGATCAGCCCGACAGCATCGTCGAATGGATGCGTGTCGGCCGCTGGACCAAAGAAATCGACTACGGCGAGGGTTCAAAATCCGCGCCAGGATTCCCGCCAATGCCCAACTGGTTCGAGGACAACCGTGACTTCGGCAATATCGAAGACGGTTTGCGCAGCGTCGGGATGAATGAGGAAGAGGTCGCCGCTGTCATGGGGGGCAACTGGTACCGCTTTTTCGATGAGAATTTCGGTGCGAAGTCAGGGAGCTGACGGACCGGGATACGTTTAACGGCCCAGTACAATGATATCGGGCCGACCAATGGGAGGGACAGATGTCAGAGACATCGATGGAAACAACACCGCAGGAGAGCCGCATTAACAAGCCGCTCTTTCTGCTTTCGGGCGGCTTTATCGCGCTGTTCTGTGTGGCGGCACTGGTCAATCTTGACGGCCTTTCAGCACTGGTCGATTGGGGATTTAACATCGCCGCGACCTATTTCGGACTGTATTGGCAGATCCTGCTGCTAGCCACCTTCTTGATTGGGCTGGTCCTTTGCATACTGCCGGGTGGCCGCGCCATTATGGGCGGTTTGGCAACACCTGAGTTCACCACATTCCAGTGGGGGTCTATGATCATGTGCACATTGCTTGCGGGCGGTGGCGTATTCTGGGCCGCAGGCGAGCCGATTGCACATTTCCTCTATTCGCCGCCGCTTTATGGCGCCGAAGGTGGCAGCGAAGCCGCTGTGACACCAGCCATCGCACAGAGCTTCATGCACTGGGGGTTCTTGGCTTGGGCGATCCTCGGCTCGCTCTCGACCGTGATGCTGATGCATTACCACTATGAAAAAGGCCTGCCGCTGGCGCCGCGGACGCTGCTGTATCCTGTGTTCGGCGACAAGGCCATCAATGGTCCGATTGGCGTCATTGCCGATGCGTCTTCCATCATTGCCGTGGTGGCGGGCACCGTGGGTCCGATTGGCTTTCTCGGGCTTCAGGTCAGCTACGGTCTGTCTGACCTCTTCGGGATCCCGGATGTTTTTGCCACGCAGTTCGTGGTGATCGGTGCGCTGGTCGCGCTTTATACCATTTCAGCCATGACCGGGCTGTCCCGTGGCATTCAACTGCTGTCAAAGATCAATGTGATCCTCGCCGCGGTCCTGTTGATTTACGTCCTTCTGGCGGGGCCTACCGGCTTCATCTTCGGGTCGTTCTTCTCAGGCTTCGCAACCTATCTGGGCAACTTCTTCCAGATGGCTCTGTATCGTGGTGATGCGGCCGTCTTCGGCGCCCCTGGTTGGTTGGGTTGGTGGACCGTGTTCTTCTGGGGCTGGTTCATGGGGTATGGTCCGCTGATGGCCATGTTTATCGCGCGGGTGTCCCGCGGACGGTCCATTCGCTCGATCATCATCATGCTGTCGATCATCGCACCGATTGTGACCAACTTCTGGTTCACCATCATCGGCGGTACCGGCATCGCTATGGAACTGGCCGAGCCGGGCACCGTCTCCGCAGCGTTTGAGGGCTTCAACCTGCCCGCCGCGCTGCTGGCGATTACCAACAACCTGCCGATGGGCTTCCTTGTCTCCATCCTGTTCCTGATCCTGACCACGATCTTTGTGGCCACAACCGGGGATTCGATGAGCTATGTGATTTCCGCTACAATGACCAAGGGCGACACACCCAGCACGGCTGTGCGTGTTTTCTGGGGCATTGCGATGGGTGTGATGGCCGTGATTTTGATCTCTGTCGGCTCCGGCGGCGTATCAAAATTGCAAAGCTTCATCGTGGTCACTGCTGTGCCGGTGTCACTGATCCTGCTGCCGTCGCTCTGGGATGCGCTGCGCATCACCCTGGCAAAGGGCAAAGAGAGCTAAACATCTGCCGGGCGTCACTGGCGCCCGGCACCCATTTTAACCGCCCGACCTGTTCAGATCATACGGGATATGACTAACGACCTGATTGCAAAGGCCAATCCGAATGACCGACATTCTCTGCCGTGAACCGAACACTGTTATGCGTCTGGCGCGCCTCGGTTCGATGCACCAATCTCGCCTGTCTTTCATGCGGGTGCTTACCCGACGTCTGGCACGCGAGGGCTGGCGTTTTGAACAAACTGCCTTTGAGATTGATGAGATGGGCCAAGGCCATGCGGTTTACACCGCGCATGGGCCAGAACGCTCCTATTCGCTGGTGGCCTTTGCCCATGACCTGCCGCCCGAGAAACGTTCTGACCGGGTTATCGCAGAGGCATGGGACGCCACATTCACCCTGTATGACGGGGTGCCGACCGACGCGGATATCGCACGGTTGTCGCAGAATATTCCCGTTCAGGAAGCCGGGCGTGTCTCCGGCTCGGAACTGTCTGTCTCCCGTGCGAACCGCTCTGTACGTCTGTGGGAACATGTGGTCAGCGCGTTGGCCTCAGGCAAGCAGCCTTCTGCCGAACAGATCGACGCGGTGGGTTACCTGATGCGGACCACGGCCGTATATGGGTCGGGAAAACTGGGGGCGGCAGATCGCGAAATGATTGCGGAGCGCCCCGAATTCCGCGCGCCCTTCCAGGTTGAGATGCTGTCGGTCTATCTGACCCGTTGGTTTGTGACCGATCTGGTCCAGCACATGGCTGACTGCCGCGCGAGTGCTCAGGGAACCACTGCCGTGAGGCTGGCGCCGGAGTTGGCGCGATCAATGGGGATTGGCAACTCTACCGGCCTTGGAATGGCGCCGTTTCTGCTGAACCATCCCGTATTGTTCAACAATTGGGTGGCCGCGCGTGAAAAGGCCATTCAGGCTGTGCGCAATATTGAAGAAGCCCATCCAGATGATATTGCACTGTTCCGTTCTCTGGTCGAGCGCAGCAAGATGACAATCGCGGACTGGCAGTCTGAACATCCGATCCAGATCCAGAAACTGAGCGCGCTGCGGTCGGATGCCGATCAGGTGACAAGCTATCTTGAAATCCAGACATTGGCTGGGCCAAAGCCATGGGATGTTCTCTATCGTTGGGCTGAAGAGGCGCTATCTCTGGAAGGGCAGGAGTGGATCGCCTCGCTAATGCTGGAACCTTATGGCGGATTGGTCGATGGATTTGCCGAAGATATGTCGGCAGACAATACCGCCACCTTCCGCATTGCTGGCGCGATGACGATTGGAGATTTGCGCAAAATCCTTTGCGACGTCTACGCATGGGCAATCGATACCAACTGGCAGACGCCGGCGAACAAGGCACGTGCCTGGTATGTCTCGGAAGAGAAGCTCGAACCTCGGTTGGGTGAACGCTTCGAGGAGCCGATTGAAGAATATGAGCAGCCGTTGGCACCGGGTCGTGATGCAGCCATGTTGTATCAGGCCCTCGCCCATTGGCCGGACGAGGCTCAGGTCGCCGATTTCCTGCTGCGCCATTCGGAGCATCGCCACGTCCTGCGGCGGGCCCAGATCGTCGGGCGCGCGCCCTATGCGGAAATTCGCGACAACACGATTTCAGATCAGGTGCTCCCCATCGATATGCTGCGCTGCAAGCTGGCCTTTTTCGGGGCAACCAAGTTTGATCCCCGGTCGGATCGCTGGGTGCGGATCTGTATGTATGGCAACGCCCCGCTTCCCACTGAGTTAACCGCAGAGAACGCGGAATTTTGGGTGTTTCCTGAATTGGAAGAGGGTGCGGCATGAGCCATTCGCTGAATGAAATTGAGGCCATGAGCAAGCGCGCTGCCCGCGGGGCTGGTCTCTCATGGGGGCTGGCGGAGGAGGCTGCCAAGGGCACCCGCTGGCTGTCGTCCTTTGGCTTTCCCGGCACCGAAATGCTGGCGAGTCTTCTGACCATGAATGACCGCATTCCATCGATTGATGTCTCGCCTGTTTCGTTGCGGGCAGAGATCTGGCACGCGCCCGCCCGCAGGATGAGCCCGCTGATTGCCGGCGCTGCGCTGAGCGATTGCGCTGTGCGCCTGTTGGAGCGCGGTCGGATCACGATGGAAAATGTGAATTTTCCCTTGCTGGCTGTCCCCTTTATGGGCGGGGCTGCATTGCGACTGGGGCGCCCGGTTGCTGCTGAATGGGCTGGCGTGCGGCTTGCCACCGATGGCAAGCGGCTCTGCGTGCAGGGCGAGAGCAAGGCCTTTCTTACACGGCTGGCGGATCAGATGGTGTTTTCCGCTCCGGCAGATATGACGGGCCAGCAGGAACCAGTCATGCGTGCCGATGTGTCAGAAGAAAGCTGGGGACAGCTGGCTAAATTCGCACATCGCACATTTGCCCCCGCAACCGAAGAAAGCCGTTTGCGCGGCGCCGGCGCGGGTCTCAGCGACAACGATTGACGAAACCTATTGGGGCGCAGGTCCACCCTGTGCGCTCCGCATATGCAGAACAGAAAGACCGACATGACTGCGACAGAAACCCTGACCCTTGCCGAAATAGAAGATCTGGCCTTCCGTGCGCTGGTTAAGGCTGGCACCTCTGAAGCCAACGCGCGCCCCTTGGCTGTCGCCACAGCCATGACCGAAGCCGATGGCGTTGCCTCGCACGGGCTGGCCTATATCCCTATCTACGCTCAACATGTGGAATGCGGCAAGGTTGATGGTCAGGCCACCCCCGTTGTCGACCAGCCTCGCCCCGCTGTTGTCACCGTGGATGCGGCTACCGGATTTGCCCATAGCGCGATCCATCAGGGGTTCGAAAAACTGATCCCACTGGCCCGTGAAATGGGGGTTGCGGTTCTGGCAGTGAACAATTCCTACAACTGCGGTGTTCTGGGGGTTCATACCCAACGTCTGGCACAGGCGGGTCTGCTGGGCATCGGTTTCACCAACGCGCCTGCGTCTATTGCTCCATCTGGTGGGGCAAAGCCGGTTGTGGGCACCAACCCGTTTTCGATCGCCGCCCCGGATGCTGACGGCAACGCCGCGTTGCTGATCGACCAATCTGCCAGCACCATCGCCAAAAGCGAGGTGATGAAACACGCCCGTGAAGGCAAACCTGTGCCAGAGGGCTGGGTTTTGGATGCGGATGGCCAACCCACGACCGATCCCGAGGCGGGTCTCAAAGGCTCCATGGTGCCCTCCGGTGGCTACAAAGGGGTCGGTATTGCGCTGACTGTTGAACTGATGGCCGCTGCCATGACCGGTGCGACACTCGGTTCAGTCGCAAGCCCCTTCTCCGGCACTGCGGGCGGCCCTCCGAAAACCGGTCAATTCTTCGTCGCAGTTGATCCGGCGGCAACCGCAGGTGGCGCATTTCAGCAAAGGCTGGCCGACCTCATTGCATCGATCCATGATCAGGATGGTGCGCGCCTGCCCGGCGATGGGCGGCGCGCCTGCCGCATCCGCGCGGCCTCAGACGGTGTCGCCGTCAATGCCGCTCTGTTGGAGAAAGTCCGCGCCCTGCTGTGATATGGCAGATGCAGCCAACATCCGGCATCGTGGTGTGAGAGAACGAAGTGGAGGCCGAGCGGCCTCCATTTTTTCTTTTCTATGTTGAGTCTTAACCGCGCAGTATGGCGCCATCGGGATCAAATGGCGGGCGGTCAAGGATCACTGCCCGATGCGGACGACCCAACACCATGACCTCTACCTCGTCACCAGGGCCTGCATCTCGCACGAAGCCAAGCGCCAGAGACATACCAACGCTATAGCCATAGGCGCCGGAGGTTACGCGGCCGATGCCCTTGCCATCCTTGAAAATGGGTTCGCCGCCTGTCGCATCTGCATTGGAGGCAGCGGTCTCTGCCTCGTCCAGATGCAACAACACCAGCTGTTCGCGTGCCGGGTTTTTTAACACGTCTTCGGCAGCAGCTTTGTTCAGGAAATCTTTCTGCAGTTTGCAAAGCCGGTCCAAGCCAACCTCCTGCGGCCAGTATTCCGGGCTGTATTCCCGGATCCAGGAGCCATAGCCCTTTTCGACACGCAGGGACATCAAGGCGCGGCTGCCAACGGGACCTGCCCCAAGTTCCTCACCCGCCGCTAACAGGGCCGCATAAAGGCGTTGTTGATCTTCGCTTTTGCAATGCAGCTCCCAACCCAGGTCGCCGGTAAAGGACACCCGTAGCGCCAATACCTCAATGCCGGCAAGATCGATCATCGCCGACCGCATGAAGGGGAAATCTTCCGTCGCAAGTGAGGTATTGGTCAGCCGCTGCAACATTTCGCGCGACTTGGGGCCGGCGACGTTAAAACCGCAGATCGCCTCCGTCTGGGACTGAAATGTTGTTCCCTCAGGCAGGGGCACCGCCTTGAAAAACCGCTTGTGGTAGCGTTCGGCCATGCCAGACCCGATGATCCAAAATGCGTCTTCGGCCACGCGCGTCACAGTGAAATCCCCGGCAATCCCGCCGCGTTTCGAGATCAGAGGCGTCAGACAGGAGCGACCCACAGCTTTAGGCATAGTGTTCGCAAAAACCGCGTTCAGCCAGGTTTCCGCATCCGGCCCTGCACAGCGGTATTTCGCAAAATTGGAGATATCGATAATGCCTGCGCGGCTGCGCAGCATCCGGCATTCCGCGGCCACCGGTTCCCACCAGTTTTGGCGGGTAAACCCATTGGTGTCCTTGGCTCCGGGAGCTGTGGCAAACCAGAGCGGATGCTCCCAACCGGCATTGAGACCAAAAACCGCGCCCATTTCAGCCTGTAGCGCATAAATCGGACGGGCCCGTGCCGGACGGCCTGCACTGCGCTCCTCATTGGGGAAATGGATTGCAAAACGATGCGCATATTGATCCTGCACTCGCGCCTTGGTGAATTCTTTGGTGGCCCAAGTATCAAACCGTGCCATGTCCCAGGCGAACATGTCGTATTGGGTCTCGCCCTCGATGATCCATTGTGCTGCCATCAAGCCCATCCCGCCGGACTGAGAGAAACCCGGAATAATCCCGTTGCAGCAGAAATACCCCTCAAGTTCCGGAACGGGCCCCATCAGAACATTGGCATCCGGAGACCAGATCATCGGCCCGTTGATGACACGTTTGATCCCCGCCTCTCCTACCGCTGGTAGCCGCTCAATGGCGTTCATCATATTGTCCTCAATCCGCTCCAGATCGTCCGGGAACAGATCATGGGCGAAATCCAGCGGCGTGCCTTCCTCGGCCCAGAACTTCATGTCCTTCTCATAGGCGCCGACAAGCAAACCCTGCCCTTCCTGGCGCAGATAATATTCGCCATCCCGGTCGCTGACTGATGGCAAGCGGGTTCCGTGACCAGCGACATCGGCCATGGTTTCAGTCACGAAATACTGATGCTCCGTTGGCTGCAAAGGCAGTTCAACCCCAGCAAGGGCGGCAACCTCCCGACCCCAAAGCCCGGCGGCATTCACCACCCAAGACGTGCGGATATCACCTTTCGGGGTTTTGACGAGCCAACTCCCGTCCGTCTGCTGCTCGGTGGCTGTGACGGGGGTAAAGCGATGGATCTCCGCGCCACGCTGGCGCGCGCCAACCGCATAGGCATTTGTTACGCCGGACGGATCCACATTCCCGCCATCGGGTTCGTACATCACACAACGGATGCCGTCATAATTGACCAGCGGGTTCAGGCGTTTGGCCTCCTCAAGGCTGATCTCGTAGAAATTCATCCCGTAGAGTTTGGCCTTGGCGGCCTGAAGCTTCAGCTGATGTTCACGCTCTTCGGTCTGCGCCAGATAGAGTGAACCGGGCTGAAACACACCACAGCTCTGACCGGTTTCCGCTTCCAGCTCTTTGTAGAGTGTCATCGTATAATGCTGGATGCGGCTGATATTGGTACTGTCGTGCAATCCATGGATATTGGCCGCTGCATGCCAGGTCGAACCGGAGGTCAGCTCATCACGTTCCAGCAGTACCACATCGGACCATCCCAGTTTCGTCAGGTGATAGAGGATCGAACAGCCGATGACACCTCCACCGATGACAACTGCCTGTGCTTCTCTGCGCATCTCTGCCCCCTTCAAGAGCCTTATGTGGCAGTAATAGTGGCCTGCACTGTCACTGCGACGGGTTGGACCTTTGAGTCCGGTTGAATGGCTTCACACCTTAGGGTGCCAGCCGGAATTGTATAAAAAATGCCCGTTTGCGACATCTCAGAAGACAAGCCGATGCGCCCGCCCCTGTGCTGCCAGCCGGGCGTTCAACGGGTCGGCCTCAGGCGCCCCGCTTTCCAGTGCAAAGACAAAGGCATGGGTGAGATAGAAACAGGCCCGGTCAATCTCGCCTGCGCCTTCCGCCGCGTCCGCTGCCAGAGAGTAGAGCCGTATCAGAGCGGTGCTGTCCCCCTCCGCGTGGGCCTGTAACAGGGCCTGATCAAGATCATCACGCTCCATGGCTCAGCCCTTCAGCGAAATTGCGATATTCTTGGTCCGCACATAGTTATAGAGCGCCTCCAAGCCTTTCTCGCGGCCAAAGCCGGACTTACCGATGCCGCCAAACGGGGTGGAAATTCCGCCAGCGAACCATTCATTGACAAAAACCTGACCCGCGCGAAGTTTGCGCGCGACACGGTGCGACCGCGCAAGATCACGGGTAAATACCCCAGCGACCAGACCGAACTCCGTGCCATTGGCCATGGCGATCGCCTCTGCTTCAGTCTCAAAGGGGGTAATGCAAGTGACTGGTCCAAAGATCTCTTCTTGCGCAACTCGGGCATTTGGACTGACGTCGGCCAGAATCGTCGGCGCCATGAAGTGTCCCTCACACTCCAGTCGCCGACCTCCGGCGGCAATACGGGCGCCGTCCTGCTCAGCGGTGGCGATCAGCGTTTCGATCCGCGATAGTTGCGTTGCGGAGATCACTGGCGTGTGTTCTGGATTGTGTATGCCATGCCCGACCTTGAGCCCATCGGCCAGCGATACCGCGCGGGTCACGACCTCGTCATAGATCGAACGATGCACCAGCACCCGTGCCATGGCCGAACAGACCTGACCCGCATTGAAGAAAATTCCCGATTGCAGGCTCGTCATCAGCTCATCCAGATCCGCATCGGCAAACACCACCGCCGCAGACTTCCCGCCGAGCTCCATCAGGGATGGCGTAATCGTGTCAGCGGCAGCCCGCAGGATCGCCTGCCCCGTTGGCACCGATCCGGTAAAGACGATCTGATCAACGGCACTGCTGGCGACCAGACGCGCACCAAGATCGCGACCGATACCATTCAGGATCGAAACTGAGCCCGCAGGCACCTCGGCGCGTTCCAGTGCCTTGCCCAACAGCGCGAGCGCGATTGGATCCAGTTCTGGCGACTTGATAATTGTGGCGTTCCCTGCCGCCATGGATGGGGCCAGCGACCGGGCGGCGATAGACACTGGGAAATTCCACGGCACCACCTGCGCCGACACGCCATGCGGCTCATATATCGTATAGTCGACATAGTCTGGCCCAAGCGGGATCGACTTGCCCTCAATCTTGTCGGCAACACCTCCGTAATATTCAAAATACAAGGCGGCTTCTTCGAATTCGTCCCTTGCGGCGTCCAGTGTCTTGCCGCTTTCGCGGCATAAGATCTCTGCGCCTTCCGCCTTGATGGCGCGAATTTCACGCGCTACGCGCAGCAACAGTCGCCCCCGGGCCGAAGGTTGCATATCCGCTAGGTCCCCCCGGTCAAAAGAGGCCCGCGCGGTCTCCAGTGCCCGGGCCAATGTTGCTTCCCCTACCAGCGCCGCATCGGCAAAATCCTGTGCCGTGCCGGGGTCCTCAACCGCCAAACGCGCGCCGCCATCCCCTTCGAGCCAGGATCCGGCGACGTAGTTCCGCGCCAGACCATCGCGCAGGAAATCGCTCATGCCGCGCGCCCCTTCTGGACCTGCGTTGCGACCCAGTGGTGAAAGTTATGCGTCGGCCCATCCATTGCCGGCGAGAAACGCCCGCCGTCGAACAGTATACCGTGGCGGCCTTTCTGCATCCCTTCGACAACAAAGACATCTTCCTCAAAGACAGCCTTCCAAAGCTGCGCGTTGGAGGCGCGTAACCCGTCAAGCTCCGGCGTATCCCGTTCGCTTTCGGCATAGTAGAGCTCAATATGTTCAACCGTATGGCCACAAGCCTTTGGCTCCAGAACGATCGCAAAACTATGATCGCGCTGCACACCCAACAGCACGTTGGGATAGACTGCGATATATTCAGCACCTTCGTCCCATTGGCCACTCAACCCCGCAAAATCAGGCAGTTTGGCGCCACCTTCGTCGGTCAGCTGGCGATATACCAAGGTTCCCTGACCCGAATACTGCCCGCGCTCCTCAATATTGTAGTGATCTTCCAGTCGGGAATAGCTGTTGAGACCCGGATGCACCCAAGGCAGGTGATAACTCTCACAGTAGTTTTCGACCGCGAGCTTCCAGTTGGTTGCGACCTCCAGTTTCAACGAGGATCCTTCGCCGCCATGATGGATCGGTGTCTCAAACTCCTGCCAGCGCTCCAGCAACCCCGCATGAGCCGTGGCGAAGTCAGGCGCCTGACCATCGACATTTACAAATATCACATCGCGCCAGATATGTGAGCGGATACGGATCAGACCCAGCTTGTCCATATCCACATCCTCATGTGTATTCTGCCCTGGCCCGCCAACATGCGGCGTTGTCCGCAAGGCGCCGTTCAGCCCGTAGCACCAGCTGTGATAGGGGCAGCGGATGGCACCGCGGATTTTCTGCGGTTTGTCCACTAGGATCATGCCGCGGTGACGGCACGTGTTCTGAAACACGCCAATCTCACCAGTACGGTCGCGCACCAGCAACAGCGGCATGCCGAGGAAATCAACCGGCTTGGCGTCCCCCGGCTCCGGTATGTCCTTGCCAAATCCGATGCCCGACCAATTCGCAAACAGAACGGATTTTTTTTCTTCGTCAAAAACGCGTGGATCGACGTAATGCTCATTTGGCAGGCCATTGGCGGTGTTGACCGGGGCCAGCACGGACGACAGGGGGCTATGTGTGTTCATCGAACTCTCCATGGCGAAGTTGGCTGCCCTATTGGAGGCGCAAACCGAATGCGCTCAATAGGGGAAAACTTCATTCATGGATGAGAAAAACTAAAGCCATGTATCGCGGGTTTGCGATAGGATCCACTGTTTCAGCTTGAGCGCATTGGGGGACAGTTCGTCATCTGGCAACCCGACCAGATAGAATTCCCGTGGTGCCGGAACACTATGGCAGCCAACAATCGCAAGCTTGCCGCTGTCCAGCATCGGCTGGATCAATCGGCGCCACCCAAGCGCAACGCCTGCGCCTTTTCGCGCGATTTGCAGCGCAACCGAATAGCTGGTCACCCGGGTGCCAGCAGCGATGTCACCCTTGTGGCCCAATTCATGGAACCAGTCGGCCCAGGTTGTCCAACTCTGACTGGCGCTTTGAAGGTGGATCAGCCGTTGCTGTGCAATTTCTTGAAGGGAAGCGCCGTCGAGGCCCGCCGCGAGATCAGGCCGTGCCACGGGCACCAGCTGATCGCGGTAGATTGCAGTGTGGGCCAGTGTGGCATCTCTATCACGCCCATAGCGGATGAAAAAATCAAACTCTCGCGTGTCATGAAACGGGCGGTCCTGTGTGATCTGATGAATGTTTAGATCTGGGTATTCCCGCCAAAATTGGATGATCATCGGAGATAACCAAAGCGCTGCCACCGCTGTGGTCGATCCGACTGTTACCGCGTCCTCCTCACCCATTTGCCGGGTTTTCGACAGTTGACGCGAGATCTGGCGGAACGACGTGGCCAAGCTCTCATAAAGCCCCTGCCCCTCACGGGTGAGTTCAACACCACGATGTTTTCGCTGAAACAGGGCAACACCAAGCTCTCCTTCCAGCGCCTTGATCTGGTGGCTGACCGCGCCCGGTGTAACAGATAGTTCCTGCGCGGCATTCTTGAAACTGAGATGGCGTGCGGCAGTTTCAAAAGCCGCTAATGTGGTGAGGGGTGGCAGATCATAATGACGTCTGGACATGGTGGCTCTGCTGTTGGGCGTGGCTAGGCGTGATATGAATTCACCTGAGTATGAGTATTTTTCGAATTGAATGGCAAACTCAAATACGGTTCTGAGAGACAGGAATTCACCCTCTTGGAGGAAGGACAGCAGATGGACACCCGGACAGCTCGTCTTGTTGGCAAAACTGCGCTGAGCCCTGACACCGTCGATTTTTCCTTTGAACTCATCAACGGGCGGTTTTCTGGGCTGGAACCGGGTGCGCATATTGATGTGCACCTGGGTCCGGATCTTGTGCGGCAGTACTCGATCTGGAACTGGAGACAGGATGGCCGCCAACTGAATATCGCCGTCAAGCTGGAAGCCAGCGGTCGTGGTGGGTCCCACGCCATGCATGCGCTGAAACAGGGGGATGAAATCCTGCTCGGCGCCCCTCGTAACAATTTCAAACTACAGCCCGACACGCCGTATGTCACTCTGATTGCAGGTGGAATTGGTGCAACGCCTCTGGTGGCTATGGCGCGTGACCTGGCAAATATGCGGCGGGATTTTCAGGTCTACTATCTGGTCCGCTCACAGGATCTGGCCGCAATGGATGAACCGTTCCGCGCATTGGATCTGGGGGATCGCTATCATCTGCATTGTGACGATGCGGATGGTCAGCTGGATCTGGCAGCGGTTTTGCGGTCAATGCCCATGGGCAGCGATGTCTACACCTGCGGGCCGGAACCGATGCTGAACGCGGTGCTGGAGGCGGGAAGCGCCATGCGCGGTGGCACCATCCATTTCGAACGTTTCGCTGCGGTTGCGGATGCGGGCACCGGCAGCAACGGCAGCTTTGACATTGAAATCCAGTCGACCGGCGCAATGCTGCGGGTTTCTGCCGAAGAGAGCATTCTGGACGTCCTGAAAGCCAGCGGGATCGCAGTGGATTTCGGCTGTTCCGAAGGGCTGTGCGGCGCCTGTCTGGTTGATGTGCTCGACGGGGAGGTGGATCATCGCGATGGCATCCTCACACCAGAGGAACAAGCGACGAACAGCTATCTCTGTACCTGTGTCTCCCGTGCCAAGGGCGATAAACTGGTGTTGAATCTCTGACGCGTTTCGCGGTGGACGTTGGGGATGCAGCTTGAGCCAATCATGTGGCAGCGCGGCACTCTCGCCGCGCCACCAAGCCGTTAGTTGATCTTTGCCGGCAGGCTCAGATCACCGGATGCAATGTCAAAGACGTCAACCACACAGAGCAACGGGGCATGCACGTTGGCATTGACCCGCAGGGCTGATGTCACGCCATCATAGGCCACGCCAGCAAGGTCTACATCGCTGCGAAAGCCAACAGTCACGGTAATTTCCGGCCCGTCGAACAAAGGCGTGAAGCCCGGACTGTCCAGATAGATAGGCAGGCCGGGCCATGTTGCAGGCAGCTGCGGCGTCGCACCTTCGGGGATGTCTCGGACTGCCAATGCGCCGGAGCCGCAGGCCTCGGTCGGGGTCAGGACCACCCAGTGGCTGTGCCACAGAAGGCCATCGTTGCCGGTATCCCCATCATTGTTCTCATCCACCAGAGGTGTGTCATCAAAATCAGGATGGCTGGTGGCTGCCAGTGCGAGGATTCCGGTGCCCGCTTCAAATCCGACTGCCTCGGGATCCAGCGAGGTAGGCCAGACGTAAGAGAACACTTCTGCTCCGCCGACCCCGCCCACGGGTTCCGGCGTGTCGGTCCCTGCATTGCCATTTGTTGTCATGTGGAAGGTGACGGTGTTGTCGGCACGGTGGGCATGAGCCGCCAGAATATCAAAGGAGGCCACTTTCTGGGTATCTGTTTCAGACAGAATAGCACCCTTCTGGTGCAAGGCGTGGTCGCCATCGGCAAGAGCTCCGCCCGCCCCAAGCGTGAGGATGGCGGCTGTTGCAAAAAATCGTGTCATGGTCGTCTCCAATTTAAAGTAGCGAGTCGCTACAGATAAACCGTATTGCGTTATTAATTTCGAGTCGATACCAATAATTCATGACATCACAATCTCGCATTCGCTCGCTGATCAATCGTCTGGCCCGCATCGATGCCGCTGGCGGATGGTCGGGCAGCCTCAATCCGGCCCAATACGCGGCATTGGATTACCTCGCGCGCGCCAATCGAAACTCACGAGCGCCCTCGCATGTGGCTGAGTTCCTAGGCACAACACGCGGCACCATGTCCCAGACGTTAAAGGCCTTGGCGCGCAAGGGTTTCGTTCAGGAGGAACCCAAAACCGGTGACCAACGCTCGATTTCCTATGCTTTGACAGCAGAAGGGATGGCGCTTGCCGAAGCGCCCTCTGTCATTGGCACGGCCTTGTCGGGGCTGGAAGATAGGGTGACAGCAGCGTTGGAGACTGCGCTGACGGACATCTTGCGGGCCGCGTTAGACGCCCGTGACGGGAGAGCTTTTGGCCTCTGCAAAAATTGCAGGTTTCACGATGCAGGCCCTGTTCATGGCTATTGCACCCTGCTGGACCTCCCACTCCAGCACGGTGACAGAGATCTAATTTGTGTGGAACATAAGGCGCCTTCAGATGATGCAACCTGACCTCTCAACCCGGATAGCGGGGATTTTCCACGGCCCGATTGCCACTCCTTGGGCTGGCAAAGCGCCAACCGCCATCCGCAAGTCCCCGGTTCATGGGCCCCAGAAGATAGACTTTGACGGCTTCACCGGGGACGCCCAGGCAGATCTGACGGTCCATGGCGGCGCGGATAAGGCGATCCATCACTACGCAAGCGACCATTACAGCCTTTGGCAGGACGAAACAGAGATGCCGCTCACCTCGGTGCCTGCCGCCTTTGGGGAGAATATCGCAAGCTTAGGTCTGACCGAGAAAACGCTCTGCATTGGTGACATCCTGCGATTGGGCACGGCCGTTGTTCAGATCAGCCAAGGGCGGCAACCCTGCTGGAAACTGGGGCTCTATACCGGCAACACACGGATGCCCTATCTGTTTCAGAAAACCGGACGCACCGGATGGTATTACCGGGTGCTTGATCCCGGAATCGCACAGACCGGTGATAAGATCACATTGATGGAACGGCGACAGCCAGACTGGACGGTGGAGCGTGTGACCCACGCACGGCTCACCCGCAAGGTTGCGCCGGAAGATGCCGCAGTGCTCGCACATATGGAGGATCTCGCGGCAGGTTGGCGCGCAGCTTTTGCCCGCATGGCTGAGGGAGATAGCGGCGAAGATACCCGCGCGCGCTTGATCGGCGCGCAGGAATAGGGCTCAGGTCGGCCCCTGTTTCTGGGATTGCATCACGGCCGTGGTGATCAATTGACCCGGTATTGCGGGGTCGTGGCGAGAAACTGCCCGTAGGCGGTCGCATCCGGTGGCGCAAACTGCTCCACGAGTGGGTTCTTGCGTTTGTGTACCCGGGCACCCATATCCGACAGCAATTCGTCGAAGTGCTTGAAATGAAAGGGTGCTGAACACAGCCCGCCGTAAACCTGCGCCGCTGGCCGCTCGCGGCGGCGCCAGTTCAACATCATTTCAATACTGTCATCCATCTCAGCGCGGCTCGGTTGATTGGCCAATTGCCCGTCGGCATAGCGCACCAGCCAATTGGCGATCATCTCGGCCGACAGAACCGTGCAGAAGCTGGAATTGAACCCGACAAACCCCATCTCAGGCAGATCCGGGTTCACCGATAGCCGGTAGACGCGATACTGTCCGTCGTCCTCGATCAGCTTGTCTCGATACTCTTGCGCCAGATAGGGCACGCCAAGCTTCCAGCCAACCGCCAGAATGGCGATATCACAGGGAACCACCTCGCCGGTGCTCAGCCGCAGACCGTCTTCCTGATAGCTTTCAAAAGTGCCGATGACGGATGTGATACTGCCGTCATTCAGCCCCTCAAAGAGACCGGGCGTCACAATCGGCACAGAGCAGGACACTTCTTTCTCAATGGGTGTGGTGGGCACCATATTGTGCTTCTTAAGTCCGAGTTGCAGTTTCAGCAGGGTTTCCAACCCGCGAAAATTGGCCCAGACAAGAGGCTTCAGCGCCGCCGCGATGACACGCTGTAGGGGGGTCTTGCCCCATTGATTGAACTGCTGTTCCTGCGCCCGCATATAGAGCAGCTTCTTGAAGTTGATGCCGCCGACGAAATAGGGCACGCGCCAGACGTTCTCTCGGTAGACCAGCCGCACAGATTTTGCCCCGTTCTTGGCTGCGTTGACAGCAATATCGGTGGCAGACTTGGACCCGCCAAGGACCACAACGTCCTTTCCCGCCATCAGGCTGGGATCTGTGTAATCCGATGAGTGCATCACCTGCCCACCCCGCGCGACAAACTCCTCCTGACCTGGATGGCGGATGATGTTCTTTTCTGAAAATTGGCCGGTGCATATCGCCACGAAATCAAAATCCTGCTGCCAGGTCTGCCCAGCGGCCTCAAGTGTGAGGGTCCATCCAGGTTGACCATCCTGCCGCCGGCCCATCGCTGTGATAGAGGTATTGAGCCGGAACAACCGCGCCAGCCGGTGTTTCTCAGCATAAGAATGAAGATAGGCATGGACCTGTGGTCCCTTGGGCCATTCCGGGTAATCCGCGGGCATCGGATGGTCGGTATAGCAATAGAGATCTTTTGGGGATTGTGTCTGCACGTCCGGGTAAGAGCGTGACAATTCCCAGACACCCCCAAAATCATGGCTGCGTTCAAACCCGATCACCCGATGCCCGCGCTCGTCAAAGGCTTTGGCTGCGGCCAAACCGCTGACCCCCCCTCCGATTACGGCAACTGTCTTTCGTTTTATCATATTGCATTCTCCCCTTCCGGCCCGCTCTCCCGGCAGGCTGTCCTCATATGTCGACCCGCCTCCCCCGCGGGCGGGTCGCTGGCAGGTATCCGACGGGCCAGATGGCGATCCGGCCCGTTTCCACATCACGCGTCAGCGGGGGGTGGCAAGAAATCGACCTCATGCAAGGCAGACAGGCGCACCAGTTCCTCCGGATCAGTCACGCCATCCAATTCAATGAAGAGATCAAACAGCTTGCGAGCGGGCGCCACGCCGAAAATGCAATGCGCCTCTGCGCCGGATCGGTTGAAAATCGCATGGGCTTCGCCCTTTGGCATACGTACCGTATCGCCCGGCCCGGCCTTGTGGACGTCCCCTAAAAATTCCACTTCCAGCTCCCCTGCCAAGACGCTGATCCATTCATCCTGAGTGGGGTGGATATGCGGCGGCACAAATGTATCGGCAGGCAATACCGCATCCCAAATAAACGCATCATTGCTGAGCAATTTGGGGACGTAGGTCTGTCCCACCACCGTCCAAGACATCCCCTTGATGCCGTCGCTTGCCTTGGTGATCCCTTTTTCCATCGCGGTTTCCTCCCTGAAACTGTTTTGCGACGATCAGCCTGCACCGAGAGCGAAAATCCGATTATCCAGAAAACGAACCCATCTGATCCCAGAATGGTTGAGGCTTGAAATATCGTTGCAGCGTTCTAAGCTGGAGCCACCAGACGTGGAGGCGAGATGACCATCGCTGCCCAGACAGAGGCTGTTGAGTATCTGAGAAATCACCCGCTGCTACGCACCGGGGATCTGGATGAGGCACGCCATCGGGTGGGGCAGAAATTTTGTGATCACCGACTGGATATTGCGCAGCGACATCAAGGCCTTGCAGTCCGTCACAACCACGTGGCCGGGCGGCACAGCTCGATCAACTACCTGCACTATGGTGCTGATGTAACAATTGATCCGGGCATGTTGGACTCCTTCTATTTGTTGCAGATCCCGCTGTCCGGGCAGGCAAGTGTTCGGCATCGCGGCTCAGATATCATTGCAAGTGCAAGCACTGCGACGCTGCTCAATCCTGACCGGGACACGACAATGCAGTGGGGCGCTGATTGCCGCAAACTGCTGTTACAGATCGACCGGGGGTATCTGGAAACCGTGGCGCGCCAGATCATTCGGGCAGAGTTACCGGGACCGATCCGATTTGCCAGCCGCATTGATCTTCATTCCGAGGGTGGACGGCGCCTGAGGCAGATGGTCAGCGCCTGTGTACAGGCGGCAGAGGTCGGAGTTCTATTCCAAGGCGCGCTGAGCGGCTCCGATCTCCGGGTGGAAGATGATCTGGCACGCGCGTTGCTGACACGGCTTCCCAGCAATATTTCTCATATAATAGAACGCGCTGACCACGGCTCGCTGCCGCCCGGTATCCGGGCAGCAGTGGAGTACATCCACGCGAATCTGAGCAATCCGATCCAGCTGAGCGATATTGCGGCCCATGTGGATCTGAACATTCGCACCCTTCAAAACGGATTTCGCCGCGCCTTCGGACAGAGCCCGATGCGGGTGCTCCGCAACGCTCGGTTGGATGCCGCGCATTATCACCTGATGGCGCAGACCGACACGCCGGATGTGACCACCGCTGCCTTTTCCAACGGGTTTTCTCACCTTGGTCGCTTTGCCCGCGATTACAAAGCCCGCTTTGGCCACTCGCCCAGTCACACCGCCCGCCAGCAAGACTGCGGCGAACGTCCCGTCCTTGCCTGCCTCTGACGATGGGGCTACATCTTGCGGCAAGCCGCATGGGCGAGCGCCGATGCCATGGAGATACCAGCCAAGGACACAGATGTCAGACGGCCAGCGCAAACCCACCCGGATTGAGACCACCGCCAAACGACGGCAGCAAATCCTCGAAGCGGCGATCATGTGTTTCCTCGAAACCGGCTATCATCAGACCGGTGTACGCGACATTGCAAATCGCGCAGGTGTCAGCCTCGGCAATCTCTACAATCATTTCCCGGGTAAACATGACGTGCTGGTGGAGATTGCCGCTCTGGAACGCGCGGAACTTGCCCCCTTTATCGACGGGCTTGCGCAACCACGGGCACCGATGAAGTTGCTCGAAAACTTCGTCAAAGCCTATGCGAAATACCTCGCGGTGCCGGAGAATGTCATTCTCGGACTGGAAATCACCAGCGAAGCCATCCGCAAACCGGATATTGCCCGCCTCTTTCTCGCCAATCGCAACGCATTGGTCGTCGCACTCGCCAAGGTTCTGGAACGCGGAACAGATGCGGGTGAGATGCGTGGCCAGCTGGCTCCCGACGAAACGGCGCAGATGATTGTCGAACTCATCGAAGGCAGTGCCTACCACAGCGTGTTGGATAAGGTGCCAATGCGGCATCTGCGGAGCAGTCTTTTGGATTTCATTCTCGCGGCGGTGCGCCCGGATTAAGGCTAAAGTGGAGTGTCTCGGACGAGCCTCAGGCCCAGATGTGCTGGCGGTGATCCTACTGCGCAACCGCCCCGTGCTGGGTCGCGGACAAGGAATGGAACCGCTGCCAGATGTTCGCCCGCCACAAAATACGCCGGGCAGCGGCTGGTGCTTGCACCGGAGGCGCCGGCATAGCAATCCTGTGTCCATTCCCAGACGTTGCCGTCCATATCAACAATCCCATCCGGCGTTGTAGCATAGCTGCCCTGCGGACGCAGGGCGCGGCTTTTCTGTTCGCCCAGAAGATAGGTTGATGCCCAAGTGAGATCTGGATCGGTGAAGATCGGGTCGGGCTCTTCCGGGAGGACGGGTGCTGCGAGATGCTCCCACTCTGCCACACGCGGCAGGCGATATCCACCATCGCTGTGGGCATTGATCCAGGCCAGGTATTCGCTCACGTCAAGATAGCTCAACCCGGTTGCAGGGGTGGTCCCTGCATCCTGTTTGGCGCGTGTACGCAGTTCCAGCGCGCAACCCCCGTCAGCATGGCAGCGGTTCCACTCTGCTACGGTAACCTCATGTTTCATGACGTAAATAACATTCTGCCCGTCATGCTCTGCGACCGCAGGCACCAGTTCTGGCTGAAAGATACTCCCCCCCGTGGGTCCGTCAGACAGGCGGGGGGGAAATATGGCGACCAACAGGATCAGCGCCGCCACAAGGGCGCCCAGACCCAACAGGACAATCCGGTCAGCGGGGCGGTGCAATATGGCAGCGGGCATTGTGCTCTCCTATGGTCGTTATGCGCAGTGCGTTGGTTCAGGTTTCAAAGCTGCGCGGAGCAACCACCTGTTCCATCAGCGCATTGTCCCAGGCGCCATCGACGACGAAATGGGCCGTGGCCCCCAGCAGAACCGCCTCAATCAGATTATGGTTCACATAGGCATAAACGCCGGGTTGTTCGAAGGTGTACATGGCTGCCATGGCGCTGCCGCCACGAACAAACCAGCTTTCGATACCGGTCAGCGGCGCGTCGGTGAATGACCCGGTCTCCCAGACATAGTTGCCATGGCCGCCGATCAGGTGCGGGCGGGAGTCGCGGTTGGCCTGATTATGGATCATCAGCACCGTCTCACCGACCTTCGCGCGCAGTGCGTTGTCGCCGGTCAGGGCGCCGACAGCGCCGTTGAAGACCGAATGGGTCGGCACCAGCGTCCGCATCGCGTCCATACTGTCGGCGTAATCGTCGCCCGCCAGTTCGTAGGTGCGATAGTCGCCGTTTTCGTCCATCGGCAGATAGTAATCCTGCTCACCGATATAGGCGATGCTGTCATAGCGCAGTGGATTGCCCTCGCCGTCTTTGAGGCCATCGCGCGGCAGCACCATGATGGCACCATTCATTCCGTGGGTGACATGATAGGGGATCATCGCGCCGCCGGGCGCACAGTGATAGGTGAAGCAGCCAGGTTTGGTTGCTTTCCAGCGCAGGACGGTTTCTTCGCCCGGGAAGACATGGGTGAGGCCGCCGCCCCCGAGCGCTCCGGTCGAGGCGTGAAAGTCGATGTTGTGTTCCATCTGGCTGTCCGTCGGGTTGCGCAGTGTGAGTTCGACATAGTCGCCCTCATGCACGATGATCAGCGGACCGGGAACAGACCCGTTGTAGGTCAGCGCCCAGATCTCGGCGCCGGTGTCCTCATCCACCACCATCAGCCGCTCTTCAGTGATCAGTTCAATCTCGACGATCTTCGGCCCGCCGGATGCAACCTGCTCATGTTGGGGCGCGAACGGCGGTGCAACCAGTTCTTGTTTGACGCGGGTATACCCCGACAGATCCACCGGGGCCGCCTCGGCCTGTGCCTGTGCTTCGGCTTGAAGGAACTGGTGCGCAGTACCGCGCAACGGTGGCACCGATGTCCGAAGACCGGCCCCGTTTGCCGAGGAGGCCAGCCCGCCGGTCATCGCCGCAGCACCGGCAAGAACAGTTCCGCGCAGCACGTTGCGACGGCTTGTCTGAGCAAGCCCGGGGTTGAAACGTTTGGTCATTGTCGCTCTCCTTGTCTTAGGCGTGCTCCGCCTTGCGCGAGCCGCGTTTGCTGATGTCGCGATAAATTTAGCTGATCGTCGCATTCGGGACGTTGCGGCAGCGCAAAGACAGCGGCGGTTTTTTGGCTGACCAAGCCCAAGCCGCGATCAAAACGCGACGCGGGTGACGCCCCCCCGGTTTTGTTTTAGGATCATGACAACGCTTGTTCGGAGATGCCGTGCGCCACCTACATGAAAGCCTGCTTCGCCCGCTTCCGCCATTCTCGCAGCTGGCTGACGCGCAGATCCGCACGATCCTTGACCACGCCAGCAGTCGCGGAGTTGGTCCCGGCCAAACGGTCTTTGCCGAAGGTGATCCTGCGGAGACGTTCTATTTGCTGCTGGATGGTACCATTCGGGTCGTGCGTATCTCCAGCGACGGTGAACAGGTGACCTCCCTGCATATTCCGCCCGGACAGCTATTTGGAATTGCGCGGGCTCTGGGGCGCGACCACTATCCGGCCACCGCCATTGCCGCGAGCGAGGCGCTGTTGCTTTGCTGGCCGACCTCACTGTGGGACAGTTTCATCGTCGATTACCCAGGCTTTGCCACAGAGACCTATAAAACGGTCGGTGCCCGTATTGGTGAGATGAATACCCGTATCATGGAAATGTCGACACAACATGTCGAACAGCGTGTTGCGCGCGCTTTGCTACGTCTGATCAATCAATCCGGCTTCAAGGTCGCTCAGGGGATCGAGATCGGGTTTCCGATCACCCGTCAGGATGTTTCAGAACTCACAGGTACCACATTGCATACCGTCAGCCGCCTGCTCAGCGCTTGGGAGAAGGACGGGATGGTCAGCAGCAAGCGCAAGAAGATCACCATCTGTGACCCCCATCGGCTGATGCTCCTCAGTGATCCATAAGAGTGGCACCGACGCTGAGCGGGCTTGGGGTATCCCTCTGCAGTGGCGTCTTCTGATCGGATAGACACCCGGGGTCAGCCCCAACGCCGGTGCGCGGCCTCTACTGCGTCTGCCAACGCAGCCCGAAACACCTCTTCATCCAGATGATATTCCGCACAGGCTTCGCTGACGGAGTGGAACGGGCTGACCATACAGCCAACACAAAGCACATCGTGGTCCATGAAGACCCGGACCGTCTCCGGCCAGGTTGTCATTAGGACATCCAGCGGCAGGTCGGGGTCGTCCAGTTTTGGCGGCGGCATGACGGATCAATCCTCCCTCAGAGGTCAGGCTAGCAGCGGCAATCGCGCCAAACCTTGCGCTTGCACAACCTTTGCCACTGCTGCCTGGGCTATCACCAAGCGATCAACAACTGCCGGAAAGGGCCAGGCCATGGCTGAATTTCTGACCAAGTCGCGGGCGCGCAATGTGTTCTACGGGGGATCGATTTTCTTCGTCGTGGTGTTCATTGGCATGACCGTGCACAGCCACCGCTATGTGGTGACGACCTCCACCGCAGGAATGCCCCTGACCGAAGCCGTCGCACTGGGCAAACGGGTCTGGGAACGACACTCCTGCATCAATTGCCACACGCTACACGGTGAGGGGGCATACTTTGCGCCGGAGGTCGGCAATGTGATGACCAGATGGGGTGTTCAGGATGAACCGGAAGAGGCTTTCGAAATCTTGAATAGCTGGATGGAGAGTCAGCCCAGCGGTGTCGAGGGGCGCCGTCAGATGCCTTATTTCGAGTTGACCGAAGAGGAAACCCGCGGCTTGGCCGAATTCCTGCGATGGGCGGATCAGACCGACACTCAGGGCTGGCCGCCGAATGACGCGGGCTAAGGGAGAGACATCATGAAATATCAATCTCAAAAGGTCGCTCAGGCCTATTTTATCTGCGCAATGGCGTTGTTCGCAATTCAGGTCCTCGGCGGGTTATTGGCAGGTTGGATCTATGTCTCCCCCAATTTCCTGTCAGAGCTGCTGCCCTTCAATATTATCCGTATGCTGCATACCAATGCGCTGATCGTCTGGTTGCTGCTCGGCTTCTTCGGCGCGGCCTATTTCCTGATCCCGGAAGAATCGGAGCGGGAGATTTACTCGGTCAAACTGGCCTATCTGCAGCTTGCGATCCTGATGATTGGTACGCTTGGGGCAGTTGGCTCCTATCTTGTTGGTATTCACGGTGGGCGCGAATTTCTGGAGCAACCGCTCTGGGTGAAGTTCGGTATCCTCGTCGCCGCGCTGATTTTCCTCTTCAATGTGTCGATGACGGTGCTAGCGGGGAAGAAAACCGCGATCACCAATGTGTTGTTGATGGGGCTATGGCTGCTGTCGTTGCTGTGGATCTTCGCCTTCATCAACCCGGAAAACCTCTCGCTGGACAAGATGTACTGGTGGTTTGTTGTCCACCTCTGGGTGGAAGCAACCTGGGAGCTGGTGATGGCAGCGATCCTCGCCTTTCTGTTGCTGAAGCTGACCGGTGTTGACCGAGAAGTGGTGGAAAAATGGCTTTATGTTATCGTCGCCACCGCTCTTTTCTCCGGGATTCTGGGCACTGGTCACCATTTCTATTGGATCGGTTTACCCGGCTATTGGCAGTGGGTCGGCTCGATCTTCTCAACGTTTGAGGTGATCCCTTTCTTCCTGATGATGTCCTTTGCCTTCGTGATGGTCTGGAAGGGACGGAAGAACCACCCCAACAAGGCCGCTCTTTTGTGGTCGCTCGGGTCCAGCACGGTTGCCTTCTTCGGTGCGGGTGTTTGGGGGTTCCTGCATACGCTGCATGGGGTCAATTTCTACAGTCACGGCACCCAGATCACTGCTGCACATGGGCATCTTTCTTTCTACGGGGCCTATGTGGCGCTGAACCTCGCGATCTTCACTTATGCGATGCCAATGCTGCGTGGACGGGCACCGTATAACCAGGTTCTGAATATGGCGAGCTTCTGGCTGATGACCGGCGGGATGGCCTTCATGACCTTCGTGCTGACTTTTGCCGGTACCATCCAGACCCATATGCAGCGCGTCATTGGGGACTACTACATGGATGTTCAGGACAGCCTGTCGATTTTCTATCTGATGCGGTTCGGGGCTGGGGCTGCGGTCGTGATCGGGGCTTTGCTGTTCATCTACGCGCTTTTGGTGGTGCGCAAGGACGAGGTGATTGCACCCGGTCCGTCGCATAAAGCCAGCACTGTTGCGGGGGAGTAATTGATGAACATGCACACCCCCCGTCCGATCCCGCGCTACCATGAGATTGCTCAGGAATGCGCATTGTTCGAAACCGCCCATGCCCAAGGCCTGCCCCTTCTGTTGAAGGGGCCGACCGGCTGCGGCAAGACACGCTTTGTCGAACATATGGCAGCTAGGCTGGATCGGCCGCTTTATACCGTGGCCTGCCATGATGATCTCTCCGCCGCTGACCTGATTGGCCGGTATTTGCTGAAAGGAGGCGATACCCATTGGGTTGATGGTCCACTGACCCGCGCTGTGCGCGAGGGGGGGATCTGCTATCTGGATGAGATTGTCGAGGCGCGCAAGGACGTCACTGTGGTTCTTCATCCACTAACCGACAACCGCCGCATGCTGATGATTGATCGCACCGGCGAAGAACTGGTGGCGCCGCCCGGCTTCATGCTGGTTGCTTCTTACAATCCCGGCTACCAGAACGTGCTGAAGCGGCTCAAACCTTCGACACGGCAACGGTTTCTCTCGGCCAGTTTTGATTTCCCGAATCCGGAGCCGGAGAGTGCCATCGTCGCACAGGAAAGCGGGCTGGATGCTTCTAGGGTGCGACCGCTGGTGCGATTGGCCGGTCATATCCGGGCCCTGTCAGGGATGGATCTTGAAGAGGGCGTGTCGACCCGGCTGCTGATCTACACTGCAAGTCTGATCCACCGCGGTATGCCGATTGAATCGGCGCTGGAGGCCGCGATCATCGAACCCCTCACCGATGAAGAGGACATCAAACAAGCGCTGCGCGATCTGATCGCGACGATCTACGGGTAGCGCTATGAAATTGCTCGACCTGATGGAGCCAGAGGAAACTGTTGGCAACCTCTGGCACGATATGGCCAGCAATCTCGCCGGTGAGGTCGCAGAGGATGGCGCGACGCTGTCTGCTGCGGCCTGCCGGTTGCAGGATCTGAGGCCAAGCCTGGCAGTGCTGTTTCGCGCTTTGGGCGGGGCCGCGTCGGTCGATCTGGTCGAGGCACCCGCAACAGTGGCGCAGCATCGACGCTCCCTTACGCACCGGGTTACGGCGGACCGAATGCGCGAATTCATTCCCTGCTTTGATGGTAGGCGATTGGCCCTGCCCCCAGTGATGGCCTGCTTTCCCCATTATGAGTTGAACCGGGCCACGTACTTCTGGCTGGTCGCGCAGGCTGCGGTTGCCGAGCCGACAGAGCTGCGACCGCAGTCGGAGAAATCGGCGCGCGCCACCGATCTGGCACGGATCCGGGTTACTCTCAACGCCAGCCGCCGCGCCGCCCAACAGTGCCCCGGCCTGCGGGAAACCTATCAACAAATGGCAAGTCTATGCTTGCAACAGCGCAAGGCGCAGCCGCCGCATGCCGCTGACCGGCTGGTCGCAGAACAGGTTGTCGCGGCTTTGTCTCAGGACCCTTGGGAGGTCACGGCGGGTCAGCCGTTTAGCGCGGAACTGCCGACGGAGGCGGGGGTGGGGCGCTATCTGCCTTTTGCACCAGTGCCGTTCTGGCTCCGCTTCGAGGCCCCCGGTCATTCCGTGGTGGCTGCGGAAGAGCCCGCCGATCAGACAAGTCCCTTGCCCACTGCGGCAAGCAGCAGTCGCAAGCTGGGCGCGCGCATTGATCAGGATCAGGCGCGCCGGAAGGACAGCTTCATCTTGCATCGGTTTGAATCCATCCTGTCCTGGGTGGAGTCGATGAATATCAACCGCAGTGTCGATGATGACGACCCTGACAATGCTCAAAAGGCCGCAGAGGATCAGGATCTGATCCCGCTCACCAAACATGACCGCCGGTTGGCGTCCCGGTTGCGGTTGCATCTGGACCTGTCGCCCGCAGATGCCGAACACGAACGGTTGAGCGCTGAATTCACCTATCCCGAATGGAACCATCGCAGCCAAAGCGAGATGGCGGATCACTGTCGCGTGCTTGAGGCGGCCGCTCAGCCTGACACCAAGCACCCCTTTCAGCCCGATCTCCGCCAGATCCGGATGGTTCGTCGCCAATTCGAAGCGCTGCGCCCACGCCGGATCTTGCAACCACGCCAAGTCGAAGGCGCTGAGCTGGACCTGGATGCGGTTATCTCTAACCAAGCGGATCTGGCGGCGACCGGACGTGGCAGTGACCGGCTCTGGCAGAGCGCACGCCAGCAGCAGCGGGATCTATCGGTCGCTTTTCTGATCGACACCTCACGGTCCACCGAGGCCGCGATTGCCGACAGCAGCGTGATTGAGATCGCCCGCAATGCAATGGCGGCGCTGGCTTTCGGGATTGATGTGGCAGGCGACCGATTGGCGATCTGGGGGTTCTCATCCCTGCGCCGTGACCGGGTGTTCCTGACCCGCTGCAAGGGGTTTGACATGCCGATGTCCGATGCCGTCACCGCCAATATCGGCGCGCTGCAACCGGGCCACTACACCCGTCTTGGGGCAGCGATCCGCCACGTCAGCACCCGGCTGGCTGCAGAGCCATCCAGCCGCAAGCTGTTGATTGTCCTTACAGACGGCAAGCCCAATGATCTGGACCATTACGAAGGCCAGCATGGTATTGAGGACAGCCGCATGGCCGTGCGCAGCGCCCGCAGCGCCGGCCAAAGCCTGCATGGCATCATCATCGACGAAGACGGACAGGACTGGTTCGCACGGATTTTCGGCCGCGGCGGGTTTTCGCTACTGCCGAACCCTGCCCGATTATCTCGCGCCCTGCCCGACATCTACCGAAGCCTGACACAGGAGAACTGACATGCGTCACATCTTATCGGGAATATTCTACGTCGCGATCACCGCTCTGCCCGCGATGGCGACAGGTTTTGACCGTCCGGCACCGCAGGCGCAATCCGCGACTGCTGAATTCTGGTTTGGGCTGGCCTGTATCGCGCTGGTGCTGGCCCTTGCGGCGGTCCATGTTCTTGTGAGGCGGCGATGACGCCGCAGTCGGGCTGGTCACGCAGGCGTATCGCAATCGCACTTTATCCTCTTTGTGCAGGTGCTATGGCCGTCAATGTCTTCTTCGCCTCACTGATTACCAGCTGGCTTGGGATGCCAGTGCTGGGAACTGCTGCATCCATCGCGATCGGCGCCATGATCGCGGTGCCCGCCACCTATGCCTTCGCCGGACATATCCGGCGCCTGATGGACACCTGAGGTTTAATATGAACGGATCTGACCTATGACAGTGACAACAGACGCAGGTCGCAAGGAGACAAACGCGTCATCCTGGGCACCTGCCATTCTCTCCTACGGTTTTCGCCCGTTTTTCTTTCTCGCCGCGCTTTGGGCCGGTCTGGCGATGATCGCCTGGATCGGACAGCTGAGCGGTGTACTCACGCTCCCAATCATGCTGGATCCGGTCTCCTGGCATGCCAAGGCATTTCTGTTTGGATACCTCAGCGCAGTTCTGGCAGGCTTCCTGCTCACGGCAGTCCCAAATTGGACTGGAGGCGCGCCGCTCAAAGGATGGCCGTTGCTGGGTTTGGTCCTGCTCTGGCTGGCAGGGCGCGTCACCGATCTCTATACCGCAGATCTGCCTGCCGTCGTCGTGGCCTGTGTCGATGTGAGTTTTCCGCTCATCCTAGGAGCCGTAATCCTGCGTGAGGTTATCGCCGGAAGAAACTGGCGCAACCTTGTTGTTCTAGTGTTGTTGGGGCTGCACACATTGGCGCTGCTATTGGTACATCTGGAGACGGCAGGAGGTGGATACCCCGCCCAAGGTCTCGGCATGCGTTTGGGATTAGCAACGGTGATTGGCATGATCTGCCTCATTGGCGGTCGCATCATCCCCAGTTTCACGGGCAATTGGCTCCTTAAGATGGGTGTTGATGCCCGTCCCGCCAGCCCGATGCAGCGCCTCGACAAATTTGTCTTTGCTATCAGCCTGCCTGCCCTTGGCATCTGGGTTGCGGCGCCGGATCATATCGCGGCGGCTGTTGCACTAACCATCTTTGCGATGGGGCATCTGCTGCGCCTGGCACGCTGGCAGGGACACCGCACAGCGGCGGAGCCATTGCTTGCCGTGCTGCATCTAGCCTATGCGATGGTTCCCTGCGGCGCGGTCCTCATGGCTATTTCAAAGATCCCGCACGTGCCACTGGACACAGCCGCAGCTCAGCACCTCTGGATGGCAGGCGCCATTGGCATGATGACCCTCGCCGTGATGATACGTGCCACGCTGGGCCATACCGGGCGACGGCTGGTGGCGGGACCCGGCGCAAAACTGATTTTACTGGCGGTTCTGGTGGCGAGTGTCGTTCGAATTGTGGCCGGGATTGGCGTGGGTAGCGCTGGTTGGCTTTATCACCTCTCGGCCGCGGCATGGTGTACGGCGTTCTTTGGATACGCACTGGTATACGGGGCAGCTCTTTTCTCGGCCAGACGAGCTGCCGTGCAGGCATAGCACGTTGTCAGAGCCGAGACCCGCCATTGCACGCCAGACGAGCCCTTCGGTCTGCAAAGCCCTGTTTCCACCTCAAAACCACTCGCAATTCAACCGCAGTCGAACTACGACACTGTCTATGCGATTCGCGGTTCATATCTTTCCACGACTGGCCATGATGCTGGCGCTCGTGCTCGCCCTGGCCAGCACTGGTTTTGCACATACGATTGAGCGCGCCGAAGACTCACCGGACTACGCAGCCTTTGTCGCGGCAGGCGGCGCACTCAGTGATCTATGTGGCGACAGTCAGGATCCGGGCCACGGTACTCTCGCGCAATGTGAAGCGTGTCGACTGGTCGCGGCCGCGCTGATACCTGACCATCCGGCAACGCCCGGCGTCGCATGGGTGCAACGTTCAACGGCATCTGCTCCATTGACGAGACTGCCGCACAGCACGCTTTGGCGTGATCCGGCCCATGGCAGCCGAGCTCCTCCTCCGCTTTTGACCACTCTTCTCTGACGTCAATTGCAACTCAGGTGCTGTGACAACAACAGCATCCAAAGGCTTGGAGCCAACCCATGACTATGCCCAATTCCACCGCGCAGCCGCAGGGCAGCGCGCAAAAACTCTATTTTGCCGCCTGGCGGTGGCATTTCTACACCGGACTGTTTGTCATTCCGTTTCTCGCTGCACTCGCGGTTACCGGCCTCGCCATGCTGTGGATCGCCTGGATCGATGGTCGCGATGGTGAGCGCACGCCCGTGGCGCCGCAAGAACAGGTTCAACCACTCTCGGTGCAGGCCGAGGCCGCGCAAGCACGCTTGCCAGAGGGCGAGTTAAGACAATATGTGGCTCCCCGCGATGCCGATCTCGCCGCGCTTTTTCGTGTTGATCATGATGGCGATGCCGTCATGATCGCGGTTGATCCCTACATCGCTGAGGTCATCGAGACCTTCCCGCGCCGCAGCGGTTGGTATGATTTTGCGGATAACCTGCACAGCGATCTGATGCTAGGTGTCAGTGGCGACCGGATTTTGGAAACGGCAGCCTCATTGGCGTTGGTGCTGATTGCAACCGGCCTTTATATGTGGTGGCCCCGGACAATCGGGTGGCGTCGCGCCCTGCTGCCGAGCCTTGGACGTGGTCGGAGCCTGTGGAAATCACTGCATGGTGTGGTCGGCATTTGGATCTCGCTGTTTCTCATACTGTTTCTAGTTTCTGGCCTAGCCTGGGCCGGCATTTGGGGGGGTAAAATGGTGCAGGCCTGGAGCCAGTTCCCAGCTGAAAAATGGGACAATGTACCGCTATCCGAAGACGTCCACGCCAGTATGGATCACGCCCGGCGCGAAGTCCCATGGGCGTTGGAACAAACGCCGATGCCTGCCTCGGGCAGCGATGTGGGACGGGTCGGTGTGACAACTGCTCTCGTCGACATCGACAGCATCGATGCCTTGGCCCGCCGCATCGGGTTCGAGGGGCGGTATCAGCTGAGCATTCCGCGCGGCGACACCGGCGTCTGGACCGTCAGCCGGGATTCAATGAGCACAGACAGCACCAACCCCACCTCCGACCGGACCGTTCATATCGACCGCCATACGGGTAAGATCCTGGCAGATGTCCGGTTTGCCGATTACTCTTGGGCGGGGAAGGCGATGGCGGTTGGCATCGCCCTTCATATGGGAACCCTGGGGCTATGGAGCGTTCTCGCAAACACGCTGGTTTGTCTGTCCGTCCTGTTCCTATGTGTCAGCGCAATTGTGCTCTGGTGGAAACGTCGTCCGACCAGGGCTGGCCGTCTTTCGGCGCCGCCGATGCCAAAGGAAATGCCCATCTGGCAGGGCGCAGTCCTGGTCGGCCTCGCCGTGTCCATGGCGTTTCCCATGGCAGGGCTGGCGCTTCTGACGCTGCTTGTTGTTGACTGGATGCTCCTGTCCCGCCTACCGGCTTTGCGCTATAGGCTGACGTAACATCGCCCTTCAATGCGCGCCGACATTTTTTTGGCGCGCATTTTTTTGACAGGGAATACCGAGAAATTTTGGGGTGCCACGTAGTCTCCCCATCTGGGATGGGGTCAGAATCCATTGATTTCCGCACTGCTGAGCGGTTCATCGCGCCCAAAAGAGCGGTGAGCATGTCTGCTCTTTTCTGACTGACGGATGCACAGATATCGTGTCTTGAGTGGGATTATCTTTATCAATCGTAGTAGCTTGCGCTGCCATCGCTCCGACTACAACGGTCATCTACTGGCTCTGAAACTCAATGAATCCAAACTCTAGAACAGGAACACAGCCTCATTCAGATCCGCCAGCGATATGTTGTGGAGGGTTAGCGTGCTGCCATCCTCAAAACTGAAGATGAAATCGCCATCTGATTGCATGCCAAAGGCAAGCGCCTGCTCACGATCAGTGAAGCTGAAGTCCCTGAGGTTAAGCTGATCATCTTGCACATTGAAATCAGAAATTCGGTCATTGCCGCGCCCGCTGGCAAAGATGAACGTATCACGACCTGCGCCTCCGCGTAGCAGATCATCGCCCATGCCGCCGTTCAATGTGTCCTCGCCGTCTCCACCAGCGAGACTATCATCGCCGCTGCCGCCGAAGGCCCTGTCATCATCGATACCGAGGGAGATCTGGTCGTTCCCGAGGTCACCGCGGACACGATCGGCCCCTGAACCGCCAAAGACCGTATCGTTGCCCTGCCCGGCGCGGATACTATCGGAGCCCTGCCCGCCATAGACACGGTCCGCGCCTTGGCCACCGCGCAGCGTATCGTCGCCTTGCCCACCATGCAGCATGTCATTTCCGCCGCCACCGTTCATCTGATCATTCCCCGCGCCCGCAACACCGCGGTCGTTGCCCGAACCGAGGAACAGCCGATCGTCACCGTCACCACCACGCAATGTATCAACGCCCTTGCCACCATGGAGCAGATCTTCGCCTCGATCCCCGGTAATGCGATCATTTCCGCCGCCGCCGTTGATGGTGTCATTGTAGTTGGTGCCACTGAAGGTGTCATTGTCATCACCTGCCGACACATCCATCGGTATTTCAACAGGAGCTGGCGTTCCGCCTGACGATCCACCACCTGAGGATGCGGGATCTACATTGATCGTAATTACAGCCAGATCAGATATTGCACCATCACCGCCAACGATCCTGACACCGATCTCCCGGTTTCCATCTGTAGGTGCGCTGACAGAAGTGTTGTCATATTGAATGGCACTGAGAAAGCTTTGCATCGCCGCATGGGTTGCGCCTGCGGTGAGGTTGATCACCAGATCCTCTCCCGCGCCGCCAGTTCCGGTGGCCGAAACAGTTCCGATGGTCACGCCGCTTACCGATACGACAGACCCATTGCCCAGACCTGCGGATAGGGAAACGACGCCGCTGACATCCACCGAGATACGGTCTTCGGGCTGCATGCCGCTTTCGTAGGAAATCGTCACGGTCCCTTGATCAAAATTTGCATCGTCCGGGTCGCTGACGGTCAGATTACCACCCACATCAATGGGGGTCGCATTATCGCCTTCGGTAAACGTAAAACTGTCGCCGTCCAAGTTTCCGATGACCGGAGGACTGCTGACGACAAGAATATCAAACGTGCCAGAAACATCCTGATCGCCGCCGTTTGTGCTACCATCATTATCATTCAATGTCAGATCGAAGGTCCGCGTTCCGCTTGCGGAGGGCGCAGAATAGGTGAGATTCTGCAGAAGCGTTTGCACGTTGGCGCTGGTCGCACTTCCGGTTGTGAAATTAATTGTGAGCGTTCCACCATTGGCGCCGACATTGGTGGGGTCAATGGTCCCAACCGTCACCCCATTGACCTGCACGGTCTGCCCTGCGGCTATGACTGCATCCCCATCTGATGTGACAAGCGTGCCATCCACGCCCCAGGACCCATTTGCAGTTCCCGAGGTCTGTTGGATGGTCAGAGACCCCCCTTGGTAGTCATCAGAATCGAGGTTCGAGACCGCGGCATCATTGAGCCCGCTGAGGTCTGCAAAACCCGTCCCGAGAACAATCTGGCTGGCGGCCTCGGCAAACACCGCGTCCACCACGGGTGCGTCATTCACCGGGCTCACCGTGACAGTCGACGCCAGTGACAGCGTGGCACTGTTCTCATTGCTGCCCGTTGCACTGCCACTGTCGGTCAAGGCCGTGATTGTGACAACACGGTTGGAGGCATTGGTCGGATCCTCTGACGTGTTCTGATAGGTGATAGCGTCCACCAAGGTTTGAACGGCCGCCGAGCTCATGGTGCCGCTTGTCAGCGTGACGGTGGCGGTTGTGCCAGTGACCGAAACTGTGGCTGATAGGCTATTTGTTGCAGTGGTGAGCGTGTTGGCATCGGTCAACGCAAGTGCGCTGCCATCAATTTTCAGGATTTCCGCGCTGCCATCGGCCAAGTTGGTGATAGTCAAACGCAGCTCAGTAAAGGTCTGCCCGGACTCTATCGTATCGGCGCTGACTGTATGGAACAGATCCATAGCAGTGCCGCCTTCGATAAAATTCGGATCGGTGCCGGTTGCGCTCAACGTGGGCGCATCATCCGTCGCGGCGACGGTTACGGTCACGGTCGCCGTATCTGAAGTGATGCCAACATCATCCACGATTGTGACACCCAGCGTTCGGTTTGCTGTATTTGGTTCATCGCTGGTGTTGTTATACGACAGCTCGGTTATGAGGGCCTGTACCCGTGCTGGGGTCGCGTCGGCGTTAAGGTCGACCACAAGATTTTCATTCGCGCCACCTGTTGACCCTGCAACAAGCGCTCCGATCATCACCCCCTGTACCGTCACCGTTGAACCAGCAGATTGGCCGGAAGACAGCGCAACATTCGCGCTGGTGTCAATGACAATGCGGTCATGGGCGGTTTGCCCGCTCTGAAACGCGACGGTCAACGAACCGCTGTTGAAGTTGCCGCCATCTGCATCACTGACGGTGGCGTCTGCGTTTGTATCCAAGGCAACATCGCCGCCGTTTTCGACGAATGCGACAGTGTCACCAGAAAGATTGGCGATCACAGGTTTGTTGCCAATGGACATCGAAAAGTCGACCGAGACATCCTGATCACCGCCATTTGCGGTGCCGCCGTCGTCTGTTGTCTCGGTGAGCGTGATAACTCGGTTGGCGCTAGTCGTCGGATCGTCAGAGGTATTCTGATAGGAGAGACCATCTACCAATGTCTGCAAACCCGCCGCTGAAAGAGACGCGCCGGAGAAGCTGACTGTCGCGGTGGTGCCGCTGAGAGAGACTGTCACGCTCAACCCATTGGTCGCGGTGGTGGCAGAGAACCCATGCGTCAGACTCACCTGAGAGCCGTCGAAATTCAGCACCTCAGCCGCGCCATCGCTGACGTTGGTCACGGTGAGGGTCAATCCGGTGAACATTTCGCCACTCTCGACAGTGCTGGCGGTCACCGTGCTGAACAGATCGGACGCTGTAGCGCCTTCTACATATGTGGGGTTACCGCCAGTTGCGACCAGTGTCGGTGCGTCATTGACCGAAGTCACATTGATGCTGATGGTGTCTGCAGTGCCGGTAGCGGTTCCATCACTGGGCGTAACAGTCAACGTCGCGGTTGTCGTGTCGTTGCTGCTGGCGGTGAATTCAATCTTGGTCGTGTCATTCAGATAGGTGTTCAGGGTCGCAGCGCTGCCCTGAAGGGTCATCGAACCGGTGCCGGAATTTGCCACCGTCACGCCCCCAGTGACTCCATTGCCATCGGTAGAGGCAATCGTACCGCGATCTACAGCCAGGGTCAGAGTAATGGTATCGCCATCCGCGTCCGATACATTATAGGCAGAGAGATCAATTGTCGTTGCGACATCCTCGGTCGCCGTCTCATCTGCCGGTGCCCCGCCGAGTGCAGGAACAACATTCGATGGCGTAGCAGCATCGACGGTGATGCTCACGACTGCAAATTCCTGAAAACTGGGGTCATTCGAATAGTCAACGACCACGGTTCGGACGGATGCCCATGCAGCATCGCTGTCCCAGCTTCCGGACCCGATACTGTAAGTCGCAGTGACATTCGCTCCGCTGGCTCCCCAATCGAGACTGTCTGTAACAACCTCGGTTCCGGAACTGTTGAACCCGCGGATCGTAAACGTGTCACCGCTGAGGCTTTGACCGCGGCCTATTACCGTAAAACCCTCAAAGCTGAAGTCGCCGTCTCCAGACAACTGGAAACCGTTGCTATCATTGTTGAAGAAGGTACCGTCTGTACTACCAACATTGCCACCGAGCACGGCACCTACCGCCATGTTCATCACGCCACGGATATTCATATTGGTGAAGGTATTTGCTCCTTCGGTCCCATCTCCATAGTCAAGGGTCAACGCGATGCCGGGAAAATCCGCTATACCATCGCTGCCGTCGACCCAATCCGCTTTGTTGCTCCCATTGTACGAATAGGCGCTGTAGCTAAGAACTGTGGACAGAACCCCGGAAAACTGGGTCTGCGCTGTCGCCGACACACCAACTGGCGTCGTCACGGCGCCTCGTTGCAGGCTAAGCGTCCAGTCGCCGCCCAGTTCCGCCGCCCCCGTCAGGGTCTGCGACGCGGCCACATTGGCGCTGGTCGCCTCTGCCAGAGCGGTGACAAAGGCCTCGCCCTGCGCTGTCGCAGCGACCTTGCAGCCATAAAGAAGGATGTCGCCATTCGGAAAGAGCGCTTTGCCCAGCACCTCCATCACCTCAGGATTAGCTGTAATGACGCTTTTTGTGACAACCTCATTTCCAATAAATAGTCTGCCCTCGTCACCATGTGAGACAACATGCAGGGCAGACAGGCCACTCATATCGCGTAGAGCATCCGCGATTTGGGCCAGACCGGGTTTATCGCTGTCCAGCAGGATAATTTTCGCTTGCTCGGGCAAGTCTTGCAGCAATGTTTGGTACTGTTCTACGGAACGGTCAAAAGCAAAGACTTGAACATCGATCATTGTAAATCTCGGCAGCTATGGCGGAGGGAAACTAATTGATCATGGTATTCAAGACTCTAGTTGTCGGGGTTAATTTTTCCGACAACTCATCGTAAAAAGATAAGCACAAACATCTTTTTCTTTGATCATGCACCTACGCCTTGTTGGCCATTGAAGAGGACGGCTCTCTATGTGGTTTCAGGCACATGTTTTACCCGCTGCACGACCCCTAACCGGGGGATGACGCACGGGACGGAAAAGGCGAGCGGATCGCTTTTCAGCTGTGTCTGCCTGGCCGTACTGGCGCAATACGGTATGTGACATGGAGGCAGTTTTCACATTCAGGCGCTCTGATCCCATGATGGCTCATCACCGCCAAGATGCTCCAGGATGAAATCAATGAAAACCCGCACTTTGGCGGGCAAATAGCGGCGCTCCGGATAGACGGCATAGAGCGTCTGAGACGGCAGCCGACATTGGGGCAGTACCCGTACCAGTCGCCCGGTCGCCAGGTCCGGGCCAGCGCTGAAAGTGGGCAACCGACCTATCCCTGTCCCGCCCAAAATAGCCTCCCGCAGCGCGTCACCATTGTTAACGCTGTAGCTACCACCGGGGCGGAAAGTCTCCACCTCGCCACCGGAGTTGAAAACCCATTCCTGGAAATCCCGGCTATAGGAATATTGCAGACAGTTGTGGGTACTGAGATCGCGGACCGCCTCCGGCGCGCCGTGGCGTTCCAAATAGGCCGGGGCAGCAACCAGAACGTTGTGCAATGGTGCAATCTTGCGGGCGACCAGCGCGGAATCCGCGAGCGTTCCGCCGCGCAGCGCTAGGTCGAACCCGTCAGCGAACAGATCTGCCACCCGGTCATCCATAACCATATCCATAGATACGCCGGGGTGACGCGCCAGAAAGGTGGAAATCAGCGGAGCCACATGCAAACGCCCGAAGGCCATCGGTACATTCACCTTCAGACGCCCCTTGGGGGCCTCTTGCAACGCCAAAACGCTGTCCTCGGCCTCCTGCGCTGCCTCCTGCGCCCGGACCGCATGGGCATAGAAATGCTCGCCCGCCTCGGTCAGGCTGACATTCCGGGTGGAGCGGTGAAACAGCTGCGTCCCCAGCCGCCTCTCGATCTGGGTGATCCGCTTGCTGACTGCGGATTTTGTCACCCCCAATCGCCGCGCTGCAGCAGCAAACCCTTGGGTTTCGGCTACTGCCACAACCACCGGGATGTCTCCCATTCCTTCCATCAGCATTCTCCGACTAGGGTGAATTATTCTCAACGATAAGTTTCACCTTAGCCAGATTATCGCGCCTATGGAAACATTCTATCTTTGCCCCGTCATCAAGGAGGCGACCCATGGCAAAGATTCTGATTGACGGTATTCTCACCGAAAAACCAAAACCGGGAGACGGGGTGTTCCGCCGCATGAGCAGTGGTTTCCGCAATCGGATCGAGCCACAGGCGGAGGCGGAATTCCCGGCTGAGGTAGGCCGCTACCACCTTTATGTCTCCATGGCCTGTCCCTGGAGTCACCGCACCACGATCCTGCGTGCGCTGAAGGGGCTGGAGAAGATCAGCACCGTCACCCAGATGCTGCCGATGGCAGGTCCTGACGGGTGGCAGATCGACGCCGCAGCTCATGATCCGACAGCCGGAGTGCCGCGGGATGAGTACCTCTATCAGGTCTATCAGCGCGCAGATCCAAGCCACACCGGGCCGGTTACCGTGCCGGTGCTGCTGGACAAGAAGACCTGCCGCATTGTCAGTAACGATTCCGGAGAGATCATGCGGATGCTGAATTCGGCCTTCGATGAGCTGGCAGGCGCCACGCCGGATTTCTACCCGCCGGATCTGCAGCAGGACATCGACCGGATCAGCGCCGAAATCTATGCCCCGGTCAACAATGGCGTCTACCGTGCAGGCTTTGCCACCACCCAGGCCGCCTATGACGCAGCAATCACCGATTTGTTCGGCAAGCTGGAGGAGCTGGACACCCTGCTCGGCACCCGCCGCTACCTGACCGGGGAGCGGATCACCGAAGCGGACTGGCGCCTGTTCACCACCCTTGTCCGGTTTGATCCGGTCTATGCGACGCACTTCAAGACCGACCGCAAGCGGATCGCTGATTACCGCAACCTCGGCCCCTATCTGCGCGACCTATACCAAGTGCCCGGCGTGGCCGCCACGATCGAGATGGAGGCCATCCGCCAGCACTATTTTCTGAGCCACCGGCACATCAACCCGCACGGGATCATCTCCGTCGGCCCGCACCAGGATCTGAGCCATCCGCATGGGAGGGGCGGCGCAGCCTACCCCGCCTGAGCCCATCACCCCGCAATCCGACCGGGGCCACTGCCCCGGACACTGAACTGGAGAACTCCACTATGAAACTGCTTTCAAAACTTGCCGCAGCCGCAGCCGTGCTGTGGCTCCCCGCCCATGGGCTTGCCGGCGCCGCGGACACCGCCGGCCTCCTGGAACTGGAATACACCGATGGCCGCCCGGCCTCGCTTGGCGTGGAGGACGTGAATGCGGTGCTGAACAGCGTCGGTGTCCGCGTCAGTACCGTTGCGATCCCGGATCAGGCGCTTCCGATCCTTGAGACCTCCCGCAGCCGCACCATAACTGCCGAGGAGGAGGCGCAGCTGATCTCTGCCTTTGAACTGACCCGCGAAGATCTGCTGACAGAAATCGCCGCCGCAGGGCGGGAGCCGACGGTCGAAAACGGCGGCTCGCTCACCACTTCGGAACCGGGTGTTGCGCCCTACCCCAAGGTCTATGACATGAACAAGATGGACGCTGAGACCCGGGTCTGGGTCCACAAGAAATTCGGCCCGCTGCACATCAACCATGCAGAGGACGGCACCGGCATCGACGAGGTGATGACGATTGCTTCCGGCGGCCCCTGGGTCTGGTTCTTTGAGCTGCCCGGCGATGTCATCGGCAAGCTGACCCTTGGTCATGTCGGCCCGGACGGCGCGGCCTGGCGCATCAGCTATCCTGGCATCCGGCCGCACGGCGGATTTCTTAACCCGGAATACGGGCTTGTTGTCGCCTACGCGCACGGGCCCGAGCAGTTCGAGATCCATTTTGATGCGGACAATGTGGCCGGTTCCCGCCTGAACGGCACCAATGCCTGGATCGACTTCGCGGGGGAGAAGCCGGTGCTTCTGGATACCCTTCCGAAAAGCAACTGAACCGCGAGCGTCTGCCGACTCTTGAATAGTCGGCAGACGCCGTCCGCCACGAATGTGTTCCATCAAGGCGGCTCTGTTGCACAAATTCCGTGTGGGATTCATCTCATGAATCCAGCGTGGTAGCTGGGATGCATGAGCAGACCTTCACCCCCGACCTACAGGACCAGGAACTGACCAGCCTGCAATAATGCGCTCAAGCGCCGCGGCTCGCTGATGATCTGGTTCGACCCTGAGATGAGCTGGGATGCCGCGCCGACAGGCAGGCGTGGCCGCCAGCAGACCTACAGCGATGCCGCCATCCAGACATGCCTTTCGATGAAGGTGCTGTTCGGCATGGCGCTTCGGCAGACGACAGGCTTTGTCGAAAGCCTGCTGCGGCTGGTCGGTCTCGACTGGTCGGTGCCTGACTTCAGCACGCTGTCCCGCCGTCAGAAGACCCTGGTCGTAAACATCCCGTATCGCGGGTCGAAGGGCCCACTGCACCTGCTGATCGACAGCACGGGTATCAAGGTCGAAGGCGAAGGCGAGTGGCACGCCCGCAAGCATGGCGGTCCCAAGCGGCGCGTCTGGCGCAAGATCCACTTGGGGATTGATGAGGAGACGCTGGAGGTTCGGACCGTAGAGATCACAGGGAACCATATCGGCGAGGAGCCGGTATTACCCGACCTGCTCAACCAGATCCCCGCGTACGTGCAGATCAGCAGCGTCACTGCCGACGGTGCCTACGACACCCGCAAATGCCACGATCCAATCGCTGACCGCGGTGCCCACGCTGTCATCCCGCCCCGCAAGAACGCCAAACCGTGGAAGACCGTCACCGCCGGCGCGGTCGCACGAAACGAAGCACTGCGGGCATCGAAATACCTCGGTCGTGCCCTCTGGCGACGATGGAGCGGATACCACCGTCGAAGCCGCGTCGAAACAAAACCTCTCGGGATCATGCTTCGCATAACCCTGCCGGTCAGTGGATGCATTGCGTGAAACTGCTGGGGCAGCGCCTCATGGCGCGGGACTTCGACCGGCAGGTCGCGGAGTTTCAGGTCCGTATCGCCGTTCTGAACGGCTACACTGCGCTCGGCATCCCTGTCACAGAGCCCGTGGGATAAGTCTGTCCGGGGAAAGGGGAACACCGGCCGTCAGCCGATTTGTGCAACAGAGCCGTCACAAGCGCTCATGCCGAACTTATGTTTGGCAGTTCTGAGGTGCTGATAGCGGCAAAGCATCTTGTAAACGATTGCAGTATCCGGGCAAAATCAGGCGGTGAGGTTGAGTATTACCATCTACTGTTTGATCGGCACCAAGTGATTTATGCTGAAAGCGTGCCTTCCGAGAGTTTTTATCCGGGAGATCAATCGCTCGACAGTTTCTCTGAAGAAACGCGAGAAGAGATTCTGGAGCTGTTTCCAGAACTTCGGCACAACATGAGTGCTATTTCCGTGGCCCGGCCTTCTTTGAAATCTTATGAAGGCCAGCTATTGCAGAGATATGTCTGTTAGCTTCGGTGGACAAGCGTTGTTGTTCCAAGATTGATGCGCCTTGATCAAACAGCCCGAAAGGTCGCCAGCTTCCGTCTCAGATTATGCGCTGCCGCAGAAAGTCTGGCGTTGCAGCACCAAAATTGCAGTAGATCCCGTACCTCCGCCTATCATGGGATCACCGCATCCAGCCTAAAGCGGACATGGCCTAACGATGCCATGGAAGGACTCCGATCGTTCGCTGCATACTGGTGATACACGCAAAATAGCGAAGAAAACCCACATCCAGCTTATTTTACGCGTCCACAGTGTTTACTCTCGACATAATGCTCTTATTAATCCGTCGACGTGTCAGACTGCTGTTTAAATATCAACAATGTGTGATCAGAAATCCCCTGGTGCACATTGGAGGCAAACGAGCCCTTCGTTGCGCCAAGCCTCGACGACCGAAGTGCGGTCATCAATTACCAGCCAAGGCTTGAAGCCATCTGCTTTCATTTCGTTCAGCGCACTGCGCTTTACTTCTGGGTCACTCGCACTGTCCTGATCCATTGCCCGCAAATATATACCGTCGAAAGGCAGGTCATGTTTGTGAAGCCATGCAATCGTGTGTTCGGCCCAGCCTTTTGGCCGCCCGGAACAGATCACGATGGTCTCCCCGCTTTCTTTCAGCCGACGCATAAGTTTCGCAATTGGTGCAATCAACGCGGCATCAGCCATGGCATGATGAAACTCATCCCAGTGTTTCTCAACACCATGCACAAGATGGCCAAGGCGGTCTGCATCGAATTCAGCAAGTGTGCCATCGACGTCGAATACAACACATGGGGTAGGTGTTGCTTGGGTCATAGGGGCGTCTCCATCATTTTGCTGTCTGTCTGTTTGAAAAGGAGCGGTGTCGCATTTGGAGGGCGCCGCCCTGCGTCGCCGGTTGTCCAAAGGATACGAGCCGCACGAATGATGCCTGAATGACAAACAAGAACCGGTAGTTTTCCCTGCGAGGCCGCGCAAATTTCTGTAATCGCGGTGTGCACTCGCATTATCATACCGGACCAGCATTCGCCTTGATCCGGCGTATCTTCCCGGAGGGGCTGTTCAGTCAGTGGTTTCCCCTCAAACACGCCCCAGTCGCGTTCTCTTAATCCGTTGTGCAGCCAGAAATGCTGGCCCGGAAAGGCAAGGCGTGCAGTGTCTTGCGCCCGTGACATCGGACTGGCGTAGATCGCGATTTGCTCTGGCCATGTCGTGTGAGATAGCGCGCGCGCCTGATTGCGGCCCAGCTGGGTCAGCTGAACATCCGTGACACCCGCGATGATCGCATCTGCGTTGGCGGTTGTCTCTCCGTGCCGGATCAGGCAAAAGTCTTGAGATGGCAAAGGGGGCGTGTTCATAAGCGCACCCGTTCGTGGAAGAACACCTCGGCATCCAATCCTTCAACAAGGTAATCCTCAGGATGGGCGCAAAAAGCGGGCGCAAAGCGCTTTGCGCCAAGGCGCTTTAGCATCTTCACCTGATCGCGCAGGGGTGGATGCACGTTCCAACGTTGGAAATAGCCGCCCGGAACACTGCAAATGCCACGCGCATGGGCCGTCATATGGCCTGTGAATACAACATGGGCATCGCGCCCCAAACGGCCGCTTTCACGCCAGGCCCGCACATACCCCCAAGCGGCACCACCGTCGGCGTTGGGTGTATCGCAGATTAGGAAACGCGCTTGCTCCATCGGACCACGGTCCAGAAGCGGAGCGATTTCTTGGGCATTGGCACTGACATTGCCACTGTTCAGCGCGGCGCGCAGCGTATCTTGGCACTCAGGGTCAAGCATTACACTTTCAGGTCCGTAGCACCGGATCAGATGCAGCGCCATCTCACCTGCACGGCCAGACGGGGGCACAGGTAAAAGCACCTGACCCTGCACCCTGTCCAGCAGGGCATGCATCGCCTCAAGGCGTTGAGATTGCGGGACATCATCCAAATGATAAGAGCAATCCAAAATGGCTGTCGCAGCCGGAGGCGGCGCATCGAAGGAAAACCAATCAGATTCCTCAGACCAATCACCAGAATAGTAGAACCCTTCTCCCAGATCGAAGTGGAACCAAACACCGCCCATCGCGTGCCCATTGCGGCCCGTGGTCAGTGTTACGCCATCGATCACCGTCTGACCTTGTTCGGGCAACAGATGCACTTTAGCGGCAGGGGGAAGCGCCTTGGCAGTCTGCGCCGTGGCATATATAGGCAGCCCTGCCTCCACAGCATAAGAGGCCCCGCCGATGTGATCAATGTGGTCGTGGGTGATGAACACAGCCTCGGCCCCCTCAAGCCAGAGGGGATCGAAATACGCGTTAGCCTCGGGGCCAAAGCCGCAATCAAGCAGCCAAATCCGATTATCCGAGGTCAGTTTTATGCATGCGGGACCTTTGTCCCCTATGCCGGAAAGTAAACGTATGCTTTGCATTTAATCCTCCCAAAAAGCCCAAGGAGTTGTAATTGTAAGGCCCAATTGGGTGCCGACCTCGAAACGCGCGCGGGTTTCGGCAAACAGGCGTGCACCGCAGTCGGTCACCGCTTCCAACAGGTATTTACCGCCCACATAGGTGACCCGCGCGACTTTGCTGCGCAGATCTCCTGTCTCGGTAATGGTCAGGTTTTCAGGGCGCAGACAGACATGGCTGACCTGCGCCTCCTGGCTTGCGGATTGCACTGCAACCTCGGCCCCCAGAATACGCGCCTGTTGCGCATTTCCGCCGGATTTGAGCTCTTGCACCGGCACTACTGCGCCGCGCCCGACGAATTCTGCGACAAAGCGGTTCTTTGGCCGCTCGTAAAGGGTTTGCGGTGTATCGAATTGCTGAATGCGCCCTTGATCCATGACTGCAATTCTGTCGGCCATCGCCATGGCTTCGGTTTGATCATGAGTCACATAAACCATCGTGGCGCCGGTACGCTTGTGGAAGTCGGTAAAGACGCCCTGCATCGTCGCGCGGAGTGCCACATCAAGGTTGGCCAAAGGCTCATCCAGCAGGACCGCGCAGGGGTCAGACACAAGGCAGCGGGCCAAGGCGACCCGCTGCCTTTGCCCCCCCGAAAGGTCAGAAGGCATACGATCAGCATAGTCCACCAGCCCGGTTGAGGCCAAGGCGGCATCGGTCTGATTTGCGATTTCTGCCTTGGATAGTTTTCGGATCTCAAGCGGGTAGGATATATTGCGCCGCACAGACATATGCGGCCAAAGCGCATAGGATTGGAACACAAACCCGATTTTGCGCACTTCGGGGGGCAGGTTCGCGCCCGTTCGGGCGTTGGCCATTTCGCGCGTCCCGATACGCAGGCGTCCGTAGCTGGGCGCTTCAAAACCTGCCAAGATCCGTAAAAGCGTGGTTTTGCCACAGCCCGATGGCCCCAAAAGCGCAATAAATTCGCCGTCGTCAAACCGCGTTGTAATGTCTTGTAGCGCAGGCGTACCTGCGAATGTCTTGCCAACGCCGGACAGGTCTATGTCTGCCATGGGACAACTCCTTTGGGAAAGCGGCGTGATAACAACTGAATCAGCGCCATGAGGACGATGACGACAAGCACGATGGTCATCGCCAATGCGCTTGCCATGCCGGTTTCGCCGCTGTCATCGAGATTGAAAATCACCACGCCAAGCGTCTCGGTGCCCGAGGACCACAAAAGCGCAGACACCGTGACTTCGTTGAACGCGGTGAGAAAGACAAGAATTGCCCCCGCCGCCGCAGCAGGTGCCGAAAGCGGAAAGATCACATCACGCAAACGCCGGTAAAGCGAAGCACCAACCGATTGCGCTGCCTCGTCCATCGCCGGATCAAACTGTTTGAGGCTGGCCTGAACCGGACGGAACATGACCGCAAAGAAGCGCGCGATATAGGCCAGAAAAATAATCCAGATGGTGCCGTAAAGCGTGGCATCTGTGAAAGGCAGCTTGATCAGTAGCAAGATCATGGCAATCGATAAAACCACCCCCGGCAGCGCGTAGGGCAAGTCAAGCAGGCTATCGAACAGGCGAGCAAGCCGGTTCTTGCGCCTCTCCATCAGCCACGCAAGGGGGAAGCAAATCACGACAAGCACCAAGGATGCGCCCATTGCCAGCCCGAATGAGTTGGTAAACGCGCGTGATGTTGAGGGTTGCCGGAAAATCACCTCCTGCCACGACGCAATGCTGACCGTATCAAGGCGCAGCGGCACCCCGTAGGCGGGTATCAAGGAGGTGGCCAAAAGGCCAAACATCGGCAACACAAGGATGGCAAAAATCACCGCCCACAGAAGGATTTCAACAGGCAGGCGCGCCTTACCCAGCGGCAGAACTAAGGGGCGGGATGTGCTACCGACAAGGTGTAGCTTCTGACGGGTCTGGAAGAGACGTTGCAACAAAATACCGGCAACAGCCACAACCCCGATTAGCATGGCTAGAACCGAAACTTCGGCCAAGACCGTCGTCCCCATTCCCGCCAGCTTCTGATAGACAAGCGTCGGCAACGTCGCATAGCCTGCCGGAATGCCCAGCATCGCCGGAATGCCAAAATTGCCAAGAGCGGTCACAAAGGTGATTGCCGTACCGGCACCCAGACTGGGCAGGGTCAGCGGCAGCACCACTTGCCACCATATGCGCAACCCTTTCGCACCGCTGATACGGGCGGCCTCAACAACGTCTTGGGGGACAGATCGCAGGCCAGCGCGCAATGTCAGAAAAATGATCGACATATGCTGGATGCCCAGAAGAAAAATAATCCCCTCAGGCGAATAGAGTGGCTGCGGCGCCCCAAGTGGAGGCGCGATGCCCAGCGTTTTCAACAGAGCCGACGAAGGCCCCATAATCTGGACCCAAGACAGCGCGGTAATCTGCGGCGGGATCATCATCGGGATCATCAGGCAGAAAACCAACGCCGCCTTCGCCCTGAGGTCTGTCAGCGCGACGAGGAATGCAAAAGCAGATCCAAGCACCAAAGACACCAAAGTGCCACAACCAGCCGTGATCAACGAATGTTCAAGCGCGCTAATGGTTGAGGGCTGCGCCAGCACATCGCGCATCAGGGTAAGGCTGGGGTCCCCTTGATACGTGACGCCCTCGACAAAAAGGCGCAACACTGGGGCAAGCGTCAGACAGATCGCGACGACCAGAATAGCAGAGAGCAGCCGGGCCTCGGACCGGCTGCCTCCGTTGTATTGTGCGGCAAACATTACTCAGCGCCGAAAAGCTCTGAGAATTTGGCTTTGTTGGCATCTGCGTTTGCGAGCGCTTCGGCAGGATCAAAGGCCATCAACTTGATGTCATCGCGCGCGGGGAAACCTGCGGGGACACCCATGCCGTCGCGAGCCGGGATATAGCCCATATCCAGAACCAGGTCCTGACCGTCTTCGCTCAGCAAGAAGTCGACAAACTTCTCTGCGCCCGCAACGTTCTTGGCAGAGGACAAGATCGCAACCGGCTCAGTCACATAGGAGACGCCTTCTTCAGGGAAAACGAACTCTACTGGCGACCCATCGGCCTTGTTGCGGATCGCGAGGAAGTCCACGACCATGCCGTAGGGTTTTTCGCCCGAGGCGACGGCCTTGAACGTACCACCATTGCCGCCCTGTGCGCGCGCCCCGTTGGCGGCAAGGCCTTCGTAGTAGTCCCAGCCCAAGCTGTCGTCGCTTGTGAGCGTGGCAAGGTGGATCAACGCGGCACCGGAATACAGAGGTGATGGCATTGCGATCTGACCCTTGATTGAGGCGTCAGAAAGGTCGCCCCAAGATGTCGGTGCGGTTTCAACGCCGGTATTGTAGACAAGGCCGGTCGTGATCAGCTTGGTGGAGTAGTAAAACCCCTTGGGTGAGAAGAGGGCTGCGTCGTAGTTCTCGGCTTCGGGGGAGCTATAGGCATTCAGCAGGCCCTGTTGTGCCATGCCTTCAAGGGTTACGGTGTCTGCGATCAAAAGCACGTCAGGCTGCGGGTTACCGGCTTCGATCTCCGCGCGCAGGCGTGCCATTAGCTTGGTCGTGCCATCACGCACCCAATCGACTTCAGTGCCGGGGTTGGCTGCCATAAAGGCATCAACCGTGCGCTGCGCGTCAGCATTGGGTTGCGAGGTGTAAAGGGTGATCGTGTCGGCAATGGCTGTGCTGGCCAAGAGCGCGAAAGCGGAGGATGTGAGGACGGACTTCATAGGGCTCTCCTGAAGGTTATTCTTTCGAACGAAAGCATTTTGCGAGTCGCCTTATCGCTGAGAACCTTGACAGGTTTGTAACAGTTACTTGAAGGTTATATTTATATTGCAGTGCGCCGCCGAGTTTCCTAACATTATGGAAAAATTGATATTTTATTAGAGGACCCTGCTGTGCAAAGGGGTGTTACCCAGCGAAGAGATACGATCATATCGCTATTGTCAGAGAATGATATGCTTTCGGCTATGGATCTTTCGTTCGAACTTGATGTCTCTGTTCAAACGATCCGCGCAGATCTACGGGATCTGGATGAGGCCGGCTTGGTACAGCGGCGTAATGGTACCGTGCGACTGCGCCAACAAAGCGAAAATATCGGCTATCTGCCACGCGAAGGGATTGCACGGCAGGAAAAGCAACGAATTGCTTTATCAGTCAAGAACTTGATCCCAGATGGTGCGCGCTTGGCTTTGGGCACCGGCACGACAGTAGAGACATGCGCGCGTTTTTTGGCCTCGCACAAGGACCTATTTGTGGCCTCCAACAGCATTCACGCGGTCTGCGCTTTGCAACATGCTCAGGGCGTTGCGGTTGAACTGGCAGGTGGGGCTGTCCGAATGCGCGACCTGGATATGATTGGGACGCCTGCACTTGAATTTTTTTCTAAATTCAATGTGAACTATGCCGTGTTCAGCTGCGGCGGCCTGTCGGAGACCGGCAGAGTAATGGATTATAATTCTGACGAAGTAACCGCACGCACAGCTATCGCCAATTGCGCTAAAAATAGCATTCTGGTTATGGATAGCACAAAGAACGGGTTGGATTTGACCTGTCAGACTGGGAATGTCTGGGACTTTGACGTTGTGGTCACAGGTGCAACCTTTTCAAAGCCAATTCTACAAAGTTGTGCGCGACATGGTTGCCGCGTCATTCAAATATGACGATGGGATAATTCTGCGGGTATCTGGCGAATTTTAGGCTTGGCGTAAAAGAGGGATGCTCCAAACAAAAACACCTATCGCCGATCCATACGAGCTTCGTTATGTGCGCAAATAAGACATTCAATGCGGATGGCTCCAAGGGGCACTCTGGGTCGTTCGCATAACTTTGCCAAGGTCGCTTCTCTAATTGGGTGTTTGGGTCAAGCTCGTTTTCCTTGATCGCTGGGTCATTGTCACTCATCCGGGTCACATGTCTCTTCGCAGTCTGATTGATGCTCTGTTGGCATCGTGCAGCATGATCCCGAGCAGATCGGCTTGGCGGGTCAAACTCAGCTTGTGGTCGCGGTTGGTCATTTCTTTACGCTCCCCAACAGACCGGCCTTGGCGAGCGCTTCGCGCAAAAAAACCGTTTTCCAGCGTCAACTGGCCAATCTTCGCGTGCAACTATTTGACATCGATCTCGGGCTCCTTCGACGCCTTCGGCTTGTCGTCAAAAACGTCTGTCACGCCGTCTAGGAGCTGGTCTTTCCATTGCTTGATCTGGTTTGGATGAACGTCAAACTGCGTCGCCAATTCGCTCATCGTTTCGTCGCCCTTCAAAGCTGACAATGCGACTTTCGCCTTGAATGCCGGGCTGTGGTTCCGTCTGGGTCGTCTTGCCATCGTTGCTCCTTCGTCCCGGCACGCCGCCGGATCAGGAGCGGAAAATCCACCTAGCTCAACTGTTCATATTTCTCGGGCCACCTCTTGTGATCGTACTGGGAGCTCGACCTCGAAACAGAGGTAGCCCAACTACGCATACTATCTGCGCTTCGCTGCCCTTGGTGCTGTCCGCAGCATCACCTGAGACAGCTTAGCCCTGCCGAGCGTCCGCTTCGGGGAATAATTGACCATGGAATTTTGCACTGACAGCATCATGGCACCCGCCGCCATGTCTATGTCCGCTCCGGGCTGGCTGGCGTCCTCTGAGGACCGGGAACATGTGCGCGCACGCTGCAACCCTGCTGGTGCATCGCCGCAAGGCAGCAAGAACCCTCTTTGACCGATGCTGCAGTTTACATAAAGGTCTGCTACGCTGCCATGATCGAACTTGGAGAAGCCTATGGATGATCAGCACCCAAACGCTGAACGCGCATATACCCGAAAACAATGGAAGCGGGCAGTCAATTCGTCAGCTGTTCTTGGTTGGCTGTCGATAGCGGTTCCTATTTCTGCCGGTATGAACAGTGCCGGACTTCTCCAATTCTTCAGCATATTGATTTGGGCCGCAGCCATCGGCCTCCCGATTGCATTTATTGCGAGCTGGCTAATTGCGGCTCCGATACTCAACAGACTAATGCGAAAGAATATTTCTTGGTTTCAGGCTGTAATTTGGGGAGGGGCGATCATGTTTCTCATAGCTCTGGCAAGCATTGCAATCGGACGGTTCCGAGGCTGGATACAGTCGGTGGACCCCAGCTCTTTCTCTCAATTAGGTGGTGGCGACAAAGTTCGAGAGATAGATGGCATCCTGACTTCATATGGTTGGCTAAACCTTGCTCAGAACACAGCAACGTTCGTTGCGATTGGAATGGTCATTTCCCTTGTTGTTCGATTTGCAATCGGGCCAGGCGGTCGGATTTCCTAGTCGGTTTCTGACATCGGCGCAGCCGTAGCGAAAGGTAACTTTGTCCACATCCCGTCCGTTCGATGATGGTTGGTGGCTGCACTTGCGGCGAAGGTCTGCTCCATCCGTTGCTCGTGCAGCATGGGACCGCCGTCCGGCTGGCAGATTTCACGACTTTGCAAAGGTCACTAACTGCGCTTCGCTGACTTCTAAGCAAAGAGCGGCATTCCCAGGGCTAGCTGAGCAGCCTTGAAGGCCCGCTAACGGGAAGACCCTCGCGCTCGCAGCAGTGCCTTGTCCGCGCCCTGCATGAATGTCCGCTTAGGGCTGCGAGCAGTCATCGGTTTCGATCCTAAGTCAGCCGTTCCGGGATTGCCAACCCAAATCCTGCAGCAGACTAACACGAGGTTTGGGCGATCACGGCTAGAAACCAAGCACGCTCTCTCGTCGGTGTTGATCCTCCAGCGACACAACATAATGGACAAAAGCCGGACATTCTTCCACCGAACGGCTTATCAAGTGGGTCAGCATTTTGAGGCCGCGCTTTTGTCGATCAGTGAACTGGGATCGAGCATAGTTTAAGTCTGGTGCGGGCGTTCGATTCACGAAGCCAAAAAACTTTCCGAGAAGGCCTGCCATCACGTCGGACACCTGCACCCATGGGTGGTCCTTCGAGTCAACGAATGAAAAGTTGCTTAGAGGAGCGTTGCCATCCCGCAAATCAAGATCACGGAGATAGGCTTCGATCACCACCTCAGTGTCCCGGATGTGCGTGGAATTTTTGAATAGAGCGATGCGTTGGAGGTAAAAGTCTCCAAATCCGTCGATAAGAACGTTGGGGGCTCGTCTTCGAGGTAAGGGAGCGCGTCCAGTTCAGCTGCAATTTGGAGTAGCCCTTTGAGCATTTGAAAGTTGAAGGGGGGTAGCAATTGGCGTTGGATCTCTAGCAGGTCGCGCAGTTCCGCGATGAACGCTGCCAGCCGATCATGCTCGACATCTGGATAGGTGTACTGTTCAAGCAAGTTCGCGCTCATCCCCACGTTATCGCGCAAAATCGTGTAGAGATCGTTATTGAGTATGGGAGCGATCATCATGAGATACACGTTGGCATTTTCGGTGATGACGGAATCAACAATGAACCAGTAGAGTGGGTCAAGGACGTGGTAGTGGACGAACAGGTTTTGGCTGAACAGCTAATCGAGCAACGTCTCAATTTTCGAAGAGTTCAGAAGATTGAGGAAATCTCCCTTGCCCAAGTGTGCCAGTTTAAGCTCTTTCGTCGAGTTCTGAAGCCGGAACACTGACGGAGATCCTCAAACTCTAGCAGGGGCGGCGCATCCCGGTGGGCGATCCCATCGAGTACGAAGCACTGCGGCGCTCGGACGTTCAACCCGTTGGGCGTCAAATGCAGGCGCTGTATGTTGTTGGCTTCATCGTAGTGTATTGTGTAAGTGCAATCGACGTTGGGAAGGCGCAAGCACGGGTCCGCGGAGTTCGTTGATATCAGTCATCGTGTCCGTCGTTAGGATAGGTTATCTGCTCTACCTTTTAGGGCGGAGACCGCTTGAAGGTTGCATAATTAGAAGCGCTGAAACGTCGATCATAAAAAGTGTTGCGTCGGGCGCCCCCAAATGAAACCTATGCGGGGCCAAGCTCCGGGTATGGTTAGTTTGTCCTGCTCAGCCATTTTTTCCTGATAGACCTTGAACGGCCGCTTGGCGCCGTTCGCGTCATGCCGCGCGGGCGAAGGCCTAGCAGGCGATCAGAGTCCGCTTAGGGCTCTTTTGGCATCTTCGCGGCCTGCCGCATGAACGTACGTTTTCTGAGTTAGGGTCAGCAACCTGACAAGAAGGTCAGTTTTGCTTGGCGTTCAACAAGGAGGTAATGGCGGACCGAGGAGGATTCGAACCCCCGACCCCTTGATTCGTAGTCAAGTACTCTATCCAGCTGAGCTATCGGTCCACTGCGGCGGGGTTTATGCGTAGCAGAGCACGGGCGCAAGCCAAAAGCGAAGGGTCGGACAGATTTTTGCCCGACCCTCGAATTGGATGTTTCTTTGCGGCAGTCAGAAGCCCAGTTTCGAACGGGTCTGCCGAACCTGTGTCTGGAATTTATATCCACGCACCAGACCTGCGTCCTTTCCCATCGGCCACCATTCTGGGTCATTTGGCCAACTGCGCCACATGACGCCCCAGGCATCGACGACATGGCTGATGCAGGATTTGTCGCTTGCGCTGGCGCCAGCGCGGCGCCCGCTGGGATAATACCAGACAAGATCCTGGCACATCTGGCCATTAGCATCGACGCTCCAAGTACCCGCGCCCAGGTTTTCACTTTGGTCAGCACACCAGGCCCTTGCCTGACCGCCTGGCCCGAAATAGATGCCGCCACCACAGTTGTTGGTCCAAAGCTCGGTCTTCCCAGAGTAGATCTTTGCAATCTTCTGTGGGCTTGCGATCTTCGCGCTGCGTGGCAACGGATCCGCAGCTGCCGCCATCGGCAGGATGCAAGACAGTGCTGCGGCAACGAGTTTACACTTAACAGTTATCATCATTTACCTCCTTCGATGAGCCTGAAGTCGGCTCGCTTGTTGCCGTCAGTCGGCCCAGAAAGCAGCCGATCTGAGGGCTGATGCGGGGTCGGTGAGACATCTGGCCCTATGGCCACTATATCAGAACAGAAAGTGGTCTGCGCTTTGTAGTTCGGAAAACGCCGTGTCCTCGACCAGTATGGTCACATTGGCAAAATAGATCGCGGCATCGTCGCCGACCTGTGCGAAGTCGACGTCGTCCATACTCTCCGCTCCACGACCCAGTTTGATGCGGTCAACGCCAACCTCAAAGTCGGTTATGCGATCTGTGTGATCGCCCTCATTGAACACAAAGATATCGGCCCCGTCACCGCCTGTCATGACATCATCCCCGGTTCCGCCGTACAGGCGATCAACACCGGCGCCGCCGCGAATTGTGTCACTGCCTGACCCACCGATCAGGCGGTCATTGCCACGACCACCTCCAAGTAGGTCGGCTCCCACGCCGCCGAAGATGACATCACGGCCAACACCACCGCGTAGTACATCGTCGCCACCATTGCCGTGCAATGTGTCGGCTCCCGAACCGCCGCGAAGAACATCAGCACCCAACCCGCCGGTCAGAAAATCATTACCAGCCCCGGCCGCTACGGTATCGTCGCCGGCGCCCAGCGAAACCCGATCTCCGCCAGCATAGGTTCGAATTGCCGTTACATTGTCATTCAAGAGTGCGGTGATTTGGTCATCGCCGGAGAGAAGTTCTCGTGCGACGTCTTCGGCGCGCAGCGAAACGAAACGGTCAAAACTCATCGAGATGTCAGAAATCGAGACGATCGGGGAGCCATCAAGCGAATGATCCATCGAGAAAATCTGCCAATCGGCCTGATCGTCGCTAGAGAAATCGCCGCCTAAACGCAGAATTGACCCATCTTCGCTGATCTGTTCGAGCTCGGTCGGTGAGACGACGGTTCCGAACGATGTACGAGAGGTTTCAAACCCGTCGAAAGCCAAGTAATTGCTCAGCGAGGACACGCCTGGAAACGACGCAACGAATACATTTGCCATTGAGGGCTCTCTTTCGCGTTAGATGGAACGATTTGACTAAAAGCGATAGGGTTTTTCCGGATTGCACGCAAATCTTTGGCCGACAATCATGGTTAACGAAGCATTAATGGGCGCACATCGCGCACAAAGACCCTCGATGCAATCGACTGTTTCTTGATCCGCTACGAGGGCTCGATGCCGTTCGCCTTTGCTACGTCCTGATTCTTGGTGTCACGACTATTCGGAGATCGCGCGGCTCTAGGCCGAAAATGGCGCAGATGTTTGATCGTTGTGCGCAAGTTTCAGCACAAGTCGCCACCTTCGGTTCTGCTGTCGACGCTGATTCTACCGCCCCAAATAGCAGCTGTTCTATGTGGAAAATGGGATCCGGGTTTGCCGTTGGCAGCCTGAAAATGCCTGTAATAATTTGAAAAATATTAGAAAATATAGCTATACGCATTTTGCATAGCCGCATTGCAATCGGCATTGGATTGTTCGCCAGCGCTGCGATACCGATGATGTAACAATACCGTAACGGGAGGACGAATAATGAAACATTTTGCGAGCACGCTCGCTGTTGCCACGCTGACGGCGACCCTGAGCACGGCAGCAATGGCGGAAGTGACCATCAAGGTCGCCTACGATGCCGATCCGGTTTCGCTGGACCCGCACGAGCAGCTGTCGGGTGGCACTCTGCAGCTTTCGCACATGGTTTTTGACCCGCTAGTGCGCTGGACAAAAGACCTGCAGTTCGCGCCACGTCTGGCCGAAAGCTGGGAGCAGATCGACGAGACCACGATGCGGTTCAAACTGCGCGACGGTGTGACCTTCCATAGCGGAAATGCGCTGACGTCGGCTGATGTCGATTGGACATTTGACCGCCTGAAGGCCAGCCCTGATTTCAAAGGTATCTTTGCACCTTTCACTGACGTCGAAGTCGTTGACGAGCTGACATTCGACCTGAAAACATCCGAGCCTTATCCGCTGATCTTGCATACAGCGACATATATTTTCCCGATGGATAGCCAGTTTTACTCCGGCACTACCGAGGACGGTAAAGAAAAGGCCGAGCTCGTTAAGCACGGCGACAGCTTCGCCTCGCGCAATCTCTCGGGTACTGGCCCCTTCACCGTCACCGAGCGTGAGCAGGGCGTGAAGGTGATCTTCGACCGCTTTGACGGCTATTGGGACAGCGCTTCCGAGGGCAATGTCGACAAGATCATCCTCACTCCGATCAAAGAAGATCCGACACGCGTCGCAGCGCTGTTGGCAGGTGACGTTGATTTCATCGCGCCCGTTCCGCCGACGGATCTGAAGCGGGTTGAGGAACACGATGGTACCACGCTGATCACCGAGCCCGGCACCCGTATCATCACGTTCCAACTGAACCAGAACCGCGTTGAAGCGTTCAAAGATGCCCGCGTTCGCAAAGCGATCGACTATGCGGTGAACAATGCCGGCATCGTGGACCGCATCATGCGTGGCTTCGGCACCGTTGGTGCACAGGCCAGCCCGGCCGGTTACCTTGGTTATGATGAGAGCCTGACGCCGCGCTTTGACGTCGAGAAAGCCAAAGCACTGATGGCTGAGGCTGGTTATGCGGATGGGTTTTCCGTCACCATGATGGCGCCGAACAACCGCTATGTGAACGATGATAAAATCGCTCAGGCCGTGGCTTCGATGTTGGCGAAAATCAACATCAAGGTTGATCTGCAGACCATGCCCAAGGCGCAATATTGGCCGACATTCGACGAGCGCGCTGCGGATATGATGATGATCGGCTGGCATGCGGATACTGAAGATTCCGCTAACTTCCATCAGTTCCTGACCCATTGCCCGGATGAAACCACCGGCAACGGTCAGTACAACTCCGGCAACTACTGTAACCCGGAAGCGGATGCGCTGATGGCGGAAGCCAATGCGACAACCGACCAGACCAAACGCGGTGAATTGCTGCGCAAGCTGGAAGGCATCCTTTATGCAGACGCTGCCTTCATTCCGCTGCACTGGCAGAACCTGGCCTGGGGTGCGCGCGACGGTGTCCACGCTGAAAAAATCGTGAATGCTTTGAACTTCCCCTACTTCGGCGATCTGAAAGTCGACTGATAGGTTTCAGGCCGGGGCAGCAGGTCTGCCCCGGCTATTTCGAAATATTCCCCAGATTTTCACCACTTCTTTATGGGCATGTCCCTGCCGCCCGCCGGGCGTCAATAGCGTTGTGCCCATCAACAAGTGACTGATACAAGGTAACTTAAACATGCTCGCCTACCTCGTGAAACGCGTGTTCCAGGCCATCGCGGTGATGTTTGCCATCTCGCTGATCGGCTTTGCCATTCAGGACAACCTCGGTGACCCCCTGCGGGAGCTGGTCGGTCAGTCCGTGTCGGAAGAGGTCCGTCAGCAGCTGCGCGACGAACTGGGCCTGAACGACAGCTTTGTGACCCAATATGTCCGCTTTCTCGGCAACGCGCTACAGGGGGATCTCGGCACCAGCTACTTCTTCAAGGAACCCGCGCTGGATGTGATCCTGAAAAAGCTTCCGGCAACGCTTGAGCTGGTTATGGGGGCAACCCTGATCATTGTCGGTCTGTCCGTTCCCCTCGGCGTCTACACCGCGATCAAACCCAATACGATCCTTAGCCGCCTGATCATGGGCATCTCGATTGTCGGGATCTCCGTTCCGGTGTTCCTGACTGCGATCCTGATGATCTTCGTTTTCTCGGTAGAACTTGGCTGGTTCCCCTCCTATGGGCGTGGCGACGTTGTCCATGTCTTCGGTTATTGGGACACAAATTTTGCCACCGCTGATGGCTGGGTGCATATCCTGCTGCCCTCCGTCGCCCTGGCCTCGATCATGCTGCCGCTGTTTGTGCGCCTGATCCGGGCTGAGATGATGGAAGTTCTGCAAAGCGAATACGTGAAATATGCCCGCGCCAAAGGCATTCGTCCCTATCGCATTTACTTCATCCATGCGCTCAAAAACACGTTGCTGCCGGTGATTACTGTTGGCGGCGTTCAGATCGGAACGATGGTGGCCTATACCATCCTGACCGAGACCGTTTTCCAGTGGCCTGGCATGGGGTTCATGTTCCTGGAGGCCGTCAACCGCGTCGATACCCCGCTGATCGTGGCCTACCTCATCATCGTGGGGTTCATCTTTGTGGTCACCAATACCATCGTTGACCTGATCTACGGGCTCGTCAATCCAACTGTTAATATTGCGAGGATGGGCGCATGAGCAGCCTTAGCACAAACCAGAGCACACCATCGCGGTTCAGTCGCCTTTGGAATTCCAACATGGGTTACAGCTTTCGGCGCAACCCTGTGGCGATGGTCTCCTTTGCGGTCTTCTCGGTTATCACCATCGCTTCAATTCTGGCACCGGTTCTGGCTCCGTTTGACCCCTATGATCCTGCACAAATTGATATCATGAACAGTGAATACCCACCGGTCTGGATCGACGGCTCGGATTCTCAGTTTGTGTTCGGCACCGATGATCAGGGACGCGATCTATGGTCCACCATCCTCTATGGAACGCGGTTGTCGCTGCTGATTGGTCTTTGCGCGGTGGCTTTGCAGGCTTTCCTTGGGATCTCTATCGGGTTGGTGGCTGGCTATGTCGGCGGACGGCTCGACAGCCTGCTGATGCGCTTTGCTGATATCCAGCTGTCGTTCTCAACATTGATGGTGGCCATCATCTTCCTTGCGGTGACGCAGGCAATGTTCGGCAGCGAGACGTTCAATCAATATGCAATCTACTTCCTTATCGCGGTGATTGGCGTCGCCGAATGGCCGCAATATGCCCGAACCGTACGCGCCACTGTTCTGGCCGAGAAAAAGAAGGAATACATCGACAGTGCCCGCGTGCTCGGCTTTGGCCCGGTGCGGATCATGGTCCGTCACATTCTGCCCAATTCACTGTCACCGATTTTTGTGATCTCCACTGTACAGGTGGCCAATGCGATTATTTCCGAGGCCTCACTCAGCTTCCTGGGTCTTGGGATGCCCCCCAGCCAGCCCTCGCTCGGATCGCTGATCTCCTCGGGCTTCGACTACATCTTCTCGGGCAGTTGGTGGATCACCGCCATCCCCGGCGTGGTTCTGGTGGTCCTCGTTCTTGTCATCAACCTCTTGGGTGACTGGATGCGTGACGTGCTGAATCCGAAACTTTACAAAGGATAAGAGCGATGTCGTTGCTTTCCGTTCGCGACCTGACGGTCAAATTTGCGATGCGTGATCACACCGTCACCGCATTGAACCAGATTTCCTTCGACCTTGGCAAAGGTGAGCGCCTGGGCATCGTCGGTGAATCCGGCGCCGGTAAATCCATCACTGGGTTTTCGTTGATGAACCTGCTCAGCCGGCCGGGGTTCATCGACAGCGGTCAGATCCTGTTTGGCGACAAGGATATCGTTAAGCTGTCGGACGCCGAAATGCGCAAGATCCGCGGCAATCGCATGGCGATGATCTTTCAGGATCCGATGGTCACGCTGAACCCGGTTTTAACAATCGGCCAGCAGATGGTTGAGACTCTCAAAGCGCACCGTTCGCTGAGCAAAGCTGAGGCAGAGCAGATCGCGATCCTGAAGCTGCGCGAGGTTTATATCCCCTCACCCGAGGAACGTTTAAACCAGTATCCACATGAATTGTCTGGCGGTATGCGACAGCGGATCATCATTGCGATGGCGCTGCTGCTTGATCCCGAACTCATCATCGCGGATGAACCGACGACGGCGCTGGATGTGACCATTCAGGCGGATATCATGGAGTTGCTGCTGGAGCTGTGTCAGTCCAACAAGGTCGGTCTGATCCTGATCACCCATGACCTTGGCGTCGTCAGCCAGATGACTGAGCGAACCCTGGTGATGTATGCGGGGCGCCTGATCGAAGCCGGTCCAACCCGTGAGATTATCAACGACCCGCAGCACCCCTATACCCAGGGACTGATCAATGCGCTGCCGCAACAAACTCTGCCGGGCCAGCGACTGAAACAGATCCCCGGCAATATGCCCGGTCTGGCATCCATCCCACCGGGCTGCCCGTTCAGCCCGCGTTGCGAATATGCGGTCGACCATTGCCGCAAGGTCTTGCCGGAAACAGTCAGCTACCGTCAGGTCGAGGTCGCCTGTCACGAAGTCTCCCGCCTGCAGAATGCCAGCCTTGAGGAGGCAAGCGTATGACCACCCAGACACAAGACAGCAAACCATTGCTTGAGCTGAAGAACCTTGAGAAACGCTTTGAGCTGGACAAAGGGTTCCTGGAAACCATCAAGCTGCGCGGCGGCCGCATCACCCGGGAAAAACGCGCCGTTCATGCGGTGAACAATGTCTCGCTCAGTGCCGATCGGGGAGAGGCGTTGTGTATCGTCGGTGAATCGGGCTGCGGCAAATCTACAGTCGCCCGTCTGGTTGCGGGGTTGCTGGCGCCGAGTGGCGGCGAAATCCACTATGACGGTGAACGGATCGATGATCGCTCGCGCGGGGAGATGATGCCTCTGCGCAAGAAGATGCAGATGATTTTTCAGAACCCTTATGCTTCTCTCAACCCGCGTATGACCATTCAGCAGGCACTGGAAGAGCCAGTTCGCCACCATAATCCTTCTCTGTCGCGCGGGGAAGTTCGTGACAAGGTTTCAGAGGTGATGCGGTCCGTTGGTGTGGATCCCAGCTGGTCCAGCCGCTATCCGCATGAGTTCTCCGGCGGCCAACGCCAGCGGATCGCGATCGCCCGGGCGCTGACGGTGGATCCTGAGTTTATCATCGCGGATGAACCCATCTCGGCGTTGGACGTCTCGATTCAGGCACAGGTTCTGAACCTGATGCTGGAAGCCAAAGACCAGCGCGGGTTGACCTATTTCTTCATCACCCACGATCTGAGTGTTGTGGAGCATTTCGGCACCCGCGTTGCGGTCCTGTATCTCGGCACATTGTGCGAACTGGCCGATACCCAGACCCTGTTTGAAAACCCGAAACACCCTTACACCAAGGCTCTGCTGTCGGCAGTCCCGCAGCTGAAAGACCAGGGACAAAACCATATTCGACTGCAAGGTGAGATCCCGACGCCGATCAACCTGCCTCAAGGTTGCCCCTTCCAAACGCGCTGTGCATTTGCGAATGCTAGATGTCGCGAGTCGCGGCCACGGCCACTGCGCCAAGCAGACGGCAGCACCGTTGCCTGCCACGCAGTCGAAGAAAATAGGCTGAACAGCTAAACACCGGAACCCCCGGCCCACTGGATGACCCCAGAACGGACCTAGGCAAGTTGGATATTATCTGGCTCAGAGATTTTGAAGCGCTGACAACGCATAAGAATTTTTCGCGCGCTGCGGAAGAACGCAATGTCAGCCAACCTGCATTCTCCAGGCGCATTCGTGCGCTGGAGGATGAGGTCGGCGTGAAGCTGATCAACAGGCAAACTTTTCCGCTGTCTTTGACGCCGGCCGGGGATGTGTTCCTGTCGCAGGCAAAAATCATCCTGCGCACATACTCCGAAACACTGGAACGCTGCCAGACTATTGATGCTGCAGGTGAAAACGTCATTCGCTTTGCGTCGTCACAGTCGCTTTACATGACGCATTTCCGGGACCACATCGAACCTCTGATGGAGGCCGGCGGGCTGGATGTTGATCTCAATTCAACCAGCTGGGCGGCCGATCAATTTGTGACCGCTCTGCAGCAGCGGTATTGCGACGTCATCCTGACTTATTGGCATCCGGCAATGGACTTTCTCTCACCGCTGGAAGTCAGCAAGTGCGACTACCTTACGCTGTCAGAAGACGAATTCATCCCGGTATCAAAAACCGATGCCGACGGCAGCCCGCTGTTTGATCTGCGCCGTGATCCCAAGCGACAGATACCCCTTCTGTCGTATGGGAGTGCATCTGCACTGAGATCGGTTCTTGACCACACTCTGCGGCAGCAGATTTCGCCGCCAAACCTGCTGGTGGTGAACCAAAATTCTCTGGCCAACTCGGTCAAGGCAATGATTCTGGAAGGTTTCGGGCTGGGATGGCTACCGCGTAAACTCTGCCAAGCTGAACTCACCGAGGGCCGTCTGGCGGTTGCCGGTGGAGAAGCGTTTGTGACCCCCCTATCGGTCCGCCTTTATCGCGAGACTGAGAATAGCAAACCCACTCTGAACAGCCTGTGGCGGCGGATGGGGGACAGCGCGACGTCGATCAGCTGACGTCCGTGTCGTTACTCTGTCGTTACCTCTGGTCGCCATGACGCGGCCTGTCGCTCATCAGCTCGCTGATGAGCGCGAACAAGCTTAATCCAGTTGAAATTGAAAACAGGCGGAATGCAGCCAACTACCGCTTTGCGAGTGTTTATGTTTTGACTTCACGCAAAAGGCGCATAAAAGGTGTTCTGAGTGCGCTGACCAGGGGTGGCAGCGTGCCATTGTATAGCGGCGCTATTGTCCTTGGCGCCCTATGACATCTGAAGGGGTAACCATGGATATCAGTCAACTCAAGACCTTTGTCACCGTGGCAAGGGAAGGAAGTATCACGCGCGCGTCAGAACTGCTGTTTCGCAGTCAACCTGCCGTCAGCGCCCACATCAAAACGATGGAAGACACGCTTGGCCTGACACTGTTCCAGCGCACACCACGCGGAATGAGCGTCACCACCGATGGTCAGCGGCTCTTGGTTGAAGCGCGGCAACTGTTGGACAATCACCAGAAGTTTTTGGAGGAAGCCTCTCGCTTGCGTGGCCGCTTGGCCGGTCAGCTGCGGGTGGGTGCCGGACGCAACCTGGGGTCAACCGAGGTGAGCCGTCTGCTCGCAGATCTGTCGAAGAACTTCCCGGATCTGGAAGTCGCTTTGCAACATGGCACATCCTCCAGTGTGCTGGACGATATTCGCAACGGGCGGCTGGATGCCGGCTTTTTCATCGATCCAGATGAGGCGCATACCGATCTGGAAACGCTGGAAATTTCGCATTTCAGCGTTTATCTCGCCGCTGCCCCGGATCTGGTGTCGGAACGTTCTGATCTCGATTGGGCTCGGCTTGAAACCCTGCCCTGGATCTATCCGACCTATAGTTCATGCTGCGGGCGCATTGCGGAGCGCCTGTTTAAGGAAAACGGCATCCAGCCCGCCCGCATCATCAATGTTGACGACGAAACGATTACTCGGACCTTGATCGCAAGCGGTGCCGGCATCGGGCTGGTTCATGTCAGTTCTGCGGGGACCGAACCGGTGAGCGGCGATATCGCCCTGCTTCTTGAAGTTCGCAAATCCACACGTGTCTTGTTCGCCCATCTCGCGTCCCGTGCAAAAGACCCCATCATCAGCGCCGTACGTGATCTTCTGCATACCGAACAGATGGCTATACCGGCTTAACATCACGCCGCAATCACACCCGCAGACTGCCAGCCAAGCGGTGCTATTCACCCCTGCCAGCACATCAATACAGCTCTTATTTCTCCGCCCGGGAGTTTTATAACAAACATATTGCCGATTTCATCTATGTGGGTAAAGTTCTGATAATTACTGAGAATTGATTCCTGATTTTCAGGCTACGATCTTTCCTATAATTTCAATATGGAGCGCCCAGATGGACCGCAGACTATACAGCCTGTGTGGCGAGGACGGAAAACGTCACTATTCACCACATGTATGGAAAATAATTATGGCCCTGAGTCATAAAGGGCTAGAATACGATCTTATCCCTGTCTCTTTCGCAGATATCCCAAGTGTAGAAGATGGAAGCTATAGCAGCGTTCCTGTGCTACGTGATGGCAATACGGTTTTGGGAGAGAGTTTCGACATTGCCCGCTATCTCGATGAAACCTATGCTGACGCTCCGGCTCTGTTCGATGGCAAAGGGGCGGTAGCGCTGACCCGTTTCGTGGAAAGCTACTGTAAGACCGTCCTCCACCCCAGCCTCGCGACCATTGCTGTCATGGATATGCACAATCTGATGTCCCCGGCTGACCAGGTCTATTTCCGATCCGCCCGTGAACGCCGGTTTGGCATGCCACTTGAGGTTATGGCCGAAGGTGGCGAGGCCGAACGCGCGTTGCTGCCGGAAAAACTTTCGCCGATACGCGACCTGCTGGCCACCCAGGACTGGCTGTCCGGGGCGATGCCTGCCTATGCGGACTATACCCTTTTCGGTACCCTCCAGTGGTGTAACGTATGCGCGCCCAACACACTGTTTGAAAAAGATGATCTCGTTTCACACTGGTTTGAGCGCTGCCTTGATCTCTATGACGGCGTTGGTCGGAACCCGGCTCAGTCAGACCGACACTGACAGTGGCCCTCATGGGTAGTCCCCTCTGATTATTCCGGTATGTCGCCGTCGCGGACCTTAAAAAGCGTGACGCCGACTGTAAGATGTATCCAACTGACCAAAGCCTGTTTCGCTCCAGAGAGTGAAGCAGGCTATCTTTTGGACCTCAAACTGACGACCTTATCGTGTGAGCGACATTCCGCCCATCTATCTAGTAACACGCTGGATGCCACACGTGACTTGTAGCGCTAATTTCCGCTTTTCCACGCCATTCGTGAAATTATGACCCATTCCTCATTATACCTGAGGAACAGCATCAGGTTTTTTGAATTGTTCAGCGAAGCCTTTACCGCTTCGATGGGGTCAAGAAATTAGATTCGTTTAAAACTGTGACGTAGGGCTGGCGCAAACCTAAACAAGAACCCACCACAACAATCATGAAAATTTGTCCTTACCTCAATATCCAAATAAAATTTGGGTAAATTGATAAGGCATCGCAAATGCTCTCATATCAATACCATTTAGCGGAAAAGACAAGTGATGGATCTTCAAATCGAAAATAACGCCGACCCCGAGTATATTCCGCACCCCGAAACATTCGGCTGGGTGAAACAGGTTCATACACTAGGCCCGGCTGGTACAAATTGTGAGCGTGCAGCCCTATCCTGGGCAATGCGACGTTGTCAGGGCGCTTCGGTAAAACTGCACCGGACGATGGAACAGGCCGCAGACAGTGTCGCTTGCCAGGATGGAGCGGTTTTGGTTGGCGTGGTGGCTTACCCGCATCTGCACTCAATCATCTACGCGCATATCCAGAAGATGAAACTGCTGGATGTGTTCATCATGAATACAGACAATATGGTCCTCGCCTCCCGCACCGGAGCGGAGCCCAAGATCTGCGCGACCCATCCTGCACCTGAAAAGCTGCTCCCGATCACGGTTGAGCGGCGCTTTGTCTCCAGCAACGTCATAGCCGCGCGCGACTGTGCCGAGGGCCACGCCGACGGCTGTATCACCACGCTCTGCGCGGCCGAGAAATTCGGGCTGCCAATTCTGCGCAAATTCGGTCCCGTTCCTATGGGATTTACCATCCATGGTCCGCTGGAAAAGCGGGCCTGCCAGGACTGCACCCAGCACGCCTGAGCCTGCCCCGACAATCTACACCAACAGGAGAGACACCATGTCCAACAAAGCCTTCGAAACCCCGGTCGAAATCCGTTACCGCGATACCGATTCCATGGGCCATGTCAGCAGCCCCGTCTATTATGACTACATGCAGTCTGCCTATCTGGAATACATGCATGACCTTCTTGAGCTGCCAAAGTCCGAGAAACTGCCCCATATCATGGTCAAAACCTCCTGCGACTACATTTCTCAGGCGTTGTATGGCGACAACCTCGTCGTTTGCAGCCGGGTGATCAGCTTCGGCGGTAAGAGCTTCGAGATGGAACATGTGATGCATATCGACGATGGCGATCGCCGCGTCGTAGCCAATGCCAAATCGGTGCATGTGATGTTCGACTACGACAAACAGGCCACCTATCCGGTGCCGGATGCCTTCAAAGAAAGCGTTGCAGCTTTTCAGGAAACCGCCTGATCCCTGTTTGCGAGGACGAAGACATGCAATTGAACTGGACAGCTGAGCAGCAGCAGACCCGCATCGCCTTTGCGGCGATTGGGAAAATGGCCGACCCGGATGAGCTGCACCTGGGGCGTCGGGCTTTTGATCAGCGCACTTGGGATCGGCTGACCGCCGCTGGTTTGTGGCGGATGATCGTGCCGCGCGAATTCGGCGGTGATGGCCGGGATTGGTGGGGCTTTACTGCCGCGCTGGAAGGTCTTGCGGCCACCTTGCGTACCCCCGGAATGTTGCTGTCGGTGATCGCGCAAGCTGGTATGGTTCGCGCATTGGACCTGTATGGCAGCGACAGTCAGAAACGCGAATATCTGGGCCGGATCCTCAATGGTGAGCTGAGTGCAACTGCAATCGCGGATCCCGACACCGGCACCGATGTGCGCGCAACATCGTCGCTGTTGACCCCTGGTCCCAATGAGACCTTCCGTTTGAGCGGCGCGAAATACAACATCGCCCATGCCCCGGTCGCCAGCTTCATTCTTGTTGTCTGTAAGCTGAGTGACCACGGGCGCGAAGGCATTTCACTCGTATTGCTTGATGCCGATAGCCCCGGTCTTACGATTGGCGCGCAGGATCGCAAGCTGGGTAATCTGGACCTACCGACTGGCCAAATGCGATTTGATGATGTGCCGCTCCACTACGGCCATCTTCTGGGCGAACCGGGAGCAGGCCTTCGGAACCTTGTGAATATCGTCTCCATGGGGCGTCTGTACTATGGTCTGGCGGCGGCTTGGTTGATTGAACCTATGCTTACTGAGGCATTTGATTTCTCCAAGAAACGGACGACGTTTGATGTCCCGATCATCGAGCATCAGTATATTCAGAAAAAGCTGACCGATATTCGCATCGGTACCGAAAGCGCAAAGTGGGTATCCTACGGCGCCCTGCACCAGCTGCTCAGCGGTGCGCCGGAAGCCGCGATGACCTGTTCGATTTCCAAACTCGTCGGTGCCGAAACCATCGTCGAGGGTGCGATGGACCTGATGAAGCTCTACGGCAGCAAGGGCTACCACGAGGGGCAGATTACCACCTTTCTGCGGGATGCTCTGGCGTTCTGCAGCGTGGGCGGCACCGAGGAAATGCACCGCCGCAATATTTTCGGCCAGATGGCCCGGTTGCACGCTAAGGCCAAGAAAGCCACCGATCCCGCAACGGAAAAAACGCTGGAACCCGCCTAGAGCGGAGCAAACTTCAATAGACGAAGACTGGAGAGAAACGATGACCTCATCCCCCTGTGCCAAAGCTGCTGGAGCGATCGTGGCTACAGCTGCGGCGCTTACGCTGATGGCACTCCCCGCCCTTGCGATCGATAAACCCTCCGGGGAACCCGCTACACGCGCCGTGAGCAGCATTGACTGGGCGGCCGCCACATCCGCATTTCACGAGGCAAGTGCAGACGACCGGGCCCTCACGGCTGCGTTTCTCGCAACCGAGCCTGACGGATTTGATGATATGGCTATGGCTGTCATGATCCTCGGGAGCAATACTGCGGCCGGTCTCCCAGCGTTTCGAGGGCAGCGAGATGCCTACACCGCCTACTACCAATTGGAGGGCGCTCAAGTGAGTGTCCTGGGGAGCCGAACGCATCTTGTAGACGTGCCCGGACTGACCTTCAAACATCAAGCCCGATCCTATGAGTCCATCGGCGACGGGGCTGATCATATGCTTAGCCGCTTTGGCGGGAGCTACACGTTGCGGATCACCTGTGATGCGCCGACCGAGGATACGCGCTGTATTAAGCCAGACTATCTTGCCGAACTGGCACACTCCCTCACGGTAGTGAAAGGAGCGGATCAATGACACCACGCGCAACAAGCCTCTTTTGCGGCGCTCTCGCCCTCTCGGCACTGATTATCGCCGCTCCAGCAAATGCAGATGACCGCTTCAAGGCGCCCGGTGACCTGATCAAAGATACCGGTATTGGTCTCTCGATCGGGGCGGTTCTCTATCCCGATATGCGTTTCCCTCTGGAAAGTGGACCAGCCTATGCGAACTCCCACGTTTATGCGCCCGGCGGGTTCAAGGGGAATGGCGGAAGCCAGTGTGACACCGTCAATTACAGCTATCCGTGGCGCGACAATTTCTGCGAGCTGCGACGTTCAGACCTGCCGGTCTGTGCATCCGGCGGCCATCAGGGACAAGATATTCGCCCCGCAACCTGCCAGAGCGACACCCATTGGGCGGTTGCCGTAGAGGACGGCGTGATTGCGCATGTAGGACGCTTTGCCCTGACCTTGCAGACGCCCTCCGGCACGCTTTATCGCTATGTTCACATGAATATGGACGATCTCGCCGTTGCCCCGCTGGACAAGGTGTCCAAAGGCGATCGCCTTGGCAGAGTGTCGAATTCCTGGATCTCGGAACTGCCGATTCATTTGCATTTCGACGTCAAGGAAACGGTCCAGATCGGCGACGAAACGCGTTCAGTCTTTGTGCCCCCTTACAGCAGTCTGGTGACCTCCTATCGCCAGCTGACAGACTGATCTGCCTGGCGGAGGAGGGGCCCCTGACCTCCTCCGCCTTTTTTCGACAGGGGCGCATCCTCGCCGCATCAAGGAACTGCATAATGTCCGACACACTTTGGGTTTTTGCTTATGGGTCATTGATCTGGGACCCCGGATTTGAACCAGCCGAGCAGCTGCCCGCCCAGCTCAGCGGCTATCAGCGCCGGTTCTGCCTGAATTCTCTGCGCTATCGCGGCACATTTGCGCAGCCTGGCCTGGTGCTCGCATTAGACGCCGCAGAAGACGCGATCTGCAACGGCGTCGCCTTGGCCGTGCCATCCGGTCAGGAACCAGAGGTCCTGAAAGACCTGCGCGCGCGCGAGCTGTTCAATCCCGCATACCGTGAGATCAAGACGCCGCTTGCCCTCGCGGATGGCCGCATGGTCGAGGCGCTGACCTATGTCGTCAATCGAGATCATGAGCAGTACGACAACCACAGCCTGCCCCGGCAGGCGGAGATCATCGCCCATGCAGCGGGTGAACGCGGCCCCAATTGTGACTATCTGTGGAATACGGCCGATCATCTGCGCGATCTTGGGATCGCAGATGACAACCTTGATTGGCTTTCAGCAGAGGTACGTGCGCTGCAGGCAGCACAGAGTGAAGCCAATCGCCGCTAAGCTGCAACGCCGGAAGGACTCAGGCGCAGCTGCCCCTCTGAGAGAAACCGGATATCATGACCCAAGGCCTCTGCCACCTTCGGGTCGTGAGTAAACACGATCAGGGCCAACTGTTCCTGTGCCATAAGGCGCCTGAACAGTTTGAGAATGGTATCGCGAGTATCGCTGTCCAGCGATGCCGTCGGTTCATCCGCAATCATGCAGCGCGGCCGCGACACCAAGGCACGCGCAATGGTCAGACGCTGCGCCTCGCCTCCGGACAGGTCTGCTGCGCGCCTTGACAAAAAGGCGCCCGAATGCGGCAGGTCAACTCTCTGCATCAGCCCTGCAATATCGACATCGTGGCCCGCGCGACCTATGCGGCGACACAGCCGCATCGCATCGCTCAGCACATCACGCACACTCATATGTCGCGCCATTGCCCGATGGGGATGCTGCGAGACCAAAGCCAGCTCCTGTGGACGGCATATCCGAGGCTGGGATTCATCGCGGGCCCGCCACAAAATACGGCCCGTCTGCAAACGTTCGTATCCGCAGAGCAAGCGGGCCAGCGTAGACTTACCGCCGCCGCTCGGGCCAAAGATCGCCAGACACCGACCTGGTCTGACGGCGGCTGAAATGTCACGCAACACCAGCGTTCCGGTCTGTTGGTGCGACAGCCTCTGGATCACCAGCCCCGACGGGCTCGTCGGCAGCGGTTCGGGCCCTGGAACCAACGGGGCTATGCCCCGTTGCGCCGTAGCACGCGTGCGGTGGACCACGGCGCTCCCGCCCGGCTGCATCAGCATCTCAACCGCAGGACCGCGATCCACCAGCTGTTTGTCATGCAGGATCACCATGCGATCTGCCATCTGCGCTGCCAGATCAAAATCATGGGTGATCAGCAATTGGCTTCGCTGCGCCTGCCCCGCGCTGAGTGCAGCAACCGCCAGTGCGCGATTGCCGTGATCCAGCGCAGCGGTCGGTTCGTCAAGGATCAGAACCTGCGGATCACGCGCCAAAGCCAACGCCGTCAAAACCCGCTGGATTTCGCCACCGCTAAGGGTCGCAGGATATCTATGCAGGATGCGCTCTGGAATATTGAACCGCTTGCACAATGCCAAAGCCAGTGAGGTCCGGCGGCGGCTGTGCGGGAGCAGCTCTGCCACATGTTGAAAAACGGTCTGATGCGGGTTTAACGCGTCCGACAGGGCCTGTACGATCAGGCTCAGGTCCGTTCGCCGCAGTTTGCGCTGCTCTGCAAGCGGAGCACGCAGCATATCGACGCCCAGCACCTCCGCGCGCCCTGACCATCTGAAGCCATCCCCGTTTTGATCAGCTGTCTTCACATGACGGCCAGGCAACACACCGAGCAATAGCCGCGCCAGCGAAGTCTTACCGCTACCGGACGCTCCCAGCAGTGCCAGTGTCTGCCCTTTGGGTACCTCAAACGAGACATCCCGAAAGATCGTGCGGGGCCCATGCCAGAGGCAGAGATGATCGACCCGGATCAAAACACAGGCCCTAAAACCGCACCAGAGCGCAAGCGCCGGTCACCTAATTTCAGTGTCGTATGCAACAACAGCGACAAAAGCGCCGCCGGCGGCAACAGGAGCCACATCCACGCGCCGGTATAGAGCTGATCCATCGCCGATTGCATCATGCTTCCCCAAGTTAACAAACGTGGATCAGTCAGGCCCAGAAACGCCAGGCCCGCAGACTTCAGCGCGGCCTGTCTGATATTTTGAACCATCAGTGCGCCCAAAAGCGGGCGCAGCGCTGCAAAAAGGTGCCAGCGCCAGCAATAAAACCACCCTGCCCCCATCACGCGGGCATATTGGACATTTTCGCGCAGAGCCTCTCGCCGCAACACCGCCGCCGCCACCCGCACGTCATCGCTCCAACCTGTCAGCACCAACAATAGGAACAACGCCATGAAACCGGGACTTACCAAGGCCGCGACAAGCAGGAGAAGCAGCATGGTCGGAACAACTTGCAACACATCCACGCACCGCAGCATAAGCGCAGATAAGAATGGGCCGCCAAACACCACAAGGCTTGCCGCCCCCACAGCAAGGCTCACCGTCACCACCGCAGTTGCCATGGCCAACGTCAGTGTGGTCGGCGTGGCAAGTATCAGCCCGATCAGCACATCCTGCCCAATCTCATTTGTACCCAGCCAATGCCCCAGCCCCGGCGACACCAGCACCGCTCTGCTGCTATGATATTCGAGCCATCCAACCGCCTCAGCCAGCCAGATGGCAAGGCACAGCAGGATGACTGCGGCGAAAAGCAGATTCCGTCGGGATGCCAGCTGCATTTAGCCACGCCTCGCAAGATGCCCGGACAGGCCATCAACCAACCAGTTCATAAGCAGGACAACGCCTGCCATAAATACGACCGCTCCCTGCAACAGACCATAGTCCCGATCAAGGATGGCGCTGTAGATCAGATAGCCAGTGCCCGGGTAGGAAAAAACGATTTCCACAAAGAACACGGCACTGACCAGCCCGGTCAACGTATCGCTTAGCCGTGACAGGCAAGCGGGTATCAGGCTGCGCCCGATATAGGCCCATCGAAGGCGCCAGGGTGAGATTCCGCGTGCCCGTGCATTCACTATGAAATCACGTTGGGCCAGATTGAGCGTTTCAGCGCGGGCTAGAAAGTAAAACCGCGCCAACTCATGCAGCGCCAACGCCAGCATTGGCAGGATCGCGTGACGCAGAACGCCCACTGCCTGTCCCAGCTGGTCCATCGCGGGAAAAAGTGGCTCTGCCCCACCAGTAGGCAGAACGGGCCACAGAATGCCAAACACAAGAAGCAGCAGTACTGCCCCGGTGAATGGTGGTAGGCTTGCCAGCATGGTGACAACAGGCGTGACCCAACGATCCACAGATCCGCCCGGCAGCTGCCCGGCCTCGATCCCCGCCAGAGCGCCACCAATGAGGAAGACCGGCATAGCACCTAGGATCAACAATCCAGTCCAGGGCAAGGCAGTCAGTAACAGCTGCAGAACTGGCGCCGCGTGGGGGATTGAATAGCCCAGATCGCCAGCGAGCAGCCTAGACAGGTAAGCCCAGACCTGAGAGGCGATCCCCCCGCCCAGCCCCATCGTCTCCTGCAATTGCTGCACCTCGCCGGTCCCAAGGCCCCGTGCGAGATCCGTTGACAGCATGACCTGCAGCGTATCGCCCGGCATCATGCGCGAGAGCACAGCGCAGAGCACAATGACAAAGCAGAAGATCAATAGCCGCAGAACGAACCCGCCGACAAGGCCCGCAAACCTCCCAACAGCTGGCGATCCTGCGCCTGTGATCTCCGTCGGCACCGGGTGATCCAGCAACGAGGGGGAGGCATTGTCCACCGGTTCACTCCAGGAATATGGATTTGTGAAGCGCTGACGGAATGCCAATGGCCACCCCGCCCGGCATGAACGGTGCCGACAGTTTGTCATTGAATACGGTTGCCATCAGCGGGTTGACCAACATGTAGGACGGAAGGTTCTCTGCATAAAGCTGCTGAAATCTGGCCAGTATCTCCTGGCGTTCGGCCTGACTCTGAGCAACGGCCTGCGCCTTGATCAGGCCTGCCATCTTAGGGTCCGCAGGGAAACGGTCGCTGTTCCAGCCGCGCCCGAAGACCCTGCGCCGGATATTGCCCGGATCGCCCAACGTGCTGGATGAGAACAACGTCAGATCATAGTCGCCGTCAGCCACCAGACTGCGCAGCGCGGCGACCTCCATGACCCGAAGATCAACCGCAAATCCAAACGCTTCCAACTGTTCAGCGATCACTCTGGCGGGCTTCACCTCACGACCATCCGTGAGGAGCCGCAGGCGGATTTCCTCCCCCTGCGTTTGCCAGCGGCCAGCGCTGTTCTGGGTCCACCCTGCAGCCAATAACAGGTCGCGCGCCTGAGCCGGGTCGTAGGCGTAACCCTCCGTTGCCTCGTCACTTTGCCACTTGGAGCCGGGCTGAAAGTAGCCTGTCTCAGCAAGCTCAGCGACCCCGGGAAATGCAATTTCCAGCAACGCAGAACGATCAACGGCATAGGCAATGGCTTGGCGCAATTCTTTCTTTTGAAACTGTCCACGATGATTGAAGCCCAGCCGCAACACATGGTCACTTGGCGAGGTTTCGACAGCAAAGCCAGCGTCCAAAGCCTCAGGAAGGCGATCCGGGGGGAGGTATGAAATCACGTCCACCTCTCCGGCGCTCATCGCTTGAAGGGCGGCATCTGGACCCATCTTTACAATCCAGATCTGGTCAAACCGCGGCCGCCCGAGAGGGTGATCTTCCGTCGCCTCCAACCTGTAACGTCCCTGCGCCTTGTCGTAGGCGGCCAATCGATAGGGGCCACTGCCAACTGCGGCTTCCGGCGTGGCAAATCGAAAAGGATCTTTCACGCCCTCATAGATATGCCGTGGCAGGATAGGAATTGCGGAAAACAAACCCTCGACCAAGCCGTATTCCGCGCGTTTGATATGGATGCGCAGATCATGCACCCCCTCGATCTCAATCCCGGCAAGCGCTTTGACAGATCCAAAAACATAAGGATGCTCAGCCATATAGCGCAGAGTAAAGGCGACATCATCTGCGGTGACCGGGGTTCCGTCATGCCATTTCGCATCCCGTTGCAGTTCAAGAGCGTAACTCAAACCGTCCTGAGATCGCGTCCAAGTCCGCGCCAGCCCCGGCACCGAATTGCCATCTGCGTCCTGGCTGACAAGCGTATCAAAGATGTAACTGGTATAAAGATAGGCGATCCCGTTTTTGCGATGAACATAAGGCGCAAGCATGCCACGGTCGCCCTTGCTGTCAGTGATCACCAACGGCCTCTGGCGATCCGGTTCTGCCGCCATGAGCGCCTCAGCACCCAAACCAAAATACTGCGCAGCGCCAAGCGCCAGTCCGGCAGCCGCAGCATGGGCAAGGAAACGAGGGCGAATAAACCGGTGAACGAACGACATGAGCCTACTTTCTTTGTGGCTGAAGCACTGTGATTGGCTGCGCTACCAGCCGATAGTGGCTTCGGGGCGGGCATCTTCCTGTGGGACAACGGGTTTCAGATCCACAACCGGGGTGCCGTCAATGCAATCCAGCCCACTGATCGTCAGAACCCCATCGGAGTGGTTCAGCAATTGAACCGCGCTCAGGCCGATGGGGTTGGGGCGGTTTGGCGCCCGGCTGGCAAAAACCCCGCGGGCAACCTGGCTCCCACGTGCCTGCCGTATCCGCGCGGTGCGGTCGGATTTATGCAGCCAGTAGAGCACCCACAGATGCGAGGCCAATTCGATATTCTGTAGCGCGCCATGGTATTCAGGGGCCAACTCAATCCGACTGGTGGCTGGATTGCGGCGTCCAGACATCGGGCAGTCTCTGACTTCTTCAAACCCGGTGCGGACCACACCAATTGGCCTGATTTCAAACGCCTCGGTGGGCACTTTCAGAAGTTGCATCGCATCGGTCATGGTGTCTCGCAAACGGTATGTGGGAGGGAATGGGCTGGCTCACCTGTCAAAACAGGTTTGGGCGGGCCACCGTGGAACGGTTGCCCCGTGATATTGCGCAGGTCAGCCATCGTAAAATCGGAAATCCGGAGCGTTAACCTCAGAATTTCTGAGGTCTTGAGACTCATAGCATTGAAACCCTGAGGCCAGCGGAGGGTTTGGATTTTATGAGGCCCCGTCTCTGATAAATCGATTAGCATCAGGCCCCTAACGGGCGGCATATCGGGACCTGACCCCGGATCAGAGGACCTTCAGACGCATGACCGACCAAAGCAACTCAGCCCCGCCAACATCCGCACATCAATTGACCGGCGCAAGCCGATCCCTGTCACAAATGCTGCGAAACAAGCGCTCCCTTTGGACAGTGGTTCTGATCCTAACCTGCGCCGGACTGTCAGCTTTCGCGACCTCAATATACCTGTCCCCCGATCTGATGGGTGTTGCCGCCCTTTCGGTTGGGGCGATTGGTCTTTGGGCAACCGGTCTTGTGCCTGAGTATTGGACGGCCTTGGCCTTTTTTCTGGTCGCCGTGATATTCGGCGTCGCAGCGCCTGAAACCATCTTCTCTGGCTTTCACTCATCAACGTTTTGGCTTTTGTTCAGTGGCTTGGTCCTAGGCGCTGCCATCAAGCACACCACCCTCGACAAACGGGCTGCCGGTATACTCGCGTTGCTGCCGCTACGCAGTTACGGCGGCCTGCTGACCGGCATCGTGGTCTTTTCCGTGGCTCTGGCCTTTGTGATGCCATCGTCCATCGGGCGGATCATGATCCTGCTGCCGGTGATCTCTGCACTGGCGGAGCGCGTCGGCTTTGGCGCTGCCTCAAATGGTCGGACCGGAATGTTGGCAGTTGCCACCTTTGGCACCTTCGCCCCGGCTTTCACCATTCTGCCGGCGAATGCGCCAAATATGATCCTCGTTGGAATGTCGGAGACTATCTATGGGATCAATATCTCCTATTTCGACTATCTCCTGCTGCATTTTCCCGTGCTTGGCGTTGTGAAATCCGCAGTGCTGGTCGGGTTGGCCATGGTGATGTTTCCAGACCGCATTCCAACGCATAGCATCAAGGCAGCACCCTCCGCCGCGCCATTCAGCCGCCAGGAACGGATTTTGAGCCTCGTTTTGGCGTTGTGCCTATTGCTGTGGCTAACCGACCAGATCCATATGGTCTCCCCCGCATGGGTGGGTATGGCAGCAGCATTGATCTGCTTACTGCCAGGAGCAGATCTCACGCGCAAAGGATGCATCAACACCGATCTCAGCTACGGAGCCCTGTTGTTTGTGGCCGGCATCATGGGCCTCGGCGCCGTCATATCTTCCGCTGGGCTTGGCGAAGCTGTAGTGGGCGCCATCACCGGAACCGTCGCCTTCGCTGTGGAGTGGCCGGTATGGAACACATCGATCCTGATTGGGCTGTCAACGCTGGTGGCGATGATCACAAATCTACCCGGTGTGCCAGCCGTGATGACCCCACTTGCAGGCGAGTTATCTGACGCAACTGGCTTGCCGCTCGAAACGGTCCTGATGACACAGGTCGTGGCGTTCTCCAATGTCTTCCTCCCGTTTCAGGCACCTCCATTGATCGCAGCCATTCAGGCCGGGAACCTACCCGCGGGGGCGGTAATCCGACTGTGTCTCAGCCTCTTTCTGATTAGCCTTCTGCTTTTGGCACCGCTGGATCTGCTGTGGTGGCATCTCCTTGGAATGTTCTGATCCCGTTGTTTTTACCACGACGAAGGCGCTCCAGAAGAAATACTGAGGGGCGCCTTCCGGACTTTCGATTTGTGCGAACGGCCAAAGCGTTTCTACCTGTAGCTGCACTTTTTACGGACGAGGTACTCCGATGTTGACCCTGACCCCATGGCGCCGCCAGCTGCTCTCGCACACCTGTATCACCGGTCTGGCCACCGCGCTCTTTTTTACCGCCAGCGGATCGGCTCAGGCTGAATTGGCAGCCGACTGGCAGGAAACCGCAATGCGGTTTGTTGTTGAGGAAAAATGGCCCGGCGCGCAACGCCAGCGCACGCTGGCATTGCTGCATGCTGCGATGTTTGATGCTGCGAATGCAATTGATGGCAGCTATCATGCCTATGCATATGATGGCCCCCAGCAACCCGGCGCCGATCGACGTGCTGCGGTAACGCAGGCGGCCCTGGTTGTCATGCAGACCCTTATGCCAGAGCGGGAGGCAGACCTGACTGCCGCTGCCGAAGCAATCCTGGGCGACATCACAGATGATGAGGCGCGGGAGGCAGGCGTGCAGCTCGGCGCGCTTGCCGCAGAGGCGGTGCTCGAAAAACGGGCAGCGGACGGCGCTGACTTCGCAAGCGATTTTACCCCTGGTCAGGCAGATAACGGCGTCTATCAGCCCACCTCTGAGCGGCCCATGGTTGCACCCAAAATCCGCAACATGCAGCCCTTTGCTCTTACCTCCGCCACGCAGTTCGACGTGCCGCCGCCACCGGAGCTCATCAGTTTTCAGTTTCAGCGTGATCTGGCGGAGGTCGCAAAACTCGGCGGCGCAGTGTCGCAGAGCAATCCTGAGTTGATCGCTATCGCAAAACTTCATGCCGGGTCCGGGTCGGGAGCTTGGAACCAGATTGCACGCGACAGCAGCCGCGCCTGCGCGCTCCCACTGGTTGAGGAAGCCCGGACACTTGCACTGTTGAATATTGCTCTGACCGACGCATTGGTCGCCGGGTTCAATGCCAAGTACACCTATCAGTTCTGGCGGCCGGAAACTGCGATTGCCGCCCTGGGCAAAGGCTATGACCACCCGACACTGGACAAGATAGACGGCTGGTCCCCCTTAGTCGCTGCCCCCATGCATCCGGAATATCCCTGCCAACACTGCACCAGTGGAAGCGCCGCTCAGCAGGTCATGGAAACTGTCTTTGGTGCAGATGAGTTTACCTTCAGCTTTGAGGGGAAAGACGGCTACAGCCGCAACTATCAGACCTTCGCACAATTCGCTGAAGAGGAAGCAGAATCGCGTGTCATCGGCGGCGTACACTATCGTCGCTCAAACACGGTCGGCGACATGCTCGGCTATCAGATCGGCAGCCACATCAGCGCTGAATTTCTGACCCCTGCAAACGCCGGTCCGGGCGACGATAGCGCGGCAGCGACGGAGTGCGCGGGCGTTCTGACCTCAAAACTGTCACAATAACACCGTCAGGGTAACGTAATCCCCGCAGCAGGTTGCACCTGTTGCGGGGACCTGCTGCGAATGTGCTCGCCACTAGCCAAGGAGCCAGACTATGGCGCAGCCTGTCTCTGCCCGTATAGTTCTCAGTCTGGGCGTCGGCATGATCCTGATCAGCGGATCTGCGGCAGCACATGAACCATGGCTGCTGACGCCCCAAGAGGTTCAAACCCTGTCACAGCGCAGCGTGCCCGAGCTGTTTCGCAGCCCTGGCCTATTGCTTGTCTTCGCCCTTTTCGCAACGCTCGCCGTATTCGCAGCCGTGCTCGCGGGGCAACTCTTGCGCCCAACAGAGGACCGGCTTTTCAGAAGCTTGAATCATCGCAGTCACGACTGGGGTCCGTTGTGCCTGCGTCTTGGTCTGGGGACAACTGTGGGCATGAATGCTCTGGGCGGACTGCCCCGGCACGGCACTGAAACATGGAGCACCCCAACACTGTTTGTCCCCGATATGCAGCTGGCTCTTATCCCTGGCTGGGACTGGCTTGCGTTGCCTGCGCTGATCACATCTGTGTTGCTGGTATTGGGCCTTGGTACACGGCTGGCCGCTCTTGGCATCCTTGGTCTTGTTGCGTTTGGCAGCTGCCTGTTCTCCCTCGACTTCATCGCCTACTACGGCTTCCATTTTGCCGCGCCGGCGTTTCTGCTCCTGCATGTTGGTAGTGGCTCACTCAGCCTTGATCGCCTGCTGCCGCCAAGCCTCCCACCGCTTTTGCCCAATGCGCCTTCGTTGGTCTGGAGCTTGGTTCAAATAACCATGGGCGGAACCTTTGCAGTGATCGCTGTCTTGGTGAAATTTCTGCAACCCACCCTGCTGATCGCAATTCTGGAGCACGGGAACATATGGTTCTTCGGCCTGCCGCTATCGGTTGTTGCACTGACGATGATGGCGATTGAGCTGATGGCCGGCATTCTTCTGGCCCTTGGGCAATTGATACGGCCCATCTCGCTGTTTCTGCTCTGTGCTTTCACCTTCTTCGCAATCAGCCTGCAGGAAACTCCCCTGCTGCATGGCAATCTATATGGGGTTTTTCTATTCTTCCTGCTGCACGGCGGCGCCCCTATTGATCTGTTGCAGCGACCGCAGGCCGCCCTTTCCGAAGCCCAAAGGGCCTAGCGGGATGCTGCAAAGAGTGTTCTGCATCAGCATGCTTGCCGCGACCCCGCTCATTGCCATCTGTGCCTGCTTGCCGCAAATCAAACAGGTGGACGCCCTGCCCGCTGCACTTTTTGTCACGCTTCCGGCTCACCAACCGCAGCCAGACCTTCGGGTCAGCAGCGTCTACAACGCGGCGGATGGTTGGCGCCTGCGGATCGAGGTCGAGAATTTCGTCTTCACCGACCTTTGCGTCAGCAATGCCACCAACCTGGCGCGGGGGCATGCCCATATTCATCTTGGTGACAAAAAACTCGCTACTGCCTATCAGCCAAATGTCGTGCTTGGACATCTACCAACCGGACGGCATCGCGTGACGGTGTCCCTTCGTGCGCAGGATCATCGGGTTCTTGGACGGGAAAGGGGCGGGACATTCGCAGCTACGGTCATCATTGACGCACTCTGACGCACAGCAAAACCCACACAGTAAAACCGGCGCAGCTGCACATCTGCGCCGGATAGTATCAGATCCCTATTGGCCGATATCAACGAGCTGTGGGCAACCGATTTTGCAGAATCTGCACAACCTTCTCCGGATCAGGCAGCGAGTGATGCCCGTGCTGGATCTTCAGCAACGGATCGTAGTTCTCGCGCCAAACCGGTTCAAACACCTCATAGCCGTCTTCGCGCAGCTGGGAGACGTTGCGACGCACCGCCGGCTTTTCCCACATCGGACCGCCCATGACAGGGAACAGCAACACCGGAAAGGTCGCGGCCAGAATCACAGTGGTCAGTCGGTTTTGCGAGGATCCATGCGCTATCGCAGACAGCGTATTCGCCGTCGTAGGCAGAATGGCCAGAATATCGTGATCCGCAACAATGCGGCCCGGTTTATCGGTCGGCCAATCCTTGGGGTTATCACCGCTGATCACCCGATCCAGAAACAACGCAACCGCGTCCATATTCACGAATTTCGTTGCAGTCGGTGTAAACAGCGCGGTGAGTTCACAGTCGATCTCATTCTTGATCGCCCGAAGGTACAACGGTAGCATCGTGGCATCCAGTGAGCCCGTAACCCCAATGAGAATACGCGGGCGCGAAGCAGTGTCAGTCATTGAAAATGTCCTGTAATCAGTTTGTTAATATACTCTATTCAGCCGGTTGCTGAACCGGATTCTGTGCCCTGTGAGGGGTGGCTGCCGTATGCGGCGCAGCTTTATGTTCACTCACGTTGTCCTGAGGAACCGGCGGCCAACTCTTCATCACCAGGGTCAGCAGATCGAACCGAGCGACCACCGCACCACAGGCATTCAGAACGCAACAGTCCCAACGCACATCTCCAAAGGGAGCAGAGGCGCGCGGTGTGATTTCCTTGCAGGTCACGCGCACATGCAAGCAATCGCCAAAATACACCGGTGCGTGAAAACGCAAATTATCGGAGCCGATATTGGCCAGAACAGGGCCCGGCGCAGGATCAACCAGAAGCCCGTTCGCAAAGGACACCACCAATTGCCCATGCGCTACGCGGTCATCAAAAAACGGGTGTGAGCGTGCTGCTTCACGGTCCATATGGGCGTAGAATACATCCCCGGTAAAATGGGCAAATTGCTCTACATCCTGTTCAGTAATCTGTCGCGTTTCAGTGATGAGCTGATCCCCAATCCGCAATGTTTCCAGAGATTTACGAAACGGGTGCCCGTTGTGCCTGGTCTCCGCCCCTTCAACCCATCGGCCCGTGAGTGCGGTCAGCAACTGCGGCGGCGCGTGTATCTCCGTGCGCATCATATAGGCGGCGACAGCATGGCGGATGTCTTCTGCGCCACAGACCTGTGCATGGTGTGTCGCAGCGAATAGCCGCGGCACTGATGGATCCGGCGACAACTCCAAGGCCTGGCGTGCCATTTCACTTCCGCAAATCCGGATTTGACCTTCCGCTGATGTCAGGCAGGCCGCTGCTTCCTGTGCCAGTGGGCTATCGTTGGTAAAGACATTTGAGTAGCGCGAGCAGGGCGCCAGATTGGCAAGCGCGATCGCGTCACACAGGCTGTCGTAGGCCATAGCCGTCGCAACGGGCCCCTGAACGAAGGTCTGGTGAACGTCAGGGGTGTTGGCAGGCTTGGCGCAATGCAATAGCACCGGCGACAGAAAAGCCCCGCCCGTCTCAACCGGTGTAATAGTCGGGTCGGATACGAATTCTGCCCCATGACGTAACTCATCCATTGCCTTCTGCACCATCTCAAGATGCCCGCGTGAAACCAATGCCCCCATCTGGGTGGCCGCATCATCCGGCACTCCGACAATAGTATCCGCTAGGGTCGCGGACAGATCTGCGAGTACTTCGGCCTCGCGGTGGCGGGGCAGAAGAATACGGCGCACAGCATGACGCCGCTGGCCGGCCCTCAGGATCAATTCACTGCGGATCTCTCGCAGGAAAAACTGATATTCTTGGCTGCCCGGGGCCACGTCGCTGCCGAGGATGGCTGCAGACAGGCCCGTTTCGCAGGATTGCAGCCGCACCAGACCGGTAGCCACCGCGGGGTGCTGCCGTAATTTCTGGGCCGTACTGCGGGAGCCGGCAAAGCTGATCGCGTCTCCGGCGGACAGGTTGTCCACAAGCCCCAGAGGCGGGTTGTATATCAGTTGCAAGGCCCCGGTTGGCAGGATCTGACTGTCGTGGATCAGCTTCACCAAGCGTTCGCTCACACAGGCGGTGATTGGATCCGGGCAGACGATGCACGGCACGCCAGCGATGAGTGCGGGCGCGATTTGCTCCAGAAGCCCCGAAACCGGATTATCCAGCGCAGTAACATGCAGCGCAACACCGGACAGCGGGGCGAGGATCTGCTGGCGGCCGGTGGTGCTGCCCGGTCCGATACCATCCTCAAGGTGCAGGACTGGCGCATTGGGCAGTGACTTCAACGCCTGCCCGGCCAGAGCCGATAGGCGCGCAATACCGCCGTCCACATCCAGTTCACAGTCATGCCGCGTTGCACCAATGGTCAGGCTCTCACGATAGAGTGCAGCGCGATTGTCCTTCAAAATACGTGCAACAGCCCGCAGTTGCTGCGCACGATCCTGAAACCCCATAGCGCGCAATGCAGGCCCTCCGACCGCTCGGGCAAAATCAACGGCCTGGATCCCGTCATCACTACCGTAAGCAAGCACAGCATTAGGTTGGTTGGTTGCCGCATCGGCAAACACCTGGGTCTGCGCGCCGCAGTGATCCCATCTTTCTGCAATCAAACTTTGAAGAAAACGGGGTCGTTTTACATGATCAGTCACTTCAAAGCCCTCTTGCTGCGCAATCGCCAGATGATGCGGTGTCCTGATAACCGGGCCCCTGTTCGGCGGCCTAGTTCACCAGAAAGATCCAGTCATTCAGCTGCTAGGGTTCATGCAAAGCGTGCGTTACATCCAATCGAAACTTTGAAATCTGCGCCTCAGGATTTCTGAGGCTGCGGACGCATAGATCATCAGACATCGCTGATGCCCTACCTCAAGATTTTCGATGTGCAATTTTTGTCTGCCGCTGCGAGCTTGCCTGCGGATGGAGGGCGCCCTGCGTGTCAACCTTCCTAGGTTGAACGTATCGCTCTAAGAAGGGGACAATGCCATGACCGGTGCCACCTCGTCGCAAAACCTGAGACAGGCCTCCTTTGGCGGTACTGAACACACGCCTCGGCATATCTGCGTGGCCGGTGTTTCCGGGCTTGCAGGCGCACATATCGCCCGCGCCGCCCTCGCGTTGGGATGGCATGTCACCGGCACATTGCGGGACGCGACAGATACCTCGAAAACGGTTCCGCTCATGGCTTTGCCCGGTGCCCGCGACAGGCTCCGCCTAATATCCGCAGACACGGCCCAACCCGAAAGTTTCGTCGATGCGTTGAAGGATAGCGATGCATTGGTCATCGCCTGCCTGCCGTCTATTCGCAGCGGCCCGGACGGGACCCCTGCAAACGATCTGGATCCGCGCGCCGGGATGGCGCATTGCATAAACCCTGCAAAAACAGCCTGCCGCAACCTTATCACAGCGGCGGATCGCAACGGTATTGGCGATATCGTGCTTCTGTCGAGCACCGCCTCCGCAGATCCGAACCCGCCCCCAGCGATCAAGAATGAACTGCGGCACCATTCTGACCTTGAACACCAGATTGAGCAGAAGAAGTTCATAGCGGCGCAGAAAACCGCGATGGAAATTGCCGCGACACGTCTGGCGCAGGACCGTGACTTGCGTCTGATTATTCTGCTCTCGGGTATGATCCTTGGCCCTGGGATACTGCCCTGCCATCATCAGGGTCATGTGCTGAGCCGTCTTCGCGATATGGCAGTCAAGGCACGTCCGTGGCATCGCAACACGCCAAATGGGTCAATGTCGCTGATCCATCCGGCAGATTTGGCCAGGCAATGTCTGGCCGCTCTGCAAAAACCCGAAGCGGAAGGCCGCTACTTTGCCGTCGCAAAAAGTTGGCAATGGTCTGATATATATCAAGAAATATCAAATTTCGCACCCGAAGACGCCTTGCCCGCAGTTGTCCCCAAGGGGACAACTCCCGCAGCCACCACTGAGTTTGATTTCACCAAACGAGACAGCCTGGCACCGCCCCGTCACGGGTTGCCGGAGATGGTTTCCGGCTTTTATCATTGGCTGGATGAATGCAACGAGGCAAAGCTGGACGATCTGGAAATTGGCGCTGAACCGGCAGGCGCAGTGGCCAGATAGTAGCTTATCTGGACAAGTTGGCTTTCATTGCGGCACTTGGGAAGCAGGTTACCTGTTGTCCAGTCGCCTCCTGCCAGCGGCCGATCGAGCGGCGGGTCTTAAACCCTGCAAGCCCATCTGCGCCGCCAACATCGTAGTCGCGCCGTTCCAGTCCACGCTGCATGGCCGCCACGTCGGAACGCAGCATACTGTCCACCCGGCCCCAAGCGCCTCGAAAATCCTGCACACCAAACTGAATACGATCCCCGACATGCCCGACAAACAGCGCATAGAGATCGCTCTTGTTGTACTCTTTCAGCACATAGAAGTTCGGTGTCACGAGGAATGCCGGCCCGTTGCGCCCTGCCGGCATCATCAGATAGGCCACGCCGTCACGTTCATGCGCGGGAAAGGCGCGGCCAGAACCGCGGTGAATGCCTAGCGCCTCCCACTCGCGAATGCTCTGCCCTTGATCAGGTCCTTCCAGAGCACAGGATACCGAGGCAGGCACTGAAACCTCAAAGCCCCAATCGCGAGTCTTGTCCCAGCCGTGTCGCGCCAAATATCCCCCGATTGAGGCGATCGTATCCGCTTCTGAGCGCCAAATATCGGCGCGCCCATCCCCATCGCCGTCTTCGGCAAACTTGAGGAAACTGGACGGCATGAACTGCGGCTGCCCCAGCGCGCCCGCCCAACTGCTCCGCATAGCCTGTTCCGGCGCATGACCTGCCTCAGCGATCTGCAGCGCAGCAATCAATTCTTGGCGGAAATAGTCAGCGCGGCGACTCATAAATCCCTTCGTGCCCAGAACTTCAAAGACGTTGTGAGGGATCTTTACCTGACCATACCCGCTCTCGCGGCCCCAGATCGCCAGAATGATCCGTCCCGGCACGCCGGTCCTGCGTTCGGTTTGTTGCAAGGCGGACGCATGACGCTTAGCCATCCGGCGCCCCATCGAGGTTGCGCCATCAACGGAACCGCGGTTGAAATATCGTCCCGGCGCGCCAAATTCCGCCTGACGCTGGCGGCGGGGCAAGGTCGCTTTGCTGCCGGGCGGCACCAGATCCGGCAGGTCCCAGTTCAATCTCACTTTGGAGAAGGCCGCATCAAATGTCGGGCGCAGCACCCCGACCGCCCGGGCCTCAGGCCAAATGTCCTGTGCCAACCATTGCTGAAACTGCCTCTCGACCTTTGCGCGATCCACAGCCCACGCAGGCCCATATGGCAACGCCAACAGGATCATCAGAAGTGATAGCAAACGAAACAACATCTCAGACACTCCATCCGGTTTATTACTGGGGCCGACGTGGCAACAAAGCACCGCCTTGCCAGTCTGATGTCATCCCGCGGAGACCGGAATTTCAAGGCTGACTTTCTTGCGCCCCATCACCACAGAGGTCCGGAAGCGACGCACATTTGAGTCCTCGAAAAACAACCGCTTGGTCAACTCTTCAAAGGCCTCCATATCCGACGCGGTGCAGATCAGACAGAAATCCGCCTCACCTGTCAGATAGTAGCACTGCTGAACCATCGGTTCGGACCCTGCCCGGCGGGTGAAGGCGTCGATCTGGTCCAACCGCTCCCGTTCCAGTTCCACCATCACCACAAATGTCATTGGCATACCGACCTTGGCCGGGTCAACCAATGCAATTTCATCCGTGATTACCTTGCGTTGGCGCAGCGATTTCAGGCGCCGCTGTACGGAGGCAGCCGACAACCCCGCCTGAGCCGCCATAGCCTCAAGCCCAAGCCGCGTATTGCGTTGCAGAAGCGTTAGAAGCGTCACATCCGCCTTATCGAGTTTTTCACCCATAGAACCTCATCAGAGTGCAATATTTTTTCGCATTTAGTCTAACTTTGACCAGAACATAGCAATACTCTTGCCTAGACTGATGACATGAACAAGATCAATGTCACGCTCGACCCCGCCAAGCCCCAACAGATGCTACACGCCTGCCCTGCGTATCGTCCCTCCCCGTTGGCCTTGCATGAGGTGGCCGGCCAGCAGGTCTGGATCAAGGATGAGACCAATCGGATAGGCCTTGGGGCATTCAAGGCGATGGGCGGTGTCTATGCTGTCGCCGAGTTGTTGATGCGCGCAACCGGATTGACAGAGAATGACCTGACCAGTGACACAGGGCGAGCGGCGGCATCGAATGTGACCTTTGTCTGTGCGAGTGCTGGGAACCATGGCATGGCCGTTGCCGCCGGGGCACGGCTTTTTGGAGCGGCTTGCCGCATCCATCTCGCCGATACCGTACCTGAGGATTTTGTCCAGCGGCTGCGTGCCAAGGGCTCCGAAGTCGTCCGCTCCGGTGCGACCTATGAGGAGAGCATCGCCGCCGCCATCAAGGATGCAGAGGAAAGCGGCGCAGTTCACTTGGCCGATGGGTCCTGGCCCGGCTACACAGAGCCACCCCGTCTGGTGATGGAAGGTTACACGGTGATCGCGCAGGAAATGCGCGACAGTTTCGCAAGCTCGGGCCAATGGCCGACCCATGTCTACCTGCAGGCCGGTGTCGGCGGTCTGGCTGGAGCGATGGCCTATATGATCCGTGCCAATTGGACTGTTCAGCCCGAAATCATCGTGGTTGAACCCGACGCGGCTCCTTGCCTTCAGCAGAGCGCACGCGCAGGTGAAATGGTGACGGTAGAAGGCCCGGTCTCCAATATGGGGCGTCTGGATTGCAAGACACCCTCGATGCTTGCCTACAAAATATTGTCCAAGGAAGCCGACCGATATGTGACGATCTCTGACTCAGCGGCGCTCAGAGGGGCTGAGATCTCCGCCACGCTTGGGATCGCAAGTACCCCATCCGGCGCTGCCGGGCTGACGGCTTTGGTTCAGGATCTGGAAGCAGGCACATCTCCTGACATGCGGCCCCTGGTGATCGTTTCAGAAGGAGGCGTTGAGGATGCCTGAGCTGGATCTCGCCGCCTTTCGGCGTGATTTACACGCGCATCCGGAAACAGGTTTTGACCTCACACGTACATCAGATGCCATTGCCAAAGAACTGGAGCAGGCCGGGCTGACGGTGACCCGCGGAATTGGTGGCACGGGTCTCGTGGCCACATTGACACGGGGTGAGTCCACCGCTGGTATTGCGCTGCGCGCCGATATGGACGCGCTGCCGATTGAGGAAGCCACCAACCTCTCCTATCGCTCACGCCATCCCGGCCAGTTTCATGGCTGCGGTCACGACGGACACAGCACCATGCTACTGGGCGCTGCACTGCGTCTGGCGCATGATCCTGACTTCAACCAGACCGTCCATTTTCTCTTTCAACCGGACGAGGAAAACGGCACTGGCGCTGCGGCGATGATTGCCGATGGGCTGTTTGATCGCTTTGATATCACCCGGATCTATGGTCTTCACAACATGCCGGGGATGCCGCTTGGCCATTTCGCGACTGAAACCGGTGCGTTCTGTGCCTTTGAGGATAATTTCGAGATCCGCATCACCGGACGAGGCGGCCATGCCTCCATGCCAGAGAAAGCGATTGATCCAATCGTGACAGGCGCTGCGATCGTCAGTCAACTGCAGACGATCACATCGCGCGCCGTGTCAGCACGGGATCATTGCGTTGTTTCAGTCACGAATTTCGAAACCGACGGCGCGCGTAATATTCTGGCCAGCAACGTATTGATTTCCGGAGACTGTCGGGGATTTGACGCCCATGTCTCCCACACAATCGAACAGCGCATGCGCGACATCGCCAGTGGCATCTGCGCCGCACAAGGTGCCAGCTGCGAGGTGGCCTATTCAACATCGTTCCAGCCATTGGTGAATGACGCAGACGCAACCGCATTGGCCGTTGCTGCAGCAGGGTCCGCTGGCAGCATTGATGCGCAGTACGGGCGTGTGGGATTCTCAGAGGATTTTGCAGCCTTCCTCCAGCACCGCCCGGGCGCATTTATGTTGATGGGCAATGGCACAGAAGGCGCGCATGCCATGCAACTGCATAATCCGGGTTATGATTTTAATGACGACGCCATCGACCACGGCATCACTTACTGGTGCGCCTTGGCGCGATCAGGCTGACTTGTCGGTATGTTCGCGGGCGAACGGCAGGGTAAATTGCACCCGCATGCCATTGGAGCCATCCACCTCGGTTGTGCCTGCATATTTTCCGACCATACTGCGGATCATGCGCCAGCCGAGAGAACCGGAACGTTCAGGTCGGGCATCGCCCTCGGCCAGGCCGCGCCCGTCATCCGCGATCACAAGTTGCAATGCGTCATCCTGTTCGGTCAACTCAACCAGAATATTCCCCTGCTCACGCCCGACAAAGGCGTGCTTGTAAGCGTTCGTCAGCAGCTCACCCGTCAGAAGGCCTAGATCAATCGCCATTGAGCTTGGGATCTCAATGTCATCGCCGCGCACCGATACCGCCACTTTGAGGATCTCGGAACTGAACGCCCCCTCGGCATTGGCGGCGACCTCCTGCAGGAAGGGCAGCGCCTGCAGATGATCAACCCGCGCAGAACGCTGCAATTGTTCGTGCACACGGATCACCGATTGAACCCGCGCCTCCAGATCCGACAGCACAGAAACGGTTTCCGGTGCCTCAGCTCCTCTCCGGCTCATCCGGATCAGCGCGCCGATCAGAGCCAGATTGTTGCCGGTCCTATGATGGACCTCCTTCATCAGAAGATCCCGTTCCGTCAACGCTTCGAGCAGCACCCGATTCTGTTCAGCAAGTTCCGCAACGGGGTCAGCATCCCGGATCTTGCTGATCGCGTCAGTCGCGGCCTGAGCGGCGGCGATCATTCCATCGCTTTTGACCGGACTCAGGAACAGAAGTTCAATCTCTGTGCCCTCCGGTCCGCTGCGTATCGCATGATGATCCGAAAGACGGGACAGCCCGCGCAACCCCAGCCCCAACCCCGGACCAGGCGCGACCCCGCCCCTACGGCCCCGCAAAATATCGTCGAGCCCATCAATCCCAGGCCCCTGATCCGTGATAATGGCCCGCATGGCCACCTTGTTGCCATGCTCCTGCAGGCTCAACCGGACCCGCCCGACACTGGCATGCTGCTGGGCATTTCGAGCCGCCTCAAGCAATGCCGTCACCGCCCGCGTCTGGGAAAACGTCCCGAACTGCAAGGCCTTGGTAATCGCCATCGCGATAAAGCGTAACCTCAGAACATCTTGTTCTGTATCAATTTTCAAAGTGATCAGGGCAGTCGACACGAGTCTACATCTCTTTCGCGATTTTAATGACAGCAAGACTGGCGTCGTCGCGACCCCTGAAATTCTCGGCCATGAGTTTTCCCGCAATCAACAGCGCCGAACGCATCAGCAGAGCGGGTTTCTCGTGGAGGTCCCGTAACGTCAGCAGACCATCGCTGTGCAGAATAACGGTATCACCGGGTTGCAGATCGACCTCATCCGAATACGGAGAAAGTGCGGGGCCTCCGAGATGGCCATCGCGGGTCGCAAATCTCTTCGTCTCGCCCAGCCGGGCGCGGATCGTCGCAATATTGCCAACGGAGGCATAGGACATGCGTCGCCCATCCGCAGCCACTGCCACACAGGCCGCGACAGCACCACGTGTATCCGCAATATCGACAGAAATATCTGCCAAGGCCGCAGCAGGGGTACGACCCGGCTTGTGCCCAAAGGCGTGCAGGACCCGTTCAGCAGCATCCGCCGCCCGGTGACCATGGCCAAGACCATCACAGAGGATCAGATCCAGTCTGCCATCAGGGGTCGCATTGGGTGTCACACATGTCATATCCCAAGCGTCGCCACAGCGGGTTTCTCCGGGGTGGGTCACCAAAAGACCCGCGACCTCCATTGCGGTCGGCCGGTATGGGCGCAGTTGGAATTCACACGCAACAACTGTGCCCTCATCACGGTTTGAATAGATATCAAACTGATCCGACAACCGTTGCATCGCGCCCAAACCCAGCCCTGCCGAGCCTTCGCTGCTGCTCCCGTCCCGCATCATTTTGTCGAGCGCATCGATCCCGGGTCCCTGATCCACGACGATCACCGCCAAACGCGGGCCACCGATGCCCGGCATTCGCTGTAACAGACAACGCCCCCGTTTAGCATATCGCAGAACATTGGTCGCCGCCTCGCTGACAACGATGGCGATTTCTTCGGTCCGGGCCTGTGAAAACCCCGCGACCTGCGCCAGCTGGCGCGCGTTGCGGCGACAGACCGAAACGTCGCTGGGGTCTGAAAGGGGCAACCAATGGGTCATATCCGGGCCATCATCGTCACGCGTGTTCCTTTGCCTTCTTCGGTTTCGACCTCCAGCGCATCGCTCAGGCGTTTCGCGCCGCCCAGGCCGCGCCCCATGCTCCCTGCAGTGCTGAAGCCATCGCTGAACGCAGCGTCCAGATCCACAATCCCGGGCCCATTGTCGACACAGACCACGCTGATTGCGGACGGTTCACTGTGCATATAGATACGCGCTTCGCCTCCGCCACCATGCATCACCACATTTCTTGCAATTTCACTGACCGCAGTGACAAAGCGGGTTTTTTGAACGGTGCGCGCACCGCGCTGATCCATTTCACGGCCAGCGATCCTACGCACCTGAATAACATCGCGATCCCCGATCAGTGCATAAATACCGACCAGAACACCATCCGTGGGTATCATCCCCGATGTTCACCGCGCAGATCGCGCAACGCATGTGTCAGGCTGAGCGCCGTTTTACTCTCGGGCAGGTCCATGCCCAATTCCACCAGTGTCATTGCCACTGCCGGGCGCATGCCAACCACGTAGGTCTGGGCATCCAATAGTTTTGACACGCTGGCCAACTGCGCAAGGATGCGACCAACGAAGGTATCGACAATCTCCAATGCACTGATATCCATGACCACCGCCCGGGCCGCTTCATCCACCACACGCTCGGAGAGGGCCTCCTGCAAATCCAGAATATCAGTGTCAGAAATGTCTTCCTGGATCGCCACCAACAGAACGCCTTCGACAAAGTAAATGGTCGACGCGCCGGACATGTCAGTGATCCTTCTTCTTGGTTATTTCATAACCGACGCGGTTCAACGCATCTGCCAGACCGCTGCGGATGGTAGACCGGGTTGTTACCTCGCCGACATCCACACCCAATTGCACCATCGTCTGCGCGATGGTCGGGCTGATACCGCTGATAATACACTGCGCGCCCATCAGGCGCACAGCCGCAGCCATCCGCAACATATGCTGGGCCACCTGGGTGTCTACAGTCTGCACGCCAGTCAGGTCGACGATAACCACCTCTGCCTGACGGCGCAGAATGGTTTCCAGCAGGTTTTCCATCACCTCCTGCGCGCGTGCTGAATCCATCGTACCGATCAGAGGCAGGGTCAGTACCTTGTCCCACAGCTCAACCACCGGTGTGGACAGTTCCTGCATCTGGTCACGCTGCTGTTCGATAATGCGGTCCCGTTCGGCAATAAAAACCTCTGCACAATAGACTGCAAATGCGTCGATCACCCGGCTGAAGAACCAGATTTCCTCCACCAGGTTGGTCGGGTATTTTGCCAGTTTGTCTTTGAGGCGATAGAACACTGGCGCCTTCAGCGCCAACACGAAGGAAGCCATATCACTGGGGCTCACACCGCGTGAACTGCGTTCCTTGGTGACGTCAACCAACACGCTGCGCAAATCCACCCAAGCGTCACTGGACAAATCAAAACGATCGCCTGTCGCACCCTTTTCGATCCCAGAAATAAGCGCACGCAACAAGCCACTGGTCTGCTCCCGCCCCTCTTTGTGACTGAAAAGATCAATCCGTTGCACACCTTCGTCGCTTTGGGTCGAAATCCAGGACGCAACAATCTCTTCGAAATCATTCTGCAAAATCGTGAGCACAGTTTCAGTGGCGGTTTCTGACATCTCTACCTCATTTGGGCTGGAGATCCGGCGTCGGGCGCGCCGGAGTGCTCTGTGGAATGATCGATTTGATAGCGCTCCGCGACCCCGACTGTAAACAGCGAGTTTTGAAATCACACATAGAGCAGTAGAAATTTTCCTTTTTTCTTGCAAGGATAGGCTACGATGGCCGTATCGCGACACTCGCTGTGCATTTCGGCTGCTCCCTTGGAAAGGTCCACGATGTCCGCATCCCAGACAGCCGCCATGATCGCCTATGACAGTTTTCTTCTGCGCTGCTGTCTCGCTGTTGCTTTGGGCCTGTTGATCGGTCTCGACCGCGAAATCAAAAAGAAGCCACTGGGCGCGCGCGCCTATATGCTGATCTGCCTTGGCTGTTGTGCGCTGACGATGCTCACTCTTAATCTTGCGGCTACTGCGCAGGAGGGAACCGCTGCCGTTGATCCATCCCGGACGATACAAGGTATCGTGGGCGGCATCGGATTTCTGGGTGCCGGGGCGATCATGTCGACTACCGAAACCGGCAAACTGCGTGGGGTTGGCAGCGGTGCAGCCATCTGGGTTGTGGGTGTGGTTGGCATTGCCGTCGGATTCGGTTTCATTGCCGAGGCCGCCTCGGTGGCCTTGCTGGCATTTCTGATCCTCACCATCGTTGATTGGGCGCAACAACATAGACCGGATCTCGACAACGGCCGGGATGCGTCCGACGGCGAGGATTAGGCCCAGTCCCAACGCAAATAGAGCGGCAATTCACCAGCGTTGCGACAGCAGCGATTGCATCTGCTCCTACGCATCATATCTTGGGACGAGCAACAAGGAGCATCGCGCATGACCACCGAACCCAGCGGTCAGCACTCAGATCGTGCCACCGGATCCGCCTCCGGGTTGAGCCGGAGCGAAGCCCGCGCCGCGCAGAACGCCCGCGATCTGGAGGACCACCTCAGCTGGCTTGATAGCATCACAGGTACTGCGCTTGGCGTTCTGGCCGTCGCCTCGGGGATCTACACGTATCTTGGCGTCTCGTCTCTGTTGGATGATACCGGCGCATTTTCGGTGATCGCAGCCTTGGCGTATTCGGTGGCTGTTTCAGTCGGGATTTTTGTGTTCTGGTCGTATATGATGCGTCTGGTGCCAACCGTAAGGACAGCCGCTGCGCGCATTGGTCTTGTACTGTCGATGGCGCTGGGATCGGTTGCGATTATCGCAATGTCGTCCTGGCTGAATGCCGCTGCCTTGGCCGGCGCTGCCGCTGTTGAACAGCATCTGGCTGTGACGGTGCAGGATTATCAGACCGCATTGGAACGCGCGGATGAAATCACCCAGAGTGGTCAGAGCCTGGCGCGGGACGTGGCACGGGTGCGACAGACCTTTGTTGACCTCTCAGAGCAGGAGGCAACCGGTCAATTATCCGGTTTCGCCGGTCAGGGCGCAGTATTCCGATTGCTGCGCCAGAAATCGGATGAGCTGGCGGCGTTGGAAACTCAGATCACCAGCCAACAGCCGCTGGTGGAGGCTGCCTTTGACGAGGGTAATGCCATCCTATCGCGCATGCGGGCGCTCACTGTCGAACAGGGTCCGGTCGCCCAGCGGTCGGTCCTCTTTTCAGAAGAGGCCGTACGCCTGGCCAATGTGATCACCCAGTTGCGCCAACTGTCGGTCGCCCCACTGGTCCAAAGGGCGGCGCGTGACCTTTCCGACAGCGTCGTCACGCCAGAACTGGACGGTTCAGATGCCGCCACCCGACAAGGCCAGCAGGCCACTATCGACAGTGTTCGTCGCGTTCTGGCGCAACGCGCCGATGGGCTGGGCGCGGCGGCCAGCGCAGTGCTGAGCATGACTCCGCCACGCGATACCACCTACACACCTGTCTCTGCCGCTGATGCGGTTATTCTCTATGCCGGTAATTTCGTTCCCTCTTGGGCGGGCGCTATTGCGATTGACCTCCTGCCGGCGGTGCTGGTGTTGATAGTTGCCATTACACAAGCGGCGATCCGTGCCGGGCGCGAAGGGGCCGCCACCGAGGACACAATGACACTGGCGGAGCTGCGCGCCGCCGTAGCCGCCATTCGGGATATTGATACGTCTCTGGAACGCGCGGGTACCTTCGCCGCACCCCCGCCTGGCACTCAGCCTCCCGATGTCGCCAGTCTGGACGATAAACGTCGTGCCGACTAATCCCGACGCCTCGCAACCGATAGCTGCCGCCCGTCATCGGAAAAAACCAGACACCTGGCGCATATTGCGATGGGTTTTTGCAGCGCAGCTTGGATTTGCGGCTGTCTTGCTCGGAACGGATCTTGCAAAGCTTATCCCTCAGCTGGCTTGGCCCTCAACCGCGCCCGAGCTGACGGCACCGATTGGTCCCGGCGATCAGACCAGACGATACTCTCCCACACAGTTGCCAGATCGCCCGCCTGCCCCCGGCAGCCGACCACTGCCCGGCACCGAAAGCATGCCCAACAGGCTGACCTTCGCCACAGCTCAGTGGCAGGGCGAAACCGTATTGACCTTGACGGGCCGGATCTCCGAGGGCGACGCCACGCGGTTCAGCGACTATCTGGAGACGCTGGAGGCCCTGCCGTCACAGGTCTATCTCAATAGTCCGGGCGGCTCCGTCTCTGACGCTCTGACCATCGGTCGCGCCCTGCGCGCACGGGATATGAACACCGTGATGAGTGCCAGTGACATCTGCCTGTCGGCGTGCCCCTATATTTTGGCCGCTGGGGTCAGCAGGATTGCAGATGCAGACGCCATGATCGGCGTGCATCAGCATTATTTCGGACAGAATACCGTATTGCCCGCCTTTGTCGCCGTAGAGCAGATTCAGCGCGGTCAGGGTGAGGTCATGAGCTACCTTCAGGAGATGGGTGTCGATCCGCTGATGATGCAGCCAGCGCTTATGACGCCATCCGATGAAATCTACCTCCTGACCCCCGTCGAGCGGAGCACCTATCGCCTCACCACCGTTGACGGCGACCCGGAGTAGGCGGGCTGACGCCTACCCATCATGACAAGCGAATAATCGCTAGCCAAAGCCTTGCAGGGCGGCAGTGATCCGATAGGATTGTTATGACAAAACAAATGGCAGGCAGGCAGATGAACATTTCACGACGCGGCTTCGGATTGGGAGTGATGGCGCTTGGCCTCGGGGCTTGCAGCGGAGGGGGAACCAGCACATCGCTTCCGCGCACTGCCGGCGGGCTACCGGCCGATCTGCGCCCGGTGCCCAACGCGGCCTATGATGCCTGGGTTGCCGGTTTTCGCCAGCGCGCAAGCGCCGCCGGGATCAACAACAGCACTCTGAATACCGCCTTTCGCGGCGCAGGCTACCTCCCGGGAGTGATCAAACGCGACCGCAATCAGACGGAGTTCAAACGCAGCCTTGAGGATTATCTCTCTATCGCCGCCTCCGACGAACGCGTCAGCAAGGGGCGCGCAGCCTATGCCCGCCATCGCAGCACACTCAACGCCCTTGAGCAGACCTATGGTGTCGATGCCGAAATCATCACTGCAATCTGGGGTCTTGAAAGTTTCTTCGGCGAACGCCGCGGTGACGTGCCGGTCATCTCAGCCACATCGACCCTCGCTTTTGATGGCCGCCGCGGCGCCTTCTTTGAAAAGCAACTGATCGCAGCCCTTAAAATTCTGCAGAATGGCGACATTTCCGCCGCACGCATGACTGGCAGCTGGGCTGGCGCGATGGGGCATACGCAATTTATCCCTACGTCCTATCAGGCGTTTGCCGTTGATTTCACCGGCGATGGTCGTCGCGACATCTGGTCCGAAGACCCCAGCGACGCGCTGGCTTCGACCGCCGCCTATCTGGCACGCAACGGCTGGACCCGCGGATTGCGCTGGGGTCGAGAGGTGACCGGAACAGCAGCTGCCAGTGGGACCCTTATCCAACCCCAGGCAGGCGGTCCGAAGTTTGCAGTCACAAGCAACTTCCGCGCCATCAAGCGCTATAACAACTCTGACGCCTATGCGATCGGAGTCGGTCATCTCGCGGACCGTATTGGTGGGGGCGGCCCCCTGCGCAGCAGCTTTCCGCCAGACGCAAATGGTCTGACTAAGGATGATCGTATCCTGTTGCAGAAACGCCTGACAGCGAAGGGCTTTGACACCGGCGGTGCAGATGGCGTTATCGGACCAAACAGCGAAACCGCCATCCGCACCTATCAGCAAAGCCGTGGCCTACCTGCCACCGGAACTCCGTCACCGGCCCTGCTCCGCGAATTGGGCTAGGTACGTGGGAGCGAAACGGCTGACACGTTAACTATGCGCCCCTTAAACGACCATATTAGCGGTGCAATAGATATGCACCGCTAAATCTGGCTGCGATTAGAAGATGAAGTCACCTGCATCGAGATCATTGATATCAACACCAAGCAGCGTGATCGTATTACCTAGACCATCCGCAATAATTGCGTTGCTGCCGTCCTGTGTCAGATGATTATCGCGCAAGTCACTGAGATCAGAAATTTCTGAGACGCCCCGCAGGTCAATTTTCTCCGCATCACTGCGCGCCGCAAACCCGCGAATGGTGTCGTCGCCAAAATTACCCCGGAAAATGAAATAATCCGCCTGCGCGCCACCAACCAAACTGTCGTTACCATTTCCGCCAAACAACCTGTCGATCCCTGCTCCACCCAGGATTGTGTCATGGCCCGAACCGCCGACCAGACGATCGTTGCCTGAACCACCATCCAAACGATCGGCCCCGCCTTCTCCATAGACCGTGTCATGGCCTTGGGCACCAATAAGGACGTCTGCCTGTCGGCCACCCTTCATGAGGTCGGAACCCCACCCCCCACGTAGCAAGTCTTCACCACTGCCGCCGAAGAGAACATCCTGACCCGATCCGCCATTGATGGTGTCATTTCCGGAACCTCCGCGAATAGTATCGTCGCCGATGTCCCCCTGCCCCGCGGCAAAAGCGTCATCTCCGTTCATCAAGCGAACGTCATCACTGCCTACGGTGCCCGCCAGTACGTCATTTCCGTCAGTACCCACCGGCGTTTCTTGGCCTGCGATATTCATGGCATCGACGACCAGCGTTCCGGTTGAAATCCCGGCAAATTCAGCCCGGAGCAAATCAAACCCTTCAGTTATGTCAGACGGTTCGATCATCGAAAGCGAATCGAGGATAGTTTGTTTTTCAGCCGCTGTAAGCTGCTCTGAAATGAATGGCGTGTTCAGCAATTCTGCAACCTGATCAACAAGGTCTTGCCAGTTGATCGACAAAATTGCCTGCTCGGCAGCGTCGATGATGGAGAGGAATTCTCCAACGGTCAGCTGTGTTACATTGCTTGCATTGAAGGCCGCGAGCAAATCGGTGTTACCACTATAGGATACCACGCCCCCGATGTATTCGAGCCACTCTTCCAGTTCCAAAATATCGTTCAATACTGCATTCGGCATTTTTACCAATCACTCCACTATCGCCAACAAAGCGCGACCCAAACCAGAAACTTCACCGTAAACCCACCATGAGTAGACGATACTTCACACGATAAGATGTTGATAAAATTTTAGTCAAGGTTCGATTGGCTGTGTGAGCACTCACAGTTCCTTGCACTTGCGCATTCCCTTTTTAAGGTCGTTTCGAAGGCATTGAGCGCGACCCTCAGTCGTAAGCGGGCGAATACCTCGTCTGAACAAATCGGGATTACTCTACCTATTTGGGTTGAACACCAAGCGACACAGCTCATATAGTGAACGTACGTTCATTCGCCTGGAATAAATATGACCCCCACGCCCTCACCCCGTCTGCAAGGTCTGGACCTTGCACGCTATTTCGCTTTTGTCGGAATGGTCATCGTCAATTTCAAGATCGCCATGGGTGCGGAGGGCGGCACTGGTGTTGTGGCGATTTTAAGCACCGCCCTTGAGGGGCGCGCGGCTGCATGTTTTGTCGTTCTGGCCGGGATCGGGCTTGGCCTTGCATCAAACCGGTCAACAGACAGCATCGCCGCAACGACAGTCCGGCGTGCTGCATTCCTGATGGGCCTCGGAATGGTCAACATGCTGATCTTTGATGCTGATATCCTGCACTACTATGCTGTCTATTTCATGTTCGCGGCTGTCCTACTGAGGGCGCCGACACGGCTGCTCGCTTCTCTCACAGTGGTGCTAATCCTGATGTTTCCAGTGATGATATTGATCTTCAACTACGACAATGGGTGGGACTGGAAGCTCTATACCTATGCGGACCTCTGGACGATCAGAGGTTTTCTGCGCCACCTTCTGTTCAACGGATGGCACCCTGTTATACCTTGGCTCGCATTTCTGCTTGCCGGTATCCTCCTGTCTCGGATGCCATTGCAGAGCCGAAGATTCCAAATCGGCCTTATCCTCGCCGGCGCGGTAATTTACGCGGTGACCGAAGCAACCAGCGCAATCGCGGTTCAAAGTCTGCGTGAGATAGATCCTGAACTGGCAGACTTGGCGACAACACTGCCAATCCCGCCAATGCCATTCTACATGATCGCCGGGCTTTCCTCCGCCGGCATCGTGATCGGTGGATGCCTGTTGTTGACGCCGACGCTGCAACGGCTCGGCGTCGTGCAGGCACTGGCCCCCGCGGGCCGCCAGACCCTGACGCTTTATATTGCGCATATTCTCATCGGCATGGGTATTCTGGAAGAAATGAACATGTTGGAAGGTCAGACGCCTGAGACTGCCGTCTCGGCAGCCCTGCTGTTCTGCATCTGCGCGACGGGATATGCGTGGACTTGGGCACGTTTTGCAAAAAACGGCCCGATCGAAATGGTCATGCGCAGATTGGCTGGGTGATGATCCACCTTCCGCGAGGCGTTCGCGAGAGAGACCCCACCTCCGATCATCGCCGCAAGAAAGCTCCGTATTGCCAGAAAGACCCCAGCGGAATCCCCGCCACCGGAGATAACCCTCGCTAAAATCCAGTCAGGGCTTGGCCAAAGCATCAACCAGTTCAGACTTGCACATTTCGGAACGGCCGGAAACATCGCGATCCTTCGCGCGTTGGTACAGTTCAGATTTGGATCGGGCATTCAGAGCGGCCTTACTGCCCTTGGCACGACCGTTGTCATCGGTCGATTGACGGATGGCGTTCAGCAGGTCCTCCTTGGACATCTCCGAGCGCCCGTCGATCCCCAAGTCCTGCGCCCGCTCATACAGCATGTCGTAGGTCGGGCCGGTCTCCATTATCTGCGCAACTTTGTCTTGGACGTCGTCAGGTTGATCCGAAAACTGCTCGCTCCCATCATGTGTATCGCTCTGTTTCTTCGCGGTTGAGCGCCGGTATTCGTCTTCAGTCAGAACCATCCGAACGTCCTTGGGGAGGTAGCGCTCGCCGGTGTCGCTGCTTTTGGCGCCAGATTTGGTTCCCCAATCCTCTTCACTCCATTGATTGAGATCGGTCTCGTCCTGATCGGGGCCCTTATCTGCGTAGGTCCCGCCACGTCGTTTGTACATTTGCACGGCCAGCTGGGCCTTTCGGGCGGACCATTCCCCCGGCTCACCGCCCTTATCGCTTTGCGTGATCTCTTTCTTGACCTCCTGCCAGAGCTCCGGATTATTCTTCTTAGCTGTCGTCATTGACCTCTCCTCCCGATGCCGTTGCAATCAGTAATCAGCCTGGCCAAGAAAGGCGCGCGCCCCTCTCCCCACGCGGGTTTGATGAGGAACGCGCCAGCCGTCTTTCCGTTCCGCGAAATGAGCAGATCCGCATCAAGTCGAGATGAACGTAACCTGCCCGCGATCAATCTCTGCCGCCGTCAGACGGCCGGTGGCAAATGCGCCAGTATCCAATGCGATCCGCCCCTCGGCGACGGTCGGCTCTTTCATGATCCAATGGCCGTGCACGACCCAGATATCATCCTCACGACGCAGGCGGCGCGTATCGGGGCGCCCCCACACCAGCGCCTGCCGAAACTGAGCTGTCAACGGCGCTTCGGGATCGGCACCTGCATGGGCCATGAAGACATTGCCAGACTGGCAACAGGCCGGCAGAGTCTCCAGCCACGTAATCATTTCGGCGCCCATCGCCGCGCGAAGTGTACGCGCAGCGCTTTCAAGATCGGCTTTGGAGGATTGTTCCGAAACCCCACCCACACCAAAGCTCGCCAGCGTCTGCAATCCGCCATTACGCAGCCAGACCTCCGCGTTCGGGATTGGATCCGCCAGAAACTCAAGCAACATCGCCTCATGATTGCCGGTCAAGGCGGTAATATCAGGCCGTGCCATCAGTCGCTTCAAAACCGCTGCACTCTGCTCTCCCCGGTCGATATAATCCCCAAGGCAGACAACAGGCAGATCAGGATCTAGTTGCGTCAGAAGTTTGGCCAGAAGGTCGTCACAGCCATGGATATCTCCGATCACATAAAAGCGCAGCTCTGGGTTGAGAGCCACGAAATCTTGCGATTTTCCCTGAACTCCGGTAATTAACTTTTTGAACATAATCGCTGCTCCCTGGGGGCCTGACGCTGTTTCAACCGGCAAATCTGCGGGTTTAGTGTTAGGCGGGGTTGGGGGCAGTGTGAAGAAGCACCACCAAAAAAGGTGGGCACGACGAGGCTGGGTGGGAATGCGGGTACACGCAATTCTTCTGATTGGCTGTCTGAGCACGCTCAGCGGCCCGCTGGGTGCAATCCGTGCACCAGCTCAAACTCTGTCGACCTATGGAACCCCGGGATTGGTTGATATGCCAACTGCGGAGGTTCTGCCGGATGGAACGCTGGCGCTGACCACCTCGAACTTCGACAACACCAGCCGGAATACCCTGACGTTTCAGATGTTGCCGAATGTCTACGGCAGTTTTCGCTACAGTTTTTTGCGGGACTTTGATGCCGGGGTGGGCCTCAGCCGCTATGATCGCAGCTTTGACGTTCACTTTCAGCTGCGCCGGGAGACCGCTGCCGGGCCTGCCATCGCCGTTGGCCTGCGCGATTTCGGAGGCACCGGCGTCTATGCCAGCGAATACCTTGTCGCGACAAAACACGTGACACCAGATGTCACCGTCACCGGCGGGATCGGATGGGGGCGGCTGGCCGGACGCGGGGGGCAGCGCAATCCGCTGACCGCACTGAACGGGCGGTTTGACACCCGCGAAGATTCAAACGCCGGCGGCATATCGACGACCGGCCAGCTGGATTTCGGCAATTGGTTTAGGGGCGACGCTGCCCTTTTCGGTGGTCTGCGCTGGGATGTGACCCCGCACTGGTCTGTGATGGCGGAATATTCCTCCGACATCTATTCAGCGGAGGCTCAACGCGGGCTGAGCGATGTTCGCGCCCCCTTCAATATCGGTGCATCCTATCGGTTTGACAATGGTGTGACCCTGGGCGGATCATATCTGAATGGCTCAGCACTTGCTGTGCAGCTCAGCTATGCCTTTGACCCGCGCCGCGCCGCAGCACCCGGCGGTCAGGGCGCAGCAGCGCCGGCCTTGAAGCCAGCCGAACAGGTGGCGCTGGCGAGTTGGAATCTCGCCCAAGGCGGGACTAACGGATCACAATCGCCCCGGCTGAACGATGTCCTGAAATCCCAGCTGGAGGCGGAGGGCCTTCGGCTGATCAACTTTGAGCGCGAAGGCGCCAGCGCGCGCATTACGGTAGAAAATTTGCGTTACGGCGCGGCCGCACAGGCGGTCGGGCGCACGACCCGCGTCATGGCCAATACTCTGCCGCCCCATTTGCAGCAATTTGAGGTGACGCTCGCTGAGAACGGGTTGCCCACAACCCGTATCAAGAGCCAGCGCAGCGATCTCTACGAGCTGGAGGGTGATCTGGATGAAGCTTGGCGCAGCCTCGCCCGCACTGAAATCGAAGACGCCCCGGAACGCATCGCTGTTGATCAGGAGATAGACGCCTTTCCCCGCTTCACCTATCGCTTTGGGCCCTATACGCAACTCTCCTTCTTTGATCCGGATGAGCCGCTGCGCTACGAGATCGGCGCGGAGCTGAAAGCCACCTACCAGCCTGCACCCGGCTGGACCTTTGCCGGTCAGTTGCGTCAGCCAGTCATTGGCAACCTTGATTCCTCGGCCCGCCCTTCGAACTCCGTCTTGCCCCGGGTCCGCTCAGACTGGGCGCGCTATGCCTCTGAATCCGACCTTCGTCTCAGCCATTTGACCGCTGACTACAGTTGGCGGCCCGGTCAGGATCTGTTTGCCCGCGTCACAGCAGGCTATCTTGAGCAGATGTTTGGCGGCATCTCAGCGGAGCTGCTCTGGTTTCCGGTTGGCAGCAACCTCGCGCTTGGAGCGGAGCTGAATTATGCCAGACAGCGGGATTTCGATGTCCAGTTCGGGTTCCAGGACTACGACGTTATGACCGGCCATGCCTCCGTCTACTACAAAACCCGCGGCGACTATCATGTTCAGGTTGATATGGGCCGGTATCTTGCCGGCGACTGGGGCACCACGGTTACGGTTGATCGTGAGTTCAACAACGGATTCAAAGTCGGCGCATTTGCAACGCTGACAGACGCGTCTTACGAAGAATTTGGCGAGGGCTCCTTTGACAAAGGCATTCGTGTTGAGGTGCCGGTTGCCTGGCTCACCGGAAAACCCTCCCGACGCAGCATCACACAGGTCATCCGCCCAGTTCTGCGGGATGGCGGTGCCCGCCTGAACGTACAGACACGCCTCTATGACAAGGTCCGCGACAGCCGTGGGCGGGCGCTTGCTGCACAATGGGGGCGCTACGCCAGATGATAAACGCGCGACGCCTCCACCGGATCACCCGTGCCATTGCGACCCTCGCCTACCTGAGCACTGGGGCCTGCACGAATGATGAACGCGAGATCCTGACGGCAGAGCAGTTGACACGAGGACTTTCTGAACAGACGACAGCCCGCGCCGCCATATTGGCCAACGCGGGTGTAGAGCAGATGCAGGTCCGCTTTCTCAAGACCGGAAGAAGCGGTGTCATGCTGCAGGAAATCCGCCGCGCCGGGCTGGTCACGTGGCTGTCCTCCGATGGGGCGAGCCTGCAGACGGACAAGGGGCTGCTGCGCGCAACCCGTGGTTTCGGCGCGGGCCTGATGGCTGTGGACTTGGAGCAGTCTCATCACCGCATTTTTGCACATGCAGAAGGTCCGACAGAGCGATTTCACAGCTATCTGACCGGTAATGACGAGACTGAGACACGAACTTACCACTGCGACATCAAGGATCGCGGCAACCGCAAGCTGACCATTGTCGGCCAGGACATCACGACTCGCCTGATCGCCGAAAGCTGTGTCAACCCGGACCAGAGCTTCCTGAACCTCTATTGGCTACGAGCAACCGATAACAAGCTCATCCAGAGCCGCCAGTGGACCGGACCGTATCTCGGCACAATGACAACACGGCTGCAGGTGACACCATGACCCGCACCATCCCACCCCGACCGGAGGAAAGACCTTGCGCCTGATTTCCATGATCTGCTGCGCCACCCTTGCGCTGGCAGGATGTTCAACCGTCTATCGCAGCTCAGACGTCATTCCCGGCGCGGGGGATGGCACGCAGGTGCGTGTGGTGCCGCTGAATGGCGAAACCGTAACGCAAGCCAATCGTGCCCCCTATGCTCCGCAATCCCTTCCGGAGGCTTATGCCCGCACCGCTGGAACCGGCGCGGGTGTTTCTATTCGCGGCGCGGGGCGACTGCCAGAGGCGCCATCCACTCAGGAGGGCCTTCGCAATCAGCGCCTTGCCCTGAAGCGTCCTCCGGCGGTCCCCGAGATGTCCTACCAGATCGGGGTCGGCGATGTCGTCATGCTGGCAACGCCCACGACGCGCAACACCCTGGAAGAGCTGACCGGACTGCTGGCGGCGCAGAACAGCCGCAATGGCTACACCGTCCAGGATGACGGATCGGTCAACATCCCCGATGTCGGGCGCGTGCGCATTGCGGGCCTGACGATTGAGGATGCAGAGGAACTGCTGTTCCAGAAACTGGTCGAAGCCCAGTTTGACCCGACCTTCAGCCTCGAAATAGCCGAGTTCAACTCGCGCCGCGTCTCTGTCGGCGGAGCTGTTGGAAAGCCCGGTGTTCTGCCCATCACCCTGACGCCGCTCTACCTCAGCGAAGCGCTGGCCGCCGCGGGCAGCGTATCCGTACCGGATATCGACGTCAGCTCTGTCAGGATTTATCGCAACGGCAAACTCTACCAAATCCCACTCACGGATTTTTACGCCAGCCCCGATCTGCAAAACACACGCCTCATCTCCGGTGATGCAGTGTTTGTTGATACAGATTTCAATCTCAACCGCGCTGAGCGGTTTTTTGAACAGCAGATACGCCTGAAGCAGACAACACTCGCCGCCCGCGCGCAGGAGCTGAGCGAGCTGAACACCGCGATCTCCCTGCGCCGCAGCGATTACGCAGAACAACGCAGCACCTTTGAAGCACGCGAAGCCCTTGGCGCGAATAACCGTGACTATGTCTATCTGACCGGCGAGGTCGACAAACAGACCCGTTATCCCCTGCCTTACGAACGACAGGCCTCGCTGGCTGATGCGCTGTATGATGCTGGTGGTGGGATTGCCCGCGAAACCGGTGATGTCTCGCAGGTCTACGTGCTGCGCGCCTCCAGCGACCCGCGGGAATTTGGTGCGGTGACCGCCTGGCATCTGAATGCCAGCAGTGCGGCCAACCTGACACTTGCAACGAAATTCCAGTTGCGACCAGACGATGTGATCTTTGTTGCCGAAAACCCGGTCACCAAATGGGGCCGTACCCTGCGACAGATCACCCCGTCCCTGATCACAACACCCGTCGCGGCGGCGGTAAACTGATTGGACACACGGCGAAAGGATATCTCATGCGCACGATCCTGAGCTGCGCCCTTGCCCTCCTGCTTATTGCGGGCTCCGGTCTGGCGCAGACTGCAAAGACCTCGGATGACCAATTGGACTGCGAGGATGAGCGCAACGCGGAAGAGGGCGAGTGTCTCTTGTTCATTGAACCGGTTGCAGGTCAATTTGCGCCAATGATAGCGCCTGCTATCGGTCTTCTGGGTCTGGCGCTGGTCGCAGGCCTCGGCTCCTCAAGCTCGACCAGCACCACAAGCACGGACTAGGGTCAGGGCCCCTAGCCGCGTCCATCTTCAAGGCTCGATCAAGGTCTCGCGCTGCACCAACCAATCTGCCGCCAACCGCAGGTCTGCGCGCAGATCCTCCGTCGCACGCTCGCGCAGGTAGCGATCAGGCACCCGAAGCAGATAAGATGGATGCAAAGTGATCAAAACCGGCGTCCCGTCAACGCGGCGCTCAATCGTCCCACGCCGCTGCAGGATATCCTTGCCTGACCCCAGCAATGCCTCCGCCGCTGTCGCGCCAAGCGCAAGGATCAGCTTTGGTCGAACCTGATCCAGTTCTGCCCGGAGCCAGACCTGGCAATGGCGGATTTCCGATCCATTTGGCTGTTGATGCAGCCGTTTGCGCCCCCTCGGCAGAAACTTAAAGTGTTTCACCGCATTGGTTACATAGGCCGCCTCCCGCGGGAGCCCGGCTTCAGTTGCCAATTGATCAAATAGCTGTCCGGCAGGGCCCACAAATGGCCGCCCCACCAGATCCTCCTGGTCACCGGGCTGTTCGCCAACAATCATCAGATCCGCATCTGTCGGCCCTTCGCCGGGAACTGCCTGGGTGGCTGGGCCATGCAATGGGCAGCGTGTGCAACTGTTGATTGCGGCTGGCAATTCAGCTGCTGGTCCCTGCCAATGGGGGTTTGCCTCAGGCAATCGGGCCTGCACGCGTGCAGCGCGCAGCGGTGGCAAGGTGGGTGCCGCTTCCGCCATCGCGCGCGCCCTGGCAGGGGCTGTGGCAATCAACTCCGGAATGGCGGCGGCCTCGGGCATATTCTTCCAGTATTTCTTGGGCATCTCCGACTGCATGGCCTGAACTTTCAGCCGCGCTGGATTGAAAATATTGCGAAAATAGGTGATCCAGAGCTGTTCGCTGGCATCCTGCGGCAGTTCAGGCCGGGGGTGTCCGGGTTCAAACCGCAGCTCGCCACCCTCAAATATCGCTGCAACATCCGGCGTCAGAATACGCCAGTCCATATCGGCAAAGCGCCGGGCGAAGAATGTCGCCGTCGGCTCCACCGTGTGATGTGTCGGCTCGAACCACGCCGCGAAAGACCGTCGCGGCGCATCAGCATTGCCCAACTCACGAAACCGGACGAAGGCTTTCATCTTGTGCTGGCACCGCGACACAGCTTTTTCCATCTGCCGCAACCGGGCCAAATCCGCATCACCGCGATCACTCATCAGACCACGCTCTGCCCGCAGCCGCCACAGAAATGCGTAGAGCCGGGAGAACCGGCTCGGATCACTGTGCCAGACCACCTTGTCCGCCAGGGCGACAAAGCCGCGCGGCACCTGGATGTCGCCAATGGGCAGGGGCCGGGCCTGTGAGGCAAACAGATCCGGCGCCGTGCCGTCGCTGTTCCAGAGGATTGCCTCAGGCGGAATACCCTGCGCCAGAAACCCCCGCGCGGCACGGCGCCAGGCCTCCGCTGTGCCGATCACAGGCATTTCAGCATGGTACATCAGAACAAGGCCAGCTGTTCTGGTGGCGGTGCAAACTGCGCCCGCAAATCGACGCTGTCCGTCAGCCGACCCGGTGTCCAGCCACCCGCCACGACAAAGGCCCGTGCCTTCTTCATTGAGGCCCCGATGCGCAAAAGATCTTCATATCGCAGCGACCGGTGCCGCCTGGTACTCAGGATGCGGTTCACCGTCTTCACGCCAAACCCCGGCACCCGCAACAACATCTCCCGGCTGGCACGGTTCACATCCAACGGGTACATTTCACGATGGGCCAGCGCCCAGGCTAATTTGGGGTCTATATGGAGATCCAGATTGCCATCCGGCGTCACCGAGGTGATCTCATCAAGCTGGAAATCATAAAACCGCAGTAACCAATCCGCCTGATACAAACGGTGCTCGCGCTGCAATGGCGGGGATATCAGCGGCAGCTTGGCCGAGCTGTCGGGGATGGGGGAGAACGCAGAATAATAAACCCGCTTCAGTTTGTAACTGGAATAAAGCCGGGTCGACTGCCCCAGCACCATCGCATCGTTTGAGCCATCCGCCCCGATGATCATCTGCGTGGACTGCCCTGCCGGGGCAAACCGTGGCGGGCGACGGCCCGTATGGCTGCGATCCTTGGCAGCTTCCTTGCGCAAGCGCACATCGCCCATTGCCTTGCGGATCTGCCCGGGGTCCTTCTCCGGCGCATGTTCGCGCACTGCCGCATCACTCGGCATCTCGACGTTGATCGACAGGCGATCCGCCAGCAGGCCTGCCTCAGCAATCAGCTCCGGCGCTGCATCTGGAATGGTCTTGAGATGGATATAACCGCGAAAATTCTCCTCTTGCCGCAGCTTGCGCGCGATCTGAACCATTTCCGACATCGTCGCGTCCGGGGACCGGATGATCCCTGATGACAGAAACAGACCCTCGATATAGTTGCGCCGGTAGAATTCGATGGTCAGCTTCACAACCTCGTCCACCGTAAACCGTGCGCGCGGTACATTCGAGGACACCCGATTCACACAATATGTGCAATCATAGATGCAGAAGTTGGTCATCAGGATCTTCAGCAGACTGATACAGCGCCCGTCCGGCGCATAGGCGTGGCAGATCCCCGTCCCCTCGTTTGAGCCCAACCCCTTTCCATCGCGTGAGTCGCGTTTGGTTGAGCCTGAAGACGCACAGGAGGCATCATATTTGGCAGCATCACTTAGGATGGCGAGTTTTTGATCCAGTGTCTGTCGAGTCATTTGTTCTATATATGTTCTCATCAGATGGAAGGCAATCCGAGTTGCAACTCACCCGTCGGCCGATCCGGCAGAAGATCGGCTGCGACCTCACGTCCCCGCGATTGCCGGGAACCCAAACGCCGACGCTACGTTGTGCCTGCAAGAGACAGGCAGAGGCATCCCTCTCTGCCGATAGAACGAAAGGCCAATCATGTCCGATACAGTCACAACCGTGAATCCCACCACTGGCAAGACACTCGACACCTATAACGTGCTCAGCGGCAAGGCGCTGGAAGACGCCGTGCAACGCTGCCACGATGCATTTCTGGATTGGCGGCTGACCTCGGTGGAGGATCGCGCAAACACCATCAAAGCAATTGGCGCTGCCCTGCGCGACCGCAAGGATGAGCTTGCTGAACTGATGACGAAAGAAATGGGTAAATTGCTGAAGCAGAGCCACCAGGAAATCGATCTCTGCGCAGCGATCTGTGACTATAGCGCGGCCGAGGCGCCCGCTGCTTTCGCCCCTGAAGAACGCGAGATCGAGGGTGGCGAGAAAGGGCACATCTTCTACTCGCCCATCGGCGTTGTATATGGCATCCAGCCTTGGAACTTTCCCGCCTATCAAGTTGTCCGCTATTCGATTGCGAGCCTGATTGCTGGGAACGGCGTGCTGCTGAAACATGCCTCCAATGTGACAGGCTCGGGTCAGATGCTCCAGGAAATCTATGAGGCAGCGGGCCTCCCGAAGGGCTTGTTTCAGGCGCTGGTGATTTCCCATGATCAATCAGATACTTTGATCAGCCATGATCTGGTGCGCGGTGTTACCCTGACCGGCAGTGATGGCGCGGGCCGTAAGGTCGGTGCCAAGGCCGCGGAGGCCGTGAAGAAAACGGTTCTGGAGCTGGGGTCCAACGATGCCTACATCGTGCTGGAGGATGCCGATATCGATGCCGCCGTCCAGACCTGCGTCACTGGCCGGACCTACAACAATGGTGAGACCTGTATTGCCGCCAAGCGTTTTATCGTGGTGGATGCCATCTACGACCAGTTCCGCGACGCCTATGTCGCGGCGATGAAACAGGTCACCCCCGGTGACCCGATGGGGGAAGATGCCGACATCGGACCGATGGCACGAAAGGATCTGCGGGACGATCTTCATCAGCAGGTGAAAGACAGTCTCGAAGGTGGTGCCAAACTGCTTTGCGGTGGTGAGATGCCCGATACCGATGGGTTCTTCTACCCGGCCACCGTTCTTGAGAATGTGGCCCCCGGTCAACCGGCCTATGATGATGAGCTGTTCGGCCCAGTCGCCGCATTAATCCGCGCGCAGGATGCAGACGACGCCATGCGCATCGCCAATGACAGCCGCTTTGGCCTCGGGGGCGGCATCATGACGAAGGACACTGAGAAGGCGGTTGCCCTCGCCCGCGATCACTTCGACACCGGCATGGTATTCATCAACGGGTTTGGTCTCGCGATCCCCAATATGCCCTTTGGCGGTGTCAAAGATTCCGGTTATGGCCGGGAACACGGTGGCTTTGGCATGAAGGAATTCGTGAACGTTAAATCAGTCATGGTGATGGGCTAACCACATGAGGGTCGCCTGCCCCCAGGCGGCCCCTGACCGCATAGCCCATCTTTGTTGAGACAGGGATCAACTTGATGAAACTGGTCTATTACACGGATGATCAACCCGGTATTACCCGCCGCCGTCGAGGCCGCGGGTTTTCCTATTACATGCCCGACGGCAGTCATATCGGCAATGCGACGGAACGGGCCCGGCTGAATGGGTTGGGTGTCCCACCTGCATATACAGATGTCTGGTTGTGCCCATTGATCAACGGCCACCTTCAAGCCACCGGGCGCGACGCCCGCAATCGGAAACAATATCGCTATCATCCAGAATGGCAGGCGCGCCGGGCCGAACAGAAGTTTGCTCATCTCGTTGCCTTCGGGGAAAGCCTACCGGCGTTGCGCCGCTGGATCAGCGACAGGCTGACCGGCACTGTGGGCGACGAAGACACCGCCATCGCAGCCGTACTCGCCCTTCTGGATCGCGGCTCTCTCAGAATTGGAAACCCCCGCTACTCCGAGAAGAACGGCAGCTACGGCGCTACCACGTTGCGCCCGCGTCATGTCGTTTTTTCGGGTCAGGCGATACAGCTTACATATACGGCAAAGGGCGGCCAGACAGTGGAGAAGTCACTGCGGGGGCCTGCGCTGCAACGCATCCTCGAACGCTCACAGGATCTGGCCGGCCCCGAACTGATCTCTTGGGTCGACGAAAACGATGATGTTCGTGCCGTCCGCTCGGAGCAGGTGCAGGAGGTTTTGGCCAAACTATGCGGCGATGAGGTCTCCGCCAAGACCCTGCGCACCTGGAACGGCAGCCATGCCGCATTCGCCGTCGCTCTTGATGCCCCAACCCTGACCATCACCGCGATGGCCGAGGCCGCAGCAGAACGGCTGCACAACACCCCAACCATCGCCCGCAACAGCTATATCCATCCGCAGATCATCGGATTAGCCGACCTGCCTGACCGTCAACGCGTGGCACAGCTGAGCGCGTTGCCGCAGCGACAAGTCAACGGGCTACGTCTGGGTGAAGGCAGGTTGATCGACTTTCTGAATGCCAATTGAGCGCGACGCTCTCAGCGCGCCACCAATCCCGTCCTGCGACCGGTGAAATAAGCTCCTGGAACAGCTGCCAGATTGGCGATCACCGCAGCGCCAAGGATGCCCGCATAACCAAATATCCAAACACCTAACCACGCCAGCGGCACGTAGATTGCGAAAATCCGCATCAAGCTCAAGCCCATCGACCACACTGCTTTCGATCGCGCGTTCATAGCGGCGTTGGCGGTCACCAAAACACCATATCCCAGGAAGCTCCAGCTGACGATCCGCAAATATTGCGCGGTCGTGGCGGCCGCCCCCTGATCCGAGGTAAGGAGGCCAGCGATATCAGACGCAAAGAGCGTCAACACCAAGGCCATCGCCAGCCCGTATCCTATGCAGAATTGCCAGGATTGCCACACTGCCAGACGCGCCCGCATCTGCTGATCCGCCCCCCAGTTTTGCCCCACAACCGGGCCGATACCCGCCGACAGCGCCAACAATGGAACAAGGGCCACCGACTGCACACGCTGCGCAGCACCGAGCCCGGCCACGACGGTATCACCCAGCGTCGCCGCCGCTGCTGTGACCATCGCCATTCCGGCCGGGTTGATCGCATTTGAAAATGCCGCAGGCAAGCCAACGCGGATAACTTCGCGAACAGAACCGCCAATACCATCGGTGAACACCTCCGGCGGGCGAATGACCCCGGCCCGAAGCGCGTAGCCGAAAGCCCCAATCAGCGTCAGAACTCGCGCCAGAGCGGTAGCAAGTGCAGCTCCGGCTGTCGACATCTCGGGCACCGGGCCGAGGCCGTAGATCAGGACAGGGTCCAGCGCAATATTCAGCGCGGCTGCAACCATCATGATCACCGCTGAGGTTGCGCCATAACCATGCGCCCGAAACACGGCATTCAAAAGCGCCATACCAACCAAGAACGGGAAAGACAGCGCCCAGAATGGCGCATAGGACTGCGCCTCCGCCAGCACATCATCCTTCGCCCCCATCACCGAGAACAGAGCGCCCGCGCCTAGGTAGAACACCAGTGCAACCAATGTCGCAACCAATGTGCCCAACACGATAGCATGGACCGACAGCCTGTTGGTTTCAATCTCACTGTCACCGCGCCCCAGGCTTTGAGATATTGCCGCATTTGCGCCTGCGGATAGACCAATCGACAACGATGTCACCGCTGTTGTCACAGGATAGATGAAGCCTACAGCCGCAAGCGGCGCCTCCCCCAATTGACCCAAGAAATAGGCATCAGCCAGACCGACGCTCAGCACACCCAGAATGCCAAGGGACATTGGTGCAGACACCGCTGCGAGCGCACGCCAGACCGCCCCTTGCGTCAAGTTCTTCTGCGCCACGGGTATTCTCCTCAGCTGCTGTTTCGGGATGGCTGCATCACAAGGGGCAAAACGCGTGACTCCGCAGATGGTTCCAGCCCCTGTCATTTGACGCTGAGATTGTCAGCTGATGGCGCCACAGCCCTTGCCCAAACATCTGATTGGGTTAACTTCTTCCCGGTACTCGTTGTTTTGACACGAAGGAGCCGATCCCGTGAGCGCAAAACGCCTGCCGGAGGAGTTGCTGCATCCCCAGCCGGATGGCCTCTACTGCCCGGCCGGGGATTTTTACATTGATCCAATACGCCCGGTGCCCCGCGCAATGATCACCCATGGGCATGCCGATCATGCCCGCGCCGGCCACGGCACGGTCTGGGCCAGCCCCCAGACGCTGGATATCATGGCCATACGCTATGGTGAGGACTTCTGCGCGACTCGAATTGCCGTTGAAGAAAGTACAGAAGTTGACGGGATTGAGGCGCGGTTCACACCAGCCGGCCATGTGTTGGGATCTTGTCAGATCACTGTCGATGACAACAGCACCGCGATCACCGTTTCGGGCGATTATGCGCGTGTAGACAACCCCGCCTGCGCATCTTTTCGGCTGGCTCCCTGCGACGTATTTGTAACCGAAGCCACCTTCGGTCTGCCGGTGTTCAACCACCCCACCCCTCACTCCGAAATCGAAAAACTGCTGCGCTCTGTCGCGGCTCAACCGGAGCGCTGCCATCTTGTCGGCGCCTATGCATTGGGCAAGGCGCAGCGAGTTATCGCGCTCTTGCGGCAGGCGGGCTGGGATCAGCCGATTTATATCCATGGCGCCTTGCAGCGCTTATGTGACTATCACATTGCGCAGGGGATCGACTTGGGAGAGCTGCGTCCGGCCACCACCAAGGAAGGCAAAGCAGCATTTAAAGGACAGATCATTCTTGGCCCGCCTTCCGCCTTTGCCGCGACTTGGGCGCAGCGTTTTCCCGATCCGGTCATTTGTTTTGCCAGCGGCTGGATGCAGGTGCGCGCCCGTGCCCGGCAGCGGGGCGTCGAACTGCCGCTGATTCTCAGCGACCATGTGGATTGGCCGGATCTGACCCGCACCATCAGGGATCTCAACCCGAAACAAGTATGGGTAACTCACGGCCGTGAGGACGCGCTGGTTCGCTGGTGCGAGTTGAACCAAATCACCGCGCGCCCCTTGAGGCTTGTCGGCTATGAGGAGGAGGCAGAATAATGCAGGCCTTCGCCGAACTTTTGGAACAACTTGCCTTCACACCGTCGCGCAATGGCAAGATCGCGCATCTGACGACCGCGTTTGCCACCATCCCGGACCCCGAACGGGGCTATGCGCTTGCGACCATCACCGGTGACCTTGCCTTGCGCAACGTAACACCCTCGTTGCTGCGCGGTCTGGTGGCAGAGGAAACGGACCCAGAGTTGTTCCGCCTGTCCTATGATTTTGTCGGCGATCTCGCGGAAACCGTAGCCCTTATCTGGCCGCACTCAGACACGGTGATTGATCTGTCGCTAACCGACGCGGTGCATGAGTTGACCAACACCGCCAAGGCACAGCTCCCCGCACTCATCGCTCGGCGACTTTCCCAGATGACCCCGACGCAGCGTTACGCCTATCTGAAATTGGCGACAGGTGGTCTGCGCGTTGGGGTCTCTGCCCGGTTGGCACGCAGCGCCTTGGCCCAATTTGGGGATGTTGATGTCACCGAGATAGAAGAGCTCTGGCACGGGCTGACGCCACCATACCTGCCCCTTTTTGCTTGGTTAGAGGGTGGCGAAAAACCAGTGAACCTTGCCGCTGCACCCTTCCGCCCGGTCATGCTATCCACCGGCACCGATCTGGAAGACCTCGCCAGTCTCTCCCCAGCAGACTTCATCGCGGAATGGAAATGGGACGGCACCCGTGTTCAGGCCGCGAATGACAAGGGCACCAGACGACTGTATTCACGCACCGGTGAAGATATCTCCGGGTCCTTCCCCGATGTGATCGAGGCGTTGAATTTTGACGGGGTGCTGGATGGTGAGCTGCTGGTAAAGCGCGGAGACAGCGTTGCCCCATTTGGCGATCTGCAGAAACGGCTAGGGCGCAAGAAGGTTGGAAAAGCGATGCTCGCAAGCCATCCCGCCGCGCTGCGGGTCTATGACGTGCTGTACTGGAATGGCGAAGATCTGAGACCCCGCACCCTGGCTGATCGCCAGATCCATCTGCAAACCTGTGTTTGCGATCTGCGTGATCCGCGTATTGACCTTTCCCTGCCGCTTGACTTTGAGACTTGGGAAGATCTGGCGAAACTGCGCGCGGATCCACCAAACAGCGTGATAGAAGGCGTCATGATCAAGCGCCGCGACAGCGCCTATATTGCAGGGCGCAAGCGCGGCTACTGGTTCAAATGGAAACGGGATCCGATGCTTGTGGATGCGGTCATGCTTTATGCACAGCGCGGGCATGGCAAGCGTTCAGGCTACTACTCCGATTTCACCTTTGGCGTATGGGATAACGATCAGCTGGTGCCTGTCGGCAAGGCGTATTTCGGCTTTACCGACGCTGAGCTGAAGGAGCTGGATCGGTTTGTACGCAACAATACCATTGATCGCTTTGGTCCGGTTCGTGCGGTGAAACCTGAGCTTGTTTTGGAAGTTGCCTTCGAAGGGCTGAATGAATCATCCCGCCACAAAAGTGGTCTAGCCATGAGGTTTCCCCGTATCAATCGCATACGAACCGATAAACCAGCGTTAGAAGCAGGAACGTTGGCTGAGCTGAGAGCGTTTCTTTAACCGCATGTAAACAGAGCGTAATATTGAAATGATAGGCTCTCGAACACGCCAGCAACTAATAGCGGGAATTGAAGACAATGAACAAACAGTCGTTGGCCTATGTTACCCTGGCACTTGCCATTGCCTTTGCTGCAGCGCCCTTGGTGACGGAACCCTTTACAGGCTATTCCGCCAGTCAACTGCCCTATCCTCAACTTGATCCGATCATACAACCGATCGGGCCCGCGTTTTCCATCTGGATCGTCATCTATCTCTGGCTCATTGTGGGGGCAGGTTTTGGTGCCCTTCGGGCAGCGGATGGCTCAAGCTGGCATGAGATGCGTAAACCGCTGTCGATCAGCCTCGCCATCGGCGTCTGCTGGCTCTGGGTCGCGAATGCTTCGCCAATTCTGGCCACAGTCCTGATCCTTGCCATGACAATCACTGCGATCCTCGCAATGCGCCGCGCCGGTCGTCGCAAAAGGATCTGGAAACGTGGCCCGATAGGTCTCTATGCTGGGTGGCTAACAGCCGCCTCCGCCGTTTCGATCAGTATCGTTGTTCCGGGATACGGGCTGATGAATCCGCAAATTGCGGGGGTGATCTGTCTTGTGGCAGCACTGGCCGTTGCATGGGTGGTTCAATCACGCCACCCAACGGCTTCAACCTACACGATCGCTGTCTGCTGGGCTATCGGCGGGATCGTCATCAATCAGTGGGGCAGCGACAACTGGCTGATCGTTGCTCTCGCGGGACTGGGCTGGATCGCACTGGCCCTGCGTGGATTGTCCGGCGCTGGATTGATAAATACTACTCAGTAGCATAGAATGTGGTCAGGACTCACAGCATCAGGTGCAAAATGAGTGTGAAATCTTCCATCTCCCTGACCGAAGCGCAGGATGACTTTGCCCGCGCCTTGGTTGCGGAAGGCCGCTATTCGAGCCTAAGCGCCGTGTTGCAACAGGGTCTTGAACTTCTGCGTGAAGAAACCGAGGCGCGCCGTGCCGATACCGCCGCCCTACGCGCCCTGATCGCAGAGCGGCGCGACGGGGCCTTCGTCAGTGCATCTGATGGCCGTCAACGCACAGCGGATCTTCTGGCACGGAAACGGATGCAGCATGATCTACCGGGTTGATCGTGCCGAAGCGATCGACCGCGACCTGGAAGCTATTTTCGACTTTCTCTTTGAAGCCGCCATCAGCTTTGGTGAGAACACAGAGACCGCGTTCGAGCGCGCCGCCACGCGCCTGGCCGAGATTGACGACGCGATTGATACATTGGGGCAGGCGCCCCACCAGGGCACGCTGCGCACAGATATCGCACCGGGCCTGCGCAGCGTCACCAAGGGGCGTGCCATCTTCTATTTCGATCTCAACGAAGCAGACCAACAGCTGCGCGTGCTGGCGGTGTTCTTCGGCGGACAGGACCACCAGCGCAGGATGCTGCTGCGTGCGCTTGGCCATGATGAGGCGCCACCAGAGATTTGATCAGGCCCCGATTTCATCGTGATTGGTTAGGCATTCGGAATGATCCCGCAACACCTCCAAAACGCGACATTCGGCGACTGTACCGCCAGCACAATCACAGATCATCCGCTGTAGCTCCGTCTGCAAGGCCTCCAGCCGCGCGATCCGATCCGCCACTTGCTTCAGCTGCCGTTGCGCAATGGAATCCGCGTTGGAACATGATTGACCGGGGTGATCCGCCAGATCCAACAATTCGCGAATAGCATCCAGTGGAAACCCCAATTGCCGGGCGTGGCGAATGAAGGCCAGCCTATCCAGCTCCGTATGGCCATAGCGGCGTTGCCCGCCCGCAGTTCGGCCCGGTTCCGGCATCAAACCAATCTGCTCATAGTAGCGAATAGTCTGCACCTTTGTTCCGGTGCGTTTGGCCAATGTCCCAATTGTCAGCATGCTGCCTCTCCAAGCGACATAGAATCTACATAAACTGTAGAGTTCAATTCGACTCCCCGCAAGCCAAGGCAAACACAAAAAGGGGCCGCCGATGGCAGCCCCACGCGTCAAAGTCTTATCGCTTCAAGCAGCCGCTTCTCCCGGCCGCTTACCCAGGATGATCATACTCAGCAGATCGTCATCCGTGACATCATCAATATCAACAGTTCCGACAAGCTGGCCGTTCTTCATGACAGAAGCCCGGTCACACAGTTCCATCACCGCATTGACGTCATGGTCGATCAGGAAAATCCCGATGCCCTGCGCCTTCAGCTGCTGGATCAGCTCTGCCACCATCTGCGTTTCATGCGGACCAAGGGCTGCGGTCGGCTCGTCCATGATCAGGATCTTGGCGTTGAAATACACCGCCCGCGCAATGGCCACCGACTGGCGCTGACCACCAGAGAGAGCCGACACCGGTTCAGAGAATTTCTGAAAGTTCGGATTCAACCGGTTCATGATCTTCCGGCATTCGGCCTCCATCGCGGAGTCGTCCACCAGACCAAACGGCGTCACCAATTCGCGCCCCAGAAACAGGTTTGAGGCCGCGTCAAGGTTATCCGCCAGCGCCAGCGTCTGATAGATCGTCTCGATATTATGCGACCGCGCATCACGCGGATTGGTGATCTCAACCGTGTCGCCATTGACCCGGATCTCACCGGCATCCATCTGGTAAGCACCGGACAACACCTTGATCAGGGTGGATTTCCCGGCACCATTATGACCCAGCAGCCCGACAACCTCACCAGGGTAAAGGTCAACGCTGACGTGATCCACGGCTTTGATGCCGCCAAAGGAAATCGAGATATCCTTCATCTCGACCAGCGGGGTGGCGCCTGCGGCGCGCAGTTCTTTTGCGGTGCTCATATCCGGGCCCCCACACGTTTACGATACAGGATATCAATCCAAACGGCCGCGACCAGTACAGTGCCAACAACAATGTTCTGGAACGGCGCGTCGACGCCAACCATAGCCATACCCGATTGCAGGCTCTGCATGATCAACGCGCCAAGGATCGCGCCGTAGATCGTCCCGAAGCCACCAGACAGGGCAGTACCACCGATGACCGCCGCCGCAATGACGCGCAATTCATCCAAAGTGCCGATATCATTGGAGTGGTTCGCCAGGCGCGCCGACGCCACAACGGCGGAGAGTGCACAGAGGAACCCCATGAGAGCGAAAATCTTCACCGTCAAAAGCCGCGTGTTGATGCCAGACAGCTCAGCCGCGTCAGGATTGCCGCCGGTTGCGAAGATATACCGCCCCAGACGCGTCCGACGAGCGATGATCGTCATCACCACGGCTGTAGCAATCAGGATCAATACCGAAATCGGCAGACCATAGCCGACAACCAGCCCCTCGGGCATGGTTTCACCCTGCGCCTCCATCATCCGCTTCAGACGGCGGGCAGGGATCTGGTAGGCATTCAGGATGGCAACAAAGCCGAGAATGGACGCGGCAATGCTGCCTGCGATCGCAGCTTCTGCCCAGGCGGGTTTCACTGGGAAGCCATGACCTTGCTTGGCCCGACGGCTGTTCCACAATGCGGCCAGCGCCAGAAGTGTTGCAACAATCCCGACCACCCAGCTCAGCGTGGTACCCAATGTGCCGGAGGTGCCACCAAAGACCAGAAAGGTACTGTCGAGCGGGCCAATCGTCTGACCATCGGTCAGATACCAGGCCACGTTGCGCCACACCAGAAATCCGCCCAGCGTCACGATAAAGGCCGGGATCGTCAGAAAGCCAACCATCCACCCCTGAAAGGCACCGATCAGGGTTCCGATTGCCAGGCCCACGGCCACGGTGATGATCCAGGTGGCAGGATGGTTGAGGCCAAGGCCCAACATATCTGGCAACACATCGGTCTGCACCACAGCCATCACCGCCGAGCAGGTCGCCAGCAGCGCGCCAACACTCAGGTCGATGTGGCGGGTCACGATCACAAACACCATGCCCGTGGCCATGATCGCCACCGACACTGTCTGAATGGTCAGGTTAAAGATATTGCGCGGCGTTAGGAAACGTCCATCCGTCAGGATGTTGAATCCAATGCACAAGATGACAAAGGCACCGATCATTCCCAATAGGCGGACGTCCAGTTCCAGTTGCTGGAACAGGCCACGCTTGCTGTGTTCGGGGATCGGCTGAGACGTGGTTTCGGTCATATCCGAACTCCAGTGATCAGCGGTATTTAAAGGAAGGACGCGCGCCCGATCCGATCAGGACCATATTGTGGGCGCGCGCCGGTTTGAAACGCAGCAGCTGAGCGTTCTCAGCCGCAGCTTAGTTGCAGGGCGCAGGGCCGTTGGTCACGCCTTGGCACAGCGCCTCTTTGGTGATCCATCCGGCATCCACGACAACCGAAAGGTTGTCGGCGGTTACCGGAATCGGCTCCAGGAAGCGAGCCGTCAGCTCGGTGCCGGCAGGGGAGGTCCAGGCAGCGCCGCCCGCAACATCACCCATGGCAGCGCCTTCGGCCATTTCGACCGCGATGTTTGCCGCAGCCTTACCCAGATCACGGGCGTCTTTCCAGACAGATACAGTCTGCGTCCCCTTGGCCACACGGTTGAGTGCAGCATGGTCACCATCCTGACCGGAAACCGCGATACCTTCCATGCCCTGAGCAGTCAGCGCAGCGACCACACCACCAGCGGTGCCGTCATTGGAAGCGACAACCGCATCAACCTTGTTGTCGTTGGCGGTCAGGATCTGTTCCATGTTGCGCTGTGCATTGGCCGGCAGCCAGCCATCGGTGTAGGCCTCACCAACGATTTTGATATCACCACTGTCGATTGCGGCCTGAATGATCTCTTGCTGACCACCGCGCAGGAAATCGGCGTTTGGATCGGTGGGCGAACCCTTGATCATCACGTAGTTGCCGCTCGGCTGGGCTTCCAGCACCGCGCGCGCCTGCATCCGGCCCACTTCGACGTTGTCAAAAGTCAGGTAGAACGCGCGGCCGTCTTCGATCAGGCGATCATAGGCAACAACAGGAATGCCTTCGTCAGCTGCTGCCTGCACGGCCGGACCGATGGCCTGTGCGTCTTGCGCCAGAACGATCAACGCATCGACACCCTGTGCAATCAGGCTTTCGATGTCGGACAGCTGCTTAGCCGAAGATGACTGCGCATCGGCAGAAACATAGGTTGCACCTTTTGCTTCCAGTGCAGCCTTGATCGCGGCTTCGTCGGTTTTCCAGCGTTCTTCCTGAAAGTTCGACCAGCTGACGCCAACGGTCACATCTTCGGCAAGGGCCATGCTCGCGGTTGCGGCAAAAGCTAGTGCGGATACGCCACTCAAGAATTTCATTGTTTTCCTCCCTCGGGTCGTTGCGGGCGCTTGCAGCAGTCAGGTCCCCCCTCGCTACATGCCCGTCCTGATATCCCTAACATTATTTTTTTTGAAACTCAAATTAAATAATGTATCATGAGGTCGGATATCTTGTTGGTCGGCCGTTTTCTGCGATAACCCGCCCGACAATAAGGGGGAAATACGGTGGTCAAATCGGACAGGCTTTCACATTCCGGCGAGTTGCGTGAAAGCAGCCGCCTACAGGTATTTGATACCATACGCGCCGCCGGGCAGATCGCCCGAATCGATATTGCCCAGATCACCCGGATCAGCCCGGCCACTGTCACCGCAATCACCGCCGAGCTGTTGGCCGCCGGATTGATCGAGGAAGTCAGCCCTGACACGGTGCGCGGTGCGAAACGGGGCCGTCCGCGGGTTGCCCTCAGAATTCGGGGAAGTGCACATCATATCGCCGGGCTGAAGCTCTCACATCACGCCATCACGACGCTGATCACCGATTTCGAAGGCACCGAACTGATCAGCCACGAAATGCCCTTGCGGGGCGGCCAGATGTCCCCGGAATCCCTGTGCGAGAAAATTGTCGAGGCTCTGGATCAAAGCTGCGCCAAGGGTGGGCTGACCCGCGCGCAGATCTCCGGCGTCGGTATCGGTATGGCCGGGGTCATGGATGCGGAGCGGAACTTCATCTATTGGTCCTCATCGCTCAATGTGCGCAACATTGACCTCGGCAGCGCGCTAAAATCGCACCTCAGCATGCCGGTGTTCATCGACAATGACGCCAATCTGGTTGCCAAGGCAGAGCATCTGTTCGGCGAGGGCGACACCCGCAGCAACTTTGTTGTTGTCACCGTCGAGCACGGGGTCGGCATGGGCATCGTTATTGATAACCAAATCTATCGCGGCGCGCGCGGCTGTGGTGCAGAGTTCGGCCATATCAAGGTGCAGCTGGAAGGCGCGCTCTGCCAATGCGGGCAACGTGGCTGTCTGGAGGCCTATGTTGGCGATTATGCCCTACTGCGTGAGGCGAATATCACCAGTGGCGTCGAGCGGCACAAGGATCTTGCCTCGCTTTATGCAGCGGTGGCTGAGGGCGACATGATGGCGCAATCTATCCTCGACCGCGCCGGACGGATGTTTGCCATGGGGCTGGCGAACATCGTCAATATCTTTGATCCTCAGATGATTGTTCTGGCAGGCGCGCAGCTGGCCTTTGGTTATCTGTCCTCCGACAAAGTGGTCGAAGAAATGCGCCGCTGGGTAGTCCAGGTAGATGGCCCCCTGCCCGAGGTGCGCGTGCATGGCTGGGGTAACCAGATGTGGGCGAAAGGCGCCGCAGCCTATGCGATTGAAGAAGTCTCGGCTCTCACCATCAGGGAGGTTGCAAGCCATGCCGGTTAGGGTCCTTCGTCTGTTGGCGCCGCTGTGCCTTCTGCCGCAGATTGCACTCGCCAGCAGTTCTGAACCGCCGATGTTCACCCCGCGCCCAATCGCCGCGCATATCTATGATGGCGGTTGGGAGCATTTCGTCGGCGGCGGTCTGGCTTCGCTGGATTGCAACGACGACAGGTTTCCCGATCTGGTGGCTGCGGGTGGCAGCAATCCGGTTCAGCTGATGATCAATCGGACCAAGACCCCCGGCGCAGCTTTGCAGTTCACCGCCGATACGCCTACAGCCTTGGCGCAAACCGGGGTCACCGGCATCTACCCGCTGGATATTGACGGTGACAGGGTTCTGGATCTCGTCGTGTTGCGCGTCGGCGCCGACCAATTGCTGCGTGGAATCGGAGACTGCCAGTTCGAACCATTTGATGATATTGGATTTTCCAGTGGAGATCACTGGACCACCGCCTTCTCCGCCACATGGGAGAAAGGGGCTCAACTGCCCACCCTGGCCTTCGGCACCTACGTAGACCGGAGCAACCCTGATGGCCCGTTTGAGGCCTGCGATGACACGCTGCTCTATCGCCCCGAAGGGGACAGATATAGCCCCCCAATCAGGCTCACGCCCGGGTATTGCGCCCTGTCCATGCTGTTCACCAACTGGCACCGACGCGCTGACGGGCCTGCACGCGGGCGCGCCGACCTGCGCATCAGCAATGATCGGCATTACTATGTGCGCGGCGGGCAGGAACAGATGTGGAAGATGACCACACCGCCGGAGCTGTACCACCAGGATGACGGCTGGGCACCCTACCATCTCTGGGGCATGGGGATCGCGTCGCGCGATCTCAATGGCGATGGGTTCTCTGATGTTTACCTCACCTCGATGGGGGACCAGAAGCTTCAGCTATTTGATCCCGCCGGTATCGGCCCGTCCTATCGTGATGTGACCTACAACTACGGAACCACAGCTCACCGCCCAACCAGTGGCGGTGACGGGCGACCCTCCACCGGATGGCACGCGGATTTTGGTGATGTGAACAACGACGGGCGTGACGATATCTTCGTAACCAAAGGCAATGTCGAACAGATGCCAGACGCCGCCATGCGTGATCCAAATACGCTTTTGATCCAAGGTGTTGATGGACGATTTGCGGATGCCGCCGCAGCGGCAAAAATCGCCAGCATGGCCCGGTCCCGTGGCGCTGTTCTGCGCGACCTCAATCTGGATGGTCGCCTTGACCTTGCCGTAATCAACCGTCGCGCCCCGATGGAGCTTCATCAGAACGCCACTCAAACCACCGGTAACTGGCTCACCCTGTCTGTGCACGGCATCGCCCCCAACACCCAAGCCATCGGAGCCTTTGTCGAGCTGGACACCGGAACCCGGATCCATACCCGCGAACTCACGGTTGGCGGAGGTCACGCAGGCGGTTCCGCCGGGGACCTGCATTTTGGTCTGGGAGAGGCTCAGGACCTGCGATTGCGTGTGATCTGGCCGGATGGGGAGGCAACAGAGTGGCAGGCGGTGTCACCCAACCAGCATCTTACAGTGATCCAGTAGCCACGTCCGGGCTACCGCTCGACAGGCAGCCCGGAGGGCACGGCGTCCGGCACACCAAGCCGCCCCGCCGCCGCTGTGCTATCGGTCAGGGCCTCAAGAAAGGCGATAAGATCGGCGACCTCATCGTCACTCAACATGACGGGCACCAGATCATTGGCGGAGGCGATGCGCTGCACCTCCGCAGGATCATCCATTGCCGCCCAATCGATTGCCTCCTGAAGTGCAGGCAAGACCGCCTGACTGCGATCATATGACATCAAAGCATCCAGCGGATTTAAGTGATGACGCACAACCGCCTCCAGCGTGGCATAGGCCCCGCTGTGCCCATAGGGCGCCGTAAGCGCCACATTCCGCAGCGAGGGTGTCCGAAACCTATACGCATCGTCGGCGTTTCCGGTCACGCGCAACCGGCCTTCATCGCGGGCATGGGCCTCAAACCGCGCGGCCTTCCCCGGTCCAAGCTGAGGCATTGCAATTGCATGAAACCCATTGTCCGTCTGCAACCAGCCGGAATGGCACTGGCTGCATCCCGCCGCGCCATAAAACGTCTCTTGCCCCCGCGCAGCGGCGGGTAGCAGCGGTTCTCCCTGCATCTGCGCACGATCAAACGGGCTGTCATCGGCCCGCCACTCAAACCGGATAAAGGCCGCAAGCATATTCCCGATATCCGTGAACTGAATGGAGGCCCCTTGGCCCAAAACGCGATCAAACCGCTGTCTGTATTCCGGAATATCCGCCACCCGACCTGCAATCAGATCCCAAGCACCGCCCGGATGGCTCAACTGGCCCAGACGCACAGCACGGGACACCTCATTTTCGCCGTAGTGGCCTGCCATCTCATCTGCTGAAAGCACCGGAAACATCGCCTGCGCAGACAACGCTGAGTCAAACCCGGCAACCATATCGCCCTCCAGCGGCGTACGAATACCTGATCCATAGGCTGGATCTGCCTCCAGCCTGCCGTCATGAAACATGACATCCATTCCCCGCGCGCCAAGGTTCCAAAGTGCAGGCGCATTGCGCGGGATACGTTGCTCCGGCAGGTTTTCGGGATCGGCCTGTCGTTTGGGGCCAAGCCTGCTTGCCCCCTCCCCCAGCGACAGCGACACACCATCACCAGTGCCAAACCGCGGATGGTGACAGCTGGCGCAGCTGATATTGCGATTGCCTGACAGGATGGGATCGTAGAACAACAGCTGCCCCAACTCGACCTGTGCCTGATCCATCAGCGCGAAACTCGGACGGGGACCCAGATCCAAGGGCTGACGCTTGATCTCCGCGATCACCTCGTCAGCATAGGCCCAAAGGCTCAGGCTGGTGACAATAGACCCCAGAAGGCCGCTCCGACGCCAATACTCAGTCATCCCGGTCTGCCCCATTTGTTGAGAAATCCAACGACAGCCTCTGGTGATAAGGCCGCCCCGGATGCACAATAACGCTTGGAAAATCAGGTTGATTGACCGCATCCGGGAACCCCTGTGGCTCAATACAGACAGCCGCGAAAGGTGCAAGCTGCTGCCCTTCCTGTGCCGTCACTGCGCTGTTCAGATGTGTTGCTGTATAGATCTGCGCACCCGGCTGATCCGAACAAACCCGCATGGAAACCCCGTTTGGGGAAGTCAACTTCGCGATCTCCGACATATGCCCCTCGGCACCCTTGGCAAAGATGACATGATTGTCGGTTCCACGTCGCTGTGGATCCAGCGTTGCAAACGGCTGCCCATCGGTAAAATCGAACGGGGTCCCCGCGACAGGCACAATCGCGCCTGTTGGCACCCCGTCCGGGCGCAGCGGCAGATAGGTTGATGCCGGACACTGCAAACGGTGCCCCCAAATGTCACCCGTGGCACCCAGCGTGTAGTAACTGTGCTGCGCCAAGTTGATTGGTGTCGCCTGATCAACACTGGCCCTCATATCGTAGCTGACGCTGCCGCCAGACAATGCGATCCGCAGCTGGATTTCGGCGCATCCGGGATAGCCATTCTCACCATCAGCTGAGGTATATCTCAGCTCCACCGCATCATCGGCGACCTGCCGGATATCCCAGAAGACCCGCCCGAGACCCGCCGTTCCTCCATGCAGCTGATTACCACCCTCATTTGCATCCAGTGCAACCCGCCGCCCCGTCAGATCGAAACCAGCGCCGCCAACGCGATTGGCGACCCGACCCACAATAGCCCCCAGATAGAAAGGATCCCCCAGATAGGCGGCCATATCGCGATAGCCCAGAACCATTGGCAACCATCCATCACCGGCGCGCAGATCCAAGCGTGCCGTAATTGCGCCGAAGTTGAGGATCCGAAGCCGCAGATGATCATTTTCCAGATCCAGCCATTGCAGCTGACCAGCCGCAGTCTCCGGCAGATGCGCGTGCGGCGGATATGATCCAAAAGATGACAGGCTGGCTGGCGGCATTAAAGGATATCCCTGGTTGCAGAACCCCGGCTAGTCCTGATGCGGCAATTTATTTCGATTACAAAATTAATACGATGCACCGGAGCTGTCAATTCAGCTGACACAGGCGACAGAGCAGCGGTCAGCTGAGATACCGGCGATCATGTCAGCCACGCAGATCAGTGATTGCGCTGACACCAAACCCACTTCAGACAATCAGACAACGCCCAAGCAATACTCTGTTTAAGACAAATTCTTGCCACGAATTTGAATCAAATCTTAGGAAAGGCGGATGAGATCGCAGCCACCAAGAGCAAATAGCGATCCTGTCGACATCAACGTTGGCACCGCGAGGCTGAAGATCGGGGTAAGACATGAGCGACGTTACAAATTTCGACAACCCGCGCTCACCCGTCGGCTGCGAGCAGGCCGCTCCACGGCGCATGGGTCTCTACGCCATGATCGGAAAGCGCCTACTTGATATCCTCTTGGCTCTGATACTGTTTCCCGTACTATCGCCGGTGATCGCCCTTTTGTGGATGATCAGCCGCCGCGACGGAGGTCCGGGCTTCTTCGGCCACACGCGTATCGGAAAGGATGGAACCCCGTTCACCTGTTGGAAAATCCGCACCATGATTCATGGTGCCGAGGACGTATTGGCCGAGCATTTGAAAACCGATGCCAAGGCAGCCCAGGAATGGGCGCGCGACCGAAAGCTGAGCCGCGATCCGCGGATCACCAACCTCGGCCTCTTCCTGCGCCGCAGCAGCCTGGACGAGCTGCCGCAGATCTGGAACGTGCTGCGCGGTGACATGAGCTTTGTCGGGCCACGGCCGATCGTGCGTTGCGAGTTGAGCAAATACGGATCCGCTGCGCCGATCTACCTCAGCCAGAAACCGGGAATCACTGGCCTATGGCAGGTGTCCGGGCGCAATGATGTCAGCTATGAGGATCGCGTCTCCTTTGATATTGATTATCTCGAACGCCGGACATTCAGCTTTGATATCAAACTGATCCTGTTGACGGGTTTGTCAGTGATCGGACGGACAGGACGGTAAAGACGACATTAAGCCCTATGCTGTACTGTCCAGGCGAAGGCAAAAGGGATCACGGCCCGTGTCAGCGGCGGACAGCCGCGCGACATCAGGCGCCCTAACTGCAATAGCGGGACGACCAGAATGCACGACAGCAACACAGACGCATCAACACTGAGCCACGTATCCAGAGGCCGCGGCCGTCTGGCGCTTCTTGGGGTGTTCTGGTCATTCGTCAATATCATGGTCAGCAACGGTCTCACCGTTGTTGTTTTCCTCGTGACCTCGCTGTTGCTGGAGCCCGCCGACTTTGGGGCAGTAGCCCTTGCGACATCGATTGTGATCTGGGTGATGACATTGGTGCCGCTTCCCCTTGGCGACGCTATTATTCAACGCAGCGATCTGAGACAGGCACATCTAGACAGTGCTTTCTGGCTGACCATGGCAATTGCATTGGCCGCTATCGCGGTCCTGGTGATTTCAGCCCCGCTGATCGCAAGCTGGACCAAACTTGATGTGCTGGCGGTCATTTTGCCAGTCTTGTCGCTACGCATCCTCTTCGTATCGCTTGGAAATATCCCCGCTGCTCTAGTGAACCGGCGCATGGAGTTTCGCCATATCGCCCTTCGCACAACGCTTGCCAACGGGCTTGGCGCTGCGGGTTGCCTGCTGCTCGTCCTACAGGGCTATGCCATCTGGGCGCTGATCATGGCACAGGTCATCACCGCAGTGGTTGGCTGCATCGTTTCCTATTGGACCGCAGACTGGCGTCCGGGATTTCAGCTTTCGCGTGCGGCGCTGACTGATTTGCGCGGTTTCACCCTGTTCACCATGGGCGGGCGAATGATCGAGCCGACCAAAATCAACCAGATCCTTCTCGGGGTTGTTGCGGGCCCCGCTGTGCTCGGCATTTTCTTCTTCGCTCGCAGGATCTGCGAGATCCTGCAGGAGCTGACTATCGGTACACTGCTGCCAGTCACAAGGGTCCTGTTCGCCAGCCTACAGACCGAAAAGGATCAGCGCCGCGAGGCCTTTATCCTCAGCAGCTTTGCCGCAGCAACAGCTGCCTTTCCCCTGTTCATCGGCTTCATCATCGTGGCACCAACCGCCATCCCCTTTGTCTTTGGCAGCAAATGGCTGGCGGCAATCTACCCGCTGCAATGTTTTGCCATGCTGAGCCTGATGATGAGCATCGGCGTCATGCACGCCTCTCTGGTTCGGTTCTCCGGTCATGCCAGCTGGTGGTTCGGCTTCGAATGTGTGGTCAGCCTTTCCGGATTTGCTGCAATTCTGCTGCTGGCACCCGAAGGCCTGAACCGGATCATGTCCGCGCTCGTAGGCATTTCCTTCCTGCTGTGGCCAATCGCGACACGCAAAACCCTGAAGATACTCGACATGTCGGCGGCAACATACATATTTGACGCCCTTCGACCTGCCCTGATATCCGTGTCCATGATGGCTATTGCCCTGTTTGCCCTACGCGAACTGGGCCCACCAATGTATGGCACGTCACAACTTTTGGCACAGTTTGCCGTGGCCATCCCCACCTATGTCATCATGATCTTCCTAGTTGGGGGCGACCGGCTGCAGCAGATATTGGACAAGATCCGCAGCAGCCGAAACAATAGCGCGCAGTGACTTAGTCCACTCCAAGGCAGTCTACGAAAGCCGCCGCGGCGCAGGGTGAGCGCACTCTACTCAAGTGCTGCAGCGGTATCGCGGCGTGCCACCGGACCAATACCACTCTTTTTTGAGCAGACCGACGAAAGCGGCTGACGTCACTCAGCCGCCTCTCTCCATTGATCAAATAGCTTGTAATGCGGCCACCCGATCCTGACAGGATGAGCGGCAACGACACTCCAAATCCGCTCGGCGTGAAAACAGAGGCTTAGCGCATATTCGTGCCCTCTTCGCAAAAATTCAGTACGTCGCCCCAGCCCGTGTCACTAGCGCTTTAGCAATAAGGCGACGCCCAGACCCGCCCAGAGGCACCTAAACATCCGTGGCCCTCTACCATGTGCCGCGCCCACCGAGCGCGCCTCAAAGACCTATCTGGAGACTATGGCTTTCCAAATCTGATCCGCCCGTCTCACACCACGCAGTGTAGCCGTTGCGGCCCCGACAGGCGCCCAAACCCTCGCAGTCGCCCCGTGTCAGACGCATCATTATCAGCTCGGCGCCGAGCCATCTAAGGGAACATCAATCATGTAGTAGCTTCAGGGTGAGCGAAGCCGATATACATCGTCGACTACAGTATCACAAAAGGCCACCGCCCCTGACAAGGAGCGGTGACCTGTTGTCCTATCAACCTCAAAGGCGGCAAACCATTGACCGATGCGTTGTTGAAGATGGCGTGTTTTATTTTATCAAACACACCCTCTCACGCTCCTTGATCACCAGGCACCGCACTGCGACTGTCTCAGCCACCGAGCGGACACGCGACCCCCCGAGGATCAGGCGGCGGCAACATAGCCACGCTGGGCCTGCACTTGCCTTGGCTGGGCGCGCTCACCAGTCTGAAACGCCGTGACCAACCGAGACAGGTTCGTTGTCTCATGATCGAGAGAACTACAAGCTGCAGCGGTTTCTTCGCACATCGCGGCGTTCTGTTGTTGTGCGGATTCCAACGTGCTCATGGCCCCGTTCAATTCAGAGATTCCTCTAGACTGCTCATCCGCCTGCTTGGCAATATCGCCAACATGTTCAGAAATGCTGCCGATGGCATTCATAATCGTGGTCAGGGAGTCGTTCGTCCGACCGACCAGATCAACACCATGAGCCACCTGCGCCTCAGACGCTGTAATCAGTTTCTTGATTTCAAGAGCGGATTCAGACGAACGCAGGGCCAGACTGCGGACTTCCGCCGCCACCACTGAGAACCCGCGCCCCGCTTCGCCCGCACGCGCGGCTTCGACGCCGGCATTCAACGCCAAGAGGTTGGTCTGGAACGCGATGTCATCAATCATACCGGTGATTCGGGTGATCTGCTCTGAGGTCGCAGCGATGGAATCCATTGCGTCCACCGTTTCGCGCGCGACGGCTGAACTGGTTGCTGCATTCTGGCTCACAGAGGTAACCAAGGCCTCGGTTTCGCGGGCGCCACTGGCGACATGTTTCACATTCTGCGTAAGCTCGCTCAGCGAGGCGGCCGTCTCTTCAAGCTGTAGCGCTGATTGCTCGGTCCGTTGAGAGAGATCATTGGTTGCAGACGCAATTTCCGTCAGCCCGGTATCGATAGAGTCAGCAGAATCATTGACCGAGGTGATCAGCTTGCTCAATTGCTCAACCGTGTTGTTGAAATCCTGACGCAGAGCCTCGTATTGGTGCGGCATCTCATCATGGATTTTGACATCCAGCCGCCCACCGGCCAATTGCTGGAGCTGCTGTGCAAGCGTTCTGACAACCTCTTCCTGCTGCTGTTTCTCACGCAGCTGAGTTGCTTCCAGCTCCTCCTTAGAGGCAAGGCCCTGACGCAGAGTTTCGATGGAAGCTGCCATCGCTCCGATCTCATCCTTTCGCTTTGGAATATCAACAGGTTCGTGGACTTTGCCCTCGGTCAGATCCTTCATGACGCCAAGCATCTTTCCCAGAGGACGCCGGACCAGCGAACGAACCGAGAAAAAGATTGTCGCCAGGGTCAGACCCAACAGCAGCACATTGGTCATCAGCTGTTCATAGATGCTCGCCTTGACAGGGTTGACGAAGACGTGGCGCGGGACATCCAGAACCACCACCCAGGTCTTGTTCATACCATAGGCGGTAAACGGGTAGAAAAGGCGCGTAGATCCATCTGCGCGGTCGGAAACGATCTGTACTTCACCTGTCTCTATGGCAGCCTGAAAGTCCGCCACTTCCTCACCCTCAAAGGCCTGCACCAGCATCTCCGGGTCCGGATGAGACAGCCATTTGCCTCCTTGCCCCAGCAGCATCACACTGCCGCCCTCATAAACGGAGAGCCCGCGAACGAAGTCGCCCAGATTGTCGAGGACGATATCCACACCCGCAACACCCACGATCTGCCCCTGCGCATTGACCGGGACAGACACAGATGTCAGCAGCCTGTTTTCATTGGAAAGATACGGCTCCGTGATGACACTCTCACCGCTGTCGATGGGCAGGCGATACCACTCGGATGTATCATTCGGATCGACATTGAAGGTCTCGAAGTTCAACCCGCCCGCATCGGATTTGGTCCAATAGGCGGCAAAGATACCATCCGCATTGCGCCCTTCAGTTCCTGTGATGAAATCCTCGGTGGCGCCATCGGGGATTGCGGACATCCAGGAAGAAAATACAAGATCATACCGGCCTGGCACACCTTCCATGATTTTGATCAGATCCGCGGTGGTTGCTTCGCCATCTTCGATGTAGCCGGACAAGGCGCCACCAAGCGCGGATGCGGCTGAGGTTGCTTCGACCAATTGCGAAGACAGGCTCTGGGAAATGTCCGAGGCGCGCTGGGACGCGCCTTCTAGGACCCGTTCTCGAACCTGCTTGGACTCATTAAGAGCCGTGAAGACGCTGAAGCACAGCATCAACCCGGTGATAGCAACCGTGGTTGCGGCAAGAAGCTTGCCTGAAATTGTATTGAACAGAGCTGGCATTGAAATCTCCACTTGGAAGGCTCGTCGTTAACGATCTCTCCCACATCCGCCTGAACAAAGTGTTGATCCATGCTTTCAAAGCGTGTGTCCGAACAGGTTTACCCAGCAGATTTCACTCAGATTGAAGACAAATTTCCCACGGCTGCGACCACCGCCCCAACGCAATAGCGATCCTATCAGATCTCCGCAGTCACTGAAGACAGCCACCTGTGTGCGGGCTCGCTCAGCAGCGGCGCAAGCCGTTGCAACACCTGTTGATGATAGCTGTTCAGCCACAGCCGTTCAGCCGCACTCAAGTCAGCAGGGATCAGCATGTCTGTCTGTATCGGTGCCCACGTCATATTGCGAAACGCTAAGAAACCATCCGTTTCTTCAATGATCTCAAAGAGATTCTCAATGCGGATACCAAACCTATCAGCCTCGTAATAGCCCGGCTCAATCGACACCACCATACCAGCCGTCAGATCCACCGGGTTATATGGCTTGCCGATGCGCTGAGGATGTTCGTGAACTGATAGCCGGTGCCCGATCCCGTGACCGGTGCCATGATCGTAGTCAAGGCCCAGATCCCAGAGCGGTCGTCGGCAGATCGCATCAATGTGGTGCCCTTGGGTGCCGCGTGGAAACCGCAGTGTGGCAAGCGCCTGGAAGGCTTTGAACACAGCCGTGTAAGCCCGGTCGTAGCCCTCGGGGCGCAGATCAAACGCAAAGCTGCGCGTGGCATCCGTGGTGCCCGTCTCATATTGGCCGCCGCTGTCCAACAGATAGGGATGTTCTGGCAGTATCGGCGCATTCCGACCATTGGTGGCTGCGTAGTGGCACATGGCAGCATTCCCCCCAGCGGCGGAGATGGTCTGGAAACTCTCGCTCAGGAAACCCGGGCGGTCCTGTCGAAAGGACAAGATTTTCTCTTCAGCTTCGCGCTCTGTCACCGGATGGCCAAGTGCGGCACGGGCCGGAACCGTTTCAGCGAGCCAGCATGAGAACTCGGCCCAGGCAACACCATCCTGAACATGACAGTTTTGCAGACCCGTCAGTTCCACCGGGTTCTTGATCGCTTTCGCCCGGGTCAATGCACTGGCCATCGGAACCGGTGTGGCCCCTGCTTCTGCAATGGTCTGCCGGACAGCCACAGGCGAGAAATCAGGGTCGAATAGCACCGCTACGCCCGCAACGCATCGACGGCGCAGAGTGGTCAGAAACTCTGACATCGGATAGACAGTCACGGCGGCGGGAAGATGATCCTGCACCGCCTCATTCAGCTTGGTTGGATTAACGAACCAGGAAACTTCGCCGGTCCGATCCGCGATGAGAAACGATTGCGGCATCGGATTAAACGCCACATCATCTCCGCGCAAATTTAGCAGCCAGGCGATATTGTCCGGCTGGGTCTCGACCAAACATTCAGCGCCTTTCTCGTTTAGATGCGCAACCATATCTGCGCATTTTTCAGCGCAGCTTCGCCCGGACAATTGCACAGGGAATACTGTCACCTGCCCCGATGGCGGGGACGGCTGATCCTGCCAGATGGCATCCACCGGATTGTCCTGCTGCGGCTGCATCACGGCGCCTGCCTGCGCGCAGGCCGCAGAAAACCGATCATACCAACCGGGCGGCAGGTGCATCGGGTCACACCCCACCTGCCAACCCTCCCGCGCGACCGAGGAAAGCCAGTGTTCCGGCGGCTGATCAAAGATATGCAACCGCGAAAACCATGGGCCTGCACATTCATTGGCGACCTGCACACTGTAACGCCCATCGACAAAAACCGCGACAGTCTCCGTCGTTACAATCGCCATTCCGGCGGAGCCGGTAAACCCGGTGACATAGGCCAAGCGTTCGTCATGCGGGGCGACATATTCACCCTGATGGGCATCAAACCGGGGCAGGATGAAAGCATCAAGATTGCGGGCGGCCAGTTCCAAACGTAGATCGGCGATGCGCGCCGCCGCAGGCGGGTTGCTCAGAGTGTCAGGCATTTTGGGAGATCTCTTCAGCAAGATGGCAGGCGACCTCACCGCGGTCGCCAAGGGGGCGCAAGCGCGGAACATCCCGCCTGCAGACATCAGCGGCATGAGCACAGCGCACATGAAACGGGCACCCCGGTGGTACATTCAAGGGTGAGGGCAACTCTCCCTCCAGCCGGATCGCATCGCCCGTGTCATCCGGGTCAAGCGAGGGGGCCGCACTCAGCAACGCCTGCGAATAAGGATGCGCAGGGTTTGCAAACAGGGTCTCACTGTCGCCTATTTCAACGATACGGCCCAGATAGATCACCGCCACCCGGTGCGAGACATGACGCACCAGTCGCAGGTCGTGGGCCACAAACAGGATGGTCAGATCCAGCTGCTCCTGCAATTCCAAGAGCAGGTTCACCACCTGCGCCTGAACTGAGACATCCAGCGCCGACACCAACTCATCCGCAATCAGCACCTCAGGCTCCACCGCCAGCGCGCGCGCGATTGCAATCCGCTGGCGTTGACCACCGGAAAACTCATGCGGCAGTTTCTGAGCCGCATCGGCTGGCAGCCGGACCAACTCCAGCAGTTCCTCCACCCGCGCAGGAATTTCATCCGCTGGGCGCATTTTGTGCACGTGCAGGGCTTCGCTCAGGATTTGACCACAGGTCATACGCGGATTGAGCGAAGAATAGGGATCCTGGAACATCATCTGCACGCGGCGGTTATAGCTGCGATCACGGCGCGCACCCTCGGCAAAGATATCCTGCCCATGGTGGCGAATACTGCCACCCTGCGGCTGATAGAGACGCACAATACAGCGCGCCAACGTGGATTTTCCACATCCGGATTCACCAACGACGCCAAGGGTTTCCCCCTTCTGCAGCGCCAGGCTGACACCATTCAGCGCCCGCACTGCGCGCCCGGGTTGTTTGCGTATCACATCAACCAAGCTGCGCGGCAGCTGAAAGGTCAGGCTGAGGTCGTCAATCTCCATCACCGGATGCGTCATGCCACTTCTCCCTGAATTGCGGGAACCGGATTGAAACAGGCCGCGCGCCGCCCGGTACTGATGGTTTCCAGCGGAGGCCTCTTGCTCAGGCAGGCTTCCGTCCGCACCTCACAACGCGGTGCATAGGCGCAGCCTCGCGGCAGCATCTCAAGGCTCGGCGGTGTGCCCGGCACGGAATAGAGCGGCGTGCGCGGGGCAATATCCTGCGGCACCGAACGCATCAGCCCCGCGGTATAGGGATGCCTTGGCGCGCGCAGCACCTGCCGCACCGCCCCCTGTTCCACAATGCGCCCGGCATACATCACCGCAACGTTTTCACAGGTCTGCGCCACCACACCCAAATCATGGGTGACCAGAATAACCCCCATGTTCATCTCCTGTGACAGACGCAGGATCAGATCGAGGATCTGCGCCTGAATGGTGACATCCAGCGCGGTGGTCGGCTCGTCCGCCAGCAATAGCTTTGGCTCCGCCGCCAGCGCGATGGCGATCATCACCCGCTGGCGCATGCCGCCGGAAAACTGATGCGGATAGTCCTGCAACCGAGAGGCCGCGGCGGGGATCCCGACGTGATCCAGCATCTCAATCGCCCGGTCCCGGCGCGCAGCGCGAGACAGATCAGTATGGGCCTTCAGCGTCTCGATCAGTTGCAAACCCACGGTCAACAGGGGGTTAAGCGAGGTCATCGGCTCCTGAAAAATCATTGCAACCTCGCCGCCGCGCACCTGGCGCAACTGCCGATCCGACAGGCGGGAAATATCCCGCCCCTGCCAGCGCACCTCACCCGTGACCTCGCCGTGACGCCGGGTCAGCCCCAGGATCGACCTGAGGGTGACGCTCTTACCCGATCCGCTCTCACCAACGAGGCCAAGAACCTCACCCTGTCGCACATCAAAGCTGACATCGCGTACCGCCGGCAGCAGCACACCGCCGCGCTTGAACGTCGTGCAGAGGTTGCGAACCTCCAGAACCGGTTGTGTCTCTTTCATGGTCATAATCTCTTTCCCCTCAACCGCGAGGCCGCAACAGATCAGCCAGCCCGTCGCCGATCAGCGAGAACCCGATCCCGGTCAGCACGATGGCGATGCCCGGCATCAGGCTGAGCCACCAAGCCGTGGTGATGAAATTGCGTCCTTCGGCAATCAAGACACCCCATTCAGCCTGCGGCGGCTGCGCCCCCAGACCGAGGTATCCCAGCGATGACCCCAGAAGGATTGCCAGCGACATATCCGTCATCCAGTAGACAATCACCGGGGTGATCGCATTGGGCAGCAGGTGGCGAAAAATAACCCGCCGGTCAGAATACCCCATGACCACCCCCGCCGAAGCATAGTCATTGCCCATCTGGGTGATCACCTCGGCACGCATCAGGCGCGCGTAATACACCCAGCCAACCACAGTGATGGCGATATACATATTGATCAGTCCCGGCCCCAGAACGGCAACAACCGCGATCACCAGAACCAGAAACGGAAAGGTGATGACCGCATCCACCACCCGACCAAAGATCATGTCCGCGATACCACGATAATATCCAACCAATGCGCCAATTGTGACACCGATCAGCATCGCAAAGACCGTGGCCAGAACCGCCATCTGCATATTCACCGAATAGGCCGAGATGACCCGGCTCAAACTGTCCCGGCCCAGCATGTCTGTGCCAAAGGGATGCGCCCAGCTCGGCGGCTGCCGCACCGCGTTATAATCGATGAAGTTCGGATCATATGGGGCGAACAGGCCCGGCGCGATGGCCAGCAGCGTCGAGACTGCGATGATGGCGACACCAATCATGAAACCGGGTTTGCGCAGGGCAATCTGCCACCGGCTCTGCTGCGGGCGTGTCGCCTCGGGCGACAGGAGTGTGGCATCAGTCATGTCAGACGCATCCTCGGGTCTAGAGCGCTCTGGATCAGATCGGTCAGCAGGAATACGATCGACACCAGCACAGCAAAGGTCAGGGTCAGCCCCTGAATCAGCGGATAGTCACGGGCAAAAATCGCCTCCAGCATCAACCGGCCTACCCCCGGCACCGCAAACACCGTCTCGGTAACCAGGGTGCCGCTCATCAAATTGCCGATGGACAGGCCAAGCAGCGTGACCGTGGAAATCAGCGCGTTCCGCAGCACGTGCCGTCCAAGGATCTGCCAGGCCGACAACCCCTTGGCGCGGGCGAATTCAACATACTCCGCATCCACCACCTCAACGATGGCCGACCGCAGGTTCCGCATGATGATCGCAGAGGTATAAAGCGCCACCGCCACCGATGGCAGAAACAGGTGATAGAGCCGCTCTGCAAAACTGTCGCCATATCCGCCCACCGGGAACCAGCGCAGCTGTGCCGCCAGAAAGGTGAGCAAGAGCAAACCGATATAGAACACCGGCATCGACAGACCGACCTGAAAGACCGTCCGGATCACCGCATCTGGCCAGCGCCCCCGGTTAAGTGCAGCAACAAAAGCCAGAGGTCCCGCAATCAGCACGGACAAGGCCACCGCATAGGTGGTCAGAAACAGCGTGGTCGGCAGGCGGCTGGCAATCACATCCATCACCGGTGCGCGCATCAGGATCGAACGCCCCAGATCCCCCTGAACAGTGTTCGACAGGAATTGCCAGAACTGGATCACCAGGGGTTGGTTCAGTCCCAATCGTTCACGAATAGCAGCCAGATCGGCGTCAGACGCACGGTCCCCTGCAATGGCGATAGCCGGGTCTCCTGGCAACAAGCGTACCAGCAAAAAGATAATGATCATGACCAGAAAGAAGGTCACGGCCATCAGTGCCAGGCGCTTGAGAATATACTGAATAGTGGCCATTTCGGCATCCGTTCATCGGCGCCGCCAGCCACGAGGCTGACGGCGCGTGGTTGTCCAAAGCGGTCGATCAGCGGCTGATCGACGCCTCCTCGAACAGGTTGTTGCCCAACGGTGTCTGCACATATCCGCTGACAGTCTCGGACAGGGCTACGGCAAACGGCGTCTCATACATGAACAGCAATGGCGCCGCCTCTGCATAGATTGATTGCATTTCGGCGTATTGGCCGGCCCGCGAGTCCGCATCCATTTCCGTCGCCGAGGCTTCGAACAGGCTGTTGAACTTCTCGTTCTCCCAGCCGGTGCCAACCGCCTTCGCCGTTGGGAAATAGCCCAGCCAGCCGGTAACCTGGCTTGGATCATTCACGTCATTGACCCAGCCATAGGTGTGGATGTCGAACTCACCCGACCGGTTTTTGGCACCACGGGTGGCATTGTCCACCTGCTCCACCTTCAGCTGGATGCCCAAAGGCGCCCACATCTGCTGCAGCGCTGCAAAGATGGTACTGTCATCGGCGGATCCGGCCAGGGTGGTAAAGGTGATCTCAGTGCCCGCCGCCAGACCAGCCTCCGCAATCAACGCTTTTGCCTTGTCCATATCATAGCCGTAGAGCGGATCCGTTTCGGTGGCCAACTGCGTCGCCGCCGCCATCAGCGGCGAGGTCATCGGCTTGCCAGCCCCCTGCAGCACCAGGCCAATCAGCGCCTTCTTGTTGGTGGCATAGTTCAGCGCCTGGCGCACGCGCGCATCAGCCAGCGGGTTGGGCGATCCATCCGCCCGCGTCGGGCGCGTATTGATCGGCGAATAGATGATCCGGGTTGAGGGGAACAGATTCATGTCAATCTTCGGATCCGCTTCCAGCTCGGCCACGCGCGAGAACGGGATGAACTCTGCCGCGTCCATCTCGCCCGCCTGAAGCTTCAGGATTCGGGTGGCATCATCCGGAATGATTTCAAAATGCACACCGTCCAGATAGGGCAGCGGTTTGCCGTCGGCACCAGCGCGCCAGTAGTGCTCATTGGCGCAGAAATCCATTGAGGTCCCCTGTTCGAACCCACAGAGGTAAAAGGGTCCGGTGCCAACGCCAGTACTTTTTGCGGCAAAGATGGCTGCGGATTTCTCCTGATCGGTCGCGCCATCGGCGGCCTCAAACCGCGCCTTGGAGACAACGCCGGTTGTGAAGGTGGCGAGCATCGACAGGATCGTGGGGTCAGGCGCCGAAAGCGTCAGCGTGATCTCATTTCCATTATTGGCAACTGTATCCAATGTTCCGAGAAGACCTGCCCAAGGACTTAGATCAGCATCGCGTGCTCGATTCAGCGAAAACACCACATCTTCACCAGTGAGCGGCGTCCCGTCGGAAAACTTGATGCCCTCGCGCAAGGTAAGCGTCACGGTAGTGCCATCGTCAGACACAGCATAGCTTTCGGCGAGGCCAGGTACGACGGAATTCCCATCCTGACTGGAGCGCAACAGCGTGTCAAACAGGCTGCCAACCATCCAGATATCTGGGTTCCGGTCTGCATAGATCGGATCAATCAGCGTGGAGCCATCATAGCGGGCAAAATTCAGCACGCCACCGCGATCCTGCGCCAAAGCCGGCCCGGTCAATGCTGTGGTCAGGACGGCTGCAGCCGCCACCAGTTTTCTTGTCATTTGTGAGATCCTCCCAGATCGATTCTCCGTCTCATGGGGAGGAGCATAGCGCGAGTTTTAAAATTACTAAAATTATTTTTAGCAAAACATGTCGCGAGGGGATCAGAGCCCTTATTCGGCTGATGAAAGTCTGATCCGGGCAACCAGCTCAGTGCGACGCGCTCTTCATCGGCATGGTGCTGACCCAAAGTTCGACAGCCTCTTCATCGCTCAACACAATCGAATAATGTGGTTTTGAGCAGTCATGATGGACAGTGTCCCCCGGTGACATGATATGTACCGCATCGCCCAGATGATATTCGAGCTGTCCCGAAATCAGGTAACAGAACACCTCCCCCTCATGGCACATCTTCTCCGACACGTGGCCGGGAGGTCGATGAATGATGGAAGGATAGCACAGCGCGCCGGAGAACCCCGGCCCCAGTTTTTCGTAGAGCCTCCCGTTTACGCCCAATGCGTAGGTATGCCGATTATCTTTATGAATATATTCCCGAAATTCCTCATCGACACTCAACAGCTGTTCCACGGTGGTTTGCAGAGAAGCAGCAATCGACAACAGAGACGATAGCGACGGCGTGCTGATGCCGCGCTCCACCTGTGAGATAAATCCGGGCGTCAGTTCGGTCTCCTCGGCAACCTGCACCATCGTCATTCCCATCGCTTTGCGACGGCGGCGGATGGCATGGCCCAACTGTTCAGGGTTGTCTTTCTTCCGGCTTCTTTTGTTCGTTACTGGTTTGCGCGTGCCTGAGACGTCCATGTCGATATCCTGAAAGTTACGGCGAGCCTCGCATCATACCGCCCAGAGACATCAGACTGATCATTCGGGGCGGATTGCAGATAGCGAAACTGCGAGTACCAGGAAAACGTATACTAAAATTTATTGAAGTGCTACATCATAAATGACCTATAGTTTACCAATCCAGGCGTTTTCCTTGTTTCAAACCTCAGAGAGGCCCGATGCGCAGCACAAAGACCGTACACGTGATTTCCGCTCATGCCGAGGGAGAAGTAGGGGATGTCATTGTTGGCGGCGTCGCCCCGCCGCCGGGCGCCACCCTCTGGGAACAGCGCTCTTTCATCGCAGAGGATCAGACCCTGCGGAACTTCGTGTTAAATGAACCGCGCGGTGGCGTGTTTCGACATGTGAACCTTCTCGTGCCACCGAAGCATCCGGATGCCGATATGGGCTTCATCATCATGGAACCCGAGTTCACGCCCCCGATGTCGGGATCAAATTCGATCTGCGTTGCCACCGTCCTTCTGGACAGTGGCATCCTGCCGATGCAGGAGCCAGAGACCCATCTGACACTGGAGGCGCCCGGTGGCTTGGTGCGCGTACGCGCCGATTGCAGGGACGGCAAGGCGGAACGCATTTACGTTCAAAATGTCCCCAGCTTTGCCCGCGAAATAGGCGTGCCGCTGAATGTCCCGGGGATCGGAACGCTACATGTAGATACCGCCTATGGCGGCGATAGTTTTGTGGTGGTTCAGGCTGCGGATCTGGAACTTGAGATCTGCGAGGCGGAAGCCAAAACGCTGGCTCAGATCGGCAGCCGCATCCTTGATGCAGCAAATGAGCAGCTGGGGTTTGCCCATCCCACCAACCCGGACTGGGCTCACATTTCTTTCTGCGCATTCTGCGGACCGCTCACGTCGACCCCAACAGGTCTGCGCAGTCGCTCAGCCGTCACCATCCAGCCGGGTAAGGTCGATCGCTCTCCAACCGGCACCGCGGTTTCAGCCCGGATGGCTCTGATGCTCGCCAAGGGGCAGATGACCGCGGATCAGGACTTCGAGGCGATTTCTCTCATCGGCTCAAGCTTCAAGGGCCGGATCGCGGCGCAGACCACTGTGGGCGATGTCGCTGCAATCGTGCCAGAGATCAGCGGCCGGGGGTGGATCACTGGCACCCACCAACACATGCTGGACCCTGACGATCCCTGGCCAACAGGCTATCGCCTCAGTGACACCTGGGGCGCCTGATGCCGATCTACTTGATCGGTCGGCCACAACAGGGCACACCCGACCAATCGCAGCCGGAAGGCAGCAAACGCAACCACCACTGATGAGGTCTCAATGGCAGCTAGGCGTGCCATCTCCCGCAATACCCTTCCCGACGTTATCGCCGCCGATCTGCGTGAACGCATCCTGAGCGGCGAACTGGCGGAAGGTGAACCGATCCGTCAGGAGGCCTTGGCCGAAGAATATGACGTGTCGCGCATGCCGGTGCGCGAGGCGCTGAAGCGCTTGGACGCCGAAGGGCTGGTGCTGTTCACGAACAATCGCGGGGCCACGGTAACCAAACACTCGCTACGCGAAATCGCGGAGATCTTTGATCTGCGCATTCTGGTCGAGGTCGATCTGTTTCGCCGCTCGATCCCCGCGATGACCACAACGGATTTCGCCCGATGCAGCCAGATCCTGGATGAGATGGACGCCTCCTATGACGCCGATGACGTCGCCACTTGGGGCGCGCTGAATCACCGCTATCACTCCGCACTTTATGCTGCGGCTGAGCGCAAACTGACCAATGAGGTGCTGCAGGGACTCAGCCTCCATTCCGACCGGTTCATCCGCATGCATCTGAGTGTGATGAAACAGCGCGAACCCGCCAAGGCAGAGCACCGCGATCTCCTGGCCCTGGCCCAAGCGCGCGATATCGATGCCGCCTGTGCCGCCCTGACCCGGCATATTTCCCGGACCAAGGAAGAGCTGCTGACATTGGTCGCCGAAAACCGCGCCTAACCCCAGTTCTGCCATCCGCGCCGAACAATGCGCGATGCGTGAATTCTGCAGGAAGCGGGCCTTCTCCTCTTGTGAGCAGACCTAAAACCAATATATTTAGTCAGGAATTATTCAGAACGCCCGAACGCGGGTTTCAGCAGACGGATCCACCACCGATGATGCCAGTGCAGACATTGCCCCTGCCGCAAGCGCAGGCCCCTGATGACTTGCGCCAAACGCCTGTGTTCAACGAACATGAATATAGCATTCTCAACACCTTGCGTCTTGCCGCGATGGGTTGCCGAGCTGCGGCACGCACTGACCTGTTCGAGGCCTGCGCCCTGCTTTGCGTCGATGGGGAAGACGCCAGACGCACCTATATCGACACATTCGTAAAATGCCTGCCTGAAGCCCTACCCCGCCGAATCAAGTGGTTTCGCCCCGGCACCACGGAGATCTCATTCGACGAAGCCTGGGTTTTGCGCTGTCTGTCGCGGGTTGCCGCGCAGGATTATGACAGCCTCGGATTTTTGCTGAGGTCGCAAATTGACCCCGCCCGCCGCCGTTACATCGGGTTTTTACTGGGCCGTATTTCCGAGCAATTTCCTAAGATTTAGAATCGTTCTAAAAACTCTTGATCTATGCGTCTTGTCGGGTATTATATGGCTTACAGCAAGCCAGCTTCCTGCCAGCCAGCTATTTTATTACGGAATAATGGGGAACACGATGACACAGACCGCTGCTGCACTTTCGACCGATGCAAAAACCGCAATCGCCGACGCCCTGAACCAATCCGTGGCAGAAACCGCTGTCACAACGATGCTGGCCCAGAATTTTCACTGGAACGTTAAAGGCATGGCATTCGGCCCTCTGCATGATCTGTTCCAAAAGATCTACGAAGATCACTTCCTCGGACAAGATGATCTGGCGGAGCGTGTGCGCGCACTGGACGTCCATGCCGAAGGGACCTTGGCCGGGATGCTGAAACGCTCCAAAGTGGCCGAGCATGACGGCCATGCCACAGATCAGGAAATGATCCGCATCATGATGGAGGCACAGGAGACGTTGGCCTCAACTCTCGCTGGCTGTGGTGCACTGGCCGCCGATCACGGCGACACACTGACCGAGGATCTCTGCATCGCGCGCGGTCAGACACATGAAAAATTCGCCTGGTTCCTGCGCTCACATCTTGCAGGCTAAGCCTCACCAAATCAGGTTGGGCAACACTAGATTGATCGCGGTCAGAGGATCTCCTCGGCCGCGATTTTTCGTTTCACCAGCTTCTTGCGGTAGGCGATATCCCAATGAGTGTATTTACCCAACTGCCCCTGCTGCGAGGTCAGCATTGTGACAAAAGCCCGCCGATGGCTGTCCTTCTTCAACCCCTTGAAGAGTGACTTCTGCGCTTTGGTCATCGAACAGCCGATACAGTGACCCTCACGTTTGAATTTACAGACATCAATACAGGGGCTGGGCGTCTTGGGCATATCTGACCTTATGCGTTACCGGGCATCTCGCACACACATGGGACGACTCCGACGCCGCTGCAACCACAAAGGCGAGTGTTTTTGTCGATTTTCATCAATTCTGCACCCAACCCTAGCGCAATCGGTCAAACGGCCAACGTAACTGCCTTGCTTCTGGTGTAGGCATCCAGACCTTCCAGCCCCTTCTCTCGCCCGAACCCCGATTTTCGATTGCCACCAAACGGCAGCTCAATACCGCCCGCCCAATAGTCATTGACTGTCACCTGCCCGGCATCAACCCGCCGGGCCATACGCAGCGCGGTCGCGATATCCTTGGTATAGATACCGGCAGCCAACGCAAACTCGGTGCCATTGGCCAGTGCCAGCGCCTCAGCCTCGTCCTCAAAGACCTGAATTGCCAACACAGGGCCAAAAATCTCCTGCAGGACGGCATCATCGTTGGCTGCAAGGTCATCCAGAATGGTTGGTGCATAGAACCAGCCCTTCCCGCTCTCAACATCGGTCAAAATCTCGCCACCGGTAACAATCTCGACCCCGCGCGTCCGGGCGCGGCTCACATGATCGTCTATCTGCGCCAAATGCCGGGCTGAGTTTACCGCTCCGATATCCGGCCCGCGCAACCCGTGGCCAACCCGCAGCCTCTGCGCCCGCGCGACCAGCTTGTCGCGCACTTCTGCATGAAGACTGCGGTGGATCACCAGCCGCGAACCAGCGGAACAGATCTGCCCCGCGTTCGAGAAAATCGCCCACAATGCGCCCTCAACCACAGCGTCCACATTCGCATCACCAAAGGCAACAAGAGGGGATTTGCCCCCCAGCTCCAGCGTCAGCCCGGTCACGTTGGGGGCCACGCTCTGCATCACACCAACCCCAGTTGCCACCGAACCCGTGAAGGTGACATGCCGCACACGGGGATCGCGTACCAACGGCGCGCCCGCAGCAATTCCGGTGCCGGTCACCACATTGACCACGCCCGCAGGCAACCCCGCCCGGATCAGAAGATCGGCAATCATCAGGGCCGTGAACGGCGTTGTCTCTGCCGGTTTAACGACCGCGGAACACCCTGCCGCCAGCGCCGGTGCAATCCCGCGAACCAAGGTCGAGGTCGGATAGTTCCACGGCACGATATGCGCGGTCACGCCCACCGGTTCACGCAGGGTGAACGCGGCATTGTCATTGCCGAGGTTCACGCTGCGGCCATCCAATTTGTCCGCAGCACCGGCGTAATACTCCAGCAACCGGGCAGACCCCGCGATATCGCCGCGCGCCTCCGCCAGCGTCTTGCCGCTATCCACGCATTCGACAACGGCCAGATGCTCCGCCTCGTGCCGCATCAGCCGGGCCGCTTCGTTCAGGATGGCGCATCGCCGCGCAGGAGGTGTGGCACTCCAGATCTCAAATCCTGCTACGGCGCTGGTCACCGCATGATCGACATCAGCCGCATCGCCCGCAGCAAAGTCAGCAAAGGCAGTGCCCCGTCCGGGGTCGAAACTCTCCATCCGCCCCCCGGCTCCGGGCGCAACAGCGCGCCCATCAATGAAATGATCACGCGGCAGATCGGGCAGCGCTCCGGTATCAAAATAGGCGGCAATCAATCCATCAGCGCTCATGGGGTATCCTCACTACAGGTGTATTTCGACGTGGCCAGCCACTCAGGATTGATCTCGACGCCCCACCCGGGCACCTCGCTGACCGTGGCCTGCCCATCGCAGATCACAAACGGATCGGTGACAAAGAGATCGCGCTGCCAGGGGTAATAGTCCTCGCCCTCGATGGAGAACTCCAGATAGCGCCCGGGCAGATCAACGGCGCGCATCATATGCATCGTGAACAGCGTCACCATCGACAGGTTTGCGCAATGAGGCGTGCACGGCAGCCCGGCCGCAGCGCCAAGCCGGGCAACCTCCATGCTCCGCGTCATCCCACCTAGATAGAGAATATCAGGCTGAATGATATCAACCGCGCGCATCTCAATCATACGGTGCCAGGTCTGCAAATCCCAATCCTGCTCACCACCTGCAACGTTCAAATCCAGCGCACGAGTCACCTCTGCGGTCTGCTCCAGCATCCAATAGGGGCAGGGTTCCTCAAAATGCTCATATCCGTGATCCTGCAGCAGCTGCCCCACCTCAATCGCGCGTTTGGGCGAGAACCCGGAGTTGCCATCAACCAGGAGCGCCACCCCCTCCCCCAGAGCCGTGCGAATCTGGGGAATGATTGCCTCTGTCCGCCCCGGCCATTCGTCGCGATCTTCGCCACATTCGGCGCCAACCCGCACCTTGAAGGCATCAAACCCGAAATCATCACGCAGCGCTTTCAGCCGCTCCGCCTCATCCTTGGGCGTGATGTCGCGGCGCATCGACGACGCATAGGCGCGGATCGGACCCGATGATCCCCCCAGCAATTCCGCAACAGGCTTTTCCGCCACCCGACCGCGCCAATCCCAGACCGCTGTATCAAGCCCTGCCATCGCACGCCGCAAATAGGTGCCGGGATATTTGTGCTCTCGCAACGGGATCTCCGCGATCACCGCCTCCATCGCATCCATACCCCGCCCCAAAGCCCAAGGTGCCACTTGCCGATGCAGGATCTCGCAGGTCAGATCGCTGTTGTAGGTCGAAACCTGCCCCCAGCCCTGCCGCCCATCCTCAGAGGTCACCCGAACAAAGCCGACAAGTGGGCTGCAAAAGGTCTCAATACGACGTATTCGGGGACCGCTGTCCTCTTTGCCACGACCGGCCCCAACGGGGACGGCGCCGGATGCTGAATAGGGCGTGGTCATGTCGCCTCCAGAATAAGATCCGCGGCCCGATGGGCCAGCATCATGGTCGGGGCATTGGTATTGCCCGAAGTGATATTGGGAAAGACAGAGGCATCCACCACCCGAACACCGTCAAGCCCATGCAGTTTCAGCTTCGGACAGACAACACTCGTGCTGGCATCTGTGCCCATCCGGCAAGTGCCGACGGGATGAAACACCGTGCCACAACGTTCGCGAAAATCAGATAGGATATCCGCATCCGCCATCTGTCGCAGGTCCGTCCCCATCGCCGCTTCGATCAGACCATCCAGCGCCGGGGTTGTGGCCAGCCGTTGACAGAGCCGCCCACCGGCAATGACCTGTGAGCGATCTTCCTCGGTTGCGAGCGAATTGGGCCGGATCAGCGGTGCTGCGCTAACATCAGCGCTACAGATATCGATCCGCCCCCGGCTTGTCGGGCGGCTCGGCTGAAAGCCGAGAATAAACCCGGCAAAGGGATCAGGCCGGATCACCTCGCGCGTGCCCTCCGGTGTTGTCGTATAGGTCACCGGGTTGAAGTAGAGTTGCTGATCAGGCCGCGTCAGCGACTGCGCGCTTCGGAAATAGCCGCCACATTGGTTCACCGACAGCGCCAGCGGCCCCCGCCGCCACAGGGCGTAGTGCAGCGCCGCGCGGATCTTCCCCGTCAATGGCGACAGGACGTTATTCAATGTCGGCTCGGTGGCGCGGAAATAATAGTTGATCCCCAAGTGATCCTGCAGGTTGCCGCCAACCTGCGGCTGATCATCAACGATCGCAATTCCATGTCGCCGCAACAGCTCCGCAGGCCCAATGCCGGATTTTTGCAGCAGCCCGGGCGAAGCAACCGCGCCCGCAGAAAGAACGATCTCCCGTCCCGCCGCTATCGACATGGATTTTCCCCGCCGCCGCACCTGAACCGAAACAGCGCGGCGCCCCTCAAAGGTGATCCGTTCGACCAGTGCGTCAGTCATCAAGGTCACGTTTTTACGTTTCAACGCAGGGGTAAGAAACGCCCTTGCGGAATGCATCCGCCGTCCGCCGCTGGTATTGATCCGATAGGCCGTCGCACCTTCGCCACCCGGATCATTGATATCATCGGTTCTTGGCAGTCCCAGTTCAGCCGCCGCCGAAAAAAAATGCCGGTTCGCCGGATGGATCTGATCCGACACATCCTGCACATGCAGCGGGCCGCTCCCGCGGCGTTGTCCATCCGGCGCAACCTGAGTTTCCATCGCCTCGTAGCTCTGCCGGACGGACGTCCAGCCCCAGCCTGTGGCACCTGCGGCCTCCCAATCGTCAAAATCCTGGGGCAATCCCCGCGCATAGACCAGCGCATTGATCGCGCCGGAGCCGCCAACACACTTGCCGCGCGGCCAATACCCTGCGCGCCCGGCCAGCGCTTCCTCGCGCACGCTTTCGTATTTCCAGTTCACCGCCGGATCGAAGAAGGTCTTGCCATACCCCAACGGCAGCGCAATCCAGGGAGAGCGCCCGCGCCCGCCGGCCTCCAGGATCAGCACCTTATGCCGCCCGGATCGGCTCAGACGGTCCGCCAGCACACATCCAGCAGATCCCGCACCAATAACAATGTAATCAAATCCCGTCACTTGCCCGACCGCTCGCATATCTCCTGTCGTCAGATCGTTACAAAGCATGCGACAAATCCAGAAACGAAAAATAATTCGTCAGCACCTTAAAAAAATTCGCAGCGAGGGTATTCTGACCGCATGTATCGTGATCTCCCCCCAATGACCTGGCTCCGCGCCTTTGACGCCAGCGCCCGCCACGGCAGTTTCACACAGGCTGCGGAGGAGCTCGGCCTCACCCCCTCAGCGGTCAGTTATCAGGTGCGCGGGCTAGAGGCGCAGTTGGGGCACAAGCTGTTTCACCGCGACCACAAATTGCTCAGCCTGACCCGTCTGGGACATGCCTATCTTCCAATCGTGGCCAAAGCATTTGCGGATATCGGCGCCACCACCTGGAATCTCTTTGGCAACGGGGTCCAGCAGGAGGTGACGCTCCGCTGTCTTACCTCGCTGAACCTTCTGTGGCTGATGCCGCTGCTTGAGGATTACAAAACACGTTACCCTGACAGTCGGCTGCGGGTGCTGTCGTCCTCGTGGAGCGAATTGTCCCAAGGGGAAGCCATCGATATCGACATTCGCTATGGCGATGGCAGCTGGCGCGATGGAGCCGTCGTACCATTAATGCAGAACAAGGTGATTGCGGTTGCCGCACCCGGCCTGCTTGGCAGCGCACCTTATCCCGATCTGCACAGGTTGCCGCTGATTGAAATGACCGGTGTCGTCGACACTTGGCGTCATTTCTTTGCGCGCCACAACCCAGAGGCCGCAATCCCTGAACCAGCCTACAAAGTCGACCAGTCGCTGATTGCCCTTGAACTTGCCGATCGGGGTCTGGGGGTCGCCTTGGTGGCCGATGTGTTTGCGCGCCCCTATCTGGACCGTGGCACGCTGCTGCGCGCCAGCCCTGTGGAGCTTTCGACCCAGCATGGGCATCATCTGGTACTGCCGTCTGATCGCAACAGCCACCGCCCGGAGGTCAGGACACTTGTAAGCTGGCTGCAATCTCAAGCCCGAAACAGTGCTGAGCTGGTTCGCGCCGCGATTGCCTCATCACCGGCGGACAGCTAGGGTCAGCGACGAGCGGATCAGATGGGCGAACCGACTCATATCCTGACAATAACGTACCCTGGGTCGGCATGCTCTCTGTTCTCGCAAATCGAAGCTATCGCCATCTTCTAGCTGCCCAGATCATCGCGTTGCTGGGAACCGGGCTTGCCACGGTCGCGCTTGGCCTGCTGGCCTGGCAGATCGCTGGCGAGCAGGCAGGTGTTGTTCTTAGCACCGCACTTGCGATCAAGATGCTGGCCTATGTCGGGTTGGCGCCTATCGCCTCCGCCCTTGCAGACCAACTGCCGCGACGCGTCATGTTGGTATCGCTCGATCTTATCCGCGCCGCTGTTGCGCTCGCTTTGCCCTTCGTCACCGAGATCTGGCATATTTACGGTCTGATCCTTCTCATGCAGGCGGCCTCAGCCGGGTTCACGCCAACCTTTCAGGCCACCATTCCCGATGTGCTGCCTGATGAAGCCGAATATACCCGCGCGCTATCTCTGTCACGGCTGGCCTATGATCTGGAAAGTCTGCTGTCGCCAATGCTTGCTGCAGCCCTTCTCACCGTCGTTAGTTTCCCGGTGCTGTTTACCGGAACCGTGATCGGGTTTCTTGCCTCCGCTCTGCTGGTGGTCTCGGTGCCGATCCCGTCGCCGCAGCCCAGCCCCCCACGCAGCATCTGGACCCGCACAACGCGCGGTATCCGGCTCTATTTCGCCACCCCAAGACTGCGCGGTCTGCTGGCATTGAATCTGGTGGTTGCAGCGGCCTCCTCGATGGTCATCGTCAACACCGTTGTGTTGGTCAAGGGTCACTTCGCGCTCAACGAACCTCAGGTTGCCATCGCACTGGCGGCCTTTGGCGGCGGCTCAATGATGGCCGCCCTCCTGCTGCCACGGGTGCTGGATCATATGCCGGATCGCCCGCCCATGCTGGCGGGTGGCGCGCTGTTGACCATCGGCCTGTGGATCGGCCCATGGGCCGACAGCTTTGGTCTTCTGGTGGTTCTTTGGGCCCTGCTCGGATTTGGCTTCAGCTTGGCCCAGACCCCGACCGGCCGATTGCTGCGGCGGTCTGCCCTTCCCGAGGATCGCCCCGCCCTGTTTGCGGCCCAGTTTGCGCTCAGCCACGCTTGCTGGCTGCTGACCTATCCACTCGCCGGGCAGATTGGCGCGCGCGCCGGGTTCGACGCCACGTTTCTGCTGCTGGGGACGCTCGCAGGCGGCGGATTGCTGCTCGCCGCAAGGCTTTGGCGCGACGATGGCGGTCTCGCGCATCAGGCTGAGGCCGCTACGCATGATCACCCTGACCTGCCCGCAGATCACCCACATCTGGCTACCTATGGCCATGGGCCGAACCATCGGCACCCGGTGGTGGTCGACGATCTTCACCCGCGCACCTGACCGTGCTGATCTGCGATCCGCCGCACAGACGGCAAGGTCAGCTCCCTAAATATCCAGCGGCAGCTCCTGTGTGCTTTTCTCCGTCGAAATCACAATTGAGGTGCGGAATTTACGCACATTGCTGTCAGCAAAGAAAAACCGATGGGTGAATGCCTCGTAGCCCGCAATGTCCGGCGCCACCACAACCATGACAAAATCGGCATCCCCCGCGATGCAGTAAAAATGCAGCACCTGCGGATCAATCCGCGCCTTTCGTTTGAACGCGTCAATCTGTTCCAGCCGATCCCGTTCCAATTCCACCGAAACAATCGCGGTAACGCCTAGGCCCACCTTCTGCTGATCAACCAGCGCGACTTCCTTCTGCAGGACACCTGCCTCGCGCAACCGCCGCAAGCGGCGCTGGACCGAGGCCGTGGACAGACCGCTTCTCTCAGCCATCTGCTGCACCGTTGTACGTGCGTCCCTCTGCAGCTGTGTCAGCAACATGCGGTCCGCAGAATCCACATGATCATCATGCATCACATTCTCCAAAATAATGATCTGAAGGTATCACAATATAAGATCATGGGCCATATGGCGCATCACTCACTGGTGATAAACCCATGGAATGACACATCACACACCGCAACGACATACCGCTTCACTGACCCAAGGCGCGCTGGCAATCCTGCCACTGGCACTGGGCGCATCGCTTTATGGTTTTGCTTTTGGGGTTTTGGCAGCCCAGATCGGCTTTCCCTGGTGGGGGATCGCCACGATGAGCGGTCTGGTTCACGCAGGCTCTTCGCAGATTGTTGCGGTTGAACAATTCTCCAGCGGCTCGGCCCTTCTCGGCGCGGTGCTGGCCGGTGCCGCACTGAACCTGCGCTACATCGGGATCGTGGCCTCGCTAATACCGCTGCTGGACGGGCTGCCGCTGTGGAAAAAACTGCTGGCGATCCACATGACCGGCGATGAAAACTGGGCCCTGACGATGGCAGAGCGGGCCAAGAACCCGCAGATTGGCGCAGCTTTCCTGATCGGCTCTGGCTGCGTGATGATATCGGTCTGGACCCTGTCAACGGCCCTCGGCGCGCTGGTCGGGTCAAGTTTCGGCGATCTGGAGCGCTTTGGTCTCGGCTTTGCCTTTACGGCTGCCTTCATTGCGATGGCCCGAGGCCTGTGGAAAGGAACTGGCGATCTCGCGCCTTGGACGGCAAGCTTTGTTGCCAGTTTCGCCTTGGTCGTCGCACAGGTTCCCACAGCCTACGCCATAATGATCGGTACATTGACCGGCCTTGCTGTTCTTCTCCTTAACCCGCGCAGAAAGGTACCGGCGCAATGACATTTAACGAATGGGGATTAATTCTGACCCTTGCGGCGCTGGCCTTCGGAATCCGGGTTCTTGGGCTGGTCGCAGGCAATCGGGTGCAGCAATCACGCTTTGCCCCGCTGCTGGGGCATTTGCCAGGCTTGATCGTGATCTCGCTGGTTGCGACATCCTTGGCAAACCAACCGCCCCAGACATGGGTCGCAGCGGCCATTGCTCTCGGTATCGCGGCGCTGACAAACAATGTCATCTGGACCATGGTTGCCGGGGTTGCAGCCTATGCTGTGCTCTCCCACGCCGCATTGCTATGATGTGAAATTGCACGTAAAAAACACCCGCAGCGGTATCAGCCACTGCAGGTGTCAAAAGGTCGAACGGGCCGACGACGGAGATCGTCATCCGGTCATCTGCCAGTCGTCAGGATCCTCATCCCATCCATCCGGCTGGGTCTCCACAGCAGCAGCCGGTGCATTGTCCTCCGCCACGGTGAAGTTTGATACCAGCTCCGCCAGCTTGGTCGCATCACCGCGCAGCATATGGCTGGCCGCAGTGGATTCCTCCACCATCGCCGCGTTCTGCTGAGTCACCTGATCCAGCTGCGACATGCCAATATTGATCTCATGCAGACCAGTAGACTGCGAGGCAGCACCATCGGCAATCTCGGAGACCTGCTGCGAAATCTGCCCGACCTGGGCCACGATATCACTTAGGGCGGTGCCAGCCTTGCCCACCAGTTCGACACCATAATCGACCTTTTTCGAGCTTTCGCTGATCAGCGTCTTGATCTCCATCGCCGCCTCGGAGGTGCGTTGCGACAGCCCCCGCACTTCGGAAGCCACAACAGCAAAGCCGCGACCGGCATCGCCAGCACGTGCCGCTTCAACCCCCGCGTTCAGCGCCAGAAGATTGGTCTGGAACGCGATATCATCAATCACGCCAATGATCTGCGCGATATGTTTGGAGCTTTCCTCAATATCAGTCATGGCAGAGACCGCGCTGTTGACGACGCTGCCGTTCTTTACGGCTTCGCTCTTTGCATCTTGGGTGGTCGCCTCAACGGCCCGCGCACCATCGGCGGCGGATTTCACGCTGGCAGTCAGCTCATCCAATGCGGCGGCGGTTTCTTCCAGCGTCGCAGCCTGGCTTTCCGTGCGTCGCGACAAATCATCAGAAGCTTGGCTGATCTCATCCGCACCGTTGCGTATGGACGAGGCCACATCCACCATATCCACCACCGTTCTGCTCAGTGTTTCGACCGTCAGATTGAAATCGGCCTGCAGCTGCGCATAGCCTTCCGTCAGCTCTTCGGTGATCCGGGCCGAGAGATCGCCCTGGGCCAGCCGTGCCAGACCATTGCCAATAGCCGTGACTGCAGCGGTCTGCTGGGCCTGATGAGCGGCCCGCTCCTCTTCTGTGGCTTTAGACAGCGCCTCTTTTTCGACAAGACCATCGCGAAACACCGTCAGAGCCTGTGCAATCCGGTAGATTTCGTCGCTGGTCCGATCAAACCCGTTGATCGGGCTCAGATCACCATCGGCAAGCCGTTCGGTGGTGCGGCTGATCGCATTCAGCGGGCGTTGAACCAGCCAATGGGTCAGCAGCAATGCCATCACCAACAACCCGGCGGCCATCATCAGCAACCGTTCGATATTGGCATAGGCCTCATCGACCGTCACCGCAATATCCGCGGCCATATAGGCGATTTCGCCCCGGCTGCCTGACCCCAGAAGGGACGCCCGGCTGGCAATCTGCAAGACTGCATTTGCCGTTGCATTGGCCTCCTTGGTGGCATCCGCATCCGCCGTGAGCGACGCAATGCGGAAAATCGCCAACCCCTGATCCGGCTCTGCCATAGTGATGATTTCATCGAGCTGGGTCGCAAGCCGCCCATCGTCAAACGTCTTATACTCGGCCAGGGCCGCTGCCGCTTGCTCCATTGGTTCCGCCGCAGCACGGGTCTGCGCAATGCTCTGCGCAGTTACCACATCCAGTGCGGCAACCTGAAAATTACTGATCCAGGTGTTGATCTCCAGCAGGGTATTGAGGAAGCCAACTTCGTTGGTCAGCAGCCCCTGAATGGCTTTCTTGCTGTCGTCGCTGGCATCTTCAGCCGCCAGTGTCACCTCAAACACCATATCATCGACCGCCGTCGACAGTTCCGTATCGCTGGACAGGCGTGCACTCAGTACCTCCTGGCGCAGCGCATTGGACTGAAGCCGCCCGCGCGACACCGCCTTTTGCAATACAGCGGCGGCGTCCCGAATGGCAAAGATCGGCACCACACCGGGTGCCTCAACCTCCAGAATATCGATGACATCGTTCAGGCGACCATCCGACGCCTTTGCCAGATCCATCAGGATCGACTGCATCGCGCGGTCCTCGGTTTCGCCAATCGCCAAGGCGATACCAGAGATCAGGTTGATCTCCGCCCGCGCCTGCAGCAAGGATTGCAATGTGGCGAATTTGACTTCGACCAGATCAACCAATGTTGCGTCAACCGCAGACATCGTCTGTTCGCCGCCTTTGGAAAGGTTCGAATAGGCGTTATCCGCCATCTCGGCGAGGGTGACCTGCATGGCACTGCTAAGGCCTTGAAGCTGTTCCATCATGGCGATCACCGCAGCGGCATTCTTAAACGCGACGGTGCGCGCCGCGATCGAGGCTTCCAGCGCCTCTTCAACCATAACGACATCGGGTTTGAATTCATCACGCAGCACCTGCGGCAGCTGCTCTACCGCGCCGTCCAACGCCCGGACCGCTGCGGTCACATCGCTTTTTGCGAAGTCGAGCGAGCCCGGTGTCTCCGCCAGCATAACCGCAACCATCGCGTCTTTCGTCCGGGCCGCCGCAGCAGTCATCTGACCGCTGAGTTCCAGTTCTGGAAGCTTGTCCTCGGTCAGTACATGCACATCCGCAGACACCTGCTCAAACGCCTGTGTCACAGCGTATCCAATCGCCGCCGAAGTACCCGCCATCGCCAGCAGGATGAGAAACATCTTGGCGCGAATACTAGACAACGGGTTCCACCGCCGTGTCGCGCGTTTACGTGTCTGCGTGGTCATAATTAGTCCCGTAAGTCATTAAAACTACTAGGCTCTGCCCGAAAAACCGGACAGACGCAGGGTCGTCGAGGCACCGAATGTGCCTCGACCAATTGCTGCGTTAAGATTCACCACCCGCGACGACGGGCTGAAACCCACCCTCTTTGGTGATATGGGTCAGGAACACATCGTCCATGCCCTGATTGTCATCCGGGCCAAAGCGCATGGTAACACCGCCAAAGTCCACGTCGCGCAGTCCCGCCATGGCCGCGAGATAGCTGTCACGGGTCAGATCCGCGCCGGCGTCTTCCAAGGCACGGATCGCCAGACGTCCGGTCAGATACCCCTCCAGCGTCACAAAACCCGGCTCGGCGTCAGCATCGACGGCTTTCAGTGCTGCCTGATATTGCGCCACAACAGGCAGCGACTGATCCCATGGGAACGGCACAACCTGGCTGATGATGACACCCTCGCCTGCGTCGCCCAATTCCTTTGCCAAGGCATCGGAGCCGACGAAAGAAATGTTTACAAAGGTCGGGTTGAACTTCAGCTTACGTGACAGCTTGATGAACTCAGCAACCGGCTTATAGGCTCCGACCATCACCACCGCATCAGGTTTTGCCTTGCGAATGGTCAGCAGCGCCTTTTTCACGGCAGTGGTATTGCGCGTATAGGTCCCTTCGGCCACCAGCGTCATGCCGCGCTTTTCCAGGGCGGCGGTCACACCGGCCAGACCAACACGGCCAAACCCGTCATCCTGATACAGAAGCGCGATCGATTTCATGTTCTGCTCATCAACCAGATGGGCAATCCAGGCCTCAGTTTCCGCGGCATATGTGGCCCGCACATTGAGGATATTCCCATGGCTGGCATCGCGCAGGAAACCCGCCCCGGTGAAGGGCCCGATGAAGGGCAGCCCAGCCTCGGTCGCAATCGGCTGCGTCGCCGAAGCGGTCGGCGTACCCACGGCCCCAATCAGGCCGATGTGCTGATTATCCGCAATCACCTGTTTGACCAGCGCCACAGACTTATCCGGTTCATAGCTGTCGTCCATGCTATCCAAAACGATGTTGCGCCCGTGAACACCGCCAGCAGCATTCGCTTCAGCGAAAGCCGCCTCCAGTCCCAGCTGCATGCCCTGACCCAGCGCCGCGGCCGGCCCGTCAAGCGCAGCAACCTGCGCAAAGCGCACCTCAGTCGAAGAGACCCCCTGCTCAGCCAGTCCAAGCGATGGCACCGCCAGAGCCAGAACCGCCGCAGTCGTTAGTTTTCTTAGCAACATCGTTTACTCCACCTTCAAATACATCGCAGCAGCCTGTCGCCTAGCCGTTAACAAAGCTTCCAGCCGCAAGAAGAATGTCATGCAAAATACGCAACGCATTTTAACGATCCTAGGAAGCCGTCGCCCCCAGCATGCATAAACCGTCGACGTCACCCGCCACCGCTGTTAGATTGATCGCGCTCTATTCCCGATCAAAACGCAGGACCCTCCATCGTGAAGATCCCTTCATCGTGAAAATCCCTTTGTTTTTTGATGGCTACGACCTCAGGGCCTATGACTTTCCGGGTGGGCAAAACCTGTCACAGCTGCGCGAGCGCCTGCGCTATGGCTATCGGCTGATGAAGGGGGCGCAGCCCCGCACCGGGTTCTATGTTGCCTTCAAAAACCTCGCCAAAAGTCTGCAAATTCTGGACCACGACGTGGTGATAAATGACTTTGGCTTTGCGCGCAGGCACCCGGATCACCCTATAGGGCTGAGTGGCTATCTCCCACCACTTGCACGATTTGGACTGCAGAACCCCGCTATTTACGGCCCCGGCCGGGTTCCCGATCCAACAGAGCTTGCTGCGATTCGCAGCCAGCTGGACCTAAAGGTGGTGACCTACCCGTCGACCTGGCCCATCCAGCTCAATCCGATTGAGACCCGCGCCCAGTTTGCGCCGATGTTCGTTGGTATCGACACGGATGCCTGGCCCGATATGTCCGGCACGACAAAATCCATTGATGTGCTGTTTTACAACAAGGTGCGCTGGCACCGGAAAACGGCTCGTGAAACTGACCTGATCCAACCGCTGCGCGATATTCTGAGCGCCCGTGGTCTCAGCTGGCAGGAGCTGGACTATGGGCACCACACACCCGCGCAATACCGCGATCTGGTCAGCCGCAGCCGTGCGTTGTTGTTTTGCACCGAACACGAGACGCAGGGTCTTGCCTATCAGGAGGCCATGTCGGCCAATCTGCCCGTTTTTGCCTGGGATCAGGGAGAGCTGGTCGATCCCTCTCAGCGCGCTCTCGCACAAGGGAATGTCCGTCCCAGCGCCGTCCCCTATTTTGATGAACGCTGTGGGCTGCGGTTCCAGATAGAGAATATTGAAGAGCAGTTTGATCGGTTCTGGACTGCACTGCCAAACTATCGTCCCCGCGACTACGTGTTAGACACCCTGTCCCTGCGGCGGGGAGGGGAGCGATTCATGTCGCTTTATGCGCCTCTTTTCGACCGCGGGGCACCCGCATCGGAGCTGCACGGCTCCACCCCCGCCGAGGCCAGAAGCGCCACCACATCTGCCGGGGTTTGACGGAACACCGTCTCCGGCAGCTCGGCAATCCGCTGGCGAGCGGCGGCAATCTCCGATGGCGTCAGATCCTGTAGACATCGGATCAGCGCCTCTGCGTCTGCGCTCCCCAAGGTCCAACCCTGCCCGGTCGCCTTGATCTTGTGACCGGTCTCAGTCCCCGACACCGCGATCACCGGACAGCCATGCCAGCCCGCCTCATAGATCCGATTGGGCAGCAGCAAATCCGAATTGCCACTCTGCAGGGGATCGCCCATCTGCCAGAGATCCTGCGCCCAGACGACATCGCAATTGTCGTAGCAGGCGGCAAGACCATGGGGATAGGCATAGGCCCCGTGGAAAATCACATTTCCAAGGCCAGCGATCCGGGCGTGAAAATCCGGAAGCACATGGTCGTGGATCTTACCATGAATATGCACTTCAACAGCTTGACCCATCTGTTCTGCCACACACAGCAGCAGCTCAAAACTCGGGCGACAGCGGATGGCCCCAATCCAGCCCAACCGCAGCGCATCCCCCCCGGACACCCGGTCGGTCGGCACAGGGCGCGTCATGTCCTCAGGCACGACCATCTTGTTTTCAACCAGGTGCCAAGGGCCCGAATAGCCCTGAACCGGCGCAAAATACCCGGTGTAGAATCCGGGCGACGACAGCCACAGAACCTCCGCCCCCGCCATCAGGCGCCTCTCACCCCAGCGCGCCATTCTGGATTTGAGGCTTGCGCCCTCAAACAGCGAATGGATATCCAGCACCTCATAGGCGATTGGCGCGGTAGCACCGCAGCGCAGCCGCAGAGCGGCCGCCAGCGCCAGCATATCGACATTGCGCGCCACCAGCAGATCGGCCTGCTGCACCAGCGGCGCCAGCCGTGGATCACGCAATGCCGTGGCCAGCGCCAGCCGCCCGCGTCGCAACAGCCCGTGTTGGCCGATTTCGCCCAGATCAATATTCTGCCAATTCACCATCGGCAGCGGCCCCTTGCGCGACGCGACCGAGATCACCTCATGCCCCAGCGCCTGAAATGACGCCAGCCGCCGCAGCTGGGCCACATCGGTCAGATCAGAGGCAAAGCAGACCAGCCGCGCCATGGCTCAGCCCTGCACCCGCTCGGACCCAGCTTCGTGATCCGCGCGGCCGCCATAGATTCTGGGTTGCGGCAGGGCACAGCATCCCGCAAGCACCCCCAGATGCAGCACTCCGCGCAACAGCCAGAAATTGCGGCGTGCTTCGGATGGTAATGCTGGCAGCGCAGCACCGGCGCAATAGACCACCTTCGCCATCGCAGCACCTGCCAGTCGTATCCGCGCCAGTGATCCGGGCGCGCCAGACGCATAGCTCTGCCCCATGCGGAACCGCCGTTTGGCCAGCCACCCAAGACGCAACCGTTCTGGGGCCACCTCTTCAAAAACCGGGGCCTCAGCACAGACCGCAAACCGCGCGCCCATATGCGACAGCGCAAAGAAATAGGCCGTATCCTCGCCGCCGCTTGTCCCGCGATCCAGATCGAACACCTCCCCCTCCCAGGGCTGGCCCGCAAATCGCATCAGCGCATTGCAGCTATGGGCCGTCTGCGGTTGCTCGGCTCCGGTCTGCATGGGCCTGCGCAGTTCTGGCCAATTGCTGTGCCAGTCCTGATCCACCATCCAGCCCGGCGCATCCGTAGGGTAGCGCGCGATTGCCGGGCCTGAGATCACATCTGCACGGGTCTCCACCGCCCGGCGCATCAGCTGTTCGATCCAATCGGCAGGCACCACCTCGTCATCATCGACAAAGGCGATCCAATCGGACTGCCGTTTGCGCGCCAAGGCCAGGCACGCATTGCGCGCAACCGAGATATTGCGCGCAGGCGCATGGATGTAGCTGACCGGCCAGGAGGCTGTCGTACCCCGCACCCAATGCTCCGAGGAGGGAGCCTCATCATTGTCGGCAACAACAATATCAATCGTGTATCCCGTCGGAGCGCGCAGCGCGGCCAGGCTCTCCAGCGTCGCCACAACGCTGCGACGCCGATAGGTACACAGCAGGATTGAGATCCGCTCCATCATTCTCTCATCCTCCATCCCGCTGCGTCCGGCTTGTCTGCCCTGAGGCAGATCGAAGACCAAACCCGATCATCCTCCGCAGCAGCCCAATCGCCCAGGCCATATGCATCACCACTAGGGCCACCCCGGACCAAACCCCAATGGCTCCCAATCGAAGACACGCCACCACCGTCACCGCCAATACTGCAGCCAGATAAACCAACGGCCAGAGCAGCGCGACTGGCCAGACAGCGGCGATCGCCAGCGCAATAACGCAGAGGACGAGGTTCAGCACCGGCGCCATCTGCCGCAACCGCGGTCGCATCCGATGCTTGATCAGTGTCGCAGCGCGACCGGCACCGTAGTTCTGATACTGACGCCACAGTGCCGCGGGCGTGCTACGCATCACATAGCCAAGCCGCACATCGCCCGCCAGCCAGATCCGGCCGCCCGCAGCGCGCAACCGCCAGTCCAGCTCGGCATCCTCATTGTGGCTAAAGGCAGCATCATACCCCCCCACCTTGCGAAACCAGTTCAGATCCATCAGCGCATGATGGCCATGGTCGACATAGCCTGAGGCCCGCCCCCCGCGATGGGCTGCCCCGCCGGACCCAAACGGCGTATCCACCACCCAGGCCGCTGCCCTGCCAAAGCTGCTGGCCCCCTGAGAATCCATTGCCACCACAACCGACACCGCATCCTCCGCCAGCCGAAATGCCGCGAGCAGAGCGGTTGCGTAATCTGCCGGATAAATCGCATGGGCATCACACCGCAGCAGTAGGTCAAAGCCCTCCCCGTGATTGACAACAGCGCGGTTGACCGCCGCAGACTGGAGCCGCTCCGGGTTATGCAACATATGTATCGGGCACGGCGCTGTCTCGGCAAAGCGCTGGACAATCGCAACCGTCTCATCCGTGCTGCCACCATCTGCCACCACCAGCGATGAACGTGCCGGATCGCGCAGCAATGGATCACGCAGCAGGCTCTCAAGGCAGGGCAGAATGGCCTTCGCTTCATTCAAGGTCGGGATCACAACCAGAATACGCAGATCCTTGGGCGCAGACACAGGGCTGGCGCTCGTGGCGCCCTCTTTGCCGTTCTGCCCGCTGCTGCCCATGGTGTTTGTTCCATTCCGTGTTATGGACCTGTCTAGCGGATCTGATTATGCTGCAACAGATTGATTTTTGCGCGCAGTCTAATGAACTTGGACCTGCCACCTACTTGCCACCTCTGCGGCGTCGCGCAGCGCAGGGCGGGCCGTGGGCAAACCAACAACGATGGGGTCAACCAACGTGTCCACGCCTAAGACGTCCTTTGCCGCTGATGACGGTCAGGAGGTGCTCGATCTCGGCGCCATTTTTGCAATCATCTGGCGCGGGCGCTGGGTGATCGCGGCCTGCGTGCTGATCGGTCTGATCGTTGGCATCTGGCGGGCCTATATCGTCGCAACCCCGCTTTACGGAGCCGAGGTGCAGCTGGTGCTCGACCCCCGCGATGAAAAAGTGGTGGATATCGAAAGTGTGGTCAGCAGCCTCTCCGCCACGGATGAGGTGATCCGTACAGAGGTCCATATCCTTGGCGGGCGAGAGCTGGCCGGTCAGGTTGTCGATCGGCTCAATCTGATCTCTGACCCGGAATTCAACATGATGCTGCGCGATCCCGGCTTCAATCCGGTGCAAGCGCTGAAGGACATGATCAAAGGCATCCTCGGGATGCAGGTCTATGATACATCACTCACCCCCGACCCTGCCTTTGTCCGCGAGAAAGTCATCCAGACACTTCTGGCCAACACCCGGGTCGTCAACATCCCGGACACCTATATCTTTTCAATCTGGGTGCTGAGCGAGAACCCTTTCAAGGCGGCGGACATCGCCAATGCCTTTGCCGATACCTATGTCGAAAATCAGGTGGCCGTGAAACTGAATGTGACCGAACAGGCCACCGGATGGCTGGCGGAGCGGGTGACGGAACTGCGCAGCCAGCTGGAGGTGAACGAGCGCCGGGTCGCCGATATTCGCGCGCAGGCCGACGTCACCAGCCCGGCGCAGCTGATCGGTCTGGAAAACCGCCTGATTTCGCTACGCAGCGCCCTGGCCGAACGGGCCGCAGAGGTCGCAGAGCAACAGGCCGCACAGACCGAACTCACCAGCCTGCAGACAGTTGAGGAACAGCGTGTGGCTGCCCGGCGCAACGGCTACGGTGCCATTCTGGCGCGGGCAGATAATCCACAGGATGGCTGGCGGAGCGTTCTGGCACAACTCGCCCGTGACCTGCGCGAGGCCGAAGCGAAGGAACAGGCGATCCGCCGTTCCATGGCCGATCTGGAGATCACAATCGCCACCCAAAGTGATGCGCTGACCGAAGTGGTGCAGGCCGAACGGGACGCCGAAGCAAGCCGTCTGTTGTTTGAGAATTTTCAGAACCGGCTGCGTGAAACCTCGATGCAAATTGGCCTTCAGCGGGCCGACAGCCGGGTGATCTCGCGCGCGTTCCCACCCGATCGCCCTGCCCTGCCGAACAAGGGCCAGATCTTGATTCTGTCAGTCTTTCTCGGCGGATTTCTCGGTACGGTGCTGGTGGTGGTCTTGCAACTCTCCCGCGCGCGCCTGCATTCCGCGGCGCAGATCGCAGGGCTAACATCGGTGCCGGTGATCGCCGTTCTGGATCAGTTTTCACAGAAAATCCGCCCCGAACAGGCCAGCGCGCTTGGCCCTCAGACCCGCGATGGCGAGGCCATCCGCAATCTGCGCACCACGCTGCTGATGGCACGGGGTGATGTACCGCCGCAAGTGGTTGTCTTCACCTCCGCCGAGAGCGGCGACGGCAAATCCACCCTGTCAGCGGCCATGGCCCATAACATGGCGCAGATCGGTAAATCCGTGCTGCTGGTCGACGGCGACCTGCGCCGACATTATCTCTCGGACCCGCTGGCGGATGGAAACAGCAAACCGGGGCTGTTCGACGTGCTGTCCGGGCGCTGCGATCTGGCAGAGGCGGTGCTGCCCGGCGCACTGGGGCAAGCCGATATCCTGCCTGCCGGCAGCGTCTCCGGCAGTGCGGCAGATCTATTAAGCCAAGGCGGCCTGACCGCGCTTTTGTCGGTGGCCCGCAGCCACTGGGATATCATCATCTTCGACACCCCACCGATTTCCGTGGTCCCCGATGCGCGGATCATCGGCCAGCACGCGGATCTGCTGATCCTTCTGGCGCAGTGGAACACCACCCGGCAGGCCGTCTTTACCGATGCGCTGCGAGAGCTGGAACAGGGGGGGCGCAGCCCTGACGGCATCGTTCTGACCAAGGTGAAAGCCGCTGCAAAACCGCTCTACGGGGCGACCAAACGGTCCCGCGACCGTTATTACCACGGGTGATGGCCGGATGCAGCTTGCCTCCCTTCTCCGCAAGGCCCGCATGGCCAGCCGCCGCAGCCTCGGCCAACCGGTCCTGAACTATCAGGTTCTGGGTGAGCGCTGTTCCGGCACCAATTTCCTTGACCAGCTGATCCAGCAGAACTTCGCCGCGGCGCGCCCGCGCTATGAGATGTGGAAACATGCGTTCCCCAACCTCATCGCGCTGCCTGCTGATGTGCTCTATGTGGTGATCTTCCGTGATCCGTTCCAATGGCTCGAAAGCATGTACGGCAAGCCCTGGCACAGCGTGCCAGAGCTGCGCGATCTCTCCTTCTCCGCGTTCATCCGCGCCGAATGGCGCAGCGAAATCGACGTGCCTGCATGGTTCGATCTGCCAAAGACAAGCCCCTGCAAAGGCCAGCCGCTCAATCAGGATCTGCACCCGATCACTGGTGCGCCCTTTGCCAATCTGCTGGCCCTGCGACAGGCCAAGGCCGAGGCGCTACTGTCCCTGCCGCAGCGCGGCGCACGCGTGATCTACACCACCCATGCTGCCATCAGTCAAAACCCGGAAGAGATCATCGCCCGTATCGCCAAAGAAAGCCCGGCGCCCCGCAATACGCGACTGGAGATCCCGCAGGGGCATTATGGCTGGTCATGGTCCAATCGCGATGTGAAACCGAAGACGGCAGGCCGCCTGATCACACCGGACGACCGCGCCTGGATCACCGCTCAACTTGATCCAGCACTTGAGGCCGCGATGGGCCTGCCGCTTGGCTCTGAGCCCGCCGCTTAACGCGTATTATACTAGGATACGGGCCCGATCAGATCCGAGGCGGCACATCCCGCCAGCGTCCCAGTGCCCGCCCGGCATAAATCCAGGCCATGGCGATCAGCATATGCCGGATCGAGTGTTCGTTATAAATCACATTGTCCGACAGCGCCGCGACCAGATTGATCAATACGTAGAACAGGTAATACCCGGAGGTCACGCTACCGTCCTGCAAATACCAGCGAAAACAACGGATCACGACGGCGATCAGCAGGCCGAAGAAGGTTACCGCCCCCAGTAAGCCATTGCCCACCATCAGCTCGATATAGCTGTTGTGGAACCAATAAAGACCCTCGTCGACATAGGCCTCAATATACAGCCGCGCATAGGACGGCACCGACCAGAAGGCCCCAAACCCAACGCCCCCAATCGGCGCTTTGGCGATCTCTTCCAGCCCAAAAGCCCAGATCACCGTACGCCCGGTCAACGTGCTGTCCTTGCCCAAACGCTCCAGCAGCAACCCCAGCGCGTCAACGCCCGAGATATAAATCGCGAGCGGCACCAGAAACAGCACCATCAGCGAAAATAGCAGCGCAACCCGTCGCGCTGTCCCGCCCCAGCGGCGGATCCACAGCACCGGCACATAAATCGCCAGAATGGCAAATGTCACATAGGCCCCCGCTGATTGAGCCATGCCCAGCACCGGGATCATCAGCGCCGCCGCAAGCATGCCCAATATTGATAGCCGCCAGTAGAATCCCAGTGTCACCAGCCCATGCGCTGCATTCACCGTCGCCTTGGCGAGGGAATTCTTATGCATATAGATGCCCTTCAACGCTCCATTGGGATGAAACGCAGGCGACAGAAATGTCATTATGGAATTCAGATAAGACAACGCCACGCCGGCCGCCGAGGTCAGGCTGACCACGATCATCGTATGATGCGCCGGAATAGCCGAGGCGATGCGCACCGCGATCAATGTCGTCATCGCCAACTGAAAGCTGCGATAGGCGGTGACTGGCGGGTTGACGCTCCACAGGGTGGAGGCCATCGCAATGACACAGGGCATCAGCACCGGCCAGGCCTGCCACAGGATCGCAGCACTCTGCCGCCAGTCGCGCAGATACCACAGGATCGTCAACGCGTAGAGCGCCATCCAGCCCGGTGACTGAAATCCCAGCCGATAGACCACCCCGGTGCCCGACATCGCCGCCAAAATCAGATAGGCCATATGCAGATGGCCACGCGTCAACCACCAGCGCCCTGCCCCGCGCCGCAGCACCGACGTCGGCCTTGGCTGCCGCTGTGGTTCCTGAAGTGGCTCAACCGTCAGTGTCATCTCGCCCTGCGTTCTGCTGTTGATCTCCGCTGCTCTCCACCGCTACCCGCTCGCTGCCTGCCGATCCAGCCATAGCACATGCAGAGCCCCGTGCCCGCGTCCCATTGGCAACATCAGATGCCCCTGCTGCCAGTGTCCGGACAGTCGGCACCATCCAGAGCGCCGATTGCCCCAGCGCGTCAACCGCCTCGGCCTCAACCTCCCTGCGGGAGGCCTCACAACACATCCGCGCCCAGACCGGGGCCGCAGCGGCGCCAAGATCCAGCGCGCCGTCTGCATCCATAGGTAAGGTGATACCCCCGCTGCGGCCCCCAAGCCGCCAGCGCTGCGGTCGTCGCCACAGGCGCGAGGCCGCGGCCTGCACTTTCAGCTCCATCCGGTTGCGCAACACCGATGCCAGCCAGGGCAGATGATCAGGGCGCATCACCGCACGCCGCAGCGCCCGCGCTAAGTGACCCGCCCGCACATCCCGTGCCAGCTCCAGCTGCGCGTGCCGCCGCAGCAGCGCCCGCCGACGGACATGCGCCAGTTCAGCCAGATCCGCGCGCGCCTGTTGCTGCACCAGATCATCCAGCACACCCATCTGAGCCGTCAGATCCCGGGGCTCATTGCGATAGGAGGTTGAGGCCACATGACGGCGATAGAGATAGGCTGCCATCGGCAGCACCCACATCTTCGCGCCCGCCAGCACCAGCCGCAAGTACAGGTCGTGATCCTCTCCGATCCGCAGCCCTGGATCATAACGCAGGTCGTTCAGAAAACATTTTCTAATCAATGGCTTGAGATATCCAATATGACTGATACCTTCAGGATCTACGCCACTCAGAACCAGATCTTTCAAATTCAGCATCCGGGCCACTTTCGGGGCGTGTCGGCCCAATATGGTCGCGCCCCGCGCCATAGGCTGCCCGGAAAACAGGATCATATCGTCGGCGACCACATCTGCCGCCAGATCCCCCGCCGCGTTCAGCATCATTTCCAGCCGTCGGGGGTGCTGGCTGTCGTCGCTGTCGCAAATGGCAACCCATTCCCCCCGCGCCAGCGCCAGCGCCTCATTGCGGGCTATGGCCGGACCGCCACTGTGTGACCGCCGCTGCGCCCGGATCCGCGGATCGGCGGCAACCGCCGCGCGGATCACCGCCCAACTGTCATCCTCCGAGGCGTCATCGATAATAATCAGCTCCAGATCTGTCAGCGTCTGCGCCAATACCGCCCGAATTGCCAACGGCAGATACGCCGCAGCATTGCGGCTGGCCATGATCACTGAAACCTGCGGCCGCGAGTCAGCCATCGCGCTGGCCCTTGGGCGGCGGGAGATCTGACACCACAGGTCCGCGCGCCCGGATATGCACCGCCGCCGGGACCCGCCAAGCCGCCGACACTCCCGCAGCGTCGCCATAGGTCAGCGTCAGCGTCCCCCGTGATGCGCGATGGCACAGATCAGCCCAAAGCGCGCTTTGGCCACCATCTGCCTCCGGCGCCGGGACCGCGATCCGCGTGCCAGCACTGTCACCCGTCAGCGCAGGGCCAGCCCCATCAGGCCCGACCAGATGAACCACCTCCGCTGACGCGTCAGATGCCCGCTCAACCTCTTGGCCGCGCTCGGGACCACGTGCCTTGGCCAGGGCCACCCGCGCCAATTGCAAGACCAGATAGGGATCCCGTAGCAGCTGCCCCGCAGCAGATATCAATCGCCGTTTTTTCAAATCCTCTGCCAGCGTTTCAAATGCCAACCGCTGCTGCAATACCCGCCGCCTATTGCTCAAAATATGCTGTATTTCAGTGTGTTGATCCAAATTTAGCCGATCATGCAAACCCTCCAGCGCCGCAAGCGACGCCACGACATGTGCCCGACTGGAGCGATAAGATAAGGACTGCGGATGCCGCCGGTATAGGTAAAGCGCCTCTGGCAGCAACCACAGACGTCCACCCTGTAGCAACAGCCGCAGATAGAGATCCTGATCCTCACCAATCGTCAGCGTTTCGTCGTAGCGCAGCCCACTTAGTGCCTCACGTCGGATCAAGGGCTTGATATAGCCCAGCTGCGCGCCGGCCTCTCCCGGCTCCGGCACCCGCAGCATCTCCGCAGGACCGATCTGGCGCGGCATTTCCCATCGCTCCGGTCCGAACACGCTGCGCGGCGCCGCCATCGGCTCGGTTGCAAAATGGATCATATCATCGGCAACCGCATCGGCGCCCAACGCCTGAGCCGCCAACAGAAGGCGGCGGAGCCGGTCCGGGTGCATGATATCGTCGGAGTCGCAAATCGCCAGCCACGCCCCCCGCGCAACAGCCAGCGCCCGGTTGCGCGCTGCGGCCGGGCCGCTTGGCGTTTCCCACAGCAGCACCCGCACACGGGCGTCCTGCGCAGCGGCGTCTTGCAGGATCTCAACCGACCCATCGCTGGAGCCATCATCCGCCACGATCAGCTCCCAGTCATCGTAGGTCTGCGCCCGCACAGACGCCAGTGCTGCGCGCAGGTAGCGCGCGCCCTGATGATTGGCCATGATGATCGAAATCAACCGCCCCTGCCCCGCCAGTTCCTGCATAGATCTGCCCATTCTGCCCCGAACATGTTTAGCACGCCGCCCCATAACGAGACCAGATCCGAACGCGGAACCGGCCGGATCACGGCCCAGAGGCATTTCCCGTGGCACGGTGTCATCAAACTGCTAAGACTGACGGCCAAGAGACGCCGCAACGCAACCGCCGCCCCTTCGGAAAGATCCGCCATGACCGACATGCCCGCAGCGCCACAGCATGACCACCAGACCGATGCGAACCTGTCACGGGTCGGTCCAACCATAGTGGGGATCGGCGCGCAGAAATGTGCCTCCACCTTCATCCATGCCGCCCTTGGTGCCCATCCGGACGCCGCCGTGTCTGACCCGAAGGAACTGGATTTCTTCAGCGCCTATTTCGATCGTGGGTATCAGTGGTATTGCAGCCATTTCGCCCATGGCGCAGACAAACCGGTCAGGTTCGAGGCCTCCCCGTCGTATTTCTACGATCCGCGCTGCCCCGACCGGCTGAACGCCTTTGATCCCACGATCAAGGTGGTCTGCCTGCTGCGTGATCCGGTGGCCCGTGCCTATTCCAATCACCTGCATGAGGTGATCAAGGGGCACATTCCTCCGCTCCCCTTTCATGAAGGGCTGGCCAACAATCCAGCCTATCTGGAACAGGGGCTTTACAGCCGCCACTTGGGTCGCTGGCTGGCCGCCCTTGGCCGCGACCGTGTTTTGGTGATGCTAGCGGAGGAGATCAGCGCGGATCCCGTCACCGCAGCGCAGAGAGTCTATCGGTTCGCAGGACTGGACGACGGCCATGTCTCACCAGTGCTGCACGAACGCCGGAACGAGAGTGACCGCGCCCGCTTGCCGACCCTGCGCCGTGCCCTTCGTGCCGGGGGTGATCAGTTGCGCAAAGCGGGCTTTGAGGATGGTCTGGCACGGCTAAAATCTACCGGTCCGGTATCGGCTCTGCTGCGCGCCAATAGCCAAAATATGCGCGATGTTGTGCCGCCCCTCGGGGAAGACGATATCGCCAGGCTACGCGCCTATTTCGCCGATGACCTGCGCCAGCTCCCGGCATTGCTGGGGCGTGACAGCCTGCCCTGGGAGAGCTGGCGGGCCGTGGAACACTGAAAACATAATGTACACATATGTACATTATGTTTTACTCAGAAGAGAATGGCGTCCTGCGCGATAAGCAGATCTAGCGTCAGCGCCTCTGCCCTGTCATCAATCACAGCAACATTAATCCAACCATCGTCCTCTTCGACCTGCAAAAGATCGCGTGTCCCACGGCCGCGTTCCCCATCCAGCCAGCGCAACTGCTCCGCACCATTAAGGTTGAACCGGGTCAGATCCAGAGTGTCCCCATGGGACAGGGTAAAATCATTGACCCGATCAGCAGGACCGCCCTGGCTGAAGATGAAGGTATCCGCGCCACCCCCGCCCCGCAGCTGATCGCGACCGATACCGCCATCCAGCACATCCTCTCCACCGCCACCGGCCAGTCGGTCCTTGCCACGACCGCCAAAAAGAAAATCATCGCCATCCTTGCCGCGCAGAATATCGCGGCCCTTGTCCCCATAGAGATGATCTGCGCCGTTATTACCAACCAGTTGATCCGCGCCGGCGCCGCCATGGATCAGATCTGCTCCATCGCCGCCAAACAGATCCTCGGCCTGATCGGTACCCACCTGCTCGGTCGCGAAGTTGGGCGTGCCCTCCTGCTCCTGTCCCGGCAGGGACACATCGGCAATCACGGCAACCAAGGGCGGCGCGTCCGGATCTGGTGTGCCCGCCCAAGCAGTTTGATTGTCAGACACCGCCCAGAGGTCAGCAAAGCTTTTCACCGCGCCGGAATACCACAATCCACCCGGCATATCCGCTCCGCTCAATTCAGCAAGGACTTCACCATCCACCCAAAAAATCGCAGCCGTGCCGGTTAGCTCAATTTCGTAGGTATGCAGCCCCGCAGCCGCATCAAAGCCAAGATCGACAACCAGTGGCCCCGCGGGGCCGTCCGCCAGACGCACGCGGCTGCCGTCCTCTGCTTCCATATGAATGCTCAATTGCACCTGACGGGTATTGGCGCCGACAAATTCGAAATCAAACTCTAGCCAGCGGTCATTGCGATAGTCCTCCTGATAGAGGAACATGCCGAAAACCGTACCGTCCTGCATCTGCGGCGCCTGCGCTGTCCAGCTCCAGGTGCCGGTCTCATGGGCGGCTTCGGATTGCATTTCCCCGCCGGTGAAGGTCCGCTCACCCGCGCCGCTCTCAGATGTCAGATGCAGCTCAACCGCGCCATCGGCATTGATCTGCACATTGTCCTTTGACCATTTGGTGTCTCGCGATTGCCCCGCGTTCCAGGTTGACACCAGCCAATCGTCGTCATCGCGGACCTGACCCGGAATCCGCAGATCCACGGTCGGGGTCACGTCTGCCTGCGCGCTGTCGGTTGATGCCATCTCGATCACTCCAAACCTTCGTGCCGCTTGTGACGGCGTTGCCTTGGGTTTGGTTCTCGGGGCGAACGATGGCAGGATTGTGCCTTAATTATCGCGCATTAATGCCCCATTCATACAGTTTAACGCAAACTCAAGAACAGTTTTAGAGGGTTGTTTTTTAGTCGAATTGCACAGCGCAGCGGGACCGTCCATTGGACAGCCTGCAAATCCCGATACAGCACATCCCCCAATGCACCACCGGTGATAGTCCGGCGGCACCCGTATCGCGACCTCTCTGTCCCCGTGGGGACACTCAGCATGATTGACCCGTGTCAGCAGCGAGACGGGTATGGTTAATGTGTATTCATATCTTAACGACTTGAAAAGAAAAAAGGCTGCCCCTTTTGGGACAACCCTCATTCCGCGCCTGTCTAGGCGCAGCATCTACCAATATGTCGGCTTAACTATCCTCACCATCCAAAGCGTCGAAAAACGCGCTGATCGCTGTCTCCAGGCGGCGCTGATCAACCGCTGAGAAATCACGCTCCATCGCCATTTCGATACGCCCATCACGCGCAAGACACCGCACTGTCCCCGCAGGGACGGTACAGCGCAGCGTTGTCTTAGCCGTACCGGCCCGCTGACTGCTGGTCGTTTCCTTCACATTGGAGGCGGGTGTCTTCAGCGCCTGGCGCAGTACCGACAGCTCTTCCTCGGCGCTCGAGAAACTGCGCTCGCGCAGTCGCTGCCGCAGAGCGGCCAAGGCGGATGGGGTGTCCACAAGATGCTTCTTCAGGTCCAGCCCCAGCGCCCTCGGGATCGCTTCCGCAAAAGACAGCTCCGCGCCAATCATCTCCAGCAGTTCGGCGAAGTGACGAATATAGCTGCGTTTCTGCCGCCCCGCAGAGGCATAAAGCAGCGCAACAGACTCTTCTACAGAGTCTGAACCTGTCTCTGGATCCTGTGCGTAAGACAGCGCCAGCTGTGCCATCTCGGAAAAAGAGATGTCCCGCCGCACTAGGTTTTCATCCACCATGCGGCGATAGAGACCTTGCAGCGTCTCTCCCCGCGCAACCAGGCCCGCCGGGATCAGCCTGAACTGCTCATCCCCGGTCTCCTCATAAAGCGCGCGATAGGCTGACAGACGGCGAAAACCCTGAACCAGCTGATACCCATCGCCGTCTTCTTCCACCCGGATCGGGTTGGAGAGGCCAAGATCACGAATAGACTCCTTCAACTCCTCCAGCTCGGGATCCCGATTAACGGCGCGGTCGCGGATCAGCTTGCTGGTGGAAATCTGATCCAGCGGGATCCGGTCAACCACAAGGCCAAGCGTCTTGAGCCGCACGAACTCATGCGCAAGCCGGTCATTTTCGGCGCGGATATTCTGTTCCACCTCAGCCCGCGTCCGCAACGCATCAGCGTTTTCGCTGATCGCAGTGGCCATCGGCCCGCGCCGAGCCTCGCCTGTGCGGAAGGCGGATTTGGTTTCCGGTGCCCCGATTGCTGGGTGCGGATCCGATGGGGCAGGGGAGGGGGCCTCCGGTTTTGCGACGGTTGGCTCCGACGGAAAATCGATGTCGAACATTCTGCGTTTGCTCATGCCTCATCCTCCAACTGCGCCCATGCGGTCAGGGCGTTATCCTTGAACTCCATATAGGCCTGATCAAACGAGGCGCGCGCCCGCCGCCAAGTCTCCCGCGTCATATCCCGATAATCGATCTCATAGATTGAACTGAGGAAGCGCCCGGATTGTTCTACCGCGCGGGTCATTTCAATCGGATGCTCCGTCATCCGGTCGCCAAACACCTTCACGAAAGCGTCGCGCATCGCCCGATGCAGATCATTCCCGGATTCATACCGGGTCAGCAGGAATCGCACTTCCTGAAACACCTTCGGCAGGCTGAACGTCCCCGCGGGGACAATGCCATTAAATGCAGAGAGATCCTCCAGCGCCTCCGAGAGCTGACCAATGAATGAGGTCGTGGAGTCATATTCCCAGTACCCAGGACCTGAAGGAATATAGAGCATGTCTGCTGCGAAAACCGCATTCATCGACTGGTAGCCAATCGCGGGCGGGCAGTCGAAGATCATCATGTCATAATCGTCCGACGGCAGCTGATCGAGATAGCGCGACACCGCCGCAAAAAAGGACCACTCAGGATTGAGGTGCCGATACTGGGCAGAGGCAAATTCCACAAAGGCCGCATTGGCGCAGCTGGGGATCACGTCAATCGTGGGCCAGCTGGTCGGTTTGACGAAGTCGCTGATCCGCAGGTCCTGGAGGCCCATGCCGGTGATTGCTTCCGGCAGGCGCCGCTTGGGCAGGGCGGCCCCGGACTCGGCGCCACGGGTGCTGGCGTTCATGCGCTCGGTCTCGCGCACCAGATCGCGCGCCATGATGCCCCAGACAGTATAGTCTTCGGTCACATCACTGAGCCCCATGGAATGGGAGAGCGTCGCCTGCGGATCGAAATCAACACAGAGCACACGATAACCATCCAAGGCAGCGGCATGAGCGAAATGCAGCGCTACGGTGGATTTACCAGCGCCCCCCTTGAAGTTGGAAATCGCGACCCGCAGCGCCCGCTTTCCGGCTGGACGCTCGGGCATCAGCGATTTGCGATTTACTTTCAGGCGGCGGCGCAGCTCATTGATTTCCTCAAGCGAATACCAACGCTGGCGACCGTCTTCTTCCACATGGCCCTGCGGCAAGCTGGGATCCGCTGCCAGACGACCGCGCAAAGTAGACTGGTTCACCTTAAAGATCAGCTCGGCCACTTCCCAGCTGGAGAACCGCCGCAGCGTCTTTTCCATCTTGGGAGAGAAGGTCTGCTGTCGGATCCAACTCTGCATTTTCAGCGATTGTGCCTGCATGTCTGCCAGGTCTTGATGGGTAAACATCTCTGCTCCTCATTCTCTGTAGTGCGCCCTTATTGATCAAGCGGACGCTTTTCCTACCTGAAAACCCGTTTACGCCGAATTTGCAAAAAACGCAAAACCTATTATCGTCGGAATGAGCGTCCTGTCCCCGCGGGGACCACGTGCGACGAGAGATAGGCAAACCCCTTGTTTTCCAGGGCCTGCGCGATTCGGTGGTGTTTGCAGAGTAGCGACGAAAAAATGGGGTTCCCCTCGCCTATATAGGGGGACGCTATATTGACCACCGCTGCATATTGGGGGACATTTTCGCCCCAATAGGGGACGCCTTAGATGTCACCCAATACCATGAATACCAATTTTTGAATCAAAAATGGGAATGGGATCGAGACGCAAACAACAGCGCTCTTGACAGAATCGCATCTCTGGACGCAAATCAGGTACACCAACTCAAAAACGTTGAGTTCGGGTCGAACTTCACCGAAGATCGCCGTTAGCGACACCGCGTGAACCCTGACCAAGATCAACAGGATCTCATGGCAAACATGAGACGACAGAGGCAGCCATCCGACATCGGGTGGAGATATGAGGGCAGCCATGCTTGCCAGTAAACCCGTCGGGCGACAGGCCGCGGCATTGAAATATGATATCCTCACGGCGTTGGGGACCTATGCCCTCTCGCTGGAGAAGGGGGCCCAGCGTCTCGTTCTGCGCTTCATGACCCTGATGACTGCGCGCTATAATTGGCAACGCAATGAGCTGGCCGTGGGGCAGCGTGAGATTGCCCGGATGTGGTCAGTCGATGAACGCACGGTCAAACGGGAGATGGCCAAGTTGCGGGCACTCGGCTGGCTTGTGGTCAAACGGCAGGGCGCGCGGGGACGCGTTACCGAATATGGTTTCGATCTGGAGTGCATCCTTGAGGACACGCGCGGATGTTGGGTCGCGGTTGGTCCAGATTTTGATCACCGGATGCGTGGCAGCGACACGCCTGAGAAAAACGTGGTACCTCTGATGTCAGGGACAGCGGCACCGGCCCCAGATATCAGCGATGGCAGCGAGTGGAGCCTGGCAAAGGCCGTTCTGCATCAGGAGGACCCGGCCACCTATTCGGCATGGATACAGGCGCTCACGCGGGAGAGCAGGGCAGGGGGCAGGTTGATCCTGCGCGCACCAAGCCGATTTCATGGCAACTATGTCACCGCACATTTACAAGAGAGGCTGCTGGCGGCCTGTCATGATATCGACGCGGATGTGGATCAGCTGACGATCCTGTCCTAGAGGTGCCTGGCCCAGGTCCCAGATTAAAAAGCAGCCCCCAAGCGGTTGCTCGGAGGCTGTCATACAACCGATGCGGCGAGGATCAGCGACGCTGTGGCACCCGATCCTCAAATCGTTTGAAGGCCAATGTGATCACCCCTGCGATGGCCATATAGACCAACGCCAGCAGCAACAGCGGCTCATAGACGATGAACGTGTCAGACCGCACCCGGGAGGAGACTGCGTAGATGTCCAGGACGGTAATGGTTGCCACCAGCGGTGTCGCCTTCAGCTGAAGGATGGTTTCGCCGCCAAGTGTGGGCAGAACGTTACGGACAGCCTGCGGCAGCCAGATCCTGCGGAACATGGTCAGACGCGGCATACCGTAAGCTTTGGCCGCCTCCAGCTGGCCCTTGGCAACGCCTGAGAAGGCCCCGCGCATAACCTCGCCCTCATAGCCGGCATAGGAAAGTGTGAGGGCCAGAACGGCATAGGGCCAAGCCTGCCTTAGGTAGGGCCACAACTCGCTGGAGCGGATCCAGGGGAACTGCGGAAACAGCGACCCCAGCCCGTAGTAGAGTAGCCAGATCTGCAGCAGCAATGGTGTGCCCCGGATGACGGTGCAGAAGATGCGCGCCGGCGTCGAGAGGTACCACGGGCCAACGGCCTGAGCGAGGCCAAGAGGCACCGCCAGTGCAAAGCCAAGGATACTGGTGACAACAAGGATCCAGATCGTGGTCCACAACCCTTCCAGCGCCAGCGGCGCATAGGTTGGAATCCAGTCCCAGCGTAGGGAAACCGCGCACCAGACAACCAAGGCTGCGAACAGGGCTATCAGCACCAGCCGATGAGGTTGCGTCAGGGATTTAAAGGAGGTCATTGGCGGCGCTCCCGCAGCGAGGGTTGGCCGCGCCTCGCCCAGCGTTCGATCCAGCCGAAAATCACGCTAGAACAGAGCGTTATCATCAGATAAAGCGCCCCAGCCGCAAGGAAGAACGTGAAATAGGCCCGCGTGCTGCTGGCGGCCTGCCGGGTTTCGAGGGTCAGCTCCGCAAAGCCGACAATAGCCAACAACGCGGTGTCCTTGGTGGCGATCAGCCACAGATTGGCCAGACCCGGTGTTGCAAAGCTCATCATTGCGGGGATGGTCACCCGGCGCATGGTCATGAACGGCGGCATCCCGTATGAACGCGCCGCCTCAATTTGACCGGGGGGCACCGCCTTGATGGCGCCGCGCAACACCTCAGTGGCATAGGCGCCCTGCACGATGCCCAGCACCCAGATGCCAGCTACAATTCCGCTGATTTCCACCCGACCATAGCCGAAACTGCCGGCGACTTTGTTGATCAGATCGGTCCCGACATAATAGAGGATCAGGATCAGCACCAATTCGGGCACGGCGCGGATCACAGTGGTGTAAATGGCGAGCAGATCACGAAGGATCGGCCCGCCATAGAGTTTTCCGTAGGCCCCGAAAAGCCCGATAATCAGCCCCATGCCAAAGGCCCCAAGGGCAATCTGGAGCGAATTGGCGAGGCCCCGCAACAGGTTGCCCCCCCATCCCGGCGGCGAGAGCGACAACAGCTGTGCGCTCTCGGCCAGACCAAACAGGTCGAGGAGTCCGGTCACGATATGTCCTTACTCGGAGTAGATGCTGGTCGTGAAATACTTCGAGGTGATCTCGGCATGGGTGCCGTCGGCCAGGATTGCCGCGATCCCCTTGTTGAGCGCTGCCAGAACATCGGCGTCCCCCTTGCGCACACCAGCGCCGACACCTTTGCCGAGGATCGCTTCGTCATTGGCGACAGCCCCTTTGATCTCGCAGCAACCGCCTACATCAGAGCCGACAAAATCAGCCATGGCGATGCTATCAGCCTGAGTCGCGTCGATGCGGCCGGCAAAGAGATCCTGATTGGCCTCATCCTGAGTCTGATAGACGCGCAGCTCGGAATCTTTGAAGTGTTCCTGTGCATAGGCTTGGTGGATGGTGGAGGCCTGAATGCCGACAACTTTGCCTGCCAGGGATTCTGGAGTGGCTTCAATGTCCATCGACTTGTCCGCCACAATCACCGCCGGGGTGTTGTAGTAGGGATCCGAAAAATCAATGGTTTTCAGCCGCTCTTCGGTGATCGACATTGAGGCCATGATTGCGTCGACCTGCTGACCGGTCAGCGAGGGGATAATACCGTCCCAAGCGACCGGAGTAATAACGCAGTCCAGTTCTGCGGCGGCGCAGACGGCATTGATCACGTCGATTTCCCAGCCAACCCACTGACCGGAGGAATCCAGCGAGGCGAAGGGCGGATAGGGTTCTGCGGCCACGCCGATCTTGACAGGTTCTGCCTGCGCGACAGCACAGGTTGCAGCCACGGTCGCGGCGGCAATGACTGTGGATTTAAGATTTGAAATCATGGACATAACTGTCTCCCTGTTTTGTTGTTGTACGTGTTATTATGCGTTAAGCGACCGAACTGAGGAACTGTTTCAGGCGCTCTGATTTTGGATTTCCAAAGACCTCCGACGGGGGGCCTTGCTCTTCGATCCGACCTTCAAAGAGGTAGACGACATGGTTCGCGACTTCTCTTGCGAATTTCATCTCGTGGGTGACCAGCAGCATGGTGCGCCCTTCCGCAGCGAGGTCACGGATCACCGTCAGGACCTCTCCGACCAGTTCGGGGTCAAGCGCCGATGTCGGTTCATCAAACAGCATGACATTGGGATCCACAGCCAGTGCGCGAGCGATGGCGGCACGCTGCTGTTGGCCGCCGGAGAGAAAGGCCGGAAAGGCATCGGCCTTGTCGCCGAGGCCCACGCGGGCCAACAGTTCATGCGCACGGTGGATCGCCTCGGAACGGGGCACCTTCAGCACATGAACCGGCACCTCAATCACGTTTTCCAACAGGGTGCGGTGGGTCCAGAGGTTAAATTGCTGAAACACCATGGCCAGGCGGGTGCGGATGCGTTCGATCTGGCGGCGGTCGGCAGGGCTGCCATCCTGGCGCATCGCCACGGTTTCACCTGCAATTACGATCTCGCCTGAGTTGGGTGTTTCCAGAAAGTTGATGCAGCGCAGCATGGTGGATTTGCCGGATCCGCTGCCGCCAATGATGGCCACGACATCACCCTGTTTCGCGGTGAGTGATACGCCCTTCAACACCTCCAGCGAACCGAAGGATTTGTGCAGATCGCTGACACGGATTGCCTCGGCCTGCGTGTGGGGTTCTACCGGCGTTTCAGCACGCGCCTGTAGGGGAGCAGATGCTGTCGAAAGCGGGGCAGGGTCTGCGGCAGCCGGATCGGGCATTTTTTTATGTCCTCATATTTCGGCTTGTAGTAAGGCTGACTTGGAGTAATTATGCAAGTGTATAATTACTGACCGCGTGATTGCGCAGCATATTGGAGAGCCTCGTGTCAGGTGAACGCCGGAAATTTAAGCGCGCGACCGCACAGGAGCGGAAGGAAGCGCTGATCCTCGCGACTTTGGAGCTGGTGGCGGAGAAAGGTGTGCGCGGTGCCACCGTGCGCGATATTGCTGAACGGGCGGATGTGACCCAGGGGCTGATCCGGCACTATTTTTCCTCCAAGGAGGAGCTGATGACCGCAGCCTATGAGCATCACATGGTCTTCATCAGTGATCTTACCTTTGCCCCGGTTGCCGGGATGGAAGGAAACGCCCGCGCCCGTCTGGCCGGGTTTGTTGAGGCCTCCTTGCTGCCTCCGGTGGTGGAGCCGACGGCGGTGGCGCTCTGGGCCGGGTTTTTGAACAAAGTGCAGCAGGATCCGCAGATGCGGCAGATCCACCAGCGCACCTATGACTATTTTCGCGACAAGCTGGGCGAGTTGATCGCCGCCGCATTGGAGGAGGCGGGAACCCCCGTCAACGCGGCGCGGCTGCATCATCTGGCGGTGGCCTGCAACGCGGTGATCGACGGTCTCTGGATGGAAGGCGGTGCCTTGCCGGAGGCGTTTGAAGAGGGCGAATTGCCAATGATCGGATTGGAATCCGTGGGCGCAATTCTGGGATTGAACTTGCAGCATAAGGCAGAACAGCCATGAGAATGACCGATGTGACCAGACGGTTGGCGGGGCTTGGCGGGGCCAAGTGGGAGGTGCATCTGACTGCGCGCGAGATGATCGCTGCTGGGGCAGATATCATCGAGATGACCATTGGCGAACCGGATGTGCCCACACCGGAGGCGCTGATGCAGACCGCCGGTGCCGCGATGATGGCCGGGCGCACCGGCTATTCGGACGGACGCGGGGAGGCCAATCTGCGCCAGACCCTTGCAAAACGGTACAGCGCCAGCACTGGGCGCGCGATCAGCCCGGACAACGTGCTGTGCTTTCCGGGCACACAGACCGCGCTGTATGCGGTGCTGATGGGGGTCGCTGAGCACGGGGACGAAGTTCTGGTGGGGGATCCGATGTATGCCACCTATGAAGGTGTAATCCGGGCAAGTGGTGCCGACATGGTGCCGGTGCCGCTGCGGCCCGAGCATGGGTTTCGGATGCAGGCGAATGATATCGCAGAGAAAATCACGCCCCGCAGCCGCGCCATTCTGCTCACCACGCCGCATAACCCCACGGGGTCCATCCTGACGGTTGAGGATCTCGACGCCATTGGGCGGCTGGCGGACGTTCACGACCTGTGGATCATCTCGGATGAGGTTTATGAGCAGCTGGTGTTTGACGCGGCGGAGTTTGTGTCGCCACTGGCGCGCGCGGCCTTTGCCGACCGGGTGATTGTGGTTTCTTCAATTTCCAAATCGCACGCCGCGCCGGGGTTCCGCAGTGGCTGGTGTATTGCCAGCACGGCCTTCTGTGATGGGTTGCTGCCGCTGTCGGAAACGATGCTGTTCGGCAATCAGCCTTTCATTGCGGATATGACAGAGCAGGCCGTGCGGGAGGGGTCTCCGGTGGCGGAGGGGATGCGCGCGCGATTTGCAGCCCGTGCGGCAAAGCTGGCAGAGCGGCTGCATCGCGACACCGCGTTGCGGGTGCACAGCCCGGAGGCGGGTATGTTTGCAATGATCAATGTGGCTGCGACCGATTTGGATGGTGACGCATATGCGCAGGACCTGTTGCACAGTGCCGGGGTTGCGGTGATGCCGGGATCATCCTTTGGCGAGAGCCTGCGAGGCTGGGTTCGGGTGGCGCTGACGATTGAGGATGACGCATTTGACCGCGCGCTGACGCGTATCGTGGATCATGCGAACCGCACATCAACGGAGGTCGCATGATCATGGGAGATCACAAAACCGCCGCACCCACGGTTGGTGAGGCGCTGGTGGAAGAGCTGGCCGCGCGCGGTGTGCAGCATGTGTTTGGCATTCCGGGGGTCCATACGGTTGAGCTGTATCGTGGGCTTGGGAGATCCGATCTGCGCCATATCACGCCGCGCCATGAGCAGGGGGCTGGGTTCATGGCGGATGGCTATGCACGGGTGTCCGGTCGGCCTGGCGTTGCCTTTGTTATCACCGGGCCAGGGCTGACCAACACGCTGACCCCGATGGCCCAGGCACGCGCGGATTCGGTGCCGATGCTGGTGGTGTCCGGGGTGAACGAGAGCGGTTCTCTTGGTCATGGGATGGGCCATCTGCACGAGTTGCCGGATCAGCATGCGCTTGCGAAGATGGTCGCGCTGAAATCAGAGCATGTTGCGGCACCGGAGCAGCTGACGCCCGCGTTGGATCAGGCCTTTGCACCGATTGCGGGGGCTGCGTTGTCACGGCCCGGACCCACCCATGTGCAGATCCCGCTGGATGTTGCAGGGAGTGCTGCCACGGATCGCGACGGGCAAGAGACCGCGCCAACCGATGTGCAGGGCAGGGGGAGTGTATCCCAGACGGATCTGGCGGCGTTGATGCAGCGCCTGACCGCAGCGGAACGTCCCGTGATCCTGGCCGGGGGCGGCGCGCGGTTCTGTGCTGATCAGTTGCGTCAGCTGGCAGAATATCTGGGCGCGCCTGTGGTCCAGACCGTCAATGCGCGCGGTGTGATGTTTGATCACCCGCTGTCGGTGCCCGCCAGCCCCAGCCTCGGCTCGGTGCGCGAAATGATCGGGGCGGCGGATTTGGTGTTGGCACTTGGCACTGAGCTGGGGCCGACCGACTACGATATGTATGCCACGGGTGTGATGCCGCAGATGCCGGGATTGATCCGGGTCGACCTCTGTGCGGAACAGCTGGCGCGTCATCGGGCGGAGCTGACGATTCAGAGCGATGTCGCGGCTGTTCTGTCGGCGGTGCTGGCTGAATGGAAGCCGGATCACTATAGCCCGACCGATTGGGGCATTGGATTGGCCGAACAGACCCGGGCTGCCGCCTGGGACGAAATCGGCGAGAGCTATCGCGCTCAGGTTATGGTGCTGAACGCGCTGCGCTCAGCGGTACCGGGGGCAATTGTCGTCGGCGATTCCGCCCAGCCGATCTATGCGGGAAACCTCTATTATGATCACGACCGCCCCGGCGGCTGGTTCAATGCGGCAACCGGATATGGCGCGCTTGGCTATGGCATACCGGCTGCCATCGGTGCGGCCATTGCCGCGCCTGAGGCGCCGGTTATCTGCATCGTTGGCGATGGTGGCGCGCAGTTTTCCCTGCCCGAGATCATGACGGCTGTTGATGAGGCTTTGCCGATCACGTTCATCGTCTGGAACAACCACGGTTATCAGGAAATTGCCCTTTCGATGCAGGATGTTGGCGTGCCGGTGGTTGGCTGTGATCCGACACCACCGGATTTTGCGGCAACGGCACGATCCTTCGGGATTTCGCATCGTGCGGTTTCTGCGGACCCGCAGGAGGTTGCCGTCGCATTGCACAGCGCGGCAACGGAAACCGGCCCCCGCATGATCGAAATTACCACCCCAAAATTCCTGCCAACACTGGCCACTGAGGACTGAGACATGACCAACCCTACCTATGAATTCACCCGCGCCATCAGCCGCCGTCCGGCCTCCAGCATCACGGATGGGCTGCGCGCCGAGGATATCGGCACCCCCGATCTGGACAAGATGCTGGCCGCCCACGCCGATTATGTCTCCGCATTGAAGAGCACCGGGGCGGAGGTGATCGAGCTGCCACCGCTGGAAGCGTTTCCGGATGCGGTTTTTGTGGAGGATACAGCCCTCTGCCTGCCGAAGGGCGCGGTTCTGATGCGTCCCGGCGCGCCGTCGCGACTGGGGGAAGTGGCTGAAATGGCGCCGACATTGCGCCAGTGTTATGATGAGGTGCGCGAGATCAAAGGCCCCGGTTTCATCGAAGGCGGCGATATTCTGGTCACGGAGCGCGAAATCCTTGTCGGCCGCTCGGCCCGGACCGATGCCGCAGGCGTCGCTGAACTGGCAGAGATTGTTGCCGACTGGGGCCACAGCCTGCGCGAAGTGTTTACGCCGGAGGGCGTGCTGCACTTCAAGACGGATTGTTCGCTGATGGATGCTGAGACCATTTTGTCCACCAAACGTCTCGATGCGTCCGGTTGTTTTGAGGGCTACCGGGTGCTGCATGTGCCTGAGGGCGAAGAGGCGGCTGCCAATGCGATCCGTTACAACAATCTTGTTCTGATGGCGGCGGATTTTCCGCGGACGGCAGAGATGCTGGACCGCGAAGGGTTTGAGGTTGTTCAGATCAGCAATACCGAATGTGCCAAACTTGACGGCGGTATGTCCTGTTTGTCGCTGCGCTTCTGACGCCGCTCTAAATGTGGATCTCTCCCGGTTTCGGGAGGGATCTGGCTGCATATGGTTGAAACTTGGCGCTGAGGCCCCTTATGAAAGGCAATCGGGCGGACAAAGACCATTGAGGCAGCAACATGAGCGGGACAGAACGGATTTGCGTTATCGGGCTTGGCTATGTCGGGCTGCCGCTGGCGGTTGAGTTTGGCAGATCCCGTCCGGTGGTCGGGTTTGATATCAGCGCCGAGCGTATTGACGCGTTGCAGGCTGGTGAGGACAGCACCCGCGAAATCAGCGCTGAGGCCTTGTCCAGCGCCGCGCATCTGACATTGACAGCTGACCCGGCAGAGATCGCCGACTGCACGATCTTCATTGTGACTGTCCCGACCCCGATCGACGACAGCCGCCGACCGGATTTGACGCCTCTGCTGCGCGCCTCGGAAACGGTTGGACGGTTTCTGAAGCCCGGCGATCTGGTGATCTATGAATCGACGGTCTATCCCGGCGCCACCGAAGAGGATTGCGTTCCTGTGCTGGAACGGTTGTCCGGTCTGACCTTCAACCGTGATTTCTATGCGGGCTATAGCCCTGAGCGGATCAACCCCGGCGATAAGACGCGCCGCCTGCCGGATATCGTCAAGGTGACCTCCGGGTCGACGCCGCAGACAGCGGAGCGGGTCGACGCCCTTTACCGTGAGATTGTGGTGGCGGGCACGCACAAGGCCGAGAGCATTCGTGTCGCCGAAGCGGCCAAGGTGATTGAGAACAGTCAGCGCGATATCAACATCGCGCTGATCAATGAGCTGGCCAAGATCTTCAATCGCATGGATATCGATACCGAAGCGGTTCTGCGCGCTGCGGGGACGAAGTGGAATTTTCTCAACTTTCGCCCGGGTCTGGTGGGCGGACACTGCATCGGCGTTGATCCCTATTACCTGACGCACAAGGCAGAGCAGCTGGGCTACCACCCCGAAATTCTGTTGGCAGGGCGGCGTCTGAATGACGGAATGGGATCATATGTTGCCAGCCAGATGGTCAAATCCATGCTCAAACGCCGGATGGCGGTTGCTGATGCGCGGGTGCTGGTGATGGGGTTGACGTTCAAGGAGAACTGCCCCGATTTGCGCAACACACGGGTGATCGATGTGGTGCGCTGCCTTGAAGAATTTGGTCTGACAGTGGATGTACATGATCCCCACGCGGACCCTGATGAGGCACGGGCTGAATACGGCGTAGATCTTGTCGCGGACCCGGAGGCGGGGAGCTATGATGGCATGGTCCTGGCGGTTGCCCATCAGGAGTTTCGCGACATGGGCGCCGCGCAGATCCGGGCCTTGGGTCGGGCTGATGCGCTGCTCTATGATCTGAAGTATGTGCTGACACCGGACCAGTCAGACCTGCGGCTCTGACCGGCCGATCAGGCTCTGAATCGGACTATTTTGGAACCATCAGCAGCTTGCCCCCGCGCCAGTAGGCGCCGGTGTCTTCGCGCAAGGCCTCATAGGCGCGGATCCTGTCCTGGGCATCTTGTCCTCCGGCATCAACCAGATGTGTCAGCAGACAATCCAGAACCGCCATCGCGCCGCCATAGCCACCAAAGGGATGCAACGTGTTGTCCGCGACCAGCAACAGGTGGTCTGGCTGTAGTCCCGGCGTGATAACTTCGCTGTCAGAGATCAGGATCAGTGTCGCCCCCTTGCGGCGCGCCAGCCGTAGGGCTTGCAGCGTTTCGGAGGAATAGGGGGCAAAGGTCATGGCAATCAGGCAATCCTCAGCGCCAATCTCCATCAGCTCGTCAATCGCTGTGCCCATGTGACGGGGCACCAGATCCAGACTGGGCAGGGCCATGCGCCCGACGTAGTGGAAATAATAGGCCAGCGCGTAGCTGGCGCGGGTCGCGGTTACATAGCAGCGCCGCGCGGAGGTGAGGGCGGTGACAATGGCGGCGGTGCGTTCCGGGGTCATCAGTCGCAGGGAGCGGGCCACGATGTTCACCTCATTGCGGGCGATGCGACCGTGGCGGGCCGTGTCGGGGGCCTGTTCCAGCCGATCCAGCCAGCCGAGGCCCAGACCGCCCTCGCGTTCGGTGGTCAGTGCGGCACGAAAGGGCGCGCGCAGGGCTTCAAAACTCTCGAAGCCCAGATGCACGGCCAGTCGGACCAGAGAATTGGCACTGACGCCGGCCTTGGTCGCGGAGACACGGATCGGATCGAGTCCGAAGTCGCCAGGCGTGTCGATGATATACTTCGCCGCCGCCGAAAGGGCCGGAGGCAGGTTCTCGATCTGGGTTTTCAGCTGATCGAGCAGGCGATGGGTCTGTCGGGGATCAAGATGCGGGTCCATACCGGCAGTTCAGACCATTTGTGTGATGGAGCGCAAGATGGAACATATGTTTTGATGTTTTGCCCCCGCCCGGGGACCGTTGGATGGTCAGGCGGGGGCAGATGCGTTGGTCTATCAGGCGGATGCCGCTTTCAGGTCTGACGCGTTGCTTTGCGTGATCGATCCATCCTCTGCCACGGAGATCAGCTCACGATGGGCCAGTTGGTCGAGCCCCTTGCAAGCCACCAGCATTAGGATGTCCTTCTCCCGCGCGACGATGGCCATATGGCTGAGCCAGCCACCAACCTCGCTGAGGACAGCCCCTGACCGCTGCACATAAGGCAGCCAAGCGGGGTTGATCATGCGGCAGGCGAGGATATCGCCATCCTGAAATCCGTCAAAGACATCAGGGCCAATGGCGGTTTCGTCCTCGACCCAGAACACGCGGCCCTCAACGCGGCCGCTGCCTGCGACGCAGGTGCCGCCGAGGCTGCCGTCACCGGATCCCGCCTGAGCCCCTAGCGACAGCAGTTCACAGTCGCGCAGCGTGAGGTTGACGGAGGTTGGCGCTGAGGGTTTGCGCAGCTCCTCGCGGTGCTTGCGGGCTGTGGCGCGGTCTTTCAGGGCCTCTGGCTGGTCCCAGTTGCCGGTTATGATGTCATCCATGTCCAGATAAAACACCAGATCATCCAGTCCGGAGCGGCTGCCAAGTGCAAGCAGAGCCCGGCGCAGCTCTGCCAGAACCCGCAGGGCTTCGTGCTTGGCCTGTTCTTTCAGATCCTGATAGGCAATCGCAAGATCCAGCGTGTCACGCAGATCCTCCGGCAGGTCTGCTGGTGGTTTGACGGTGCCACTGATCGGCTCTACCGAACTGTCGAGCAGCGAGATGAGCAGGCTGGGGGCTTCCTTGTAGCGCGGTGCCGACAGCTCATAGTCGAAGATGGAGCGATGCCCCATCAGGACCTGTGCGCGGCTTTCGGCCATCGGCCCGGTGCAGGACGCCAGCAGGCTGGACGGTGCGTTGGGCAGATCGGCATGCATCAGATGGGCACGCAGCGCCGGGTCACCTGCAGCGGCGGCGCTGGCCTCGCCCATGGTGAAGCCCGCGATGATATTCACCTTCTCAGCTTCGACATAGATGTCCGTAACAAAGAGGTCGCGCAGCGTCGCAATCGCCTCCAGCTGTTTGGGCAGCGGCAGGGCGGCGTAGTCCACCGCCTGCCAGAATGCCAGTTGATCGCTGAGACGGGGCAGAACCTCTGCGTGGAAGCGGTCGATCATCGGACGGGCCTGTTTGCGCAGCTGCTTGGCCTTGGTTGCCGTTAACTTCAGCGTCATCTGCTCCTTGAGGTCGACATCGACGTAGGTCTTGCCAAAGAGGTTCACCAGATGACCGGCGCGGCCTTCGGGCAGGTTGTAGGGCACCGACAGGGCGCGGCAGGCCAGATCAACACTGCCGCCCGGCGACCACAAGCTGCCCATCAACGAGAATGACAGGGGTGTCGGGCGGGGCAGAACCTCGGACATTTCGTCCTGTTCCAGAATTGTCTGGTCCGGATCAGCGTCTCCGTAGTGGTCCAAGAGATCACGCCATTCGGCCAGACGGGCCTGCTCTTGCTCAGTGCCCAAAGAGAGCGTGGTGATGTCGCGGCTTTGCACGATCTGGAATTCACCATTGGCGTAGGCCCATTCCACATCCTGCGGAGCACCAAATGTCTCCTCGATCTGTTGTCCAAGCGCCAGCAGTGGTGCCATGTCGAGCGTCTGGTCCTGATCCTGGGACGCAGGCAGGCCCGTATAGCGACCGAAGCGCAGGCTGGTGGGTGTGACGCGCCCGGAGACCAAATCCTCGCCGCAGCCTTCGACCCATTCGATCATGCACATGCCCGGTGCCATCGGATCCTGGGTGAACATGACGCCGGCATAGTCGGCCAGAACCATTTCCTGCACCACGATATTGCCCTGATCGGCGCTGTCGCCGTCACCGGCGTAACTGGCGGCGCGGTCTGAGGAGAAACTCTCCACGACGTCGTCCAGTGCTGCGCGCATGGTGTCTGCGGTCACGTCGAGCACGGATTCAAAAACCCCGGCAAAACTCTGATCGGCGCCGTCCTCATTGCTGGCAGAGGAGCGCACCGCGACCGGTTTGCCGCCAGCCAGGGCAAAAACCTTGGCCGCAAAGGCGTTTTTCTGGGCGTCGGACATTTCGCGGTAGTCGTGGATAGCGTCAGAGCGCACGATCACGCCGCCGGGCACCGGCAGGCCCGCGTTGCGCAGGATCGACAGGCGCAGGGCCTTGTTGCCGGCGTGTTCCAGCTCCTCGGTGTAGCCCATCGGGATTACGCCGCGCGGCAGTTTGGCGAGGCGGTGCTTGTGGGCGCGCAGGGCAAAGGCTTCACCCAGCTTGCGGTGCAGGCCGGTGACATAGGCGCGCTGCACCAGCAGGAGGGTCAGGCTGAAGCAGAGATAGGCGTTTGCGGCCGCTGTCAGGGTGAAGACCATCGCAAAGAGTGCGGGCATGCCCAGCACCATCCAGAGGGTTTTCTGGCGCGGGGTCTTGGCAACGGCCCACAACAGGTAGACGGCGGCGAGTGCGCAGAACAGCACCGGCAGGATGAACAGCGGATCGGCTGCGCCGAGGTTTGCCATCCACAGGAACGGGGTCTGCAGGCTGGCGCTGGCCTCTTGCGCCGCCGAGACGCCCAGCATCATCACCGGCAGGAACAGGAGCGCGGTGAGGTTCTTCATCGGGGTCAGGCCCTTGTCAGCATAGAACGCCTGCACTGCGCGGGCCTTGCGTACAGGATCATCGGCCAGTCGCTCTTTCAGCGCCTTCATCTCATCTGCGGTGTCATTGGTGGTGATCTGGTCACGCTCGGATTTCAGCGCGACCGGCAGGATCATGATCCGGGTGATCAGCGACAGCGCCAGCAGGCCCAGCAGGATATGGCTGCGTTCATGCACCCACAGCAGCGCGGCTGCCAGCGCCGAGATCGCCTTGTCCCAAAGGCCGCTCTGCTGGTCGGCAAGCCAGGCCTGAACATGCGGTTTGGGGGCCGGTGCGATAAAATACTCCCATGGCAACGTGTACCGTCCCCGGAAATCGAAGCCCTTCTGCGCCAGTTCCAGACCCAGCACCTGACTCATGAAACAGCTGCGGCGATCATAGCAGGCGGCCAGCGTTGGTTTGCTGGGATCCAGTTCACTGATGCGCTGCATCAGATGGGCGGTGGTCATCTTGCGGATCGGAATGTTGACGGCCCCCGGCAGATGGCCTGCATCAAAATCCCCGGGATAGCGGGTATCGACGATTTGCAGGTCTTCGGTGTTCATCAGGTCGGTGAAATCAGCGGTGCTGAGGAGCACATCGCGGCCGGGGTATTCCGGGATCGCGCGCAGGTCGGAGAGGGTTTTCACGTCCTTGTCGGAGAAATCCCGTCCCTCAACGATCCATTTTTCGATACCACCCGCGATGAAACTGCAATCAATGCCCATCGCAGCCAGTTTGGCGCAGGTCTCGGAGCTGCGGTTGCCATTGTGACAGAACAACACGACCTTCTGGCCCGGCTGAACTGGGCGCGATTGCAGGAAGTCAGGGAATCGGATGTGGGTCGCGCCGGGCAGGGTGCCCATGGCGTTCTCACCGGTTTCACGGATGTCGTAGAACAATGTCTGACCATCGTCGAGCGCGGCAGCGGCATCAGCGGTGGACATGGCCAACGGATGATCGGACTGGCGCGAGAAGCTGGTTTCCTTGAGTGCCGCATCCTTGATCTTGGTGCCGTCGAATTGCGCTGGCCGCACCAGGGTGGCCTGCAGGCGGGCCTGTTCAGCGGCGCGCTGGGTCGTGAACTGCCAGTAGTTCAGCATCGCCAGTGCCAGCGCTGCCAGCACCAGACCGGTGATCAGTTTGATCGGATATCGCTTCGCTTCGGCCTTGCCCTTTGGTTGCAAGCCGAGCTTGGCTGCGACCACCGCGCCAAGACCGGATACCATTGCGACCCCCACTGCAAGCACCTGCGAGAGGGAGGAAACCGACCCGATCACCAGTTCCGGCGAGGGAATGGCCCAAGCCGCTGCAGGAGCCAGCGCCGACGAGAAAAGAACCGCCAGCGACAGGCGAGAAACGGGTGTGTGGAAGCGAATGCATTTTGGTATCACGGGATATCCTGCCGGGCTTGTGCCCGATCTTCAAATTTGTGACGAATTTTACAAAAGAGCGCTGAAATCGTTACTGAAACGTTAATATTCAGACCGCGCCGAGAGCGAGCCATAAAATTATTTATACTATTTCAGGGTCACTTAACCAAATTTTCTCACTATTCAGGGTAAACAAATGCGTGGATTCACCGAACCGGCCTTGTCCGGGTTCAGACTGGAGAAGATGATGCCAATCGCCTGGAAATATCACTGTGGACCTACGGGTGTGATGCGCCTTTGGTCGATGATCTGTGTCTGTCTGCTGGTGCTGATGGCGCCGATGGCCGCCCGCGCTGATATCACGCTGACGTTTGGCACATATGCTGCGGATAAACCCACCGTGACGGTTAAAAAATATCGCCCGTTTTTGACGTTTCTGTCCAATCGTCTGGGAGAGGCTTTGGGTGAAAAAGTTGTCATTCGGATGACAGTTGCCAAGGAATATCAAGAGGGTATCGATCAACTTGCCAGCGGGGAGGTTGATTTCGCGCGCTTTGGACCCGCCTCTTACGTTCACGTGATGAAACAGAACCCGGGCATCCAGATTGTCGCCATGGAATCGAAGAAGGGGCGTAAGCGGTTCAAAGGCGTCATCGTGGTTCACCGCGACAGTGCGATCACCGAATTGTCGGATCTTGCGGGTCTCAGCTTTGCCTTCGGCGATGAGCTGTCGACGATTGGTCGCTATCTCGCGCAGAGCCACCTGTTGGAGGCCGGAATCGACAGTGGTGATCTGCATACCTATGACTACCTCGGGCGTCATGATCTGGTTGGGGAGGCAGTTGGCGCCGGTAAATTCACTGCAGGTGCGCTGAAGGAAAGTACCTACAAAAAACTGATCGCCAAGGGTGTCCCGATTCGGGTTCTGGCAAGTTTTGACAATGTCACCAAACCCTGGCTGGCATCCTCGGACCTGCCGGAAAATGTGCTGCTGGCGATGCGTGAGATCATGCTGTCCTCAGAAAATGAAGAGATCGTGCGGCGGGTGTCCAAAAACGGCTTTCTTCAGGGCTCTGATTCCGACTACGACCTGATCCGCGACGCGATGGAGCAAAGCCAGGCATTTTAGTGCCTTCACCGGGGACCCTTATGAAACGCACGGGCATACTCTTTCAAATCGTCGTCTCTTTGTCGCTGGCGGCTCTGCTGGTTGCGGCGGCAATTGGCGATGTCGCGCGCCGGTATGAAACCAGAAATCTTCAGGCGCAATTGAAAGAACAGGCTGAGCTGACCATCTCGCTGCTGAGCGGGCTGATGCTTGAATCGATCATCGTTGAGGATGTGCCGGTGCTGGAAACCGGTCTGATAGAGGCGATTGCACGCAATCCCAAGCTGCTGCAAATCCAGATCCAGAACAGCGCGGGCACTCCGATTGCCGAAGCGGGCGAGATTGATCAGGTGGGGCCTGACGATTTTGTCATGTATGATCGTCCGATCACGCTGGATGGGTTTGATTTCGGCCGTATGGTTGTCCATTGGTCGACCCGTGAAGGCCAGGCCATGGTTCAGCACAAGGTCAGTCAGACCATCATGTGGACCGTGGTTGCAGTGGCGATTTTGTCGCTGCTGGTGCTTATCCTGGTGAGTGTGCTGGCGTTGCGCCCGTTGCAGATCATCCATCAGAGGATGTCGGATGCCATTGCCGGTCTGTCAGGGTTGCAGGCCCGTCTGCCGTGGTTTGCCTCGCGCGAATTCCGGGCGCTCAATTTCTCTGTCGGGGTGCTCGAAGATACGTTCTCCGAACGGGATGAACGCGAATACGCATTGGAAGAGGCCCGCAAGGCCGCCGATATCGCCAATCGCGCGAAGTCGGAATTCCTTGCAAATATGTCTCATGAGATCCGCACGCCGATGAATGGTGTTATCGGCATGGCTGAGCTGATCCTTGAAACCGATCTGGATGAAGATCAGACAATGTACGCCGAGACGATCTCGAAATCGGGATCGGCGCTGCTGACCATCATCAATGATATCCTGAACTTCTCCAAGATCGAAGCCGGAAAGATGGAACTGGAGCGGGCGCCCTTCAATCTGCAGACTGCGATTGAGGACGTGGTGACTCTGCTCTCGCCGAAGGCCGCAGAAAAGAATGTCGAGGTGACCCTGCGCTATGATCCCAGTTTGCCGGAATGTTACGAAGGTGATGTCGGGCGTATCCGCCAGATTCTGACCAATGTTGCAGGCAACGCGGTCAAATTTACCGGAAAGGGGTATGTCTATATTGAGGTGTCCGGAGAGACTGACGATGATCGGACGGCTCTGCGCATCTCGGTGACCGATACCGGCGCCGGTATACCCGAGGACCGCTTGGATCGTATTTTCAACGCGTTTGAGCAGGCCGATGGTGCCGCCACCCGTAACTACGAAGGGACTGGTTTGGGCCTTGCGATCTCGACCCGGTTGCTGGAATTGATGGGGGGGCGGATCTCCGTGCAGTCGGAACTTGGCAAGGGGTCTGTGTTCACCATTGACCTGCCGCTTCGGATCCGGCCAAGCCAGCCGAAACGGGCGCAGGATGTTCGTGATTTCAAGGGACTCAGAGCCTTGGTGGTTGATGATCTTGAGCTCAACCGGATCATTCTGACTGAACGGTTGGCAACCTGGGGCGTGCAAAGCGTCGCTGCAGGATCGGCCCATCAGGCGCTGGAGTTGCTGCTGGATTCACGCCACGATGGCACTCACTATGATGTTATTTTGCAGGATTTCCAGATGCCGGGCATGGACGGCAAGGAGTTGGCGGAGCGCATTCGGGACATTCCGGAATACCGTGATTTGCCCATCGTGATCCTATCCTCTGTCGAAAACACAATTGACCGGGAGGCCCGCGACCATCTGGGGCGCTGTGAGGTTGCCTTGAAACCCTTGCGGGCTGCGCAGCTTCAGTCGGTGATGAGCCGCGTATTGGAGACGGCAACCGAGGAGGCGCCGCAGGCCGTTCCCCCGCAGGGCGTGGAGACATCCGTCGTGCCGGAGGTGAAACTTCTTTTGGCTGAGGACAACAGGACCAATCAGCTGGTGGTCTCGCGCATGCTTAAGGCTGCGCCGATAGAGGTATTGATCGCGGCCAACGGGGAAGAGGCGGTGACGATGTTTCAGGAACATCATCCGGATATCGTATTGATGGATATGATGATGCCGGTAAAGGATGGGATCGACGCTACCGCTGAGATACGTCAACTGGAAAAAGACAACGGTCTGGGCCGCTGCCCTGTGGTGGCATTGACGGCAAACGCGCTGCAGTCACATCGTGAGGAGTGTCTTGCGGCTGGCATGGATGACTTCCTGAGCAAGCCGATCAACAAGAAGGCGCTGCTTGGTGCGGTCGGCAAATGGGTCGATTGTGGACCTTTGCTGAAAACAGGAACCTGACGCGCCTAGGCTGGCGAAGAGATCACGAAGATCGCCTGCGTGTTGTATTCTTCCGGGCGCGATCAGAGATGCCTTTGGTGGCTTTGATATCTTTACCAGCCATCGGAATGTGATTTTGCTACGTGCCGGTCTTGGGTCAGGTCTTGCTCAGCAGCTGCTTAAGGCTCGACAGGGCGAAAAGACAGGCTGCAAGACAGACAATTGTTGGACCGGTCGGCGTGTCGAACATGAAGGCCAGCTGCAAACCTCCCAGCGCTGAGATCGCGCCTGTGACCGCTGCGATGATGGTCATGCGCTCCGGTGTTGCGGCAAACGGCCGTGCGGTTGCGGCTGGGATGATCAGCAGGGCGGCAATCAGCAACACTCCGACGACCTTGATCGCAACAGCCACTACAACCGCCAGCGCCAAGGTGAGGACCAGCTGTTCACGTCGGGGATCAATCCCCGCCGCATGTGCAAGGTCAGGATTCAGTGTCGCGGTCAGGAGCGCCGACCATCGCCACCAGAGTAGACCTACAACCAAGAGAGCGCCGCCCCAGATCACCATGAGATCGTTGGCGTTTACCGCGAGGATATCACCAAAGAGATAGGCCATCAGGTCAAGTCGCACGCCTTGAAGAAAGGACACTGCCACGAGGCCGAAGGCGAGAGAGGAATGCGCCAGCACGCCCAGAAGCGTGTCGACTGCGTAGCCTCTGCCGCTGAGTGTTGAGACGACCGTCGCCATGATCAGCGCCATCGCGAGGACTCCGACAAAAATTGACGTATCGAAACTGAGGGCGAGTGCGATCCCCAGGATTGACGCATGTGCAGTTGCGTCGCCGAAATAGGCCATCCGCCGCCAGACCACGAAACATCCGAGGGGGGCCGCGGCAATCGCGACGCCGACGCCCGCAAGCGCAGCGCGGATCAGAAAGCTGTCCAAAATCATCATCAGTGGGGTCCGGTCATTTCGGCACTTACGTTTTGCGGGTCATGCGCGTGGTCGTGACCGCAGCGGTGATCGTGCGAATGGTTGTGCTCGTGTCGATAGAGAGCCAGAGCCCCCTGCGTCCCATTTCCGAAAAGGGCACGATATTCTGGGGCTGAGGCCACATGTTCGGGGGCGCCTTCGCAACAGATGTGACCGTTGAGGCAAATCACGCGGTCGGAGGCGGCCATAACAACATGCAACTCATGACTGACCATTAAGATGGCACAGCCGAGGTCGCGGCGCAGTTGTTCGATTTGCTGATAGAAAGCGGCAGACCCGGGCTGATCCAGCCCCTGTGTGGCCTCATCCAGAATCAGCAGCTGAGGATTGCAGAGCAGCGCGCGGGCCAGCAGAACACGCTGGAACTGGCCCCCTGATAATCTGGTCATCTGGCGGTTCATCAACTGTCCGGCCCCGGCTTGCTCCAGCGCATTTTGCGCAGCGACATCAGATACCGAATGCGGCAGGCTCAGAAACCGGCGCACGTTGAGGGGGAGAGTCGGGTCAATATGCAGCTTTTGCGGAACATAGCCGATGCGCAGCCCCTGCGCCCGGGACACGGTACCAAGCGTTGGCCGCAATGCGCCAATAATCGTCCGCAGAAAGGTTGATTTCCCCGAGCCATTGGGGCCAACGATGGTAACGATTTCTCCGCGATCAATTGCAAAATTGACATTGTGTAGCACGGGGTTGGCGTTGTGCCTTACGCTGACACCGGTAAGTTTGACCAGGCTCATTGCGTGTCGTCCACCTGACATTTGGGGCAGAGGCCTTCTGCCTCCATCACTGTGCGTTCAATCAGGAACCCCGCTTCGCGCGCGGCGGCCCCAAGGCGACCGTTGGATGTTTGGGACGGTGCCTCCGCAACCGCATTGCAGGTGCGGCAGATCATGAAGACCGGGGCGTGATCATCACCGGGGTGGCTACAGGCCACAAAGGCGTTCAGCCGTTCAATCTTATGAGCGAAACCGTTTTTCACCAGAAAATCCAGCGCCCGATAGGCAATCGGGGGCTGCGATCCCAGGCCTTCGCCGCGCAGAATGTCCAGCAGATCATAAGCGCCCATGGCGCGATGGGCCTGCAGCAGGATTTCCAGAACCCGGCGCCGCACAGGCGTGAATTGTAGGCCGTTCGCACGACAATGTGCATCAGCAACGGCGATCCCATCGCTGATACAGTGACTGTGGTCGTGTGCGTGAAATCCGATGGGGTCCATCTGAGGCTCCGTTGGGCGATCTCTTTCGGGGTTGATATGTTATGTTATGACGTTTATCAACCGCCGTAATGTTATACAATTACATGAGGCCATCATGGGACATATCCGCTTTTTAGCAACTGCCGCAACAGTCTGGACCGTAGCGACGGCTGCCTTCGCCGAGGTGCCAGCAGTTGCTGCCGACATTACCCCGGTCCATGGCCTCGTATCGCGTGTGATGCAGGGGGTTGGCATGCCTGACCTGGTGGTGCCGCCCGGCGCGTCACCGCACAGCCATTCGATGCGCCCTTCGGAAGCGCGGGCTCTGGATCAGGCGGATCTTGTTTTTTGGGTTGGCCCGAGACTGACACCGTGGCTGGAAGGTCCTATTGCGACGCTTGCGTCCGATGCGAAGGTGATTGCGCTGCTTGATGCCGAGGCGACACAGCAACTGATGGTCCGAGAGACCGTTCAGTTCGGGCAGGGGCATGACGACGATCATGGCGGCGGCCACGATGACGGGCATGATGAGGAACACGGTGATGATCATCACGACGGGCATGATGAAGAGCATCATGACGCCCATCACGATGATGAGCACGCAAGCGGTCATGATGCGGATCACGGCACCGAAACGGCGCATGCAGATGAGCATGGGCACAGTCACGAGGCCGGCAGTCTTGATCCCCACGCGTGGCTGATGGCGGAAAATGGCAGCGCCTGGCTGCAGGTCATTGCGGAGGCCTTGGCGGCTGTCGATCCGGAGAATGCCCCGCTCTACATGCGCAACGCGGCGGAGGGGCAGGCCGAGATTGCAACAGCGGCTGCCGAAATTGCAACCAAACTGGACGCTGTGGCGGGCAAACCATTTGTCGTTTTCCACGATGCGTATCAGTATTTTGAAACCGGGTTCGGGATCCAGGCTGCGGGGGCTATTTCGCTGAGTGATGCATCGGATCCCAGCCCGGCCCGGATCGCAGAGATCCGCGCAACCGTTCAGGAGATGAAGGTGCGTTGTGTCCTGTCCGAGCCGCAGTTCAACTCCGGTCTCGTGGCAACGGTTTTGGATGGGACCGATGCGGGCACAGCGATTGTCGATCCGCTCGGCGTCAAGCTGGAGCCGGGGCCACAGTTCTATCCGCAGTTGCTGGCCTCAGTCGGCGACGCGATCGCGGGCTGCTATTGATCGGTGGGGGTCGGCGTCTGGCCGACCCGTCCCGCCAGTAGATGAACCAGCGTGGCGCCGGTCTCATAGTAGGCGCCACGCACGCCGGCAAAGGGCAACCTGTGGTCGTCGCTTACTGGAATGGGCAGTAGCGATCTGTCTCCATGCATCAGGGCCTCGGCCATGCGTCGGCCGAAAACCGTACCGGGGCCGATACCGCGTCCTGAGTATCCAAAACAGGCAAATCCCTGACCCAAATCAACAATTTTTGGGATATGCTCGGTTGTCATCGCGATCTTGCCGGCCCACTCTGCCTCAAACGGGTGATCTGCGAGGGCAGGGAACATGACTGCCAGCTTCCGCCGGAGCCAGTTTGTATGAACGCTGCGCGCCTGGTGGGACAAGTCACCCATGCCCCCGATGATCAACCGCCCGGCGCGGTCGCGTCGCCAGGACGACATGATCAGGCCTGTGTCCCAGCAGCCTTCTGCCTGCGGCAGGATCCGCCCCGCGAGACCGGCTGGAAGCGGCGCGGTTGCGGCCTGAAAATAGCTGACCGGGATGGTGGCCGGGGCGGTATATCCCGTGATGGGCAGCGGGTAGGCGTTTGTTGCCATGATCAGGTGACGGGCGCGGACTGTGCCCTCGGGGGTACTGACCCGCCAGCCATCTGTTTCGCGTGTGAGACTGACAACGGGTGAGCTTGCATGCAGCCTGGCGCCTTGCGAAGCCGCGGCGCGGGCCAGTCCGATGGCGTAGGCCAGCGGCTGAATGGTTCCGGCGCGAGGGTCGAACAGGGCGCCATAGACGGCATCGCTGCCAACGCGCGCGATGGCATCGCCGCGAGACAGGAGCGTGACAGGGGCGCCTATGGCCGTCAGCTGTTGGTGCCGCTTTCGCAGATCTTTCAGTCCCGAGCGCGCATGGGCGCAATGCAGCGTGCCAGTCTGTATCGGTTCGCAGTCGATCTGATGGGTCTTGATCAGTTCAAAAACCGCCGCGGGCGCGGCCGCAAGGAGGGTGGACAGCCGGGTGCCGTTGGCCTCTCCGAGGACGGAATTGATCTTCTTGGGGGGCAACCACAGCCCGGCGTTGACCAGTCCGACATTCCGCCCGGACCCACCCGCACCAAAGGTCTCCGCCTCCAGCAAGCGAACATCAGCCCCCAGCTCTGCCGCGCGCAAAGCCGCCGAACATCCGGTATACCCGCCGCCGACAACAACCAAATCTGCCGAGACATCATCGTGCAAGGCAGCAGCATCGAGGTCCTCGCGACAGGTTGTCTGCCAGAGGCTGCGGTTACGGTCAGGCGTCATGTCCATCATCCTCTATGAAGGGAGCATATCGTCTCAAAATCTGGTGTTGCCGCATATGCCCCTCCGTAATTTGCTGATTCGCATCCACGCAGGTGGTGCTGCGATCCGTCTGATGATTGATTTTGGCATATCGCAGGGACGCGCGGTTGCCGAGAAAAATCAGCAGTTTGGTGGTGGTTTCCAGCGGGATACGGGATGGGCGGCTTAGCCTGTGCGGGTTCCGCCCACATCTTCTGGCGCGATCGATACGGATTTCACAATCGCATGGCATTCGGTGCCGATGGCCAGATCCAGCGCGACGGCAGATCGCCGGGTGACACGTGCCAGCAAGGCTCCTGCTGAGGTCTGCAAAGAGATCATGATACCTGGCCCGTCGCCGCTACGCAGCGCGGTGACGCGGCCCGGCAGAATGTTCAATGCAGACAGGCCGACGGGTCGCTGGCGTGAGAGGATCACCTCATGGGCGGAGATGCGGACACGCACGGCATGGCCCGGCGGATGGGGCACGCGAGGAAGGAATAGGGCAAGGCCACCGGCGTTCAACTCGCTCAGCCCATCTGCGTGATGCTGCTGTACTGTAGCTTGCAGAATAGCGCCGGCAGCACGCACGCCAGTCGGCATGATGGTCGGGTCGGCCAGCACCAGATCGGCGGGGCCGCTGCGGATACAGCGCCCGTCTTGCAGGACAACCACAGTGGTTGCCAGCCGGGCGACCTCGGCAACTGAATGCGTGACATAGAGAATGGGGAGCGTGATTTCGTCGCGCAGCCGTTCCAGATAGGGAAGAATTTCGGCCTTCCGTGCCTCGTCCAGGGCGGCCAGCGGTTCGTCCGCCAGGATCATATCCGGTGCCGACAACAGGGCGCGGCCAATTGCGACACGCTGTTTTTCACCACCCGAGAGATTGGCTGGATGGCGGTTCAGCAATGCCCCCAATCCGAGCATCTCGACCACGGTGTCAAATGTCGTCACCGCGCGATTTCGGGTCTTAAATCTCTGGCCATACAGAAGGTTTTTCGAAACACTCATATGGGGAAAAAGCCGTGCATCCTGAAAGATGTAGCCAATGCGACGACGGTGCGGGGGGGTATCTATCCCGGCTTCTGTATCCAGAACAACGCGGCTCCCGAGGCAGATCTTGCCTGTCTGTGGCTGCAACAGACCTGCCACAGCGTTCACGACAGTGGTTTTCCCGGCCCCGGAACGGCCGAACAAAACGGTCACCCCCGCAGGAGCAGAAAAATCGACATCCAAGGCCAGCTGCCCCAGCTGATGCGTCAGCTTGACGTCTAACATGTCGCCCCCCGGACCCGGTCCGCAACACGGCGTGCCAGCCATTCCGACGCCAGCAGCGCGGCCATGGCAAGGGCAACGGAGATGATCACCAGCCGAAGGGCCGCTGTTTCACCACCGGGCACCTGCAGAAAGGCGTAGATTGCTGAGGGGAGCGTCCGCGTCTGGCCCGGAATGTTGGAGACAAAGGTGATGGTTGCGCCGAACTCACCCATTGCCTTGGCGAAGCCAAGGACGGCTCCGGCCAGAACACCGGGGAGGATCAGAGGCAGGGTGATGGTCACGAACACCCAGATCCGCGAGGCACCCAGTGTCGCGGCAGCCTGTTCCAGTTTGGGGTCCACCGCCTCCAGCGAAAGGCGTATGGCGCGCACCATCAATGGAAAACCCATGATCGCAGCAGCGAGAGCCGCGCCGGTCCAGCGAAAGGCAAAGACAATGCCGACCGCGTTCAGAGCACTACCAATCGGACTAGGGCCGCTGAAGACGATCAGCAGAATGTAGCCGGTGACCACGGGTGGCAGGATCAATGGCAGATGAACCACTCCGTTTAGCAGTGCTTTGCCCCGAAACTGCCCACGCGCCAGCGCCAGCGCCACCAACAGCGCCAGCGGCAGCGACAGAAGGGTTGCCCAGAACGATACCTTCAGGGACAAGGCCACCGCCTGCCATTCTTCGGGGCCAAGCCACTGCATTCTGAGGGGTCACTCCACTAGCACGGTGAAACCTTGCCCGACAAAGATTTCTTTCGCAATCGGACTGCTGAGAAAGTTCAGGAAATCAATGGCCTTTTGTCCATCATGGGTCGCAGCAGCGGGGTAGGTTATTGGTGCGTGGCTGTCTTGCGGGAACCGATCAACAACGGTGACAGCGGGGGTGCCGATCACATCGGACCCGTAGACCACACCCAGACCAGCGGCGCCGCGGGCGACCAGCGCAAGCGCAGCGCGTACATTGTCGGTTTGTGCAACATGCGGCTGCAATTGATCCCACAGGCCCAGATGTTGCAACGCAGACTTGCCATAAATCCCGGCCGGGACGGCCTCCACCAGGGCCATCGCCAGCGGGCGATCCTGTACCTGGATCAGCAGCGCGGATGTATTTTGCAGAGAGAGGGAGGGCACAGCTGGTGGTGCTACGGTTGGTGCGATCAGGACGAGGGAATTGCCGAGGAGATCAATGCGTGTCTCGGCTGCAATCAGGTTTCGCGACTGCGCCCAATCCATCCAGGCGGCGTTGGCAGAGATGAAAACATCGGCTGGTGCGCCATATTGCAGCTGCCGGGCCAACAGGGAGGACCCGGCCAGAGATAGATCAACGGTTGTGCCATTCTTGGCTTCATAGGCCTCAGCGATCTGCTCCAGCGCGGTTTTGAGGCTTGCCGCACCAAAAACAGTAAGTCGGTCGCTGAACGCGGATCCTGGCCAAAGCAAGGCCAGAACCATCGCGAGGCGTGCGAGACGTCGGCTGCTCCGCGGTTCTGGACCTATGGGGCGATCCGGCTGGTGTTGGCTCTGCACGTTACGTCCTGTCGTCACAAGTAATCAGGATGATAACGGCTCATGTGAACAGGCTGCAAGGCGCAACTCGACGGTTCTGCCCTGACGCCTACATCGCAAGAAGGGCCCGACGGTGTCGGACCCATGCAAAAATTCTGACGTCATATCTGCGCCCGGGTTTCAGACAGAGTTCCCGGTGCTAGCGCGCCTAGAACAGCGTGACCGCACCAACATCTGCTGCGGGTTTGGCCGCCGGAGCCGGCCGCGCAGCAACACGCTCCTGCTCGCCCAGACGCCTGTCATCTTTGACCTGCGTTTGCTGCGCAGCCCCCGAAACCGCATGGAAACGCACCCGCCTTGCCGAAGTGCCACCAACGCTGGATGACACCACCGCGATGCTCTCGTCCCGCAGGAACCGCTGGACGAAGTCGGCATTTGAGGCGCCGATGTCGGAGAGATTTGCCGACATTTTGGCCCCGCCGAAAACCTTGGCTTTCAGATTTTCGCGGCGCGCCCCTTTTTTCATGATCCCGTTGATCAGCAGTTCCATCGCATGGATACCGTAGCGCGCATTCACACTATCGCTGGCGGTTGAGGAGGCCAGCAGAAAGTGGTTCATACCGCCGACACCAACTTGGTCATCGTAGATGCACGCGGCAATGCAGGAGCCGAGCACGGTGGAGAACACCACGGTCGGGGATGTCGATACGCGATACTCGCCTTGTAGAACGGTCACCGTGGTAGAGTTAGCAAATACGCTCAAGGTGATTTCCTTCCCAGTTATATGTCAGGTCTTGCAAGCCTGAATCAGTGTTCCGGCCATTCGCGCAAGCGAGACCTGTTGCTGTGCGGCGCCCATTTCCCAAGCAACGCGTGGCATCCCGTAGACGACACTGCTTTTCTCGTCCTGCGCAAAGGTCTTTGCCCCGGCCTTGCGAAGCTCCAGCAGCCCTTGCGCCCCATCTTGCCCCATACCGGTTAAGATTGTGGCAACAACGCTTTTTGCGATGGGCACGGCAGACATAAAAAGTGCATCGACCGACGGCATATGACCTGAGATTGGGGGACCTTCCTTAAACCGCGTACGATACGGCTTTCGGGGGGTCATACCCATGTGGCGTGGTTGGCCGGCCGCGACATAGACATGGCCAGGCGACAGCGTCATATTGTCGTCGGCAGTCAATACCTTAGCTGGGCAAATGCGATCCAGAAGAGAAACCAACCCGCGGCCAAAATTCTTACCAGTGTGTTGAACGATCAGGGTTGGCGGACAGTTCAGCGGAAATCCGACCAGCACACTGCGCAGGGCTTCCACACCGCCGGTGGAGGAGCCGATCAGGATAATCTTGTCACTGCCGGGGCCTGCTGTGCCGCCAGCGGTTTGTTTTTGCAAAGGCGAGGCCTGATCCCGGCGCGGCGCCTTGACCATCATGTCGAAATAGCGCGCAAAATCGCGAGGGTTGTCGGATTTCGTCAGCTCGAAGATGCCAGCCCCGACGTCCAGCAATGGTGAAGAGTTGCGCGCTGGCGTTGACCCCTGGTTGTCCATCACAGACACCCACCTGATATCAAGCGCTGAGAAGAGAGCCAGCATCATTTCGAACTCGGGCAGTTTGGTGAACCCATCCTCGACGAAGGCAAAAGTGGGCTGACCCGCCTCCGCCTGATTGTAGGCCATCATCAGATTGTTGGCCAAAAGCACCTGAAGGCCAGGGTAGGTGGCCTCCATATGTTGTTGTAGGGTCTGCGCAAAACGCCGGTCCGTGGTGATGATCAATAGGCTCTGTGACAATGCTCATTCCGCTTGTTGCGTTCGGACAAAGGCCGAAGTGTTTCAGATGTACGGGCCCCCAACCCTGGCTTGGGGTTGGGGGCGTTTGGCGGGATCAGAAATCCTGCCAGATGTCCTTGGCGGCATTGCCGCTGGTGCTGGCTGCTGCGGGGGCTGGCTGTGGTGTGACAGCCTCTAGGTCCCAATCATCGCCATGGGCACTGGGGGCGGCCGGTGCGGCCTCCTGCGTGGCAACCGCTCTCCGGGTTGGCGCTGTGGACGCTGCGGGTTTACGGGCCGGGGCCTGCCCGCCGCCTGCTGCGACACGGAAATGGGCGACCAGTTCCGCCAGTTTGCTGGCATCAGCGTTCAACATGTGACCGGCGGCGGTGGCCTCTTCAACCATGGCGGCATTCTGCTGGGTGACCTGATCCAGCTGGGTCACGCCGGTGTTGATCTCATGCAGGCCGGTGGACTGTTCGCTGGCCCCGGTCGCAATGCCGGACACCAGTTGCGAGATATGACTGACCCGTTCGACAATGCCCTGAAGCGCATCACCAGTTTTTCCAACCAGATCGACGCCACGCTCCACCTGTTTGGTGCTGTCGCCGATCAGTGTCTTGATCTCCATCGCGGCATCCGAGGAGCGCTGCGCCAGCGCCCGCACCTCACTTGCGACCACGGCAAAGCCCTTGCCCGCCTCGCCAGCGCGTGCGGCTTCCACCCCGGCGTTGAGCGCCAGAAGGTTGGTCTGAAAGGCAATGTCATCAATCACACTGATGATCTGGGAGATATGGGTCGAGGATTGTTCGATCTCGGTCATGGCAGAGACCGCGCTCTGGACCACTTCGCCGCTGGTTTCGGCCTCCTGTTTGGCCTCCTGCATGATGCTTTCGACGCTGCGCGCCCCTTCGGCGGCGGATTTCACGCTGGCCGTCATCTCATCCAGAGCGGCGGCGGTCTCCTCCAGCGTGGCGGCCTGGCTTTCGGTGCGGTTCGACAGATCGTCAGACGCCTGGCTGATTTCATTTGCCCCACTGCGGATGCTCTCGGCTGTGTCAATCACCTGCGTGACCGTGGAGCCCAGGGTCTCCGCCGTGCGGTTGAAGTCACGCTGCAGCTGGGCGTAGTCCTCAGGCAGGTTTTCATTGATGCGAACGGTCAGGTCCCCCTGAGACAGTGCCGCCAGGCGACTGGAGATGACCTGGACGACATCAGCACGCTCTGCGTCGCGGGCCTGTTGATGACCTTTCATCGCCTCCTGCTGCTCCAATTTCTCGCGGAACGCTTCCAGCGTGCGGGCCATTTCGCCGATTTCGCTACGGGCCTGCGTGTAAGGAACATCCGCATGGGTTTCGCCCTCCGCCATGGAGGCCATACGCGCCTTCAGCCCATTGATCGGCCCCGTCACACTGCGCAACAGGACGGTCGAGGCAATCATCAGCAGAATAAGACTCACGCCAAGGGTGATAATCGATTCGATCTGCATCTGGGCGAGGTCCGCCTGGATGTCGGAGACATAAGAGCCGGTGCCGATGATCCAGCCCCAGGGTTCAAACGCCTGCACATAGCCGATTTTCTGTTCCGGCGTGGTCTGCCCCGGTTTCTGGAACCAGTAGCGGACCGATCCGGCGCCGTCGCTTGCGGCGACCTTGCCCAGTTCCTGAAAAACCTTCATGCCCTTCACATCTTCGAAACCGGACCGATCTGTGCCGACCCAATCGGGCACCATCGGATGCGCCCGCACAATCATATTCTGATCGAAGGCAAAGAGATATCCGGACGTCTCGAAGCGGATTTTTTCAATCACTTCACGCCCCTGGGCGCGCGCCTCATCGGCGGTAAGGTCACCCGACTGCACCTGAGCCTCAAGATCAGCAAGCAGGCTGATGGACGTGTCGATGATGTTGTTTAGTTCACGGTCACGCATGGCATAGGCATTATCGACGGCGCGCGACAGCAGCAGGACGGTCAACAGCACGGAAAGTGCGAGCGCCATCGCCACCACTGCGTAAATACGGATGGGAAGACGAAAGAATATGGACGGCATCGGTCACTTGGTCCTTTGAGGAATTACATCCTCCGACACTATGCCTCCGCCCCCTAACAAACCGTTAGGTACGTACCCTCAATTGCCTGTTTCGCAACATTATTACGTAGAGTTTCGATCTGTTATCTTAAGGCGTTTGAAACCCGCCAAGGCTAAGGCCCTGCGCGGTGTTCCCGCGATTCCGCCAATATCCTGCCCAGAAACGAAAAACGGCCCCGCTGCGGGGCCGTTTCATCCATGTCGCGGTATATATATGCTTATGTCACTGGACCGACAGCATACCCTTCTCGGACGCCAGTTCGCGCATCTTCTTCTGCAGCTTTTCAAAGGCGCGCACTTCGATCTGGCGGATCCGCTCCCGGCTAACGCCATATTGGGTGCTAAGGTCCTCAAGCGTCTTCGCCTGATCGGCCAAACGACGCTGGGTCAGGATATCCTTCTCACGGTCATTCAACACCTCAAGCGCACTGGCCAGAAGTTCACGCCGGGCCTCAAGCTCATCCCGCGCCTCATAATCGCCAGCCTGATCGGCATCCTCATCTTCAAGCCAATCCTGCCACTGCATAGTGCCTTCGCCCTCGCTGCCAACAGTGGCATTGAGTGACGCGTCCCCACCGGACATACGCCGGTTCATGGAGATCACCTCAGTTTCGGTCACCCCAAGATCGGTGGCGATTTTCTTGACGCTGTCGGGGTGCAGATCGCCCTCCTCCAGCGCGCCGATACGGGCCTTGGCCTTGCGCAGGTTGAAAAACAGTTTCTTCTGCGCCGAGGTCGTGCCCAGCTTCACCAGCGACCAGGAACGCAGGATATATTCCTGAATAGATGCACGGATCCACCACATGGCATAAGTCGCGAGGCGAAAACCCTTCTCGGGGTCAAACCGTTTGACCGCCTGCATCAGGCCGACATTGGCCTCAGAAATCACCTCGGCCTGTGGCAGGCCGTAGCCGCGATATCCCATCGCGATTTTTGCTGCCAGACGCAGGTGCGATGTCACCATCTTATGGGCAGAGGCACTGTCCTGCTCTTCCACCCAGCGCTTGGCCAGCATGTATTCTTCTTCCGGTTCCAGCAGCGGGAACTTGCGGATTTCCTGAAGGTACCGATTCAGCCCGCCTTCGGGTGTTGGTGCGGGCAGGTTTGCATAATTCGCCATTCTTTGTGTCCCTCCCAATGTATAAGGACTTAACATCGTTCTATATGGGTTAACGCATAGCCCCGTTCAAGAGTTGCCAAGTTTATCTCTTATAGGAATCGTAAGAAAAGCGGTCTGTGACGCAGTTCACAGGGATTTGCACAACAAACGTCGCGCAGTCACATCAGCTGCACGGGAAATCGCCCCAATAATTCATAAGGTTACCAACCAAGAGGCGGAATTATGTGCCCGCGGCTCCCAGCTTTTGCAGCAAATGCGCCATATCTTCCGGCAAGGGGGCCTCAAACCGCATGGCGTCGCCAGTGACCGGGTGAATGAACCCCAGAACCGCTGCATGCAGCGCCTGACGCGGGAAGGCCTGGATGGCAGCGGCGGTGTCTTCCGGCAGCGATTTTGCCGCCAATTTACGCTTGCCACCATAAACCGGATCCCCCACCAGCCCATGACCCGCATGGGCCATATGCACGCGAATCTGATGGGTGCGCCCGGTTTCCAGCCAACATTCGATCAGGGCGACAACAGGCGGCGTGCCAAAACTGTCGACGATGCGGGCGCGAGTGATGGCGTGGCGACCGCCTTGAAACAGGACGGCCTGACGCTGCCGGTCGGTTTTGTGCCGCGCCAGCTGGGTCGTCAGTTTCAAGATATTTCCGGGTTCGAAACTGGTGCCTTTGACCCCGCGCAGGCGCGGATCATTGGCATCAGGAACACCATAGCAGATCGCGCGATAATAGCGTTCTACCGTGTGTTTCTCGAATTGGGCCGCCAACCCCTGATGCGCCACGTCGGATTTGGCGACCACCAGCAGGCCGCTGGTTTCTTTGTCAATGCGATGCACAATACCGGGACGCTTCACCCCGCCGACACCAGAGAGGTTATCGCCACAATGATGCAGCAGCGCGTTTACCAGCGTCCCCGACGGCGTACCGGGCGCCGGATGCACGACCATGCCAGTAGGCTTGTTGATGACAATCAGATCGTCATCCTCGTAAATCACCTCAAGCGGGATATCTTCGGGACCAATATGGCTGTCTTCGGCCTCTTCGATTGTGATCTCAATCAGCGCGCCCTCGTCAACCTTGGCTTTGGCATCACTGACCACGGTTCCATTGACCTGTAGCTGACCTGCTTCGATCAATCGGGCAAGCCGGGTGCGCGATAGGGTGGCTTCCTCTGGCACATCACGCGAAACCGCTTTATCAAGCCGTTTAGGCGGGTTTTCCGCAATGACAAACTCGATCCGGCGGCGGGCCATGACACATCCTTCTGAAACAGATAATCAAAGTGAACCGCCCCAGCTGGTGTTCCTGCGGCGGATGGTGACCACGTTGACGGTGATCATGATTTGCGGGTTCTTAGTGGTTCTGACCTTGCTTGTCATCCGTTTGTCTGCATCCGGTCCAAACCTGCCCGAAACTGTCTCCCTGCCGGACGGGGTCAGCGCCCGCGCCGTAACCTTTGGCGACGGCTGGATTGCGGTGGTGACCGATGGGGATGAAATCCTGATCCTGAACAGCCTGAGCGGCGCAATTGAGCAGCGGCTGGACATCCAGCCCACAGGCAACTGACGCAAGACAACTGACACAAATCGACCAGCCGAGACACACAGGTTAGGGAAGACCCTGAATTCATAAAATAAAAGATGAAATCGTCGCAGTCGCGCTGGAACCTGTTTCGGTCCCTGTAGAGCTTTGCCAAGGATTGAAGAGTGGTACCACCTCCCCGGCTCGAACGGGGGACCTCCTGATCCACAATCAGGCGCTCTAACCTACTGAGCTAAGGCGGCACTACGGGCGATTTAATACAGGGGCGATGAGAGCGCAAGAGGAAAGCCGCAAGTTTTTTACCCTCAATGTGCAGAGATGTGCCGCCAATCGGACGGGTCACGCGCACGCCTGACATGCTCCGTCTGGCGGTGGCGGGTCCTTGCCTTTAGAGTGGGGGCAGGCTAGCAGAACCAGTCAACGCAAGCCCCACGACAGGAGAGCCGCATGAGCATCAACACCGAGCGCGACATCGAAGCAAACATGCAGATCGGCCCCACCGATGCTGGCATGGTGCGCATTTTCATCGAAGCGGACGGCATCGAGATCCCGATGGATTTCGACCCGGAAGAAGCCAATGAAATTGCCGAAGAGATCATGGCAGCAGCTCAGGCCGCGCGCAGCCTCAATACCTGACCCCAGACCTAGCCGGCCCTCAGACACCCCAACTCCCAGCCGCACCCGGCTGGGGATCGCGCAGCCGATGCAGGCGACTGGCCGCATCCATGGCGAATTTCTGAATCAGCTTCTTGCGGCGGGCGGCGGGCAGCTTTTGTTCCGGCGCCATGCGGATAATCTCTGCGTCGTAGTCATCTGCAATGATCAGCCCGCTGTCATCCGGTAACAGCTCATTTGGAAACGCCAGATCCACGGCCCAGAAATAGCGGTCACACCACTCCAGATAGCCCTGCCATTTGCTGTCGGACTGAAAATCGGCGCGGCTGGATTTGCACTCTACAACCCACAGCTCCCCCTTGGGGCCAAGCGCCATCACATCGACCCGCAGGCCGCGTGCCGGGACGAATTCCTCGACCGTGACAAAGCCAAGCGCTGCCATATGGCGCGCAACACCGCGTGCAAGACGCTGGCCGGGAGTGAGTTCCTGCATCATGTATTCAATGTGAACAATACGGGAACAAATGACAAGCGGTCTCCTTGTTGGCCAGCCTGAAAATTGATGGCCGGACCGTCCGCAGCCCTCGTGTCGAAATCCCCGCCGAAAAGAGTTTCATCCAGACCCTTGTCTCGCCCTGCCGCGCCCCCTAGTTAGAGCGGAGGCGGGTTCTGCCCTTCTCGTGACAGGTAGCATTCCAGTGGCCTTAAGCAATTCCGAGGGAGCTGGCTCTGTTCGGACCCTGGTCCTTTTATCTGGCGCCCACCTGTACATACAGGTCCTCGGGAATCAAAACCGCACGGTTGACTGGTGGTCCCGCCGCATTCCACCACTGTTCGAGCTGACAAAAGAAAAGCCGCGCCTGATGTGCACGGCTGACTAGGAGCGTGTTGGTTTGGACGGTTTTATGTCCAGGGCTGAGGATCAGCGACGCGGCAGCTGCCGAGAGGCTTTCCTGGCTGGAACCCGGACCGGGATCATCTCACCTGTCGCATCTGGCGTGATCCGCATCCCACCGCGCGGGTTTTCATCCTTACCCGCGAGGGACATCACCGCATAGCCGAACTGTACCCCGGCAAAAACGATCCCGTTCATGAACCACAGAAGCGCGACCGCCAGCAATCCGCTGTCCGATGTGCTGACCAGATGCCACAGGTTCATAACATTGAACCACAAAAGCATCCCGACAAAGGCCCCGGCGATGCCAAAGCCGATCACCACATTCCGAATATAGAGTTTTACCAGCTTCGGCATAAAACGCCCTCCTGCTACAGCAAAAACGGTAGCATTCTTTGCTAGGGCGTCCAGCGGCAAATCGCGGATCGGCGGAATTTGACGCATGTTGGCGGATCTTTGACGATCACCCAATGGCGCGAAATCAAAAAAGCGCGCCATCAGGGCACGCTTTCTGACTGTCTTCACATAATTTCTATCTTCACCTGGCTTTACTGCCCTCTACCGAGGAGCGCGAGCTGCCAAGAGGGCCTCAAAAAGCTTCCGGCGCTGCCTCGCGGGCCATGTGATCCAGCACGGCGTTCACGAATTTCGGCTCTTTGCCCTCGGGGAAGAAGGCCCGCGCGATATCAACAAACTCGTTGATCACAACCTTGGGTGGGGTTTTACCCGCCAGAAACTCAGCACCAGCCGCACGGAACAAGGCGCGCAGCGTTGGATCGATCCGGGCAATCGGCCATTTGGCCACCAGCGCACGGTCGGTCATCTGGTCAATCTTGGCCTGCTCATTGACCGCGCCCTCAATCAGCTTGCGAAAGCTCTTGGTGTCGCCCTCAGCCATTTCATCGCCATCATAGACCGCACCAAAACGGTGGTCTTCGAATTCGACGATGACCTTGTCAAAGGTCAGATTGCTATGTTCCATCTGAAACAGCGCCTGCACGGCATAAAGCCGGGACGCTGATTTCATTTTGTGCTTGTCACTGCCCTTGCGAGCGGCGCCTTGGCTGTCCGAGGTGGTCATGCGGTGGTGGGTCCATTATCTGAGTCGGCCAGTCTGATGGCCTCGGAAGGGGCTTTAAAGCCGACTCCCTTGGTTTGGGCGCCCCATTTACGCGTCAGCGCGATCAGATGCAAGGCCGCAGCGGCAGCGCCGCCACCCTTGTTCTGATCCTTGGTATCTGCGCGGACCTCTGCCTGCTTGCGATTTTCCACGGTCAGGATGCCGTTGCCGATGCACAGCCCCTGCAACCCCATCAACTGAATTGCGCGACTGCTGTCATTGCAGACGGTTTCATAATGGGTGGTTTCGCCCCGGATCACGCAGCCCAGCGCCACATAGCCATCAAAGTTTGAGCTGCGATCGGCAATCGCGATGGCGGTGGGCACTTCCAAGGCGCCGGGCACCTCGATCAGCTCGCAGGTGCCGCCTGCGGCCTCAATCTCCGCCTGCGCCCCGGCAACCAGATTGTCGGCGATGTCCTTGTAATAAGGAGCAACAACGATCAGCAGCTTCACCGGCTTGTCGAATGTCGGGCGGTCCAGCGTGTAGTGGGTTTCATGTGCAGCCATATCAAGCGTCCTTCAGCAGAGGTTTGGTGCCAACGATGGTCAGCCCATAGGCGTCCAGTCCAACATAGGTGGTGGAGGGCGAATCTGTCAGCAGCACCAGTTCTTGCAGCCCCATCTTGGACAGGATCTGCGCGCCCAGACCGGTCTGTTTGATGGTGCGCGGGCCCTCGTCGTCCTGCGCATATAGCGCGCTGCGGGGCTCCCGGAACAGGCAGACCACGCCGCGCCCTTCCGCAGCAATCAACTCCATTGCGCGGGGCAGCTGGCGGGCTGATTTGGGACCAAGCCCCAGCAGATCGGTCGCTTCATGCAAAGCGTGGGTACGGGTCAGCACAGGTTCTGGCGTGGTGATATCCCCTTTAATCATCACCACATGTTCGATGCCATGGGTCTGATCGGTGAACAGGCGCATTTCCCAGTCACCGCCAATCTCAGCCGTCACAGTCTCGCGCGAGGTTTCAACCACCAGATTGTCATTGCGCGCCCGGTAAGCGATCAGATCACTGATGGTGCCAATCTTCAGCCCATGTGTCTTGCCAAAGGTAACCAGCTCCGGCAGCCGCGACATGGTGCCGTCATCGTTCATGATCTCACAGATCACCCCCGATGGGTTCAGCCCGGCGAGGCGCGAGATATCAACGGCCGCCTCGGTATGGCCGGCGCGCACCAGCACGCCGCCGCGCTTGGCCCGCAGCGGGAAGACATGGCCCGGTGTCGCGAGCGATGCCATCGTATTGTTCTCGTTAATGGCCTCTGCCACGGTCAGCGCGCGGTCGGCTGCTGAAATCCCGGTCGAGACACCCTCGCGCGCTTCAATCGATACGGTGAAGGCTGTTTCATGACGCGAGGAATTGTTCACCGCCATCATCGGCAGACCCAGCGCATCAACCCGTTCTGCGGTCATCGGCAGGCAAATCAGCCCCCGCCCATGGGTCGCCATAAAGTTGATTGCAGCCGCATCGGCAAATTCGGCCGCGATGACCAGATCACCCTCGTTTTCACGATCCTCGTGATCGACCAGGATGAACATCCGCCCCTGATGGGCCTCTTCGATGATCTCTTCGATCGGGCTGATTGCATCGCGCAACTGGGCTTCAATCGGCCCCGGTGTTTCAAAGCTCATTCAGGCAACCTTTCGGTGGGCAGTCGTGGACAGCGGTCTATGCGACCCCCACAGCCCCGAGCAAGGCCGTGGATACCCAGCGGGATAGACCAGCCGTCCCGCAAATACCAGCCCCGCATGCGGCAGACCATGGCCTGGACGCGGCGTCCAAGAGCAGGCCACCATGTAGCGCTGACCAATATCGACGTTCCTTTCGACACTGTTGTGTAATTTTTCCAGTGACCCGCGCCGCCCCTGCGGCGCGCCTGGCCCAACGCCTTGTGTCGCATCCGTGATGCGGCGCACAAGGGGGCGGGAGCCTTAGCGGCTTTTGCTTGGCAACGGTCCGCGGGCGCGGCTTACCGCGCCGCCCGATCTCAACTCGCCTCGTGCAGCCGTGCTACATAGCGCGCAAGCGTATCTATCTCGAGGTTCACCGCATTGCCCACCGCAACATCCCCCCAGGTTGTAACCTCTTTGGTGTGCGGGATGAAATTGATACCAAAGTCACATCCTTCGACATCGTTCACCGTGAGCGAGGTGCCATTCAACGCAACCGACCCCTTCGGCGCGATGAAGCGTGCCAGATCCTCTGGTGCGCGCAGGGTGACACGGGTGCTGTCGCCCTCATCACGGATGTCAACAACCTCGGCCACACCATCGACATGTCCCGACACGATATGGCCACCCAGTTCGTCGCCAACCTTCAGCGCGCGTTCCAGATTGACACGCTTGCCAACGGTCCAGCCATTGCCGCCGATATTGGTCTTGGACACCGTCTCGGCCGAGATCTGTACATCATACCAATCGTCCCCCAGCGCGATCACGGTCAGGCAGACGCCATCGGAGGCAATCGAGGCGCCAATATCGATGCTCGCAGTGTCATAGCCGGTCCGGATCCGCGCCCGCAGGTCGCCCTGCTGCTCCAGCTCGGTGATGATGCCGATATCGGTGACGATGCCTGTAAACATGGGCGGGCTCCTGCAAATGCGGTTGTGGCCGTGTTGATCGGCCGGCGCCTCTCTGGTAGCCACTGGACCGCCGCGCGGCAAGCCCCGCTGTTGCCGGATGAACCCGCCCCGCCCTGCAATTGCCCGGAACCGATGGCCGCTCTTGCCTTGCGCCATTCCGGCGCCCTACCCTAGCCCGCAAATATGGTTAAGCCGAATTAGCGGTTAAGCCATTGTTTGTACAATCGGGATATATTTGGTCCATTATGCACAAGACCGACGATCCACAGCGCGCTTTCCTGTTCCTGCAAGGGCCACACGGTCCGTTCTTTGCCAGTCTGGCAGAGATGCTGCAGGCGGCTGGTTGTGCTGTCTGGCGCGTCGGTTTCAATGCGGGTGATCAGGCCTTCTGGCGCGATAAGTCCCGCTACCTGCCCTATCGCGGCACGCCGGAGGATTGGCCTGCACATCTCGAACAGGTGCTGGGCGATCATCAGATTACCGATTTGGTGCTTTATGGCGACACCCGTCCGATCCATGCGACAGCTGTGTCCGCTGCGCGCGCACGCGGCATCCGGGTGCATGTGTTTGAGGAAGGCTATCTGCGGCCCTATTGGGTCACCTATGAACGGGAGGGCTCCAACGGGCATTCCCGGCTGATGGACATGCCGGTGGCAGAAATGACCACGGCCCTTGCCCTTTCCGATATGGAGGCGCCACTGCCGCCGTCCCATTGGGGTGATACCCGGCAGCATGTCTTTTACGGCGCGCTCTATCATGGCTTTGTCATGCTGCTCAATCGTGGCTACCGCCAGTTCCGCCCCCATCGCACGCTGCCGGTCACCCGCGAATTTCAACTTTATCTGCGCCGCCTGCTGCTGATGCCGTTCCAGGCGCTTGAGCGTCGGCTCGCCACCCGGCGTATCCGCAATGGGGGCTTCCCCTATCACCTGGCCCTGCTGCAACTGGAACATGACAGTGCCTTTCAGGAGCATTCACCCTTTGCCAGTCTGACGGATTTCCTGACTGACGTGTTTCAAGGCTTCGCTGAGGGCGCTCCACGTCATCACCACCTCGTGGTCAAGGCGCATCCGCTTGAGGATGGTCGGGTTCCGATCCGGCGCACCGTCCGCCAGCTGGCCAAACGCTATGGGATGGAACATCGCGTGCATTACGTGCGTGGCGGCAAACTGGCTGCCCTGCTGAATGAGGCCCGCACGGCAGTTACCGTGAATTCAACCGCAGGTCAGCAGGTGCTCTGGCGCGGCATCCCGCTGAAGGTGTTCGGCAAGGCTGTCTATGACAAGCCTGAGTTTGTTTCGACCCAGCCACTGGCAAAGTTCTTCGCCGCCCCCGCAAGGCCGGACAACCGTGCCTACAAGGACTATCGCCGCTATCTTCTGGAAACCTCGCAACTCCCCGGTGGCTTCTATTCCCGTAAGGGTCGCCGCCAACTGCTACGGCAGGTGGTGGATATGATGCTCGCCTCGGAGGACCCCTATCAGGCGCTCATGCAGGGGACAGCGGCACCGCGGCAACAGTTGCGTGTGGTGAGCTGAGACGCCACATCTCTAAGGCTGGATTTTTTCAAGACGCTGCGCTAGCTTGACCCCAAAACTTGAGGCAAAACAATAATAGGTCGAGGAGACCGAGCAGTGAAAACCGTTCCCTTTCAATGGGCGCGACCGGTTGCGATTCTGGCCGCAGTCTCGCTGGCAGCATCCTGTGGCCTTCCCCAGGTCGGCCCGAACAAGCGTCAGATCTACGCCGGTTCCGTGCAAAAAGAAGGCGATGCCTTCATCGTCTCGGTCAATGACCGCGTCACCCGTGCCACCGCCGTGGTGCCCGCGCTCGGATTTTCTGACAGTTTCCGCAGCGCCGGTCAGCTGACCTCCGATGTGATCCGCCCCGGCGATGTTCTGGGCCTCACGGTCTGGGAAAACGTCGATGACGGGTTGCTGGCGGCTGAAACAACCAATGCCACGGTTCTGGAAGAGGTGCAGGTCGACAGTGCCGGCTTCATCTTCGTCCCCTATGCAGGGCGGCTGCGCGCCTCGGGCAATACACCGGATCAGTTGCGCCGCACCATCACCAAGAAGCTGGAAGATCAGACACCGGACCCACAGGTTCAGGTGCGCCGCCTTGCGGGCGATGGCGCCACTGTCAGCCTGACCGGGGCGGTAGGTGGACAGGGTGTCTATCCGATTGAACGCCCCACCCGGACGCTGGCGACCATGCTGGCCCGTGCGGGCGGCGTTGCGATTGAACCTGAAAACGCTCAGATTACCGTCATTCGTGGCGCCGAACGTGGCACCATTTGGTTCCAGGATTTGTTCAAACACCCGGAGCTGGACATTGCCCTGCGCGGCGGTGACAAAATCCTGGTGGAAGAGGACAGCCGCTCCTTCACCGCATTGGGCGCCACCAGCGCACAGGCGCGCGTCCCGTTTGAAAGCCAGAACCTCTCCGCGCTTGAAGCGATTGCGCAGGTCGGCGGTCTGGTCTCCACCGCATCGGATCCCACTGGCGTCTTTGTCTTGCGCAACGAACCCGCAGAAATCGCCAATCAGGTCTTGGGACGCAACGATCTGATCGGTGCGCAGCGGCTGGTCTATGTGCTGAACCTGACGAAACCCAACGGGCTGTTCGTGGCCCGCGACTTTGTGATCCGTGATTCAGATACGCTCTACGTCACCGAAGCGCCCTATGCCCAGTGGACCAAGACGATTTCCCTGCTGGCCAGCCCGCTGGCCCCCATCGCCAGTGTCGAAAGTTTGGCCAGCGGCGGCTGATGACATGACGGGACACCACCCGACAACCAAGGCCGGGGGCGCGCGCTCCCGGCTTTTTTATTACAACGCCGGCTTCCTGCGTCAGAAACGGCTGCAGCGTATCCTATCGCTGGCCGGGTATGACCTACGCTTGGGCAAACCAACCGCCGATGATCTGGTCGCGGTCTGGGGCAATGCAGATACCGCCCATCGTGGCCATGCTGTGGCAGAGGCGCGGGGCTGTGGCCTGTTGCGGGTCGAGGACGCTTTTCTCCGCTCAATCCATCCCGGCCGGGCGGGGGAGCCACCATTGGGGCTGTTGCTGGACCGCTCCGGGTTGCATTTTGACCCTGCTACCCCGTCCGATCTGGAGCAGCTCCTGGCCTCACATCCGCTGGATGACAGCGCATTGATGCGGCGCGCCCGGCGCGCTATCGCGCGGCTTCAGGACGCCCATCTGAGCAAATACAACGCCTATTCGCCACAGGCACCGGTCCCTGATCCCGGCTACGTTCTGGTGATCGATCAGGCCCGTGGCGATGCCTCGGTCCGCGCCTCGACCCCGTTCGAGGGCACCGATCACGCGCGGTTTCAAGAGATGCTCTATTACGCGCAGGACGAACATCCGGGCGCCCGTATCATCATCAAATCTCACCCGGAGGACCGCGCGGGCCACCGCCCGGGCTACTACAGCGCCGCAGACGCGCAGGGCCGGGTTGAAATCCTTGATACGCCAGTGTCACCCTGGGCACTGCTGGAAGGCGCAATCGCGGTCTATACCGTATCGTCGCAAATGGGATTCGAGGCGATCCTTTGCGGCCACAAACCCCGCATTTTTGGTCAGCCTTTCTATGCCGGCTGGGGCCTCAGCGAGGATGAATTCCCCATCACCCGGCGCCAACGCAGCCTGACCCGCGCGCAGCTGTTTGCAGCCGCGATGATCCTTTATCCCACATGGTACAGTCCCCATCACGACCGCCTGTGCGAGCTGGAAGAGGTGATCGACGCGCTGGAGGCGGAGACCCGCGCCTGGCAGCAGGACCGCGCCGGCTGGATCGCCTCCGGCATGCGGCTTTGGAAACGGCACCCGCTACAGACCTTTTTTGGCCGCTACCGGCGCCTGCGGTTCAGCAACAGCCCTAAGACGGCGAAGGCAAGTGGGCGCAACTGGATGATCTGGGCCGGGCGCACCAGCACCAGGCAATCTCCAGGCGCCCATCGTGTCGAAGATGGCTTTCTGCGGTCGCGCGGCTTGGGCGCGGATCTGATACCACCACTGTCACTGGTGGTGGACCGGCAGGGGATCTACTACGACCCCCACCAACCCAGCGATCTGGAGGATCTGATCGCTGCCCGTGCCACCCTGACGCCCGAGCAGCAGCAGCGTGCGGAAACCCTGACCCAGCGACTGGTGCAAGACAGCCTGTCGAAATACAACCTCGGCGGCACAGTGCCGGACCTGCCGGAGGGGCATCGGGTACTGGTCGTGGGACAGGTGGCGGATGATGCCTCGGTTCGGCTGGGTTGCGAGAAAATCGCGACCAACGCCGATCTTTTGCGCGCCGCCCGCGCTGCAAACCCGGGCGCGGTGCTGATCTACAAACCCCACCCCGATGTGGAGGCCGGTCTGCGGGATGGCAGCATCGCCGCGGAGCAGCTGGCGGATGTGGTGGTGCCCGACAGCGACCCGATGGCGCTTTTGGATATGGTACATGACGTTTGGACAATGACGTCGCTAATGGGATTTGAGGCCCTGCTACGCGGGGTGAAGGTCACAACGGTTGGCGCGCCCTTCTATGCTGGCTGGGGGCTGACCACGGATCTGGGCGCTGTCCCGGTGGCCCGACGTCGGGCACGCCCCTCGCTGATGGGGTTGGTACACGCCGCGCTGATCGACTACCCGCGCTACGTAGATCCGGTCAGCGGCCTGCCCTGTCAGGTGGAACTGGTGGTGGAGCGACTGGCCAAAGGGGACATCCCCGCACCCGGAACCGCCAACAGAACCCTTGCCAAACTTCAGGGCCTGCTAGCCACCTACGCCCACCTCTGGCGATAAGCTGCGTACGCAGAAGGTGCTCTGCCCGGTCTTGGGGCGCTGCCCCTAGCGCAGGGAACGCGTCCAGCGGTGTTGGATATCAGCTCCGACCGGACGGACATCAATCAAATCAAAGCGCGGCGCCTCGGCCAATGCGTCCAGCCCGAGGCTGCCGATTGAAGACAAGCCATCGCCGCCGATACCCAGCCCTGCGGTGAACCCGATCAGCTCATCCACCAGATCCTGCGCCAGAAGCGAGGCCGCAAGCGCACTCCCCCCCTCGCAGAAGACCCGTGTCAGCCCCGCCTGCCCCAGTTGCTGCAACACGTCGCCCGCATCCAGCTGCAGCCCATCTGCCGCGCAGGGCAGCAAGACCGCCCCCAATCCTTCCCAGGCGCGCAGGCGTTCGGCGTCGGCCCCGGCGCCGTGGCAGATCCAGACCGGAATGTCGCGCGCGCTGCGCGCCAACTGCCCCATCAACGGCAGGTCCAGATGGCGAGAGATCACCACCCGCACCGGCTGGCGTGCGACCCCCAGATCCCGCACCGTCAACGAGGGATCATCCGCCCGGGCGGTGCCGCCGCCTACCATCACCGCATCATGGCGCGCCCGCATGGCATGTACGGCCCGCCGCGCCTCCGACCCGGTGATCCATTTGCTTTCACCCACAGCGGTGGCAATGCGCCCGTCGAAACTGCTTGCCAGCTTCAGGGTGACAAAGGGGCGTCCCTGTTCGGTCTTCAGAAAGAACCCGGCATGATCCCACGCAGCCACATCGGAACAGACACCGGTGGTGACCGGGATCCCTGCGTCACGCAACATCGCAAACCCGTGGCCTGAGACACGCGGATCGCTATCCTCGATCGCCGCGACGACACGCGCCACGCCAGCATTGATCAGAGCCTGCGCGCAGGGCGGGGTCTTGCCGGTATGAGAGCAAGGTTCGAGCGAGACATAGACCGTTGCACCGCGGGCCAGGTCTCCGGCCTGCTGCAACGCCTGTGGTTCAGCATGGGGGCGACCACCCGGTTGGGTCCACCCACGGCCAACGATGCGTCCGTCGCGCACGATCACGCAGCCCACGGCCGGGTTCGGCCAGCAATTCCCCTGGCCACGCCGCCCCAGCGACAGTGCCAGCGACATGAACCTTGCGTCCTCGGGCCGCGCCCGTTCTGCGGGGCTCACTCTTCTGGCGCCACCGGCGGGCGCAGCTCGTGAACGAAGTCCTCGAAATCGTCCGCCGCCTGGAAATTCTTGTAAACACTGGCAAAACGCACATAGGCGACGGTGTCGATCCGGGCCAGCGCCTCCATCACGATCTCACCAATCTTGCTGGACTGAATATCGGTCTCACCCATGCTTTCCAGCCGCCGCACGATACCCGAAATCATCTGGTCAATGCGTTCCGGTTCGATGGGGCGCTTCTGCATGGAAATACGGATCGAACGCTCCAGCTTGTCGCGATCGAAATCTTCGCGTTTTCCGTTGGTCTTGATCACAACGAGATCACGCAGCTGCACCCGTTCATAAGTGGTAAACCGTCCGCCGCAGGCCGGGCAGAACCGGCGCCGCCGGATCGAGACATGATCCTCAGCAGGGCGCGAGTCTTTTACTTGGGTGTCGATATTTCCGCAAAACGGGCAGCGCATCAGCTGTCCCCCCTGTTCCAGTCCGCCGGTGAACGGGACGCCGCTGCGTCCTTATCCACAACTATATGGCAGCCTCTAGGGTTTGGGTAGAGGTGAATTACGACCACAAGATGCCGGGGCCTAGACCAGATGCGCGATCACCCTACGGCTGTGTGGTGCGTCGCGATGCTCGAAGAGGTAGATCCCCTGCCAGGTACCCAATGCAGGCCGCCCACCACTCACCGGGATAGACAGGCTGACCGGCAACAACGCTGCCTTGATATGGGCAGGCATGTCATCCGGCCCTTCATAGGTGTGGCGCAGATAGGCCATCGACGGATCGGAGGCCGGGGGCACCAAGCGGGACAGATAGGCAAGCAAATCACCCTGCACTTCCGGATCAGCATTTTCCTGGATCAACAGCGAACAGGAGGTGTGCTGCACGAAAAGCGTCAGCAGCCCCTGGCTGCGCCCGCTATCCTGCACCCACCGGGCGATCTGATCGGTTATCTCATACAGCCCCTGCCCACGGGTTGTGACGGTGAACTCTGCCTGCATGACCTCTGCCCTTGGTCCTGATTGCCTTGTGCCGCGCGCTTCAGTTGCGGCTGCGAAAGGGGAAAATCCAATCCTCGCATTTGCCATAGGCGGCATTGGCGCGGAATGCATATCCCGGGGTCAGGATATCGCCGGTCCAATTGCCGGTAAAGGGCGTCACCCCGGCGGCTGCCGGATCCAGTGTGAAGCGCACGGCAGAGCGCGCGCCGGTTGTGGCGCTAGCACCGATACCGTCCACGGCGTAGATCTTCGTCTGCCAGGACAGCCCCAGGGATTTGCGCACATAATCTCCTGCGGCACACCAATAGTCGGATTTGAGGGCACCGGCGCGGCCAATCACCTCAAACTGGCCGGTCCCGGCTGGCACCACCTCCAGCCTGTTGATGGCCCGAAAGGCAGAGGCAGGTGTCGACAGGGTGACCAGCACCAGCGCGGCCCCCACTATTCCCGGAATGCGCCGTCCGGCTGAGGTGGGGATGATGCGACCCGCACCTATGCCAAGGCGAGAGGTGAAACGGGAAACAAAACGCATGGGCAACCTCCTGGTCCGGGACTACTGTGCTTCTCAGAAGCGGGTAAAAGCGGTTGTGCATTGGTGGTCAGCCTGCTGAACACTGAGCCGGTCGCCGACGCGATAGGCGTTGGTCCGTTTCAGCCAGCTGTCGCCGCGCTCACTTGCGACCGGTGTTAGGGTGAAATGCACGGTGGATTTGCGGTTCACCGCCACCCCCTCACCCAGGCCACGGGCAACATAGATACCCTGCGCCCAGCCAGCACCCAACGCGCGGCGTGCGTAATCCGCAGCACCACACCAGAACGCCGAACGAACCGCGCCCTGCGGAGGGGCCACCTCGAATTGACCATCAGGCAGCGCAAAAACCCGTGCCCGGTCAGGAGTGACATGGCCCGTGGGCGCCGCATCGGCACAGGCCGAGAGCGCGAGCGTCGCTGCTAGGAGGAATGAAGGTAGTCGCATGATGCCAATCCCTGAATAACTAAAACTGCCGCAGGTCCCGACCGAATGCTTCAGTCCGACCGACCCGGCGTCGCAAAGCCTGCATGAAGGTTCTGAAGTGTGAGATAGGAGGCCACGGACAGGATTCCAGATACAGACGGACGCTGCCAGTCACAACTGATCACATTCATCGGGGTAACGCCACTTTGCCGCGCAACCAAACAGGTGATCACCGCGTTGAGCGGGCAAACAACCATCAGACAGAGGATCTTTTCATGGCTCAGAAAACCTTGTTCATCACCGGCGCCTCCAGCGGCATTGGCGCTGCAACCGCCCGCGCAGCTCATAAGGCAGGCTGGAATGTCGGGCTATTTGCCCGCTCCGAGGACAAATTGAACAGCCTTGCTGAGGAACTGGGTGACGGCGCCTTGGTCCTGCCCGGCGATGCGACGAAATTCGAAGATCAGGTCGCTGCCCTGCAACATCTTCGCGACAGTTTTGGTCAGGTGGACGCCGCTTTTGCCAATGCGGGCACCGGGCTGAACACCCCCGGCACAGAGAAGGGAGATCCGGCTGAATGGCACGATTTGGTGCATATCAACATCATGGCTCTCCTTTACACAGCCAAGGCCGCCCTCCCGCATCTGAAACGTCAGAAGGGCCACATGGTGCTGACCGGCTCCGCAGCGGGGCGAGTGCATATCCCCGGCTCGATCTACGGCGCCTCCAAATGGTTCGTCCATGGTTACGGTGGCAATCTGGCGGAGGAAATGAAGGAATGGGGTGGTCGCTGCACGGTGGTCGCGCCGGGAATGGTGGACACCGCGTTCTTTGACGAGGCCAAGCCCGACAAGTTGAAGCCCGAAGATGTGGCCGATGCCGTAGTCTTTGCGCTGGAGGCTGATCCACGCAACGCCGTGCGCGAAGTGTTCCTGATGCCTACCGGCTGACCTGACTGTCTTCCCACCGTCTTGGTCGCAAGTCATCCGGAGGGGTATCGCACCCCTTCCGGATGATTACAGCAGCACCACAGATGTCCTTGGACATAAGGCGCTGGTTAGTGGCGGCGCTCAGTGGGAAAGGGTATAATTTCAGCGGTTTGCCCTTCGGTCAGGGCCGTTGCCAGCACCTCCAGAACATCCGGATCAGCCGCCTCACCAGCCTCTTGGCCGAAGGCGGCGCAAGCACGATCCATCAGCATGGCGCGGGCAGCGGGTGCATCCAGTTCCTCAAGCAACGCCCGATCCTCGCGCATGATATCCACCAGAAATGCATTCGCTTTGGTCAGCGCGCTGAGCGATCTGAGTTTGTCATCCAACACGGTAAGTGCGTCGTTCAAATTGGAATGATGCGGCATTGGACCCCCTCCGATATCGCGAAATTAACATGTTGGTAACTTAGGTACTCGCGGGCGGAAAACAATTGTTGACCGTTAGGAATGGTTAACGAACCGACCTGTCCGACATCTCGTCAAGCGCCTCGTATTTCACTCTTCATCCAGTGCAGCCCTGTGGCACGCGCAATAAAAAAGGCGCCCCGCATGGGACGCCTGGTACTCCGATGCTATGCATCAGTGCTACTGATCCAAGAAGGAACGCAGTTTGCGCGAACGGCTCGGATGCTTCAGCTTTCTGAGCGCCTTGGCCTCGATCTGACGGATCCGTTCACGGGTTACGCTGAACTGCTGGCCAACTTCCTCCAGCGTGTGGTCGGTATTCATCCCGATACCAAACCGCATCCGCAAAACCCGTTCTTCACGCGGGGTGAGTGAGGCCAGAACCCGGGTTGTGGTTTCCTTGAGGTTTTCCTGAATGGCGCTATCCAAGGGCAGCACCGCATTCTTGTCCTCAATGAAATCGCCCAGCTGGCTGTCTTCCTCGTCCCCAATCGGGGTTTCGAGAGAGATCGGCTCCTTGGCGATCTTCATCACCTTGCGAACCTTCTCCAGCGGCATCTGCAGCTTTTCAGCCAGTTCTTCCGGCGTCGGCTCGCGGCCGATTTCATGCAGCATCTGGCGACCGGTGCGGACCAGCTTGTTGATCGTCTCGATCATGTGGACCGGAATACGGATGGTCCGCGCCTGATCCGCGATGGAGCGGGTGATCGCCTGGCGGATCCACCAGGTCGCATAGGTCGAGAACTTATAACCGCGACGGTATTCGAATTTATCCACCGCCTTCATCAGGCCGATGTTGCCTTCCTGAATGAGGTCAAGGAACTGCAGGCCCCGGTTGGTGTATTTCTTGGCGATGGAAATCACGAGACGCAGGTTTGCCTCGACCATTTCCTTCTTGGCCTGACGGGCCTCTTTTTCGCCCTTCTGAACCTGCTGCACGATGCGGCGGAATTCAGAGATATCAAGACCCACATATTGACCAACTTGCGCCATATCAGCGCGCAGTTCTTCAACCTTCTCGGTCGACCGTTCGACAAACATCTGCCAACCGCGCCCGGGCTTTTCGCCCATCTCGGCCAGCCAGTTCGGGTCCAGCTCGCGACCGCGATAGGCTTCGACAAACTCACGACGGTTAATGCGGGCCTGATCAGCCAGCTTCACCATGGAGCTGTCGATCGACATGACGCGACGGTTGATCCCATAAAGCTGATCAATCAGCGCTTCGATCCGGTTGTTGTGCAGGTGCAACTCGTTCACCAGCAGTACGATTTCAGAGCGCAGGGACTGGTAGACCTGCTCGTCACGCGCGCTGAAGGAGCCATCCTCGTTCAGGGTGGCCGAAATCCGGCTGTCCTGCATCTCGCTCAGCTGTGCATAGTCCGAGGAGATCTGCTCCAGAGTGGTCAGGACCTTGTCCTTCAGCGCCGCTTCCATCGCAGCGAGGGACATATTGGCCTGATCGTCCTCGTCGTCGTCATCGTCCTGCGCAATCGGGTTGCCGTCTGCATCCAGCTCGGGGCCGGTTTCCTTGGCGGCGGGCTTGTTCGCGGCTACGGCGGAGGTATCCACCACCGGCTCGCTCACCTCGCCATCCTCATCCAGCTGATTGCCGAATGTCGCCTCAAGGTCGATCACATCGCGTAGCAGAATGTCTTCGGACAGAAGTTCATCATGCCAGATGGTGATCGCCTGGAAGGTCAGCGGGCTCTCGCAGAGGCCTGCAATCATCGTGTTGCGACCGGCCTCAATCCGCTTGGCGATAGCGATCTCGCCCTCGCGGCTCAGCAGTTCAACGGATCCCATCTCGCGCAGATACATCCGCACGGGGTCATCGGTGCGGTCCAGCTTCTCAGCTGCCGCCCCGGCCACCGCCACTTCGCGGTTGCTCTCGGTGGTCACCAGTTCGGTCGAGCCTTTCTGCTCTTCCTCTTCGGCTTCCTCATCCTCGATGATGTTGATGCCCATTTCGGAGAGCATGGACATCACATCCTCGATCTGCTCCGAACTTACCTGATCCGGCGGCAGGACCTGATTGAGCTGATCATAGGTGATGTAGCCCTTCTCACGCGCTTCGGCGATCATCTTCTTGACCTGAGTCTGGCTCATGTCGAGAGAGATTTCGGGCTCCTGATCGTCAGGTTTGCGGTCGTCGGTATCTTTGGCGGCCATTCAATGCTCCTCGTAGGGGCTGGGGCGATTCGGTTTCGCGAATCATTATCGCGATCCGCTGATTCGTCACCCGGTTTACCCGTTTTTCTTTCGCTCTTCCTTAGCAAAACGACTCACTGCGGCGCAGCGGTCACTTCTTGGAGTAGCCAATTCGTTCCAAAAGGGCGCCGAAAGCGTCACGTTCCTCACGGTTCAGACGCGCTCCGTTCTCCCCAACATCATATTGCGCACGATCTTCATTCTCGCTGCGCACGGCCTTGTTGCGGGCTTCTGCCGCCTGCCCCAGTCGCCATGTCACGGCTTCATCTGCCAGTCCGTCCAGATCCTCTTCCGCCTCGGCCAGTTCGGCATCCAGACCGCGGCTCGCCTCCAGTTTGGCAAACTCCTCCGCCAGGGTCAGACTGGCCACTTCAACGTCACCGGGTCGCCGCAGACAGGGGCTGATTGCCACATGGCGAAGCGCAAAGAGGTTTTCAAGAGCATGTGCCCCGGCAGCCGTAGCTATTTCTTCTTTCAGCCGTTCCGGTGCATCAATGCCATGGCGCAGCACCAGATCACGCAGCAGCGCGTGATCCGATCCGATACAGGCCATGCGTTCCAGATTGACCTCATATTTGGCGACGACAGCCGGGGTGGTGATCACCGTGGCCAGAATCACCGCCTCGCGCACCCGCGCCAGTGACTCTTCGCTGCCACCGGCCAGCAGAGAGTTACGCGTGGTTTCCAGCGGCTGCGGTGGGGCGTTCTTGCCCCGCCAGGGCATCCGCGTACCATCACGAAACCCGCCGCTCTTACGCGATTTACCAGCGGCATAGCCGCCTTGTTTGCCTGAATAGCCCTGGCTACCAGATGTGTCTGGCCGACCTGCTGGCACACCAGCAGGCGCCGGCCCATTATCGTAGGGTCCGGCGTCATAACCGGGATCAAATCCCGGATCGTAGCCCGCTGTATCATACCCGGGATCATATCCGGCGTCGTAATCTGCACCGAAACCAGGATCATCTGCCGGCCTGGCCCCCGGATCAAAACCGGCATCAGGCGCGGCATCAAAGCCAAGATCCAGACCCGATCCGGCTGCCTCCTCCCGCGGGCGCCCTCCCCGAAACAGTTCCCAGCGCAGATCCTGCAAATCCTCGCCATAGTGACGGCGGATCGAAGGGTCACGGATCAGTCGGATCTTGTCGCGCAGCGCCTTGTCCAGCGCGGCCTTGCGTTCCGGGCTGTCAAACACCTTGCCTTCGGTTTCGCGCTGCCAGAGCAGCCGTACCATGGGCATCGCCTGATCCAGCACCGCTTGCACGGCCTCGCGCCCTTCGGCGCGGATCAGATCATCCGGGTCCTTGCCCTCTGGCATCAGCGCAAAGCGCAGGGATTTTCCGGCTTCCAGCAACGGCAGAGCCAGATCAATCAACCGCATCGCCGCACGCAGGCCTGCGGTGTCACCATCCAGCGCAATGATCGGCTCATCGGCGATCCGCCATAGCATCTGCAACTGGTTTTCAGTGATCGCGGTCCCCAGAGGCGCCACCGACGCCTCAAAGCCACCCTCGGCAAGCGCGATCACATCCATGTAACCTTCGGCGACCAAAAGCTGGCCAGATTTCCCCGATGCGGTGCGCGCAGGCCCGTGATTGTATAGGCTGCGCCCCTTGTCAAACAGCGCCGTCTCCGGCGAGTTCAGATATTTCGCATTGTCACGCGGATCCATTGCACGCCCGCCAAAGGCAATCGCCCGCCCCCGCGCATCGCGGATGGGAAACATGATCCGGTTACGGAACGTATCGTAGGGTTTGCCCCCTTTGTTGGACGGTTTGGCAAGGCCCGCCCCCATGATCAGCTCTTCCGGCACCCCTTTGCCACGCAACGCATCCCAGAGATTCTGCCACCCTTCCGGTGCGAAGCCGATCTCCCAGCGTTCCAGCGCCGGGCCGCTCAGCCCACGCCGCGCCAGATAGCTGCGCGCGCCTTCCCCGGCCCGCGTGTTGAGTTGCAGGCGAAAAAACCGCACGGCCTGCTCCATGACCTCGGCCAGCTGGGCCCGGTGATCCTGTTTCTGCTGCGCTCTCGGATCACGGGCGGGCATCTCCATCCCCGCCTCCTGCGCCAGAATCTGCACCGCCTCCATAAACCCGACGTTTTCGGTTTCCTGCACAAATTTCAGCGCGTCCCCTTTGGCGTGGCAGCCAAAGCAGTAGTAGAAGCCTTTGCGGTCATCGACGTGAAAGCTGGCGGATTTCTCATGGTGAAACGGGCAAGGTGCCCACATGTCGCCCTTGCCCTGGTTCGATTTGCGCTGATCCCACATGACCTTGCGCCCGACAACCTGCGTGAGGCTGACGCGGGTGCGCAATTCGTCAAGGAAACCGGGGGGAAGCGACATCTCAGTTGCTCTGCAGCTGCTTTTTCATCTTCTGGATCTGATCCCAGTTCTCCAGGCACTGCTGTTCCATCAATGCCCCGAGATCCGTATCGCGCAGGTCACGTTTGCGCAGGCTGTAGACATGGGCCGTCAGCTGCGGAATGGCCTTGCTGTACTGGTCAGGCCAGCTGGGGTTGCTGGCCAGAATCGTCTGGCCGACGTCCGCCTGCTTCACCCGGTCCAGCCGCGCCTGTTGCACCGCCGCCATGACCTGCCCTTGATACTTGCAGCTTTTTTCTTTCTTTTCAGCCGCATAGACTGGCGTTGCCAGCAATGCCGCGACAAGGGCAAGACGGATCATACAGATGACTCCCGGAATCAGTTGGTGATCCAGAGAGATTACCCCCGTGCCGCGACAGCTTCCATCGCTGTTTTCAGATCATCCACAAGTGTCTCCGCCATGGACCGGAACACCATGATCTGCAGGGTCTTTGGCCCCAGCCGCGTGATGGACGCCGCCATGTGTTTCAACTCACAGCGAGCTGTGTGGCCGCGTTTGAACACACTTGGCCGCAGATCCACCGGGCACAGCCGCGCCAGCACCGCATCTCCCTGCGCCCCCTCCAGCCGGACCACCGCCCAACCATCGCTCTGATCGGTAAGCGCTGCATGCTCTGCCAGCGCAGGATCCGGGCGGGTCCCGCTCAGCAGTGCCATCTCGCGGCCGAACCAGATAATCCGCGCGCCCGCTTTGGCATGGCTGCGGTTCGGCGTCGGCCAGCGCAGCCCGTGGGCTGCCTCCAGGGCAGCCGACAGCGCAGCAACCTGCCCCGCATAGGGCGCCAGCGTCGTCATCCCTTCACCCGGCGCTTCCGTCAACGACAGCTCCCCGACCTCCAGGGGCAGCAGCCCGGCACAGGGGGTTTTTACACTCAACTCAACCACGGGCACGCTCCCCTTCCGGGTCAAAGAACACTGGCTCCACAATCTCGCAAAGCGTATCCAGACCCGCGGTGTGATCCACCATGCGAATGGGATCACCAATCCGGTCCGGGCCAGCCTTGATCAGCGCCAGACCAATCATATGACCCAGCGTCGGCGCATAGCAGACGGAGGTCACATAGCCCTGATCATGGGCGCGCTCGACCGGGTCCTGCGGATCAAAAAGATGCGCGCCCGCTGTCAACTGCTGCACGGCACCGATCGGTTTGATCCCCACAAGCCGCATCCGATCCCTGGCCGTCAGCCCCTCGCGCTGTGCCAATTCGCGACCCACACAAGGCTTGCCAGACGCCAGCATGCCGCCAAAGCCCAGATCATGCAGCGTGGCCGTGCCGTTGATCTCCGCATGGGTCAGAAACCCTTTCTCAATCCGCAAGACGTTCAGGGCTTCCAACCCGTAGGCCCCACCGCCCAGCCCCTCGGCCCGGCGCAGCAACTCGCCAAACAGGCTCTCACCGTAGCGCGCCGGTACCGCCAGTTCATAAGCTTCCTCACCGGAGAATGAGATCCGAAACAGCCGCGCGGAGATCTCGCCCAGCGCGATCTCACCACAGGCCATGAACGGCCAATCAGCGGGTTCAAAGGCCGTGCCCAGCAGATCCTGCAACAGCGCGCGCGCCTTAGGGCCTGCGACGGAAAACTGCGCCCATTGCTCGGTGACCGAATTGATCCGCACATCCCAATCCGGGTGCAACGCCTGCGTCACGAACTCCAGATGCGCCATTACCTGCCCGGCAGCGGCGGTTGTTGTGGTCATCACATAGTGGTTCGGCGCAAGACAGGCCGTTGTGCCGTCATCCATGACAAATCCATCTTCGCGCAGCATCAGACCATAGCGCACCCGACCGGGTTTCAGCTTGGCAAAACCATTGGCATAAACAAAGTCCAGCAGCCGCGCCGCATCCGGCCCCTGAATATCAATCTTGCCGAGGGTGGAGACATCCGCGACCCCCACCGCATTGCGCACATACCCAACCTCGCGGTCACAGGACTGCCGCCAATGGGTCTCGTCGGGTTTGGGAAAATAGCTGGCCCGATACCAAAGCCCAACCTCCATCATATGGGCGCCCATATCCTCCGCCAGCCGATGCGACGTCAGCAACCGCCGGGGCGCAAAGCCCTGATCCTCTGCCCCTGCCCCCATCACGCCAATCGGCACTGGCACATAGGGCGGGCGAAAGGTGGTGGTGCCGGTCTCTGGGATACTGCGCCCCGTGGCCTCCGCCAGAACCGCCAGCGCCACCACATTTGAGCTTTTTCCCTGATCCGTGGCCATACCTTGGGTCGTGTAGCGTTTCATATGCTCAACCGAGCGAAAGTTCTCACGCCCAGCCTGACAGATGTCCTTGACCGTGACATCATTCTGAAAATCAACCCAGGCGCGCCCCCGCCCCGGCACCGACCACAGCGGGGAAATGCGATATTCCGCCTGCTCGGCCTCAGGCAGCTCTGCCGCAACAGCCCGCTTGCCCAATGCCTCTAATGCTCGCGCGCCGGCCTCTGCCCCATCTTGCAAAGCGGCTGTGGTGGTGAAGCGCCCGCGACAGGCCCCCACGGCCTCCAGCCCAGGAACCGCGCCGTCCTGCGGCACAAAACACGCAAGGTCCCGCCGCCAGCGGGGCCGTCCGTTCAGATGGCAGGTCAGATGCAGCGTCGGGTTCCAACCACCGGACATGGCCAGACAGTCCGTCTGCAATTTCTCCTCTCCCGATACCGATCGCAGGGTCAGGCTCTCCAACCGTTGGCGGCCAGAGGCATTGCAGACCTGCGCCCCCCGGATCACCCGAAAAGCATCACTCTGTGGTGCGTCATGGCGGCTGTCGATCACCGCTGCAACATGCACCCCGGCCGCAACAAGATCCCGCGCGGTGCGGTGGGCATCATCGTTGTTGGCAAACACGGTCACCCCTTCCCCCGGCGCCACCCCCCAACGATTGAGGTAACTGCGCACAGCCCCGGCCATCATGATCCCCGGCCGGTCATTATTGGCAAAGGCCACGGGGCGCTCCAACGCGCCTGCGGCAAGGATCGCGCGTTTCGCAACCAGCCGCCAGAAACAAGCGCGCGCGGGTTTGCCGCTACCGGCAGGTATTGTCTCAAGCGCGCCGTAGGTTCCCTGATCGTAAACACCTGTCACGCTCGTGCGCGCCATACGGCGCACATTGTCCAGACTGTCCAGCTCTGCCAGCGTGGCCGCAACCCACTGCTGCGCCGGGTTTCCATTGATGGTCTCTTGTTCGCTGAGCAATCGACCGCCGGGCTGGCTATCCTCGTCGCACAGGATCACATCCGCCCCGCCCCGCGCCGCCGTAAGTGCCGCCATCAGCCCCGCAGGCCCGGCGCCGATCACCAAGAGATCGCAGAACCCATAGGCCTTTTCATAGATCCCATCATCCGGCGCGCCAGACAATGCGCCAAGCCCCGCCGCACGGCGAATGACCGGCTCATAAATCTTTTCCCAGAACGCTGCAGGCCACATAAAGGTCTTGTAGTAAAACCCCGCGCCCAGAAACGGTGCGGCCAGATCGTTCACCGCCATCACGTCAAAACCAACCGACGGCCAGCAATTCTGACTGCGCGCCGCCAGTCCTTCATACAAGGGCAGCGTTGTCGCCCTCAGATTGGGCTCCTGTGCTGCCCCCTCTCCCAAGGTGACCAACGCGTTGGGTTCTTCACTGCCAGCAGTCAGGATGCCGCGTGGGCGGTGATATTTGAACGACCGCCCCACCAGATGAATGTCATTGGCCAGCAGGGCTGCCGCCAGCGGCTCCCCTTCCCGCCCCGTCAGGGCGCGCCCATTGAAGGAAAAGCCGACCTCGCGCGTATCGGACATCCCCGCCCATCCTGCGATCCGCATCACAGATCCTCCTGTGCAGATGCCAGCTGCACCGCGAACATCTCGTGGCTGGACGTGTCGCGCCGCACCCGGATCCAGCTGCCGCAGCCTTGCTGGTGATACCACCATTCCTCAACCGGACCGGCGGGATTGTCCCGCAAATGGACATGGGCATGCCACGCCTCAAGGCTGCCGCCCTCTGTAGGTGCCTCAAGCGCGGCACCCCGGTAATAGAACTCGCGCCGATCGCGCTCACCACATAGGGGGCAGGTAATCCTCATGGCCGACGCCCTTTCACCTTTCCAAATATACTCATATCCACCGCTGCGGCAATCGCAGGCGCAAATTCGGCACTGCAGGGATCAATGCAGATTATGCTGCGCACCGGTCGCCTCCTCATCCATCAGGCCATGGCCAGTTTCGAACCGCTCCAGCCGGAATGCCGCCGCGGCCTCATGTGGACGGTCCGTGGCGATCAGATGGGCATAACACTGCCCAGAGGCCGGCGTTGCCTTGAACCCGCCATAGCACCAGCCCGCATTGAGATAGAGCCCCTCAATCGATGTCCGGTCTATGATGGGCGAGCCATCCGGAGTCATATCCATAATGCCGCCCCAGCTGCGCAACAGCCGTGCCTTGCCGATGGCGGGCAGCATCGCCATACAAGCCTCCATTGTGTGTTCCACCATCGGCAGGTTCCCCCGCGCCGCATAAGAAGCGTAGAGATCAAGGTAGCTGCCAAAGACCAAACCACCCTTGTCCGACTGGCTGATATACAAATGCCCCTCTGCAAAGGTGATGACATGATCAATGATCGGCTTCAGCCCTTCTGAAACAAACGCCTGCAAAACATGGCTCTCAATCGGCAGGGTCAGACCAGCCATGGCCGCCACCTGACTGGACCGCCCGGCGGCGGCCATCGCCACCTTGCCCGCGCGGATCAGACCACGGGAGGTCTCAACCCCGATGACCTTGCCACCCTCAGTCCGAATGCCGGTCACCTCACAGTTCTGCAGGATATCAACACCGCGCTGATCCGCCCCCCGTGCAAACCCCCAGGCCACCGCATCATGGCGCGCCGTGCCCGCCCGGCGCTGTAGTAGCGCCCCCTGAATAGGAAAACGGTTGTTGTCATAGTTCAGCAGCGGCGCCATCTCGCGCAGTTGGTCGCGGGACAGGATCTCGGCATCATCACCCTGATTGATGATCGAATTCGCCCGCCGCACTGCACTGTCACGCTGTGCATCATTGTGAAAAACGTTCAAAATCCCGCGCTGCGACATCATCGCGTTGTAATTCAGATCCTGTTCCAGCCCCTCCCACAGCTTCAGGGAATGGGAGTAGAACTCAGAGTTGCCCGGCAAATAATAATTCGCCCGAACGATGGTGGTGTTGCGCCCCACATTGCCGCCGCCGATATAGCCACGCTCCAGCACGGCGATATTGGTCATGCCGTGATCCCTGGCTAAATAATAGGCGGTCGCCAGCCCATGACCACCGCCGCCGATGATCACCGCATCATATTCGGGTTTCGGATCCGGGTCGCGCCAATGGCCCTGCCAGCCCCGATTGCCCGTCAGCCCTTCGCGCAGCACACGCCAGCCAGAAAATCGCATCCCCGCCCCCTTGGTCTTTTACCCGGCGATCAGACGCGGGCCTTTGCCCGACCAACTGCCTTGGTGTCGTCGCGTGCCAGTCTGACCGGAACGCCACTGGGATACCAGCCCCGTGCAGATCAGTCGCCCGTTATCAGCAGCACATTCAGGACACATATGTCCAGTACTGAAAGCGACGCAGACCGCCAGCACCGGGTCGCGTTCACCCCAAAATCACACGCATAGGCTACTAAAACGAAAAAAGAGGCGGGACATGCCGCCTCTTTTCTTATGTATGATCCAAAAGAGCTGCCTTGAATAAGGTCAAAGCCCCTTGGCGCGGTAGCTTTTGGCAACCTTGTCAATGGACACCAGATAAGCGGCTGTACGCAGATCAGTCACGTCATTGCGGCCGTGCCAGACCTCCCGCATCGACTGATAGGCCGTGCGCATGGTGTCATCCAGACCGGAGCGCACCAGCTCCAGCTCATCAGCGCCTCGCAGGTAGCGTTCGGTGAACTTGGGGTTCAGCGTCCAGGTCTTGCCCAGGCTTTCAGACAGGGCCTCCAGCTCATCCACAACCAGCTGATGACGCGCCTCTTCCTGGCGGCGTTGCATCCGGCCAAAGCGGATGTGGCTGAGGTTTTTGACCCACTCAAAGTAGGAGACCGTCACACCGCCCGCGTTGGCGTACATGTCGGGAATGATTACAGTCCCTTTGTCGCGCAGTATCTCATCCGCGCCCGCAGTGACGGGGCCATTTGCCGCCTCAATGATCAGGCGCGCTTTGATGTTGGCTGCATTGGTGAGGTTGATCACCCCCTCCAGAGCCGCCGGGATCAGGATATCGCAATCCTCTTCCAACAGCAGCGCGCCATTTTCAACATACCGCGCATCCGGATAGCCCGTCACGCCGCCGTTGTTGGCGATCCACTGGAACACCGCTTCGATATCGAGACCTTTTTCGTCGATCAGACCACCGTCGCGCTCGATCACAGCGGTGATCTTGGCGCCGTCTTCCGACATCAGGAATTTGGCCGCGTGGTAGCCCACGTTGCCGAGGCCCTGAACGATGACGCGCTTGCCGTCCAGTTTGCCGTCCATATTGGCAGCCGCGACATCCTCCGGGTTGCGGAAGAATTCGCGCAGAGCATACTGCACGCCGCGACCCGTCGCCTCGACCCGGCCAGCGATACCGCCCGCGTTCAGCGGTTTGCCGGTGACACAGGCCTTGGCGTTGATATCCGTGGTGTTCATCCGCGCATATTGGTCTGCAATCCACGCCATCTCGCGTTCGCCAGTGCCCATATCGGGGGCTGGAACGTTCTGGGATGGGTTGATCAGGTCGCGTTTGGCCAGTTCATAGGCAAAACGGCGTGTGATCAGCTCCAGCTCGTGCTCTTCGTACTGGCGCGGGTCAATGCACAACCCGCCCTTGGAGCCACCAAACGGCGCCTCGACCAGCGCACATTTATAGGTCATCAGCGCCGCCAGCGCCTCAACCTCATCCTGATTCACGCCCATCGCATAGCGGATGCCGCCCTTCACAGGCTCCATATGTTCGGAATGCACCGAACGATACCCGGTGAAGGTCTGAATCCCCCCACGCAGGCGCACGCCAAAGCGCACGGTATAGGTCGCGTTGCAAACCCTGATCTTCTCTTCCAGACCCGGTGGCAGGTCCATCAGGGACACCGCCCTGTTGAACATCAGGTCCACACTCTGGCGAAAACTGGGTTCTGTTGCACTGCTCATCGGCTGTACTCCGTGCTTCTGCGTCGACTCAGTGAGATAGTGTCCGGACACTATGACTCTTGGATTAAGAAGGTGCGACCTTTTTGACCATTCCCGAGCAAAAAGAATCAATATTAGGCAAATTGAGGGCATGCGGTATTTGACTGAGTCGCCACGTTTGGCAGGTCGCTTCCGATTTGTTGACGCGCACTGAACAACCCGCGCGCGCACGCCACATTACCGTTAAATTCAAGGACAATGCGCGCGATTTGGTCCGGTATACGCCCCAATTCCGCCACCTTCATAAAGCATTAATATGTGTGAAATTCCATTTCTGATGGCGCTGTGCCGGGGGGTTAAGCGGCTGGGGGTTCGACACATGACTATGCGTTCTGACAAGATATCCATCGCGGCCCGACAGGCCTGCCTGACCGCCTGCATTCGCAGCGGGGCGCAGCTGCGCGCTTTCCGGCAGGATGACTCGGGCGTGCTGCTGAAACCCATGGTGGGCTTCCTGCTGTCAATGCTGGCCGTCGGCGGGATTGGCGTTGATCTGATGCGTATGGAACGGGACCGTACCATCCTGCAGTATACCCTTGACCGCGCAGTTCTGGCGGCTGCCGATCTCGACCAGCCACTGCCTCCTGCAGCGGTGGTTCAGGACTATCTCAGCAAGGCGGGGCTCAATAAATACTACACGCCCCCGGTGGCTGAAACCGGGCTCGGGTTCAAAAAGGTGCAAAGCACCATCGACACCACATTTGAAACCCACATGCTCAAATTCTCCAGCGGCCAGGACATGCCGCTCTATGCAACCTCCCGCGCCGAAGAGAGTATCGACGGGCTGGAGATCTCATTGGTGCTGGATGTCTCCGGATCGATGGGCAGCAACAGCCGCCTGGCCAATCTCAAGGTCGCGGCAAAAGATTTCGTCGACACGATGATCGCCAATACCATCGACAACAAGATGTCGATCTCCATCATCCCCTACGCCACACAGGTCAGCCTGCCGACCGAGTTGATGGATCAGTACAACACCACCGACGAACACGCATATTCCAACTGCGTGAATTTTATCGGCAGCCATTTTCAGACCACCGCTCTGTCCACCACCGAAGAACTGGACCGGACGATGCACTTCAGCGTGTGGTCCGGCAGTGACTATCGCGCCAGCGCAAACCCGCTGGGCAGCCCAACTTGTGAAGACAGGGCCGACCGCGAAATCCTGCCATTCCAGAAGGATGCGAACACACTCAAAGGCTTCATCGACGGCCTGAGTGCAAAAGGTAACACATCGATCGATGTTGGCATGAAATGGGGCACCGCCCTGCTCGATCCAAGTGCGCGCCCTGCCATCAGCGCGCTGGCATCAGGCGGTGGGGCCATGGTGCCAGCTACGTTCAATAATCGCCCGGCGGCGTTCAATGATCACGAAACGGTCAAGGTTATCGTGCTGATGACCGACGGCAAGAATACCAACCAGTACTATGTCGAGTCCGACCACCGGGAAGGATCCTCCGACGTCTGGTACAACTCTGCCGCCACCGGCTCGAACCCACGCTACTCGCTCTACGATCCGCAGCGCGACAAATACTGGTGGGACCGCATGAACCGCTGGGAAGATCACGCCTATGGTCAGGGCAGCTATCGCAAATGTGGTAGCTACAGCTGCTGGTGGCAGGACGAACAGGGGGAGCCTGCGAATGTCAAACGCCTGAGCTGGGGTGAGCTGTTCGGTGAAACCTCGCTGAAATATCTCTACAAGTACCTCTATGGCGATTGGATGGGTCAGTCCTCGGCGCGCAGCGTCTGGTACTACGGCGTCTATGACTACTGGAACACCAGCACCAAGGACGCCCGCACCCGCGCGGTCTGCAACGCCGCCAAAAATCAGGGCATCGTTGTCTACACCATCGGGTTTGAGGCGCCCAGCAGCGGCACTGCGGTGCTGAAGGATTGTGCCAGCTCAGATGCGCATCACTTTGATGTGCGCGGGCTTGAGATCCGCGACGCCTTTGCCTCGATCGCGACGTCGATCCGCCAGCTGAGGCTGACGCAATGACTCGCCGCAACCAACATCAAAAGCCCAGTCGGCTACGCCGCGCCCTGCGCCTGTTCCGCAAGCGCGAGGATGGCAACGCCACGGTTGAATTCGCCATCGTGATCCCCGCCTTTCTGTTTCTGCTGATGAACACAGTGGAACTGGGCATGATCACCATCCAGCAATCCATGCTGGAACGGGCACTGGATCAGACCGTGCGCGGCCTGCGCCTCTCAACCGGCGTTCCAAAACAGCACAATGAGATCCGCGACGAGGTTTGCCGCCGCTCTGGGTTTATCCGCAACTGCGGCACGTCACTGCGGCTCGAAATGGTACAGGTTGATCCTTATGCCTGGACGCCGGTTGACCCGGTTCCCGACTGCATCAACCGGGTTGAGGACGTGCAGCCCGTGCGCAATTTTGTCACCGGCGACTCCAACGAGCTGATGTTCATCCGCGCCTGCATGGCCATGAAGCCCGTGTTTCCTCATTGGGGCCTGGCTGACGATATGGACAATGATGCCGACGGCCGGATCCGCCTCTATGCGACCTCAGCCTTTGTTCAGGAGCCCCGGTAAGCCATGTTGACCCGTATCCGCACCCTGTTCCACCGCTACCGACGCGAAACCGATGGCTCGGTCTCGGTTGAGTTTGCCTTCTACATGCCGCTGCTGCTTGGCGTCTTTGCAGCAATCTACACCTATTTTGATGCTTTCCGTCAGGAAGGGGTCAATCTGAAAGCGGCTTATACCATCTCGGACCTGATCTCCCGCGAGACCTCGACCCTGAATGAGGATTACATCGACAGCATGCATGATCTGGCCAAGCTGCTGATCCGCGTCGACTCCTCTATTTCTCTCAGGATCTCGGTGATCCGCTGGGATGAGGACGATAACCGCTACTATGTGGACTGGTCCAAGGTGCGTGGCGGCAAATTCACCGAATGGCAGGACGGCAACATTCAGGAGGTCAAGGATGATCTGCCGACCATGCCGGATCAGGAGCGGGTGATTCTGGTGGAAACCAAGAACGATATCGACCCGGCCTTCAACGTTGGCCTGCCAGATATGGACATCCAGAATTTCGTCTTCACCCGCCCGCGTTTCGCACCGCAAGTGAAGTTTGAAGGTCAGGACAGCGGCGGCGGTGACCACAATGACAACAGCGGCGCGACGGACTAGACCTGCTGCTCAACCAACAAAGGCGCCTCCGGCATCGGTGGCGGCTTTTGCCATTCGAAAATACAGATGCCGCCTTAGCTCTGCGACTGCCCAGCCTCACGCCGTGCAATCATGATCGCCAGGATTTCCGCCATGGATTTGCTCTGCGCACCCGGCGTGACGCCCCCAATGCCAATCCGATGCCCCAGTCGCCACCAAAGCCCCGGCCGCCAGCTGCGCGCACCCTTGGTGGCTGTTCGGATCAGAAAGCCGTTCGACGGTTTGAACGCAAACACCCCACGATCCACCGCAACAACATCCGCCACCTCGGCTATCACTGCCCCGTCGGAACTACGCAGCACCTCTTCGGTCAATTCAATCCGCAACGCGGTAGCCTGCCATAGACGCATGGCCAGCCACAGGCAAAACCCACCAATGGCCAGCAGGAACACCAGCCAATGGGGGGCTGGCGGTTTGGCCAGTGCCACATAGATTGCCAGCGCCCCGACCACGATCAGCATCACCGCTGCCAGCACCCGCCGCGGCGCGGAGGCATCCACCGTTGCCAAAATCTCATCCTTCGTCTCGCCCGATCCAGCCCTCTGGCCCATCACCCGTGTCCTCACCCTGTTCTTCCGCCCCGGTCAGCACCACGGAGCTCGTCCCGGCGGATGTAGCCTGATTGCACCAAAGGGCATAGCCCCCTGTTGTCACGGTCTCCCAGAAAGAGGCTCCCACGGGCGACTTATGTGCACCTTCGCACATCAGCAGTTAACCAGAGGGGCTTTCCGACACACTCGCACAGACCTATCTATGAGGTCTTACACAGCAACCGGAGACCTGCCATGTCGATCCGTCCCATCCTGGAAACCCGTCCCGCCACACCCGCGCTGGAAGGTGCAGGCGTCAAGCTGCACCGCGCCTTCGGGTTTCACGACCCGAGCGAACTGGACCCCTTCCTGCTGTTCGACGACTTCCGCAATGACCGCGCCGAAGATTTCGAAGCCGGTTTTCCCTGGCATCCCCACCGGGGGATCGAGACCATCACCTATGTGTTGGACGGTACCGTTCACCATGGCGACTCTCTGGGCAACAATGGGACATTGGGCGCCGGCGACGTGCAGTGGATGACCGCCGGATCGGGCATCCTGCATCAGGAGATGCCAAAAGGGAATGCCAAGGGCCAGATGCATGGTTTTCAGCTCTGGGGCAACCTGCCCGCCAGCCAGAAAATGACCGCCCCGCGCTATCAGGACATCACCGCCAAGGACATTCCCGAGGTAATTGACGACGACGGCACCCGGGTGAAGGTCATTGTTGGTGACTTCTGGGGCAAACGCGGTCCCGTCGACGGCATCGCCGCCGATCCGCAATATCTGGATGTCTCCGTCCCGCCCGGTATAAAAAAGACCTTTCGCATCGACACATACCGGCGCGCTTTTGCATATGTCTTTGCCGGTCAGGGCGCCTTTGTCGATGCTGCAACGCCGCAGGGTGTGCTGCTGGAGAAAGAGGTCGCGGGCGAGGAACTGCACATCCGCGATATGTCCGGCGATCGTACGCTGGTCCGGTTTGGCACCGGTGAAGAAATCACCGTACAGGCTGGCCCGGAGGGGGTTCGCTTCCTTCTGATCTCAGGCGCCCCGATTGAGGAGCCTGTCGCCTGGCATGGCCCGATTGTCATGAACACCCAGGATGAGTTGCGGCAGGCCTTCAGGGATCTGCGCAATGGTCAGTTTATCCGGCCCGCCCACTAGATCCGCCTCAGACTGCCCGCTTGGTGTCGCGTTGCAGCGCGGCACCAACCCTCAGGGGGGGGGGCAGGCACATAGGGTCAGGCGCGAACGGATTTCTGTACCATGTCCCAATAAATTGCCTCGACCTCGTCCAGCGACAGACGCCCGCCGCTGCGGTACCAAGTCATCACACCGTTCAGCATCGCAATCACCGCCAGAGTTGCGATTTTGGTGTCGGGGATATGGAACACGCCCAGCCGCACCCCGTCTTTCAGGATCGTTTCCAGCGCATTCTCATATTCGCGACGCAGGGACTCGATAGCGGTGAAATTGTCTTCCGACAGGTTTCGCAACTCCATATAGGCAATGAAAACCGCGTCGGGTCGTTCCAGATGGAAGCGGATGTGAAACCGGGTAAAGGCCTCAAGCCGTGCCAGAACGTGATCTTCGGCACTGCCAGCAGACACAGTCTGATCCGGGTCCCGCAGATCCTGCCAGGCCTGCAACAACTCCGTCATATGACCTTCCATCAGGCTGAACAGCAGGCTCTGCTTGTCAGGGGTATAGTTATAGAGCGCACCGGCCTGCACACCGACCTCGGATGCGATCTGGCGCATTGAGACCGCCGCATAGCCATGTTGGGCAAACAGCTTCAGCGCCGCAGCGCGGATGCGCGGACCGGTGATATCGGAATGTGAACCTTGGGTACGTGCCATCTCTCCATTTTATATGAACATTCGTTCATATAAAAGCCCCGCTTGTGCCTTTTCACCAATATGTGCATCAAGGGAATAGTGAACAAGGATGGTTTTTATGCAATCGCCCGCACAGTCCAAGACCCGGCTCCCGATGCCCAGCATTTGTGCAACTTCGGGATTGGACCCCCTCCGTCGGCATTCTCGGCTTTTCCCCCTGTTGGCCGCAGCTGCGCTCGCCTCGGCCTGTGCCCGCGTGCCGGAGCTGGAGGACCGGCTTACACCCGATCTGCGCGGCGCCGCCTACCCTGCCCTTGTGCCCTTGGAGGATGCGCTTCACCCCGGCACATCCGCAGCTGAGGAGAGCAAAGCGCTGGAAGACACGCTAGAAGCGCGCGCCGCCCGTTTGCAGGCCCGCGCAGATAGGCTGCGCGCAGCACAACCCTGACGCAAGGCCCCCAGCTTGGCAGCCCCCTCAGCTGCGGGCAAAACCGTCTGATCTCACAGCAACACACGCCCTGTCTTGGGATTTGTCCGCCGCGTATCGCCGCCGCCGTTGCACCGCTGCGCCGAACCCGCTAAGGCGGGGAGACGTCTTTCGGAATTAAAGGATCCCCAGCTATGACAGAGCCGCTTCGCCTTGGTATTGCAGGTTTGGGCACGGTTGGCACCGGCGTGATCAAGATCATCCGCCGTCAAGCAGCCATGCTGGAGGCCCGTACCGGACGCCAGATCCAGATCACAGCCGTCTCCGCGCGGGACGCAAGCAAGGACCGTGGCGTGCCGCTTGGCGACTATGCCTGGGAAACCGACCCCGTGGCGCTGGCCACCCGCGACGATGTCGATGTCTTTGTCGAACTGATGGGCGGCCATGAAGGCGCTGCCAAGGCCGCAACCGAGGCCGCCTTGGAGGCAGGTAAGGACGTCGTTACCGCCAACAAGGCGCTGCTGGCGATCCACGGTCAGGCGCTGGCCGAACAGGCCGAGGCTGCAGGCCGCGTCATCCGCTTTGAAGCGGCTGTAGCGGGCGGCATCCCGGTGATCAAATCGCTGACCGAAGGTCTGGCAGGCAATGAAATCACCCGCGTCATGGGCGTTATGAACGGCACCTGCAACTATATCCTGACACAGATGGAAGCCACCGGTCAGGGCTACAACGCCCTGTTCGAGGAATGTGGCCGCCTTGGCTATCTTGAGGCCGATCCCAACCTGGATGTCGGCGGTATCGACGCCGGTCACAAGCTGGCGATCCTGTCCGCCATCGCCTTTGGCACCAAGCCCGCTTTTGACGATGTGCAGCTGGAAGGTATCCAGCGCATCAGTCTCGACGACATCCGCCACGCTGCCGATATGGGCTACCGGATCAAGCTGCTGGGCGTGGCGCAGCGCACCGGGCGCGGGCTGGAACAGCGTATGTCGCCCTGTCTGGTGCCTGCGAATTCCCCGCTGGGTCAGCTGGAAGGCGGCACCAATATGGTGGTGATTGAAGGCGACGCGGTTGAACAGATCGTCCTGCGCGGCCCCGGTGCCGGCGAAGGTCCGACCGCCAGCGCAGTCCTTGGTGACATCTGCGATCTGGCCCGCGGCAGCCGCCTGGCCACCTTTGGCCAGCCTGCGACCTCTCTGGAAGATGCCCCTGCGGCCCAGACCAGCCTTGCCGCTCCGCATTATCTGCGCTTGGCGCTGCTGGACAAGCCGGGCGCACTGGCCAAGGTGGCTGCTGCCCTTGGCAATGCTGGGATCTCCATCGACCGGATGCGCCAATACGGCCATTCTGAACCAACCGCGCCAGTACTGATCGTGACCCATAAATGCACCTCCAGCACCCTGCAGACGGCACTGGAAGATCTGGCCAAGACCGATGTTGTGGCAGGTGAGCCTGTTGCGCTGCGTATCGAAGAGGTCTGAGCGCCATCAGATGTAAAAAACAGCGGAAACAGTGCCGATTGCAGCGCGCCGTTACCGCCAACCGCCCTTGCCCGCACTGCCAGATGCAGGGTATGCGACGGCACCGACCCGGGATTGAGATAGGACATTGGCTATGACTTCTGACACCAACGACGCCGCATTCAACGACCGCCTGCTGTCGCTCGGCCTGGCCCGCGTGGCTGAGCAGGCCGCTCTGGCCTCCGCACCGCTGATCGGCCGCGGCGATGAAAAAGCCGCCGACCAGGCCGCCGTCAACGCCATGCGCGAACAGCTGAACCTGCTGGATATCGCAGGCGTCGTGGTCATCGGCGAAGGCGAGCGGGACGAAGCACCCATGCTCTTTATCGGCGAGGAAGTCGGCACCGGCAAAGGCCCCGGCGTTGATATCGCGCTGGACCCGCTCGAAGGCACCACGCTGACGGCCAAGGATATGCCGAACGCGCTGACCGTGATCGCGATGGGGCCGCGCGGCTCTATGCTGCACGCGCCGGACACCTATATGGACAAGCTGGCCGTGGGCCCGGGCCTGCCGGAAAATGTCGTTTCGCTGGACATGAGCCCGCGCGAGCGCGTCGAGGCGCTGGCCAAGGCCAAGGGCTGCGCCCCCTCTGACATCACCGTCTGCATTCTGGAGCGCCCCCGCCACGAAGCGATGATCGCTGAGGTGCGCGAAACCGGCGCCGCCATTCGCCTGATCACCGATGGCGATGTGGCCGGCGTAATGCACTGCGCCGAAAGCGAAATCACCGGCATCGACATGTATATGGGCCAGGGCGGCGCACCCGAAGGCGTGCTGGCTGCTGCCGCACTGAAATGCATGGGTGGTCAGATCTTTGGCCGCTTGCTGTTCCGCAACGATGATGAGAAAGCCCGCGCCGCCAAGGCCGGCATCACCGATCTGGACCGCGTCTATGCCCGTGACGAAATGGTCACCAGCGATGTGATTTTTGCCGCCACCGGCGTCACCGGCGGTTCGCTGCTGCCCGCGATCAAACGTCAACCGGGTTGGGTGGAAACCACCACGCTGTTGATGCGCTCCAAAACCGGGTCCGTGCGCCGGATGAGCTACCGGACTCCGCTCAGCGCGCATCAATAGGATCTGATCTTGCGACGCTACGCAAAGGTCGGGTTTTGAGTATTTGAAGAAAGGTGAAAGGCCGGGTCCGCGCAGATCCGGCCTTTGCCATGAGAACGCCCGTCAGGGGCCGGGGCAATCACGCGGAAAAGGGACGACGACATGAGCTTTCTGGGAGTTGAGACTTCACTCAGCGGGCGTCGCTGGATTGGCCCCGATGTGGAGGTCGCCCGCGCAGCCGAGATGATGGAACAGCAGACCGCACTGCCCGCCGCCGTCTGTCAGGTGCTGGCCCGGCGCGGCGTCCCCTCCCATGAGGCCAGCGGTTTTCTAATGCCGCAGCTGAAGGAATTGCTCCCTGATCCGCGCCGGATGAAAGATATGGAACCCGCTGCGGCCCGGTTCCTGCAAGCGGTGGAGCGGCGCGAGCGGATCGCGGTCTTTGCCGACTATGACGTTGATGGCGGCTCCTCAGCAGCGCTGCTGTTGGTCTGGCTAAACCAGGTAGGGCTGAGCGCCACGCTCTATGTGCCCGACCGTATCGACGAGGGCTACGGCCCCAATGACGCCGCGATGGCCGCGCTGGCCCGTGATCACGATCTGATTGTCTGCGTCGATTGCGGCACGCTGTCCCATGGTCCGATCGCCGCCGCCAAAGGCGCTGATGTGATCGTGCTCGACCACCATCTGGGCGGAGAGACCCTGCCGGACTGTGTCGCAGTGGTGAATCCCAACCGCCAGGATGAGGACGGCGACCTAGGCTATTTCTGTGCTGCAGGCGTGGTGTTTCTGATGTTGGTCGAGCTGCGCCGCCAGATGCGGGACAAGGGACTTGGCACCGGTCCTGACCTGATGGCCCTGCTGGATCTGGTGGCACTGGCCACCGTTGCGGATGTGGCACCCCTAATTGAAGCCAACCGCGCGCTGGTGCGTCAGGGGCTGAAGGTCATGGCCACTCGTCAGCGGCCCGGACTGGTGGCGCTGGCGGATGTCTCGCGGATGGATTCTGCCCCCTCCACCTATCATCTTGGCTTTCTGCTCGGGCCACGGGTCAATGCTGGCGGGCGCATCGGCAAGGCCGATCTTGGTGCGCGATTGCTGGCGACCAGCGACCCGGCCGAGGCCGAAGCCATCGCCGCCCGGCTGGATGAGCTGAACACCGAGCGCCGCGATATTGAAAACGCCGTTCGCGCCGCCGCGCTGGAGCAGGCGGAGGCGCGCGGGTTGGATGCGCCGCTGGTCTGGGCCGCTGGTGAAGGCTGGCACCCCGGCGTTGTTGGCATCGTTGCCTCTCGCCTGAAAGAAGCTGCCGGCCGTCCCGCCATCGTGATTGGCCTGGATGGCGATGAGGGCAAGGGATCTGGCCGCTCGGTCAGCGGCATTGACCTGGGCGCCTCCATCCAGCGCGCTGCGGCTGAGGGGCTGCTGATCAAGGGCGGCGGACACAAAATGGCAGCTGGGCTGACGGTCGCGCGCGACCAGCTGGAACCCGCCATGGCGCGGCTGAGCGAACTGCTGGCCAAACAGGGCGCCGGTGATCTGGGCCCAAGTGACCTGAAACTGGACGGCATGTTGATGCCCGGTGCCGCAACGGTACCGTTGATCGAACAGATCGAACAGGCAGGCCCCTTTGGGGCCGGCGCGCCCGCCCCCCGCTATGGGTTTCCCGACCTACAGGTGCGATTTGCCAAACGGGTTGGCGAAAGCCACCTGAAACTCTCACTCAGTGACGGGTTGAGCAGCGGGATTGATGCCATCTGCTTTGGCGCCTTTGATACTGCTTTGGGATCGCGCCTGCTGGATCACGGCGGCGCCCGTTTCCACTTTGCCGGTCGGCTTGAAATCAATACTTGGGGGGGCCGCCAATCCGTACAGCTGCGGCTGGAGGATGCCGCCGAGGCCTGAGATCAGCCCCGAAAAGCGCAGCACACAAAGAGCCTAGCAGTCGAAAATAACCGCCGCCCGCCCACGACAAAATAAATTGCAATACTGGTGTTTTTTAGCTTGCGGGTTCCGGCCCAAGACACTAAATACCCGCTCACACCAAGTGGCCCGTTCGTCTATCGGTTAGGACGCCAGGTTTTCAACCTGGAAAGAGGGGTTCGATTCCCCTACGGGCTGCCACTTTTCCGCATATCACCTTCGATTGACCGCCTGCATCTTGCAGAATGCTGCCTGTGCGACATTTGCAGCAGCCCGGCATCATGGCGCGGCCTCGACGATCTGTCGCCCGTTCCGCCAAGGGCGCTGGCCTGTGAGTGCCACTTTCCGCGATCCAAGCAGCGACAGAAGTTGCTCGCGGGAACACGTCGGATACCACAGGCGGTGCATCAAGTTATTTTCATAATTTTCATAAGCTTGCGGGATATTTCACGAGGTTGAAAAAAACTCGCGCTGATGTCAAAATCCCTCTTGCGCCGGGGCGATGTACTCAGTAAACACGCCCTCACAGACCAAGTGGCCCGTTCGTCTATCGGTTAGGACGCCAGGTTTTCAACCTGGAAAGAGGGGTTCGATTCCCCTACGGGCTGCCACTCTGTTTCCCCTGAACATTGTAATATGAACACTTTCGGAAACACGCTTCGTGTATGCCTGACTGCTGCGGTCGAACCACTTTCTGCCCGCTGTCACTCATAGGGGTCAATCATCAGGGCACCTGCGGCATGCATACGACCTTTCGATCAGACCCGGCTCCACGCGATAGCCTCGGGACCACGGCACCAGCGCATCAGTCCACCCGCATCAGATCACACGCAAAGACCAGCTCCACCGCAGATCCACCGACTGGCTGAGCATTAGGCTTCATCCTGCTCATCCATACCAGGCTGATAGAAGAAGTGGCGCGCCCGGCCTGCGTTTTTTGCAGCATAAAGTGCCACATCCGCCTGATGGAGCAACGTTGCCGCGTCCAGCCCTTGCGAAAAGGCCGCAGAAAGTGCGGTCCCTGCGCTCGCCGAAATCTTGCAGGTCTTATCACCGAAGGGGATTGGTTCCTCGATGCTAGAAATCAGCCGACGGGCAATACCTGAGAGCTGTATTCGGTCAATAAGACCCTCAAAGATAAGAACAAACTCATCCCCACCAACCCTTGCGACCGTATCATTCTGACGGGTGCATTGCACCATCAGCTTCGCTACCCGTTGCAGGACGGTATCCCCCGCCGCATGGCCAAGCGTGTCATTGACCTCTTTGAAGAAATCGAGATCCACATGCATCAGGGAGAAATCCCGGCCCGAGGAGATCAGCCGATTCAGGATGTGATCCATCGCGCGGCGGTTCTTCACACCTGTCAGCGTATCTGTAAACGCCTGTTCCTCTGCGGCGATTTTTGCCCCCTGTAGGCGTAGATTAAGCTGGCGTGACGCCTCCATAGCGGCGGATTTCGCCTCAACAAGATAGAGCATCTCAATGGTCAGATCCGTCGGGGAAAAATCAGCACTTGTAAGATCATAGTCGCGCACCGCTTCAAGCACTGAAATGCCGAAAGATAGGTTGATGAACCCGCCCTTACCCTCCGGGAAGGGGGCAAGCACCCCTTTCAGACCGGTTTGCGGAGCATCGCGGAAATTGAGATGCAGTTTTGCACCGGCTGTCTTGATCAGGTCCTCAGTCGACCGGACCCGACGCGGCCGCGCGAGATCAAAGACCCGAAAGAACCGGCTGCCGATCCATTCGGTATCCGGGCGCAGTTTGCGCAATGTCGGCCCAACCCCGGTAATCCGCCCTTCATGGTTAATAACCACATGCATCGGACAGATTTCATTGGCGATGGAGGAGATTTCCCGCATGCTCAGCATCATAGTGAATGCGCCCCCAGATCGAAGGCGCGGCCTTCGGCAAATTCAGTTTCAACCAGGGTGATCGCAATCACCTCTGCGTTGTCCTGCGTGCCTGAATGATCAAGGAAAACCAGATCGCCGTAGTCATCCGCCATCGCCCTCAGGACCCCCATCAATACATGGGCGTACCCGGGCAGACCGGGCTGGCAATGCAGTTCAAATTGCCCCGGCGCCTGTTCAATCAACTCCAGCCCCGGCAGGTTCAGATCTGCGACAGCCAGCCGTGCGCGATCCGGCAAATCATCCAGTGAATGCAGGAATTCCACATAGTTGACCCCACCAAAACGCAGCAATCGGCGCAGCGCCTCCAGCTGCGGGTTTGACACCAGAAACGTGCCCATATCTTCCAGCATTTCCGGCAGCGGGCGTTTCAGAATATCCTCTGCAGTCCGCAACATGATCTGGGATTGCTCATCCGTATAGGTAAGCATGGCTTCGAACTCGCTAAAGCCGAGCTCCGCCGTATCCATGATTGCCTGCCAGCTGTCCTTCCCGAAGGTGGTGCTGACAAACGCCTGGAATGCCCTATTGATCAGACCGTGCATCACTGGCCCCTTGTTACGTGTCTCTACTTTTGGCCCAGCCTGGTTAATAAAGGGCCAACAATTAAAATTGCTACGGTTTTCCCGCAGTCAGATGTCAGGGCCTTACCAGAACCTCTAGCCCCCCCAGCTTCAGCGTATTCTGCCGTGCCGGAGATATCTCGAAACGGTCAGCCTGCGCTGCCGCCAGCGCAGCCTCGACCTGCTCTGTTGCCCATTCTTCCACTGGTGTCCCGCGCTCCAGAATCACACGGCCTAGCATATCTGCACCGTCCGGGCCAAACCGCAGGGCCAGGCTCTCCAGCTGCGCTCCGTCACGACCTTCTCTGAAGAACAGCAACGCGAAGTCCGCCGTCTCGTCGGAGGTTGCACCCAGCGCGCCGCGAATAAGCACACATCCCGCGTTGCCATCCGGCAGCAGTTGCTTGCACCCGCGAATCCAGCGCAGCAGCTGAAACCGCTTCAGGCCCCTGAAATCATCCGCTGTTACCAAGGCTCCGGCAGGTCGTACGGGCAGCAGTTCAATCAGCTCCTTGCGCTGATCATCGGTAACATCCACCGCGTCCGTCGTTATTTGCCAACGGGTCGCGGCGCTGCGCGCCAACTGCAGACGCTTGGAGAGGTCCTTGTCGCCGGTCTCTTCCGCATGGGCATCCAACCGCGCCAGAGCGTCAAGCCCGCCCTGCCCCCAGTCATGAGCCATCTGCCACAGGGGCAGCTCTTCTGCTTTGGTCTCACCTGCCAGCACCCGCGCCACCTGGTTGTTGCCGGCAATGCGCCCCGCATCCACCAGCGGAGTCAGGGCCAGCGCCAGGGTGGCACCTGTCATCAGCGCCAGGCCGACAATGGCGCGGCGCAACAGATCCGGCCAATGCGCCCCGCCAATGGCGGCGCAGCCGGCATAGACCAACCCATGCAGCAGTAACATCATCGCAAAAAGCAGCGCATAGATGCGATCCGGCGTCCAACCATATTGCCAGACCCGCATCAACACCGCCCAGGCCGCCAGACCAGTGACGAGCATCAGACCAATCGCCAACTGCCGAGCTGCGATGCCGTTTGCGCCCTTTGGTTGCTCCTGCCGGGTCAGCGCCACGCAGACCAGTGTCATCATCACCGCTGACATCGCCATCAGCGTTGCAGCTGAGGACAGATGACCAAAGGCGCTGGACAACCCCTGCAGCGGAATCGCCGCCAAAAACAGGCCGACCACCAGAAGAACCGGGATCAGCAGCAGGCTGAGCAACCGAAACAAAAGATGCGGCGCGCCGCCGCCCCCCAGCTCCTGCACCACCGCCAGGCCCAGACCGAAAACCGCGCCGCTCAGCATCAGCGCCAGCCAGTCCACCTCGGCGATGTCTTCAAGAATAGTGATATTGACCAGATCCAGCAGGGCATTGGACAACAAGCCAAGGATCCAGAAGACAGCGACAAATCCGACCCCGCAGGCCAGGCGAAACGCAATCCCCCAACTGGCCGCAGACAGTGCCGCAAACCAGGTCCAGCGCTCCGGCGCGGACAGCCGCAGCAACACAAAAGGGCAGGCCATCGCGCCAAGCGTCAGCGCAATCAGCACCAAGGTCTCGTTCTCTAACAGGTCGATCGCAACCGGGTAGCGCAACGCCGCCAGAAGCATCAGCGCGGTCATCGGCACCGCAATCCAAAGCGCCCCGCGCAACGCATGCAGCAGCGACAGCGGTCCGATCATGGCCAGTGATGCGCCGCAAAAACTGGACAGAAACGCAAACATCGCCAGAAACAGGCTCTCAGAGAGACCCAGCTGATCCCAGTCCCGCGCCAGCAGCCACAGCGCGAATCCACTGCCCGCACCCAAAGCCACCATTGGCAAACGGGCGCGCAAAGCGGTCGCAGTATCCGGGTCAGTCATGGCAGCGATTCTCTCGTTAGATCGGCCTGACTTATACACTTGCGCAAAATAATGGCAGAGGTCTGAACGCGCGAAACTTCCCCTCAACTGGCGTTAGAAATCAGTTGGCGCGCCTCCCTCGGATTTCCGGCGTGCGACGAAGTCCGCCAGTTCCTCGTGCCGGGCCACATCCAGCGGTGGCGCTTCAAATCGGGCAATGATCTCCTTGAACATGTTATGTGCCCGTTCCGGCGTCCAGACCGCGCCTGCCGCCTCCCAGGCCTCATAGTTGCGCCAATCACTGAGGTAGGGCTGATAAAACGCGGTGCTATAGCGATCCTGCGTGTGCTGAATACCAAAGAAATGGCCGTCGTTGCCGACCTCGCGAATGGCTTCCAGCGCGATATCCTCAGGGCCGGTGCCGATGACTTCCGGCTGCATGTAGCGCTGGATCTGCTGGAGAATTTCGCAATCCATGATGAACTTCTCCGGGCTGGCAATCAGCCCGCCTTCCAGCCATCCGGCCGCGTGGTAGACCATATTGGTGCCCGACTGCACTGCCGCCCAGAGCGAATTGGACGTCTCCCACATCGCCTGCCCATCCGGTACATTGGCCGCACAAACACCGGACGACCGCATCGGCAGGCCATAATAGCGCGCCATCTGCCCGGTCATCTGGGTCGAGCGCATATATTCCGGCGTGCCAAAGGCCGGGGCACCGGATTTCATATCCACATTGGAGGTGAAGGTGCCGATCACACAGGGCGTGCCGGGGCGTATATATTGAAACAGCGCAATCGCCGAGAGCGACTCGGCGATGGATTGCGCCACAGCTCCGGACATGGTCACCGGTGCCATCGCCCCCGCCAGCGTGAAGGGCGTGACAACGATCGCCTGCCCCCGCCGTGCCAGCCGCAGGCAACCGTCGATCATCGGCTGGTCGTGTTTCAGCGGCGAGGTGGAGTTGATGTTGGTATACATATGCGGACGGGCCTCGAACTCTTCATGAGTCAGCCCTCCCGCGATCCGCACCATCTCCATCACATCCTCGACCCGCTCCTTGCCCAGCGAATAGGCGTGCATCGCCTTGTCCGTAAGCGTCAGCTTGTCATAGAGCACATCCAGATGGCGGACCGAGGCATGAATATCCACCGGCTCCACCGGATAGCCGCCAGCAAAGTGGATGCAGTTGAAATATTGGGTCAGCTTCAGCAGGTTCTGACATTGCTCGCGGGTGCCCGCGACCTTGGCATTCAGGGACATATCCCAGTAGTTTGGCGGCGAAGACACATTGCCGAATAGGATATGATCGCCCCCCACCGGCAGGGTTCGATCGGGATTGCGCGGCGTGATGGTGAATTCCGATGGCGCCTTGGCGACCATCTCCATCACGAACTCCCGGTCCAGATGAACCCGGTCACCCACGACCTTGCAGCCCGCCTCCTTGAAGATCTCAAGCGCCTCATCGTTAAGGAACACGATGCCGATCTCTTCGAGGATCCGCATCGCCCCATCGTGAATGGCCGCCACGCCCTCAGGGCCAAGCGGCTCAATCGGGCGATCAATGTTGCGTGGCACCGACCATGGCATCTGCTCAATCACCGCATCCCCGCGCCGGGCCGCCGCACCAGCGCGTCCGCCACCACGTTTTCGGGTTCGTGTCTCGGTTGTCATGGCCGCCCTCCCCTGCTGTCAGCTGATCGGCGCGACCGCCCATGGGGCCGCGCTACCGTTGGCTCATAGCGTCAGCAGGCCCTGTTCAGGCGCATTCCGAATGCCTGTTCCCGACAGGTTTGGTCGCTTTTCAGCGCCAACCCTGGTCAGACTGCATATTTCTGGGCATATGTGTCCAGTTCGCCTGACCCGGAGGCCACCAAACCACCGCTGGCGACGCGGTCAGCGATCCAGCCAGCCGGGGATATGGCCGATATCCGGCAGAACCACATCCGCGTGGGCTTCCAGTTCCGCTGCCCCGGCAAGCCCGGTCAGCACCCCGATCCGGTGCATCCCCGCCGCCGATCCAGCCTCCAGATCATGCAGGCTGTCGCCCACCATGGCGGTGCGCTCCGGTGCGATACCGGTGGCGGCACAGAAGGCCAGCAACGGGTCGGCGTCCGGCTTTGCCCCATGGCCGCTATCGAACCCGGCAACGAAGGCAAAGCGATCCAGTACACCGCTGCGACTGAGCTGTGATTTTGCAGACAGTTCCGCATCATTGGTCATCACCCCCAGCACCTTGCCCCGCGCCAGAAGATCATCAAGGAAGGCCGCCAGCGGCACGGCCTCGGCCAGGTCCGCCTCACCGGCGCTTTCGGCCATATATTGCTCCAGCTGATCCAGATCCATCTGTGGCACATGCGGCGCCAGCGCCTCCGCCACCTGCCGGTTGGTGGAGGCGATCACCAGACTGCTGGGCAGGATCTTTCCCGTCTCCAGGTCAAAATCTATCGCCGCCGCCATCGCCTGTAACCGATCCGTATCTCCCTCCGACAGCAGATCCAGCATCCGCCCGGTCCAACGGTTCCAGGTCTCGGCAAAGTCAAACAGCGTTCCGTCCTTGTCGAACAGCAGGGCATCAACGGGCATGGGCACTCCTAGATCAGAAATCCGCCCCCAATACCGCGCCGGCCTCAGGCGCAAGGGAACAGACGTGGGGCTGTGGTCATCAATCCACCAGGGACGTCGCCCCGATACATAGGTGATTGAAGACCGCCGCGCCAGCCAGCCCGAGGCTTTGGACGCTCAGTCCCGGTAAGAGAGGTTAATCACATCCCTTAACGGCGCGATGGTTTCCGCCGATCAACGCCGCCACATTCGCGAAACTCAGGTCCAGTGAACCTGCGCCCCGCCCGGCAGCGCCATACGCGCCTGCATCGGCTGATCATAGGCCAGCCCGGCACTGTCACAGAACTGCATGACCCAAGCGTCATCCATCGTCAGAAAGTCGAGAACCGAGCCGAGAAACTCGGGATTGGCGGCCTGCTCACGCAGATCCGCCTCACTCGCTCCGGTTGCGCCCAGAAAAACCGGCAGCAACTCGTCGTTGCCTGCCAGCCAGGCAAGCGCTTTTAAGCCTAAAGTCTCGGCTGCATCGGCGGAAAATAGCATATGTGCACACATTCCTGACACTTCGCGGTCAAATTGGTGAAAATACGAAAGGGTTTGTTAACCAGTCTCATTAAAACTTGAGACAATTCCAACGCAAGGGGCGAAAGGGCACCACGTGCAGGGCACTATCCTTATTATCGACGGTGTTGCGACCAACCGGATCATGCTGAAGGTTCAGCTGTCCGCCGCCTATTATCGGGTGGTTCAGGCCGAAACTGTTGCCGATATTGCCAAGACCGCCCTGCGCTGCCGCCCCGATCTTATCCTCAGTGCCATGTCGCTGCCCGATGGCGACGCGGTCGCCGTGAAACAGGCGCTGGCCGCCGATGACCAGCTTGCCGATATTCCGATGATCGCCATCGATCACGACAGCGACGCCGACCGCCGTTTGGCCGCCCTTACTGCCGGGATTGACGATGTGTTGTTGCAGCCGCTGGATGACACCATGTTGCAGGCCCGGATCCGCAGCCTGCTGCGCGCCAGCAGCACCCAGGAAGAGCTGAATTTGCAGCGGGGCAATACCCATGGCTATGCCCTGCCCCTCTCCAGCCCACATATCAGCGCGGGCCTGAGCGGCGCACAGGTGGCCTTGGTAACCGAACAATCCGCCACCGGCGTCTACTGGCAGGCCCAGCTGGCACCGCGTGTGCCCTACCGGCTGTGCAACCATCAGTTCAATGCGGTTCACCCCCTGATGCGCGAACCGGTGCCTGATGCCATCGTGATCGAACTGGGACGCAACACATTGGCGCAGGGCCTGCGTCTGCTGGCGGATCTGCGCGCCCGTGCGACCACCCGCAAATCCGTGGTCATTGCCGTCGTCCACCCCGCCGACCCCGCCATCGCCGCTGAGGCGCTGGACCGGGGGGCGCATGATGTGCTTCAGTCCGGCTTCGACGTCGCCGAGCTGGCGCTCCGGCTTGATAGCCAGCTGCGCAACAAGGCACGCATTGATCAGCTGCGCGACACCGTCCGCAACGGGCTGCGCGCCGCCGTTGAGGATCCGATGACCGGCCTCTTCAACCGCCGCTATGCCAAACCCTTCCTTGAGCGGGTCGCCAGCACCTCTGCCAAGACCGGCGAAACATTTGCAGTGATGCTGGCCGACCTTGACCATTTCAAACAGATCAATGACCTCTACGGCCACCCGGTCGGCGATGCGGTGCTGATCGAAGCAGCCAAACGCCTGCAAACCGCACTGCGCCCGGTCGATCTGCTGGCCCGCGTCGGTGGCGAAGAATTCATGATCGTGATGCCCGCAATTGGCGAGGCGATGGCCGAAGCCGCTGCCAGTGATCTCTGCAACCGGATCAACAGCAAACCGTTCCATATCCCCGGCGTTGACGCGCCGATCTTTGTGACCATCAGCATCGGCGTTGTCATCGGCGGACGCGCCTCGGCTGTGGATCAGCGCGACGGCACCGATCTCGCGCCGCAGGATCACGACAGCGCCGTCAGCGCCCTGATCACCAATGCCGACCGCGCGCTCTATTCGGCCAAACATGCCGGACGCAATCAAGTCTCGCTGGCAGACCTCGCAGCCTGACAGCGACAACGCGGCCCGCGCCGTCAACGGCGCGGACAAAGATCACCAGACACGGGACAGTGTCACTGGGCGCCAGTTGCCACAGACCGGGACAACCCGGCAGACAACTGGCGCAAATACAGGCAGGACCGGCCGAGCAGCCATTTGGTCCAGAAACATGAAACGGGGCAGCGATCCTCTCACTGCCCCGTTCGGTATTCCAGATAGCCATCGCCCCAGCTGTCCGGTGATCAAAAACCGGTCGGTTCGACCTCCCTGCTCAGTGCCGCCAGTTGCGCCGTTTCGGGTGCTGGATACGCTGCTCAAGCTGGTCAGCATAGGCCGCCCGCTCGCCCGCAGTCATCGCAACAATCTGATCCAGCCAGGCCGCCTGAACGGAGCGCTGGAATTCATGCCGCCGTGTGGCCTGCCCCTCCAGCATCCCCCCCAGCGCCATCGCATCAAAGGGACTGGCCCGCAGCAGCTCAACCACCTTGTCCCCTTCCGCACGCCGCCGGCCCTTGTAGCTGCCGTGCTCGCCTTCAGCCGTACTGCGAAGGCTGCGCCGGGTTTCAGCATCCAGATCCCGAAACAGCATGGCCCCGACCGGAGGCGGCATTCCGGCGCCTCTTTTGTGGTCGTTAAACCGCCAGGCCGCCCCGGCAACGACGCCAACCACCGCAAGGTTCAGCGCCAGCGACGCCATCAGCAGCCAGCGCAAGCGGCGGCCGGGTTTGGATGTGCGGGTCTCGTTGGTCATTCCATCTCCTCGCTCAGCACCACGGCCAGGTCGTAGCTATCATAGGGAAGGCTGTCATCAACCTGCTCCAGCCCCGCCAGGCTTACCGGGTCGGGCAGAAACGCAGGCGGCGCCAACCCGATCCACAGCCCGGCAGCACTGGCCGTGACCAATCCGCCAAGGGCAGGCCATCCACCAAGCCCGACCAACAAGTCCCGCAACCCTGCAAAAACTCCGCTGCCCGCAGCGCCCGGCTGCGCGGTCAGATCTGATCCCATTGCCTGACGCTCCAGGATCGCCGCCTGTGTCGCCGCAGCCTCGCTCAGGATCGCCCGCTCCAGCACCTCAGGGAGGGCGGCCGGGGCAGCGGTCCGCGCGCTGGCAAAAAGATCATCAAGCGCCAGTTCAGCCGCCACAAGATCCGCCGGGCCCAACCCGTCCCCGGCATCAGCGCCCGTCGGTGTGGGCGCGGTTTTTCCAGTTTTATCAACCATCACTATACCCCAGTTCGGCCCGGCGCCCGACCAGGATTGCCGCCAGCGCCCGCTTGCCCCGCGCGGTCAGACTTTCAACCGCCTCGACGCTGATGTCCATGATCCCGGCAATCTCCGGATTCGCCAGATCTTCGATGTGACGCAGCACCACCGCCTGCCGCTGACGCTCCGGCAATTGCATGAGTGCATCCTGCAACGCGTCCTGCCGCGCCCCGTCCTGCATCTGCTCCGCCGCAGATTTTGCAGGGTCCGGCGGGTCGGGAATGGCGTCCAGATCCACATGTCCGCCCCGCAATCGGCGCTTATGATCAATACAGAGGTTCATCACCACCCGGTAGAGCCAGGTCGAAAGCCGCGCCCGCCCCGGCTCCCAATGTTCCGCCTGCCGCCACAGCCGTACCATCGCCTCCTGGGTGATGTCCTCGGCCTCTGCGCGATTGCCAAGCACCCGCAGTGCCACGCCTAGGGCCCGGGGGGCCAGCCGCGCCGTCAGCACAGCTGCGGCCTCCGGATCCCCAGCAGCAAAGCGGATCAGCAATGCCCCGTCCGGATCATCCACGCCCTCCGCCATCGGCGTCGCCGGGCTGTCAGGCGGCGGCATCAGCGGGCCCTGCTCCGGGGCCCGCTCCGCGGTATTGGCAGATATATGCACCTGTCGTATCGGATCAGTTCTGCTCCACTTCGCCGCCCTGCATATCCCCACGTGGTTTATGACCGGCCCCATGGCGGCCCCGGAATTTTGCCCGCGCGCTCTCGAATTCTTCCTTGCTGATAGCACCATCGTCATTGGCGTCCACGCGGTCAAACATCTTTCCCATCCGGCGCGGCTTGGGCAGTTCATCAAGGCTGAGTGCGCCATCTTTGTCCGCATCCATTCGCTCCAGCATCGCAGCGGCGCGGGTTTTGGCGCGGGCCTGTGCAGCGGCTTCCATTTCCGCCAGTGTCAGTTGACCATCACCATCGGTATCCGCCGCCGCAAAACGGGCCTCACGCAGCCCTTCCATCTCGGCCTTGGTCACCTGACCGTCACCATTGGTGTCCATCTCTTCAAAGCTCATGCGCGGACCATGACCGCCCTTGCCGCCAAAGCCCGGCTTCGCTATCGCACCCGTTGCTCCGATGACAGCTCCGACAGCGATGACGGCGGCGATAAACTTGGTATGTTTCATGTCTGCGGTTCCTTTTGCAGCAGGCAGCCCGTTGCTGCCGATCACAGAAACAAAACGCAGCCCCGGCAGAGTTCCGTCGCAAAAAAATCAAAAGCTCAGGAGAAATTTCGGGCAGCGCATTGCACCAAAGGTGCGGGCAGCGCACTCTTGCGGCATGCCGACGCACTACAGCGGACTGCCCCTTTAAACTTGCGGCCAATGCGCTCAAATATGCGGGCAAAAGATAGGATTTGTTATGACCGAGTCATCTGCGGCACTTTCAGCCGATCTCAAAACTGATACTCCGGAAGACCGCCCCACCATGCCCGCTGTGCTGCGCGGCTGGCGGTGCAAATGCCCCAATTGCGGCGAAGGCAAACTGTTGCATTCATATCTGAAGGTCAACGACAACTGCTCCAATTGCGGGCTCGACCTCACCAGCGCCCGCGCTGATGACGGCCCGGCGTATCTGACCATTCTGCTGGTCGGTCACATTATGGCGCCGCTGCTCCATGTGGTCTATTTCACCTGGCGGCCTGAGCCTATGGTTACCTTCACCGTGTTTTCGCTTGGCTGCCTGCTGTCATCGCTGTTTCTCCTGCCCCGGATGAAGGGTATCGTGATCGCCTATCAATGGGCGCGTCGGATGCACGGCTTCGGCAAGGAAAGCTGACTCGCCAGAGTTAAGAAAGACGCAGACATGAGCAAATCGCCCACCCCGGCCAAGGCGACCATCGACAACGGTTATGCCGATGCCGCCGCCGCGCGCCGGGACACCACTCCGATCCGCAATGCCGCGACAATTATCGCGGTGCGCGATCGGATGGGCGATGATCCTCAGGTCCTGATGGGCCAGCGCGGCGCCAAAGCTGCCTTTATGCCCAACAAAGTGGTGTTTCCCGGCGGCGCTGTCGATCCCGGGGACGCCGATGTGCCGCTCGCCAACCCGCTGCCGCAGCTCTGCCAGGATCGCCTGTCCGAGCAATCCCCGGCGGGTCTGCATCACGCCCTCGCCGTCGCCGCCATTCGCGAACTGTGGGAGGAAACCGGCCTCATCCTCGGACAGCCCGGCACATGGGCCGCCACGCCTGAGGCAGACTGGATCGACTTCGCCGCCACCGGCCACCTGCCTGCCGCCGAGACGCTGCAATTTGTCTTCCGCGCCATCACACCACCCGGCCGCCCGCGCCGGTTCGACGCCCGGTTTTTTCTGGTGGATGCCGCGCATATCAACAGCGATATCGACGATTTCTCCCGCGCCTCGGACGAGCTGTCGCATCTGCAATGGATCCCACTCAGCCAGGTCCGCACCTATGATCTGCCCTTCATCACCGAGGTGGTGCTGGCGGAGGTCACCCGACGCATCCGTCAGGATGGCCCACCCGAAAGCGTTCCGTTCTTTCGCAACGATGATGAATCAAGCCATTTTCTGAGGCTGAAGGGCTATCCGATGCCCACGGACGACTGACCCGTCACCAAAGGCCGCAACGCAGGCCGCTCAGATTGCCAGCAGCAGCGCCAGGATCGACAGGATCAGCAAACCCATGCCGACAATCTCGCGCCGGGTGATCTGCTCCTTGAAGAACAACACCGACGCCAGCAGTGACAGCAGCAATTCAATCTGCCCCAGAGCCTTCACATAGGCGGCGTTCTGCAAAGTGAAGGCCCAGAACCAGCAGAAGGATCCTGCCATGCTGGTCAGGCCAACCCAGATCGCCACACGCCGCGCCGCCCAGACCCGCGCGATCTCTCCCGGTTCCCGCCACTTCAGCCAAACCAGCATGAACAGCGTCTGCAGGCTCACGACGATGGCCAGCGTCACACCGGCGCGAAATGCTGGTGCCAGCGCATCCAGTTCCAGCGAGGCCGCGCGATAACTCACCGCTGAGAAGGCAAAGAGCACCCCCGACCCAAGCCCCAGCAGCGACGCCGGGCTGGACAGATGCCGCCACCACGGCCCCTTGCTCTGCGGCGTCTTCGACAGCACCAGCACCGCACATAGGCCGATCACAATCGCCACCCAGCCCAAGGGCGTGATCTGATCTCCCAGCACCACCAGCCCGACCAGCGCGGTCTGGATCACCTCGGTTTTCTTGAAGGTAATCCCCACGGCAAAATTGCGCTGCCGGAACAGCGCCACCACACAGACTGTCGCAAGGATCTGGGCGGTGCCACCGATGGTGGCAAACATCCAGAACGTCGCAGACAGCGCTGGTATCTTCTGCCCTGACACCGCCAGATAGGCCAGCAGCCCGGCCCAGATCAGCGGCGCGGAATAGACAAATCTCGAAAACGTCGCCCCCGCCGTCGACAGCGTGACGCTGCTCAACACTTTTTGCAGCATAAAGCGGACGGTCTGAAAACTGGCAGCCGCGATGGCGATGGGGATCCACAATGTCATGTGCCCCTTATGGGGGGCTATTGCGGCTCTGACCAGATGGGATGTGCGACCGGGTCCTTTGCCCGCAGCGCATAGCGGCGCATGACCACACCATAGGAAGGGTAGGCATAGCCGTCATTCCGGGCCAGAAACTGCGCCCGCCGCCCCTGGTAGAGGCGCGGCAACTCATGCCAGGGCACCCCCGGATGGCAATGATGCACCACATGCAGGTGATTGTTCAGAAACAGAAATCCAAGCACGCCGCCGCGCTCGATAATCACCGTACGCGCCGCCGGATCAAGATGCGCGCGATGCTCCAGGAAGGTGCGGATCTTCAAGATCGCCAGCCCCAGATAGGCCGCCAGCAGATAGGCCCAGAACGGCAGCGCGCTCTGCGCCACCAGCCACAGTGTCAGCCCCGCACCGAGGAGATGCAGCAACCAGTCGCGCAGAACCGGTTCATCGCCGCGCCGGATCAATCGCCAGTCTTCGGCCATAAATCGGATCTGCCCCAGCAGCGGCCCCAGCAACACCCGCCCCGCCAGCGTATTGTTGAGCCAGAGCAAGCCGCGCTGCGCGCCTCCGAACCGCCGCCATTGCGCCGGATCCAGATAATTGGTCTCCGGGTCATCATATGGATCGGTCAACCGCTCATCATGGTGATGGGCCAGATGGGTGTCGCGAAACCGCCCATAAGGAATCGCCAGATTGAGCGGCAGAAACATCAGCGCCTCATTCAACACCCGGAGACGAAACGGATGACCATGCAACGCCTCATGGCTGAGCGAGGACTGCAACGTGATCAGGCAGGCCAGAACCGGCACCGCCAGCCTGACAGATACCAGTGGCAGCCAAGCCAGCGCCGCGCCCCAGGCCGCATAACATCCCAGCATCAGCGCCAGCGTGCCCCATTCGACACGCCCCAATTGCACCTGCACCCGCTCCAGCGCGGCGCGCTCGTCCGGCACCGGAGGGCTGATCTGAGGATCAGACATGCCGCCGCCCCCAGCGCACTCCGGCCCAGATCCGTTCATACAGCAGGTAACACAGGAAGCCGACGCAGGTGTTGACCAGCGCCAGCGTCCCGCCAAGGGCAAGTGAACCGGTCAGCAGCCAGCCAACCCCCGCCATCATCGCCAGCCCCAGCAGATTCCAGATCACCGCTTTCACCACTGATCGCGCCCGTGTGTCCATTCGCAGCCTCCTGTTTTTCTTACCTTTCCTCTGGCCTACACGGATGCCGGGCGATGCAGAATTCCGAATATGATTAACAAAATTCAGCAATCGTGATATAATTCATCACATGATTGATATTATGGACAAACGCTTGCGCGCCGAGCAGTTTCGCCTGCGCCTCAACCGGGCGCTCCGCGACAGCGGTCTCAGCCAAAGCGCGCTCGCCCGCGCCATCGGGGTGGATCGCTCGACCATATCGCAGCTTCTGACCGATGCGGGGGCGCGGCTGCCCAATGCCCATGTGGTCGGTGCCTGTGCAGGCGCACTTGGGGTTTCTGCCGACTGGCTCCTCAGCCTGTCGGATCGCCCGGAAAACGCCGCAGATCTGGTCGCAGCCAGCCTGTCGATGGCCAAGGCTCCGCGCGCCTTGGTGGATGAACGCATCTTTGAATGGCACCAAGAGGCGCAGGGTTACAAGATCCGCCATGTCCCTGCCGCCCTGCCCGACATGCTCAAGACGCGCGCGCTGCTGGAATGGGAATATGCCCCGCATCTGGGGCGCACCGCCGATCAGGCCATCGGCGCCTCTGAGGATCGACTGACATGGATGCGGCAATCGGCCTCCGACTATGAAATCGCCATGCCAATCTATGAGTTGGACAGCTTTGCCCATGCGGTTGGATATTATGAAGGCCTGCCGCTGGACATCCGGCTGCAGCAGCTCGACCATTTCGAACAGCTCTGCACCCAGCTTTATCCGCGCCTGCGGATCTATCTCTTTGATGCCAAGCGGCTCTATTCAGCGCCACTCACCGTCTTTGGCCCGCTGCTTTGTGTGTTTTACGCAGGCAGCCATTATCTCGCCTTCCGCGACAAGGAGCGGGTCGAGACCTTTAGCAGCCATTTCGACGATCTGGTGCGCGAGGCAGATATCACCGCGCGGCAATTGCCGGGGCGGCTCAGGGCGCTCAGGGCGGCGATCTCCAGTTAAATCTGTTTCGCCCGCCCTATCGGTTCTGCGACAGATTTCATCAAACGGCAGGCCTCCACGCCCGCTGCCACATCATCACAGCTTCGGGTCCGGGTTCTCCGTATGGCCATCCACTGCGATCACCTGCCCTGACACCAGTCGCGCCGCGTCCGACCCCAGAAACACTGCCATATTGGCAATGTCCCGCGCTTCGACAAAGGACCGCATCGAGGTCCCAGAGGCATAGCCCTCATAGACCTGATCGCGGGTCATGCCCTTGGCTGCTGCCTCACGCTCCAGCACGCCCTCCATCCGCGGACCCTCGACTGCACCGGGACAGATTACATTGGCGCGGATGCCAAAGGGGCCCAGCTCCATCGCCAAGGTCTTCATCAGCCCGATCACCGCCCATTTCGCCGAAGCATACGGCGCCCGGTTGGGATAGCCGTACAGCCCAGCGGTCGAAGACGTCACGATGATCGACCCGGCCCTCGCTGCCTTCATCAAAGGAGCCGCATATTTCGCCGCCAGAAAGCAGCCCTCCAGGTTGACGCTGACGCATTTGCGCCAATCCTCCAGCGCGATATCCTCAATCAGCGCGGTCGGCCCGGCAACACCTGCATTGGCGCACAACACATCCAGCCCGCCCCAGACCTCAGCGATCTCTGCGAACAGCACCTTCACGCCCGCCTCATCGGTGGCATCCACCACCGTTGTCCGCCACCCCTCAGGCACGTCAGCCAGCGCCACCGCGCTGACATCCGTGACCCAGACCTGATGCCCGGCGGCGGCGAATCCTTCCGCCATCGCCCGGCCAATCCCTGACCCGCCGGCGGTCACCAGAACACGGCGCATCCCTTCAGCGCTCACCGCGGCGCACCAATCGCGCGGCCCAGCCCCTCTGGCGCTGCCAGCGAAGCATGGGCTTCGGCCAGCTTCACCAGGTTGGCCTCGATATGCGCCGCAGGCGGCGCCGAGCGGCGGGTCGCAAGATCCACATGCAGCAGCATATGCTCCCCGGTCGCCAGCAGCCGTTCACCGGAATACATCTCGTGCCACAAGTGCATTTTCTTGCCCGCGCCCATGATCACCCGCGTCCGCACCTGGATCGGATCTCCCGCATGCACCTCGTCGATGTGGCGGATGTGGGTTTCGGCGGTGAAATAGCTGCCGCCACTGGCGATATACTCCGCATCGCAGCCGATGATCATCATCAGCCGATCGGTGGACTGGGCAAAGGCATCCAGATAGCGGCTCTCGGTCATATGGCCGTTATAGTCGGTCCAGTCCAGCGGCACGATCCGGCTCTGCGTCAGCACCGGCTGGCTCAGGTCCTCCAGACCGTCCATCGACCGCACCAACCCAGCCTCCCCCTCGCGCTCCGCGTCATGGGCGTTCTGCAGCGCGCCTGCTCCCCAGTCATTGGCGCCCAGCGCCCGCATCATACCCACAAGGTTATCGTCGCGAATACGCTCCAACGCGCGGATCGAGTGATGGCCAGACTGGTCATCCGACTGGCCCGCAATCAGATCGACCAGCTCATCCGTGAACTCCGGCACATCCATCAGCTTGGTCCAGGGCCATTTCAGTGCCGGGCCAAACTGCGCCATGAAATGCTTCATGCCCGCTTCACCGCCCGCCACGCGGTAGGTTTCAAACAGCCCCATCTGCGCCCAGCGGATACCAAACCCATAGCGGATGGCGTTGTCGATCTCTTCGGTGGTGGCGATGCCATCCTTGACCAGCCACAGCGCCTCGCGCCAGACCGCCTCAAGGAAGCGGTCGGCCACATGCGCGTCGATCTCTTTCTTCAGATGCAGCGGGTACATCCCGATCTCGGTGATGATTGCCTTGGCGCTGTCGATCACGCTGGCCGGATTGACCTCGGTTGTGACCAGTTCCACCAGCGGCATCAGGTAGACCGGGTTGAACGGATGCGCGACCACGATCTGGGCGGCATTGCTGAACCCATCCTGCAATTGCGACGGTTTGTAACCAGAGGTGGACGAACCGATAACAGCGTCCGCCGCGACATGCGCCTGCAAAGCGCCATAGACTTTCTGTTTCAGTTCCAACCGCTCCGGCACGCTTTCCTGAACCCAGATCGCCCCGGCCACCGCCTCTTCAATGGTCGCATGGTAGCTGAGACGGCCCTCCGCAGGCAGCGCCACATTACCAAGGCCCGGCAAAGAGCGCCGCGCATTGGCAAGAACTTCGCCAATCTTGCGCTCTGCCTCCGGGTCCGGGTCGAACACCCGCACATCCCAGCCATTCAGCAGGAACCGCGCGGCCCAGCCGCCGCCAATAACCCCGCCACCGATGATTGCTGCTGTTTTTGTCATGACATTGTTCTCCAAAAGACATTGGCCCATGAACCACACGAGCACGTCGCGCGGGTTAAGCGCGCATGGCTTCCTTGCCCGCTGGCAAGCAGGCAGTTTTCATTTTCATTGAATTCAAATGCGCTGGCAGCGCGAAACTTGTGATCTGCTTTAGATGAGGAAAGGCAGAACACCGAAGAACGCAAAACCGCCAAGGAAGGCGGTCCCGGCGATCCGGCCCGGGGACAGGGACTTTCGCAAAATCAGAGCAAGAACTGCTCCCAGACCGATAACCCCGGCACCAAGCCACGCCCCGGCTGCGATCCCCATGGCAGGTGGGGCAATGCTGTTTTCCACTACAGCGTCGGACAGACCGACCGCGACCCCAAACCCGGCCAAAAACAGCACGAGCGCCGCAAGCGGCCCTTTCCACCAAGCGGCCTCGGACTGAAGGAAAGCGGTGAGGGACAGCATCGAGGCAGCGAAGAATGGAAGGAATATCATTCAACCAAGTAATCCAGTTCCTTTTTGAGCTTCAACCCTGAATTGTCGCCGCCCTGTGTCAGGGGGCACGTTTGCCCCCCTTTTTTTTGAAACGCGTATTACTTCGTCACCGGTGCGCGTTTCACCAGACCCAGCTGGGCGCGCACCTCATCCGGCCCCATCAGCTTGGCCCCCATGTTTTCAATGATGGTGCCCGCGCGTTCGACCAACTGCCAGTTTTCCGCCAGCTGCCCTTTGCCAAGCCACAGGTTGTCCTCAAGCCCCACCCGCACATTGCCGCCCGCCAAGACGGAGGCCGCCACATAGGCCATCTGATCGCGCCCAAGCGAAAACGCCGACCAGTCCCAGTCGTCCGGCACATTGTTCACCATCGCCATGAAGGTGTTGAGGTCATTGGGCGCGCCCCAGGGGACCCCCATGCACAGCTGCACCAAAGCGGGGCTGTTCAGCACGCCTTCCTTCACCAGCTCCTTGGCGAACCACAGATGACCCGTGTCAAAGGCTTCGATCTCCGGCTTCACCCCCAGATCCGTCATCATCTGACCCATCGCCCGCAACATGCCCGGCGTGTTGGTCATCACGTAATCGGCCTCGGCGAAATTCATCGTGCCGCAATCCAGCGTGCAGATCTCCGGCAGGCATTCGGCCACATGCGCCATCCGGGCGGTGGCGCCAATCATATCGGTGCCAGCCTCATTCAGCGGCAGCGGGTTTTCGGTGTCGCCAAACACCATGTCGCCGCCCATACCTGCGGTGAGGTTCAGCACCACATCGGTGTCGCTTTCACGGATCCGGTCAGTCACTTCGCGGTAAAGCGCCAGATCGCGCGAGGGCGCGCCGGTTTCCGGATCACGCACATGGCAATGCACGATCGCCGCCCCGGCCTTGGCCGCCGCAATGGCACTCTCAGCAATCGCTTTGGGCGATCTGGGCACATGCGGGCTGCGATCCTGGGTGCTGCCAGAGCCGGTGACGGCGCAGGTGATGAAGACGTTTTTGGCCATATTCAGAGGCATTTTGGTTTTCCCCTCAATGTACAGGGTTGTGCCCGAGTTATCCCCAAGCCTGCCCCCAGATTCCTGTTTGTGTTGTTTTCGACAGTGCCGCAGCCTTGGTGCACACACTAGGCAACATGCGAATCGAACTTGATGAAATCCGCAAAAAACATCCTCCAGCCCGAGAATCAGCCGCTAAAAACGGCCGTTTTGGTGCTTGATGAGAGCAATACGCTGTCCTTCGCCGCGGCCGTAGATCCGATGCGCGCCGCCAATCGGCTGGCCGGTCGCGGTGCGTTTGATTGGGACTATGTCACCGCAACCAGCGAGCCTGCGATGCTGACCAGCGGTCTCAGCGTCCCCGGCATCCCGCTCGCGCGACTGCAAAGCTGCGAGTTGCTGATCGTGATCGCTGGCTTCCAGCTGGCCCGCCACGCCACCCCCAGCCTGCTGGCCGGCCTGCGCCGTCTGGCGGCAGGTGGCGCGACCATCGCGGGCATCGACGGTGGCCCCTGGCTGATGGCCGAGGCCGGTCTGCTTGACGGCCACCCGGCCACCACCCATTGGGAAGATCTGGACAATTTCGCCAGCCGCTTCCCCGGTGTGCAATGCCGCAACGACCGCTTCACCCTCTCCGAGGGCCGCATGACCTCCGGCGGCGCGACACCTGCCATTGAAATGATGCTGCACATCATCGGCAGCCGCCATGGTGCAGGCTTTGCCTCACGCGTGGCGGGCCTGTTCCTCTATGACGGCCCCGGCTCCACCGAGCGCCCGCAAAGCCGTCTTGGCAGTTCCAAACATTCCACCCTCACCGCACGGGCCAACGCCCTGATGGAGGCAGCGCTGGATGATCCCAAACCGCTGCGCGACATCGCCGACGAACTGGGCACCAGCACCCGCAGCCTGCAACAGCAGTTCCGCCTGCGGCTGAACACCACGCCGCAGGACCATTACCTGCAACTGCGTCTGGCTGAGGCCCGCCGGTTGGTCACCGACACAGATCTGCCAATCATGGAGGTGGCGCTAGCAACCGGCTTCAACTCGCAGTCCAGCTTTGCCCGCGCCTTCCGCACCGCCCATGGCACCACAGCGCGCGAGTTGCGGCAGGCAAGCCTTGCAAGCGCCGCGCCCACACGTCTTGCCACGAGCAAACCGCTGTTCAGCCAGGCGCCTCTGTCACAAGGTCAAAGCCCCCTGCGCCAAAGCGGGCCACTGCCGCGCCATTCCACCGGCTCTTACTGAAGCTCGGGCGCAGATAGATCACACAAAAACGGGCGGCCCCATCGGGCTGCCCGTTTCGCTTTATCAGCAGTCCTAGTGATCAATAGGGCATGGGATGGGCACGATGGGCGATGTCGATCTCCTCCAGCACCTCCTGCGACAGGGTCAGATCCGCCCCCGCCAGCACATGCTCCAGCTGCGCCAACGTGGTCGCTCCAAAAATGGCCGAGGCCATGAACGGCCGCGTATGGCACCAGGCCAGCGCCATATGCACCGGATCCAAACCGTGACGTTCGGCGATCTCCAGATAGGCCGCCACCGCCGGATAGACCCGATCCGTGTCACGCCCGCCCAGTTCCGGGCTCAATGTCTTGCGCGAGGCCTCAGGCACCGCACCATCCTGATATTTCCCCGTGAGCAAACCCGTTGCCAATGGCGAAAACGCCAGCAGCCCCACGTCTTCGTAGAGGCTCAGCTCAGCCAGGTCGGTGTCATACAACCGGCACAGCAGCGAATATTCATTCTGGATCGAGGCCACCCGTGGCCCGCCGGTCTGCTCGGCCAGTCGCAGCCAGTGTGCCGTGCCCCAGGCGCTCTCGTTTGACAGACCAAAGGCGCGAATATTGCCCTTGTCCACCTGAGCCTTCAGCGCCTCCAGACATTCCGCCATGTTGTCCAGCACCGCCGCCCGGTCATCGCCGCCCGGATCATACTGCCAGTTCTTGCGGAACATATAGCTGCCCCGATTTGGCCAGTGAAACTGATAGAGGTCGATGTAATCCGTCTGCAGCCGCCGCAAGGATCCTTCGATCGTGGGTGCGATGGTCTCCGCTGTAATCGGTGCCCCATCCCGCACCGCCTGCAGCCCTTCGCCGGAATGTTTGGTGGCAAGGATGTAATCCCCGCGCCGCCCGGTCTTGGCATTCCAGGTCCCGATGATTGCCTCGCTGTCACCGACCGTCTCCGCGCTGATCGGGTTCACCGGATACATTTCCGCCGTATCAAGGAAATTCACCCCCGCCGCCAAGGCCGCATCAATCTGCGCATGGGCATCCTCCTCCCCCGTCTGGGTGCCAAAGGTCATGGTGCCGAGACAGATCTGTGACACCTCCATGCCGGTGCGGCCAAGCGGGTTCATCTTCATGATCGGGATCCTGTTGTTGCAACTCGCAACAGACCCTAGCCCACCCGCAGCCCAGTGCAACCAGCTGCCTCCCCCGCACATCGGGGCGTTAACCTTTCACGCACAATCCAGACGTGAAACACGATGGATGTGATACAATTAAAATTGTCGGAAATCTAGAAAAGGAGAGTGACAACATGACGTTCTCTATGTCCAAAAGCTACAAAGACCTGATCGCAGAAGCTGAAGCCATCGTGATGTCGATTTCCCCGGCAGAGGCGGCAGATCTGCATGACCGTGACGACAGCCTGTTTGTCGACCTGCGGGTTATCCGCGAAGTTGAACGCACCGGCGTCATCCCCGGAGCCCTGTCCTGCCCGCGCGGCCTGATGGAGTTCTGGATTGATCCATCCAGCCCCTACCACAAACCAGTCTTTGCCGAAGATCGGGCCTTCATCTTCTATTGTGACAACGGATGGCGCTCGGCCCTGGCTGCCAGGACCGCGCTGGAAATGGGATTGCAGCGGGCGGTCTTTTTGAAAGGCGGCTTTGATGCCTGGATCGCCGACGGGGGTGATGCCATCCCTTACAAGTGGTAACTAACCGGCTGACACCGGGCAAGCGGTGCTTGTCACCCCGGGCAAAACCCGGCAGCCTGTGCATCTAACAGCCAGAGGAAGCACAGCATGCCCCAAACCATCACAAAAGGCGTCAAGGCGCTCCTTGACGAGGCCAACGCCGTTGTGGACACCATGTCCGTGGAGACCGCAAAAGAGGCCATCCATGATGACGCCTATGTCTTCATCGACCTGCGCGATATCCGCGAATTGCAGTCCAGCGGCATGATTCCAGGCGCCTTTTCCTGCCCGCGCGGGATGTTGGAATTCTGGATCGACCCTGACAGCCCCTACCATAAACCGGTGTTCAATCAGGACAAGACCTATGTGTTTTACTGCGCCAGCGCCTGGCGATCGGCCCTTGCAGCCAAGGCCGCGATGGAAATGGGACTGGGACCGGTGATGCATCTTGAGGGCGGCTTTACCGCCTGGGCCAAATCGGGTGGAGAGATCGCCCAGCGCGACGACTGAACCGCGCATCCCTGATCCAGAACAGGTTCCCCGGCGCGGCAAATCTGCCGCGCCCGGCACAATACGACACGCCAATTGGGAAAATGTCGGAAACACCCGTGCAATCCATCCTCGCAGCGGTCATGACTGGCCATTATGCGAATGATGATTTCCTTTGCGGCGCTGTTTCTCTCGGTGATCCTGTTGCAGCTTTCGACCGGCGGCGTTGGCCCGCTGGATGCGCTCTCCGGCATCACACTGGGCTTTGACAAGGAACAGATCGGCTTTCTCGGCTCGGCGCATTTCCTTGGTTTTTTCATCGGTTGCTGGTGGGTGCCGCGCCTGATGGGCAACGTCGGCCACAGCCGCGCCTTTGCGGTCTGTACGGCCCTCGGCGCCATGGGATTGATCGGCCACACCCTGACCGAAGACCCGCTGGCATGGGCCGTGATGCGGATAGCCTCCGGCCTCTGCGTCGCAGGGTGTTACACCGTGATCGAAGCCTGGCTGAACGCCAAGGTCACCAATGAAACCCGCGGGCGCGCCATGGGCACCTATCGCATTGTCGACCTCTCCGCCTCGCTAGTGGCGCAGCTGCTGATCGCGGTGCTGCCGCCTGCCTCCTACATTTCGTATAACCTGCTGGCGATCCTCTGCTGCGCGGCCCTCTTGCCGCTCACCATGACCAAGGTCAGCCAGCCCGACATTCCCGATGCCCCCCGGCTGCGCCCGAAACTGGCCTGGGCCTGCTCACCTCTGGCGGTTGCCGGTGTGATCGTCGCCGCCCTCAGCTCCGCATCCTTCCGTATGGTTGGCCCGATCTACGGCCAAGAAGTCGGGCTGGAGGTCGGGCAGATCGCCTTCTTCCTCGCGACATTTGTTCTGGGCGGCGCGCTAGCGCAATACCCGCTGGGCTGGCTCGCCGACAAATACGACCGACGCTGGGTGCTGATCTGGCTGTCGGTGGTGGCCATCCTGTCCTGTGGCATCACCATGGCCGCCAGCGGCATGGGCACCTGGGCCGTTATGGCCTCTGCGGCGTTCTTTGGTTTCACCACCATGCCGATCTTCTCGGTCTCCGCCGCACACGCCAACGACTTTGCCACCTCCCAGCAACGGATCGAACTGGCCGCCGCGCTGATGTTCTTCTACGCCCTTGGCGCCATCGCCTCGCCGCTGATCACCTCGGCGCTGATCGAAAACTACGGTCCCGGCGCGCTCTTTGCCTTTGTCGCCGTGGGCCACCTCGGGCTGATCATCTTTGGCCTCGCCCGAATGCGCGCCCGCCCCGCCCCTGAGGACCGAACCCGCTACGTCTATGCGCCGCGCACCTCCTTCACCATTGGCCGCCTGCTCAAACGCTCCCGCGAGCGCCGCTAGACGGCCTGAGACACCATCCAGGCCGGGGAAATTAGCCACAAGTCCCACAGCGGGGTTTCCGGCGGCAGCGCCATGCGCTAGACGGGCCAGCAAAGCTTTAGTTGGATGGATGATATGGCGCGCTTTCTCATTACCTCAGCGATCCCCTACATCAACGGGATCAAGCATCTGGGCAATCTGGTCGGCAGCCAGCTGCCCGCAGATCTCTATGCTCGCTACCAGCGCGCACGCGGCCATGAGGTGATGTTCCTCTGCGCCACCGACGAACACGGCACCCCTGCCGAGCTGGCCGCCGCCAAGGCAGGCAAACCGGTCGCGGATTACTGCGCCGAAATGCACGAAGTTCAGGCCGGTATCGCCAAGGGGTTCGGCCTCAGCTTTGACCATTTTGGGCGCTCCTCCAGCCCGCAGAATCACGCGTTGACCCAGCATTTCGCAGGCAAGCTGGCCGAGCAGGGGCTGATCCGTGAAGTGACCGAAAAACAGGTCTACTCCCACGCCGATGGCCGCTTCCTGCCCGACCGCTATATCGAAGGCACCTGTCCCAACTGCGGCTATGAACGCGCCCGCGGCGACCAGTGCGAGGAATGCACCAAGCAGCTGGACCCGACCGATCTGATCGACCCGCGCTCCGCGATTTCCGGCTCCACCGATCTGGAAGTGCGCGAGACCAAGCACCTGTACCTCTGCCAGTCGCAGCTGAAGGACCAGCTGGATGCCTGGATCGACTCCAAGAAGGACTGGCCGGTCCTGACCACCTCGATTGCCAAGAAATGGCTGCATGACGGCGACGGCCTTCAGGACCGCGGCATTACCCGCGATCTCGACTGGGGTGTCCCGGTCAAGAAAGGCGATGAAGATTGGCCCGGCATGGAGGGCAAGGTGTTCTACGTCTGGTTCGATGCCCCCATCGAATACATCGCCTGCGCCAAGGAATGGGCCGACGCCAACGGCAAGACCGACGCCGATTGGGAACGCTGGTGGCGCACCGACAAGGGCGCTGAGGATGTGAAATACGTCCAGTTCATGGGCAAGGACAACGTCCCCTTCCACACCCTCTCCTTCCCAGCCACTATTCTGGGTTCCGGCGAGCCTTGGAAGATGGTCGACCACCTGAAGTCGTTCAACTACCTGAACTATGACGGCGGCCAGTTCTCCACCTCGCAGGGGCGCGGCGTGTTCATGGATCAGGCGCTGGAGATCCTGCCCGCGGACTACTGGCGCTGGTGGCTGCTGAGCCACGCCCCCGAAAGCTCCGACTCCGAATTCACTTGGGAGAATTTCCAGCAATCTGTGAACAAGGATCTCGCCGACGTGCTGGGCAACTTCGTGTCCCGCATCACCAAATTCTGTCGCTCCAAATACGGCGAGGCGGTTCCCGCAGGCAATGACTACGGCGAGGCGGAACAGGCGCTGATTGATGAGATCAGCACCCGTGTTACCGCCTATGAAGGCCATATGGCCGCCATGGACGTGCGCAAATCCACGCAGGAGCTGCGGGCGATCTGGGTCGCGGGCAATGAATACCTGCAATCCGTGGCGCCCTGGTCCGTCTTCAAAACCGACCCCGATCAGGCCGCCGCTCAGGTGCGTCTGGGGCTGAACCTGATCCGGCTCTATGCGGTGCTGTCCGCCCCCTTCATCCCCGACGCGACCGAGCGTCTGCTGGCCGCCCTTCAGACCGAGGATCGCAGCTGGCCCGACGATGTGGCCGCCGCCCTCAGCGCGCTGCCCGCAGGTCATGCCTTCACCGTGCCGGAGGTGCTCTTTGCCAAGATCACCGACGAACAGCGCGAGGACTGGCAGGAGCGCTTCTCCGGCACCCGCGACTGATCTCAGGGCCGCGCCCCGTGACAAAGACCAAGGCCGCTCCACCGGGAGCGGCCATTTTGCGTTCAAAGGTGGATACGCTCCCCTTCCGGCGGCGTCCGCAACCGCCAGCGCGGCGCCAGCTCTGCATGATGTTGCCGCAATACCTCCGGCCCCTCACGGTACAGCGCATAGGTCGAATGATGGATCGGCAGTACTGCCTGCGGCTCCAGCTGCTGCGCAAACCCCGCCGCCTGCGCCCCATCCATGGAGATCTGCCCCAGCGCCCCCGCCCCGCCGACAGCGCCCAGATGCGGGACAAAGATATCCAGCAGACCTGCCTCCGCAACCTGCGCTGCTCTCAGAGCCTGCCAGACCGGCGGCACCAGAAAACTGTCGCCTGCCCAATAGATCCGCGCCAAGCCAAAGGCCGTTTCCACCTCGATCAGGTAGCCGTTGCCCAGCCCAAGCAACCGCGCCACCTCCGGGTTCTCTGAATGAACCGCAGGCAGTGCCGTGATCCGCAGAACCCCCTCCGGTCCTTCAATGCGCCGCATCTCGCCGTGGGCCAGCGCGCTGGCGGCAAAGCCTTTCTGCCGCACCGCTGCAAGGTCATGCTGCGGCACCAGCATCGGCAGCTTCGGGTCCAGCCATGCCTGCGCCGCCTGGTCGAAATGATCCTCATGGGCATGGCTCAGCAGCACCAGATCATAGCGGTCGTAGCGCAGCCCCGGAAAGGGCGTGAGCCGCGCATGTGGCTTTATATTCGGCCCGCGCGCGAGGTCGAACATCTCATTCGGGTCCCCCATGACAAAGGCCTCAGGCCCCTCTCCAAGACAGGGGTCTGTCAGCACCCGAAGCCCCGCAGCCTCGATCTCCAGCATGGCGCCGCCCAACCAGCGCAGGGATACACCCGGCGGCGCAGCCCGCGCGACAGCGGGCAAGCCGCCACTAAGGGTCAAGGCCGCGCCACTCTTCAGCAATTGACGTCTGTTCATCGTCTTCTCCTGTGATGTACGACAGGAGTAAGCGCTCGCATATTACGGAATAATCGGTTTAATACTGAAGGCTTTAAACGGGTATTTCGCTCAATGGATCGACTTCAGAACATAGAAACCTTTGCTGAGGTTGCAGATCAGCTCAGCTTTGCTGCTGCTGCGCGACGCCTCGGACTGCCAGCCTCCACGGTCACCAGCCGCATCCGCACCCTGGAACAGAGCCTGGGCGTGCGCCTGCTGGACCGCACCACCCGGCGTGTGGCCCTGACACCCGCCGGAGCACTATTTCTGGACCGCTGCCGCCGCGCGCTCGACGAGATCGACGCCGCCCGCGATCTGGTTGCAGCCGAGGCCAAGGCCAGCGGTCTGCTGCGCCTCTCGGTCCCCACCGCGCTGCCCATGGCCCCACTGGCAGCCCTCACATCTGCCTTTCTGCGTGATTATCCGCAGATCTCGATCAACATAACCGTGGATGACACCCCTGCCGACTTCATTGCCGACGGCATCGATCTGGCGCTGCGCGGCAACCGTCCGGGCAGCGACAGCCTGATTGCCCGTGTGCTGTCTCAAACGCCGGTGGTGCTGGCGGCGGCGCCGGGGCAGCTCGCAAATGAGGATCTGCCGATTCTCGGCCCGCTTGCGCGGCACCTGACGGACCGGCGCGCAGACAGCCGCATTACCTGTGAATCCTTTGCACTCGCTCTGGAACTGGTGCGGTCCGGCGCAGCGCGTGGCTGCTTTCCGCGCCCGATGTGCGATGCGGACTATGCGGCGGGGCAGCTGGATCTTGCCCCGCCGCCCACCGGCGTGGAGACACAGCTCACTCTGTATCTGGTCTACCCGGACCGCCGTCCGCTGCCTCAGAGATTGCGGCTCTTCATTGACAGGCTGGTGGCGGCTTACACCTCTTCCTGATGGCAGAAACCACCGGGCCATACGCTAAGGCGATCGGCAAAAAATCTTAATCTGACTAAAAAAGTCAGGTTGACGATTCTGATTAAATAAGTCAGGTATAAAGTAGTTCAGCCAACCTGTGATTGTGCAGCCAGCCCGACTGATAGCAAATCAACCGAGATCGTCCAATGTCGTTTCTTCTGCAATTCTTCTCCCTGCGCCACCGCCCTGTTGAAGGCACCCGCGCGTCGGTCAGCCTGCACGCCTACGGGCTGCCGCGTGGCGATCAGGGGTTTTGCCTGGAATGGTATCTGGATCGGTCGGAAAACCGAAACGGGTGACCCTGATGAACCAGATGACTTTTGACCACGCCGCCACCACCACAACCGCAGCCACCGAAGTCTTCCCGACCTACCACGCTGAGGAACTCGCCCGTGGCGGGAACCAGGCCCGCATCCTGCTCAATGGCCAGATCTACAGCCTGCGGATCACCCGCGCCGGAAAGCTGATCCTGACAAAATGATTTCCAACAGCACATCCGCCGCATCTGCGGCACCACGGGGCGGGGCCACTGTTGGCCTGCTGACAGATTTGCCCGCCCTGGAGGCCCTGGCCGTGCGCAACCTGCGCCACTGGTTCAACGGTGCCGACAGCCGCATCGCGTTGCGTCAGGACCTACTGGCTGCACTTGGTCCGGTTCTGGGCCGTCAGGCCTATGAGAATTTTGGTCGCCTTTGCAATTTCTGCGTCACCGAGGGCCGCCGCCCACTGGTACGCCATGGCATGACCTGCACCTGCCTTGGGGCCGATGAAAACTGCTTTGCCAATCTGGTCGCCGCCGCCGCGCATGGCGAATATGAGGATGCCAATCTCTTCGCCGCCCTGATCGTCCAGCCACAACAGGCGCAACGCGCCACCGTTCTTGCCGCCAAAATAGGTCTGGTTCTGGATCAGCTCAGCGCCCAGACAACCGGCCCCGCCGCGCATGCCGCGCAGCTGCAGCCGCTCTCGTCCACCCTTCACTGACGGTCCACTGCCTGACAGCCACCGTTCCCCTGTAACCCGTTCACATCATAACATCTCGACTAACTCTTAAGGAACGCTCTAATGACATCGCATTTTCTCGCAGGTACCGCTGTTGCAGCGCTCGCCACAGTTGCGGCTCCCGCTTTTGCGGCAGACAAGGCTGAGGTGCTGACCACCTACGCAAATATTGCGCACGCCAAATATCAGGACAGCCTTGAAACGGCCAAAACCCTGCAAACAGCCGTGGACAGCCTGATCGCTGAACCCTCCGCCGAGGCCCTGGAAGCTGCCCGCAAGGCCTGGCTCGCGGCCCGCGTGCCCTATCAGCAGTCCGAGGTGTTCCGCTTTGGCAATGCCATCGTTGATGACTGGGAAGGCAAAGTGAACGCATGGCCGCTGGACGAGGGCCTGATTGATTATGTCGATGCCAGCTACGGCGGCCCGACCGATGAAAACACCCTTGCGGCGCTGAATATCGTTGCCAACCCCAGCTTTGAGCTGTCCGGCAAATCCATCGACGCCAGCGCCATCACGCCTGAGCTGCTGGAAACCACCCTGCATGAGGCCGATGGCGTCGAGGCCAATGTCGCAACCGGCTATCACGCGATCGAATTTCTGCTTTGGGGTCAGGACCTGAACGGCACCGACCACGGCGCCGGCAGCCGCGCCTGGACCGACTATGCCGCAGGCGAGAATTGCACCAACGGCAACTGCGATCGCCGCGGCGAATACCTGAAGGCCGCGACCGATCTGCTGGTCTCCGATCTGGAGTGGATGGCCGCACAATGGGGCACCGAAGGCGAAGCCCGTGGCACGCTTTTGTCGGATGAAAACGCAGGCATCACCGCCATGCTGACCGGCATGGGCTCGCTCTCCTACGGGGAAACCGCCGGCGAACGCATGCGCCTAGGCCTGATGCTGAACGATCCTGAGGAAGAGCATGATTGCTTCTCCGACAATACCCACAACAGCCATTACTACGATGGTCTGGGCGTGCAGAACGTCTATCTGGGCGAATATATCCGCACCGACGGCAGCATGGTTTCCGGCGCGTCGCTCTCCGATCTGGTGCAGGAGATCGATCCGGCACTGGACGGCGAGATGCGCAGCAAGCTCTCGACCACCATGCGCGCGCTGGGTCAGATCAAGACCGCAGCCGAGGCGGGTTTCTCCTACGACCAGATGCTGGAACAGGGCAATGAAGCAGGCGAAGCGCTGGTCATGGGCGGCGTCAACGGTCTGGTCGATCAGACCCGCTCCATCGAACGCGTGGTGACAGCGCTGGATCTCGATGGCGTCGCCATCGAAGGCTCCGACTCGCTCGACAACCCAACGGCCGTTTTCCAGTAAGACAGGCTAAGGGCTGCCACGGCAGCAAAGATACGGCAGGGGCGGCGCATCGCGTTGCCCCTGCCCTTGGCGTTTTGGCCTGGCCACCTGCGGCACCAATTCGCCCGGACAACCCGGACAAATTGTCCACCCCCGCAAGAGTTGATGCCAGCTCCGGATCCTCCTATCCAAGGTCAGGAGGCCCCGCGCCCCGCCAATAGAAGTGATCCCTGCCCGCATGCGAGTTTCCCCATCGCCCCACCGCCCGCGTCTGCCCCAGCTGTTGATGGGCCTCAGCCTCCTCGCGCTGATCGCACCGCTCCCCACTCTGGCCGACCAGCAAACCACGGCGCTGTCAGAAACCCTGGCAGCAGAGACGCCAGAGGGCGATACAGCCCGCACGCAGACTGCGCCTCCCTATGCCACGCTTGGCGATCCGCATCTCGCCACCCTTCCCCGCACCGCGCAGGAACAGACCCGCATCCGCGCCGTCACCCGTCCGGCAGATCAGTTCGACCAGCCCGAACCCTATGAGGCCCTGCCCGCAGGCGCGGCCACTGTGCGCGCCCGAACGGATGACGAGGCGTTTTCGCAGCACAGTGACAATCTCAGCTTTGAGGAAGAGCTGGAATTCAAACTCGGCAATGGGCTGTTCAAGAAAATCTGGGTGTTCTCGCCCGCCTCCACCCTCGCCTCCGACGGGCTGGGGCCGCTCTATAATGCGCGCTCCTGCCAGCGCTGCCACCTGAAGGACGGGCGCGGCCATGTGCCGGATGGGCCGGACTATGCCTCAACCACGATGTTCCTGCGCGTCTCGGTTCCCGGCCCGGTGCCGGACCAGATGCAGGCCATTACCGACTATATCGGAACCGCGCCAGAGCCGACCTATGGCGGCCAGATGCAGGATTTCTCCGCCCCCGGAATCGCCCCGGAATATCGCCTCGGCGTCACCTACAGCGAAGACACCATCGCGCTTGCAGGCGGCGAGACGGCCACCCTGCAACGCCCTGAGTATAGCGCCAATAACCTCGGCTATGGCCCGCTGCACCCCGATGCCATGCTCTCCCCCCGCGTCGCCCCCAGCATGATCGGCCTCGGCCTGCTTGAGGCGATCCCGGCTGCGGATATTCTGGCAGGCGCGGATGAGGATGACAGCAACGGCGACGGTATCTCCGGGCGTGCCAATCTGGTCTGGTCGGTGGAACACAACCGGATCATGCTGGGCCGCTTTGGCTACAAGGCCGGACAGCCCACGGTGCATGAACAATCCGCAGCCGCCTTCTCCGGCGATATCGGCATCTCCACGCCGCTGTTTCCGGCTCATGCAGGCGATTGCACCACTGCGCAGACCAGCTGCCGCAACGCGCCCCATGGCGGTGATGACATCCGCGAGACCGAGATCGACCAGCCCAATATGGATCTGGTCACCTTCTACAGCCGCAACCTCGGCGTGCCTGCCCGTCGCACCCCGGACGACCCCGCCGTCCTGCGCGGCAAGGCGCAATTCTACGGCGCAGGCTGCACCAGCTGCCACACCCCGAAATTCGTCACCAACCGGCTGGAGGCGCAACCCGCGCAGAGCTTCCAGCTGATCTGGCCCTATAGCGACCTCTTGCTGCATGACATGGGCGAGGGCCTTGCTGACCACCGCCCGGAAGCCCGCGCAACCGGGCGCGAATGGCGCACCGCGCCGCTCTGGGGGGTGGGGCTGGTACAGCAGGTCAATCCCCGCGCAGGTTTCCTGCATGATGGCCGCGCTCGCACCCTGCTGGAGGCGATCCTCTGGCATGGCGGCGAAGCCCAATCCGCCCGAGACACCGTGGTCGGCCTTGCGCCCAAAGACCGCGCCGATCTGATCCGCTTTCTGGAGTCGCTCTGATGCCGAACCCCCTTTCCCTGTCCCGCACGCGCCTGTCGCGTGTTGTCGCCCTGACGGTTGCGACCGCTATGATCTGCGGCACCCTGCCCCCGCAAGCGGCCCTTGCGCAGACCGACACCACAGCTGTCAGCACGCCCAATACACCGCCCCAAACCCTGGCCCCGGCACATCAACTGGACTGGATCCTCACCCATCATATCCTCCCCGGCTTTGACAGGCTGGCACAGACCAGCGCCACCCTGGCCGACGTCGCCGCAAGCCATTGCACGCCGGATGACCCGGCCCTGCGCGCGGCCTTCGCCCACGCCTTTGATGCCTGGATCACAGTCAGCCACCTGCGCTTTGGTCCCACCGAAACCGACAACCGGGCCTTTGCCCTCGCCTTCTGGCCGGACAGCCGCAACAAAATCCCCGGCACCCTGCGCCGCGCCGTCACCGAAACCCCGCGCGAGGAGCTGGCTATACCGGAGGTCTTTGCCAGCCAATCCGTGGCCCTGCGCGGGTTCTATGCGCTGGAGTATCTCCTGTTCGACGACGCCATCCAGTCCGAAGGCAGCGCAGATCAGCGCTGCACCCTGGTCGCGGCCATCACCACCGATATCGCCCGCACCACCGCCGCGATCCGCGACGATTGGCACAACAGCTACGCCGTGACACTGGTGAGCCCCGGGCCGGGCAACCGCTACCAATCAGAGGCCGAGATCCGGCAGGAGCTGTTCAAAACCCTGACCACCGGGTTTCAGGTGCTGGTCGATATGCGGCTGGGCCGTCCGCTGGGCCAGTTCGACGCCCCCCGCCCCAACCGCGCCGAGGCCCGCCGCTCCGCCCGCAGCCAGCGCCACATCGTGCTGAACCTCACTGCGATGGAACCGCTCGCCCTTGCCCTTGCGGCGGGCGATCCCGCACTGATGCAGGAAATCGACGCAGGCTTTGCCAAGGCGTTGAAACGCGCCAGCGCGCTGGACGATCCCTCCCTCGCCGGGGTTGCCGATCCCGCCCGCCGCTTTCGTATCGAAGCCCTACAGCAGGACATCAATGACCTGCGCAGCCTGATCACCACCCGGCTTGGCCCGAAGCTCGGCGTCACCGCCGGTTTCAACTCGCTCGACGGGGACTGATCCATGGCAGGCCCCTCCCGTCGCGGTTTCCTCGCAGGGCTTCTGGCCGCAGGCATGGCCCCGCAGGCCAGCTGGGCCGACCTTGGCCACCCCGCCTATCTCTCGGCTGGCAAAACCCCCGATGGCCGCTTCCTCCTCGCGGGTCTGGACCGCACCGGCACCATCCTGTTCCGCCATCCGCTGCCCGCCCGTGGCCATGCCGCAACCGCGCACCCCAGCCGCCCCGAGGCGGTCGCCTTCGCCCGCCGCCCCGGCCAATTCGCCGATGTGATCGACTGCCGCAATGGCGCAGCACAGACGCGGCTGACCCCACCCAAAGGTCACCATTTTTACGGCCATGGTGTATTTTCCCCGGACGGCTCCCGCCTGTTCACCACCGAAAACGCCTATGAAAATGGCGATGGTCGCATCGGCATCTGGGACGCCAGCGCGGGCTACCCCCGCATTGGCGACTACGCATCAGGCGGGATCGGACCGCATGATATCCGCCTGCGCACCAGTCCTGACGGCCAGCACAATCTGGTGGTGGCCAACGGCGGCATCCAGACCCACCCCGACAGCGGCCGCGCAAAGCTGAACCTCGCCACCATGCAACCCAACCTCAGCTACCTCAGCCTTGATGGCACCCTGGAGGATCAGCTGATCCTGAACGCCGAGATGCGCCTGAACTCGATCCGCCACCTTGCCATCAGCGCCACCGGCACCGTTGGTTTTGCGATGCAGTGGCAGGGCGACGCGGGCGCGGATCTGCCGATCATCGGCCTGCACAATCCCGGCTCCGCCCCCCGCCTGATGGCCGAGGATGACCCCCGGCTGCGCAACCTCAACGGCTATGGCGGCTCCGTCGCCTTTTCTCGCGATGGCGCACAGATCGCCGTCACCTCGCCACGCGGCGGCGTGGTGCAGATCGCCGACTGCACCAGCGGCGCCTTGCTGCATGAGGTCCGGCTGACCGATGTCTGCGGACTCACTGGCACTGGCGCGGGCTTTATCGTGACCACCGGCGCCGGTGAGGTCAGCACGATCCGCGACGGCACGCTGGCCCATCTGGACCGGTCCGATCTCGCCTGGGACAATCATCTGATCCCGATCCCCTGATCAAACGGTAAGAAAGACAAACGAAAGCAAAACGAAAATAATTCGTGACTTTTCGCAAACGGAGGCCTAGATAAGCCTGCGAAAGGATCACGCATGGACGCAACCGACAGACAGGCCGCCATTCTCGACCTGCTGACCCGGCAGGAGCGCGTCGAGGTCGAGGACCTCGCGCAGCGCTTTGGCGTCTCCCTGCAAACAATCCGCACCGACCTGCGCGATCTGGCGGCCCGTGGCGCGCTCTCTCGCGTGCATGGCGGCGCGGTGCGCAGCAGCAGTGGTGCCAGCCGCGATTACGCCGAGCGGCGCAAGCTGAACGCCCGCGGCAAACGCGCCATGGCCGCGCTCGCCGCTGATCTGATCCCCGACAACTGCGCCATCACCCTCAATATCGGCACCTCCACCGAACAGGTGGCGCGCGCGCTCTCTGGTCATCGCGGCCTTACAGTTCTTTCCAACAATATCAATATTATCAATATGATGATGGAGGATGAGAGCAAGGAACTGGTACTTGTCGGCGGCGCCATACGGCAGAGCGACGGCGCCATCGTGGGCGAGGACGCGCTAGAATTCATCGCCCGCTACAAGGTGGATATCGCCGTTATCGGCGCCTCGGCCATGGACGCAGACGGCGCCATTCTCGACCATGATCCGCGCGAAGTCTCCGTCGCCCGCGCCATCCTGAAAAACGCCCGCAAGCGGGTGCTCGTCTGCGACGGCAGCAAGTTCGCGCGCACCGCCCCGGTCCGCATCTGCGATATCTCCGATCTTGACGTGGTGATCACCGACCGCCCCGTTCCCCCTGAATTTTCCCGCGCAGCCGAGGCTGCGGACACGCAAATCCTCTGGGTTGGCGAAAACGAAAGTAGCGAAAATGCCTGATCCTCACGCGCAAGACCAGATCACCGATCTCTTCATCATTGGCGGCGGCATCAACGGCTGCGGCATCGCCCGTGACGCCGCAGGGCGGGGCCTATCCGTGGCGCTGGCTGAGATGAACGACCTCGCCTCCGCCACCTCCTCGGCCTCCACCAAACTGTTCCACGGCGGCCTGCGCTACCTTGAATACTTCGAATTCCGTCTGGTCCGCGAGGCGCTGATCGAACGCGAAGTCCTGCTGAAGGCAATGCCGCATATCTCCTGGCCGATGCGTTTTGTCCTGCCCTTCCACAAGGACATGCGCTTTGACAACACCACGCCGACATCAAAACTGCTGACGACGATCATGCCGTGGATGAAGGGCCGTCGCCCCGCCTGGCTGATCCGTCTGGGCCTGTTCATGTACGACAGCCTTGGCAAACGCGGTATCCTGCCCGGCACCTCCAAACTGGATCTCTCCAACGACCCCGCAGGCCGTCCGTTGGACCCGAAGTTCAAGACCGCTTTTGAATATTCCGACTGCTGGATCGAAGACGCGCGGCTGGTGGTGCTGAACGCCCGCGACGCGGAATCCCGCGGCGCCGAAATCATGACCCGCACCAAGGTGACAGGCGCCACCCGCAATGCGGACCACTGGGTGATTGACCTTGAAGACATCACAACGGGCGAAACCTCGCAGCGCCGCGCCAAGATGCTCGTCAATGCCGGCGGCCCTTGGGTTGCCGATGTGCTGCGTCAGAAACTGGGCCAGAACAGCCGCGAAAGCGTCCGACTGGTGCGCGGCAGCCATATCGTGGTGCCGAAACTCTACGATCACGGGCGCTGCTACTTTTTCCAGGGCACCGACGGGCGCATCATCTTCGCCATTCCCTACGAGGAAGACTACACGCTGATCGGCACCACTGACGCCGACCACCCCGACCCGCAGACCGCCCCGACCTGCACACCCGAGGAACAGGATTACCTGATCAATTTCGCCTCGCAATATTTCGCCAATCCGCTCAGCCGTGACGATATCGTCTGGACCTATTCCGGCGTGCGTCCACTTTATGACGATGGCGCCAGCTCTGCCACCGCCGCCACCCGCGAATATGTGCTGACCCTGAACGACAACGCCGCGCCGCTGCTGAATGTCTTTGGCGGCAAGATCACCACCTATCGCAAACTGGCCGAGGCCGCGCTGGAGAAAATCGGCACCGTGTTTCCCGACCTTCCACGCAACTGGACCGCAGGCGTCGCCCTGCCCGGCGGTAATTTCCCTGTCGGGGACGTGGCAAAACTCACCGCGAAACTGGCGCAGGACTATCCCTTCCTCAGCCCTTACGCGACTCGCCGCTTGATCCGCGCCTATGGGACGGAGGCCTGGGAGGTACTGGGGAATGCGACCTCGGCCGAGGATCTCGGCCAGGCCTTCGGCGCCACCATCACCGCCCGCGAACTCGACTGGACCATCACCCACGAATGGGTCCGCACTGGCGAGGATTACCTGCTGCGCCGCACCAAACTGGCCCTGCGCCTGACCGAGGCAGAGCGCGCCGCCGTCGACAGCTACATCCGCAGCAAAGCCGCAGATCTGGCCGCCTGAGTGCGGTTCGTGGGGCGGGTGGGCGCCGGATCGTTTCAGACCCCTACGCCTTAACCCACTCGCAACACATCCAACCCCTATGCGTCCGCACCCCGCGCAACGCCCACAAAAAGTATCAGCCCCCCTGCCCGATTGTTTCGCACGCGAAACATTTGGTCAGAGGGGCTGACGTTATTGCCTGTGCCCTTTGGTCGTGGAGGGGGGGGGCGTAGCACGCCCTCCCGCGGCGGCGCGCCATCTGTTCAGACGGCCCTTCAGGGCAATGCTGTCTCTCGTGATTTCAGGCTGACAGGCGCCTATCCGATAAAGCTGATTTCGCTGGCCACGACACGACTGATCAGCCCACCGGTGTTCACAGCGCGGTAGATAGATCGCGGAGGGCGGGCAGCCTCATCCACGTGGCGATGCACCCATTTCCGGCCCTCCATCGTTTTCAGCGACTGAGACAAGGCGCGATCGGTAATCGTGCGCAGATTCCGCTTTATGTCATTGAAGTGGCTCGGCTCATGCAGTGCTGTCAGTACCGGCAAAGTCCACGAGCGCCGCAGCAAATCCTGATCTTCCTTGGCGGTGACACTGTGAATTTTATTGGCGGTGGCGGCGGCGGAAATGCCCAGCGTCGTCAGTCGAAACTCCGGACGCAGCGGGTGACCATAACCGGGGTTTCGCTCCAGCAGCCCGATTGAAATCAGGTGATCGATGCTTTGCGCAAACGCGGTCCTGCTTGCCCCGGTGGCCGTCAGCAGCGGCGCCTGTCGCCCGGCAATGCCTGCGTGCAGATGGGCCAAAATAGGGATGGCCCAAGCTCTTGAGGTGGTGTTGACAAACGTCTCAATGTCCATAAAGTATAGTTAGTATATTTTAGATCAAAAGGGAAGACCATGGCGCTTATTTCATTGGAAAACACCATCAACATCTCGTTTTCGGTCAAGGATCGCCACGCCAGTGCGGATTGGTTCAAAACCATGCTTGGGTTTGATACGATCTACCATGCGGATGAGGCCGGATGGTCGGAGCTGCAGACTAATACGACCGGCGTCACAATCGGTCTGGGTGAGCATACCAAACCCGCCCCCGGAAACTGTGTTCCCGTCTTCGGCATCGCGGATCTGGATGCGGCGCGGCAAAAACTGGAACAGGCCAAGGTGAAATTTGACGGCGAAACCGATGTCGTCGAAGGTATGGTCAAGACGGCAACTTTCTATGATCCTGACGGCAACGCGATGATGCTGGCTCAAGATTTGACCGGTGGCGCGTAAGGATGCGTCGGCTCTGCACAGCGTCTATCGCCCTGCTGCTTTCGGCGGGTGTCGCCTCCGCTGCCCCCTTCGAGGAAGTCACCGTCGGGGTTCCCGTGGCCTCAATCACCGATGCAGAGGAATGGTACCTCACCCTATTTGGCGCTGAGGTTGAGGTCCTAAGGCCTGTTCCCGGTATTGTTGAATTTAAGGTGACACCCGAGACATGGTATCAGATTTTCGAAACCGATGATCCCCAGCCCTCCGGGGCCGTCGTCAGATTCTTGGTGGACGATATGGCCGCGTCTCAGGCCAAGTGGGCTGACGCTGGCATTGACACCGGCGAAGCAATCCAAATTCCAGATGTCGTGACCTATTCAGAGTTTACCGACCCGGACGGGAATGCCCTCGGGCTTTATGACCTGCCGTAAGCATTCAGGATTTCGCGACCGTTGAAAATCGCGGCTGCACCCGTTGTTGCGAGGTCCAATGCGAACCCTTACGGTTTCTCAATCCGGCGCAGTTCGGTCGGAACGCCCCCGCAATTCACAGCGGGGGCGTTCCATTTCCAGATTCTCACAACAGATCAGAATTCCACGCCCTTCTGGGCTTTGATACCATCGCGGAAGGGGTGTTTGATCTGGCCCATCTCGGTGACCAGATCAGCGATTTCGATCAGCTCTTCCTTGGCGTTACGGCCGGTCAGCACCACATGGGTCATCGGCGGTTTTTCGGTTTCCAAAAACTCCACGACATCGGCGATGTCGATATAGTCATAACGCAGGGCGATGTTGATCTCATCCAGCAGCACCATGGTATTGCGCTCGTCGCGGATCATCTCCTTGGCCTTTTCCCAGCCCTTTTGCGCGGCGGCAATATCGCGGGCCTTGTCCTGGGTCTCCCAGGTAAAACCTTCGCCCATCGCGTAAAACTGGCACAAATCGCTGAAGTTTTCTTCGATCAGTGTACGTTCGCCGGTCTGCCAGGCGCCCTTGATGAACTGCACCACAGCTGAGGGCATTTTATGGGCGACGCAGCGCATGATCATGCCGAAACCAGAGCTGGATTTACCCTTGCCCGGGCCGGTGTGAACGATGATCAGTCCTTTCTCGCCGTCCTTATTCTTCATCATGCGGTCGCGGGCGGCCTTCTTCTTGGCCATCTTCGCCGCATGGCGTGCCGCTTCTGCTTCGGAAATGTCGGTCTCGGGCGTATCGCTCATGGGAGCTCTCCTACTGGTTCGCCCATGTCTTGACAAAGACAGGGGCAATGGCGCAAGGGGGTTTTGTTGGTTCCTGCCATTTGGCAGGCGAAGAGGGAATGTGACAGTTGGGCCATCAAGGTCCGGCCAAGCACAGCCGCCCCCGCGACCGTGACCGGAGAGGTCTCCGATGCCACTGAGGAAACTCGGGAAGGCAGGATGACCGTCAAGGCCCCAGGCCTTGGCATCCGCAAGCCGGGAGACCTGCCAACAAAAGAAACGCAACGGGCGGACGGGGTGTTCCGCGACTGGCTGGGATTCCTGCGCGACCTTCGCGCCCCCGCTGGCCCGCAGCCCCCTCGCTGGAACCAAGTGAAGGGCGCTCATGGCCGAGGTAACACTGACGATCTGCACAACCTGCCGTCGCGGCGAGGTGACCGACCCGGAAGCTCCGCGCCCCGGCGCCCGCATGCTGGCTGCCCTGCAAGACGCCGATCTGCCCGAGGGCGTTGCGGTGCGCGGTGTCGAATGCCTTTCGGCCTGCACCCGTGGCTGCTCCATGGTGCTGAGCGGCGGCGATGCCCGCTGGAGCTACATCTACGGTGATCTTGATCCCGACGAACATGTGCCCGACATCCTGACCGGGGCCGCCGCCTATGCCGCCACCACGGATGGTCTGGTGCCCTGGCGCGAGCGTCCCGTAGTGTTCCGCAAGCAATCCATCGCCCGCATTCCGCCCGCACCTGTGGCGGCGCCTTCCACTCCCCCATCGTTGTCCAAGGATTAACCCCATGAGCGACCTGAACAAAATCCCCGTCACCGTCATCACCGGCTTCCTTGGTGCGGGCAAAACCACCCTGATCCGCCATCTGATGCAGAACCCGCAGGGCAAGCGTCTGGCCGTCGTGGTCAATGAGTTTGGCACCGCTGGTGTCGACGGCGAAATCCTCAAATCCTGCGCCGATGAGAACTGCCCGGCAGAGAACATCATGGAACTGGCCAATGGCTGCATCTGCTGCACCGTGGCCGATGATTTCATCCCCACCATCGAACAGCTGATGAACCTGCCGGAAAAACCCGATCACATCGTGATCGAGACCTCTGGTCTGGCGCTGCCGAAACCGCTGCTGAAGGCGTTTGACTGGCCCGCGATCCGGTCGCGTATCACCGTAGATGGCGTGGTAGCGCTGGCCGATGCCGAAGCGGTCGCCAAGGGTCAGTTCGCCACCGATCTGGATGCGGTGCAGGCCCAGCGCGAGGCCGATGAAGGCATCGACCACGAAACCCCACTGTCGGAACTGTTCAAGGATCAGATCTCCTGCGCCGATATCATCCTCTTGTCCAAGGCCGATCTGGCCGGTGAGGAGGGTCTGGACAAGGCCCGCACCATGATCGAGGCCGAAGCGCCGCGCAAACTGCCGATCCTGTCGATGTCCGAAGGCGTGATCGACCCGCGTGTCATTCTGGGGCTTGAGGCCGCCGCCGAAGACGATCTGGACGCGCGCCCCTCGCACCACGAGCATCATCACCACCACGACGATGATCATGACGACGATCACCACCATCATGATCATGACCACAGCCATGACGATTTTGATACAATCGTGGTCGAAATGGGCGAAGTCTCTGATCCGCAAGTGTTGCAGGATGCCATCGTGAAACTCGCCCGCGAGCGTAATATCCTGCGCGTCAAAGGCTATGTTGCGGTAGAAGGAAAACCGATGCGTATGCTCGTTCAGGCCGTGGGTGAACGCCTGCGCGCGCAATATGACCAGCCCTGGGGCGCACAGGCGCGCAAGACCGTTCTCGTGGTCATCGCCGAGCATGACAATATCGACGCCGAGGCCATCCGCGCCGAGCTGGGGGCCTGAAACGGATGCCTGCGAAGCGCCAGATTTTCGACGGTCTCGCCCACCCGGCCGGACCGGGCGCTGCCATCCCCGCTTCCATACCCCCCTTCAGGCAAGGAGCCTGACCCATGCATGTCGTCTTCCGCGAAAGCCACGGCCTCGACGAGAGTGATACACCACAGGATCTGGGGCAGACGCCTGCGGATCTTGTGGTGCTGTCGTTTTCCGACAGCGATCTCGGGGCCTTCGCGGCGGGCTGGCATCGCGGCAAGGACCGGCTGCCCTCGCTACGCCTCGCCAATCTGGTGGCGCTGAAACACCCCCTGTCCGTGGACGTCTATGCCGAGCAGACACTGGAGGGCGCCAAGGGCATCCTTGTGCGTCTTATCGGCGGCGAAAGCTATTGGTCCTACGGGCTTGCCACGTTGCAGGACATGGCCCGCCGCAAGGGCATCGCGCTGGCGATCCTGCCTGCTGACGGGCGCGAAGACCCGCGTCTGGATGAGCTGTCGACCCTCCCCGTCTCAACCCTGCGCCGGTTGCAGCATCTCTGCGATAGCGGCGGGGCCGTGGCCGCGCAGGCCGCACTGGCGCAGCTGTCGCTGGCGGCGGGGCTATATGCAGGTCCGGTGACCGGGCTGAAATCCGTGCCGCAATATGGTTGTTACGACCCGGATCGCGGCGTCTTGGCAGAGCTGCCTGAACAGGACAAACCGCTGGTTCTGGTCAGTTTTTATCGCTCCTATCTGACGGCCGCCGACACCGCGCCTGTCGATGCGCTGATCGCGGAACTGCGCGGACGGGGCTATGCCGCCTATGGTGTCTTTGCCGCCAGCCTGAAGGCGCCGGAAGCTGCCGATTGGCTGCGCAGCACCCTGCCCGATCTGGCCCCGGCTGCGATCATCAACGCCACTGCGTTTTCCGCGCAGGGCACCGACGGCAGCGCTTCGCCGCTCTCGACCACGGGCTGCCCGGTGTTTCAGGTGGCGCTCTCGACCGCGCGGCGCAAGGACTGGGCCGAGGCCGACCGGGGTCTGTCACCAGCCGATCTTGCCATGCATGTGGTGCTGCCCGAGGTGGACGGACGCATTTTCGCAGGGCTGGTCAGTTTCAAGGCGCCGGGCAAAAAAGATCCGGACCTGCAATATTCCCGCTTTGCCCATCGCGCCGACCTGGACCGGGTAAAGGCCGCAGTGGACCGGATCGAGGGCTGGCTGCGGCTGGCGCAACTGCCCAATCATGACAAACGTCTGGCGCTGGTGCTGTCGACCTATCCGGGGCGCGATCACAATCTGGCCCATGCGGTGGGGCTGGATGCACTGGCCTCCTGCGATGAAATCCTGCGCGAGCTGTGGGATCAGGGCTATGTGGTCGAACCGCTGGAAAGCACCGGCCTGCGCCTGATGGGCGAAACGCTGAGCCTGCCGTTACAGGACTACAGAACCGCCCTTGCAACCCTGCCGCAGGATCTACAGGATACCCTGGCCGAGGCTTGGGGCCAGCCGGAGGAAGACCTCGACTGCCGCGATGGGGCGTTTCATTTCAAAGCGTTGCGCGCGGGAAAGGCGCTGATCGCGCTGCAACCGGAGCGCGGCGAGGTGAAAACCCGCGTCGATGATTACCACGATCTCGACCGTACCCCGCGCCACGCTTATGTGGCGTTTTACATGTGGCTGCGCAGCCAATCCGACGCCATCGTCCACATCGGCGCCCATGGCACATTGGAGTGGCTGCCCGGCAAATCCGTCGCGCTTTCGGCTGCCTGCTGGCCCGAGGTGCTGACCGGCCCGCTGCCAGTGGCCTATCCCTTTATCGTCAATGATCCGGGCGAGGCCGCACAGGCCAAGCGCCGCATTGGCGCGGTTACCCTTGGCCATCTGCCGCCACCATTGGCCCAGACCAATCTGCCAGACGGCATGGCGCGGCTGGAAAGCCTGCTGGATGAATATTCCACCGCCGACGGTCTGGACCCCGCCCGCCGCGACCGGCTGATCGACAGCATCCGGACCGAGGCGCAAGGCACAGGCGTGGAGGCTGATCTTGGCCTCACCCCGGACAGCTGCGCCGCCGAGGCGATCACCCGCATCGATGCCTTTGTCTGCGACATCAAGGAAAGCCAATACGGCGAGGGGTTGCACATCTTTGGCACCGGTCAATGTGGTGCCGAGGAACGCGCCGGTCTGATTGCAGCGCTGAGCGGGCATATGGTGCCCCCCGGCCCGTCCGGATCGCCGTATCGGGGCCGTACGGATGTCATCCCGACCGGGCGCAACCTCTTTACCACGGATCCCCGCGCGGTGCCCTCGCGGGCGGCGCAGGCGCAAGGGGTCAAGCTGGCGGAAGAGCTGCTGCGCCGCCACCTTCAGGACCACGGCGACTGGCCCAAGGGCTTGGTGATTGATCTCTGGGGCTCTGCCACCATGCGCACCGCAGGCGAGGAATTTGCCATGGCGTTGCATCTGGCGGGGCTTGCGCCCAAATGGGACGAAGGCTCCGAGCGCGTCTCCGGTTTCGAGGTGCTGCCGCTCTCAATGCTGAACCGCCCCCGCATTGATGTCACCCTGCGGGTTTCCGGTCTGTTCCGCGACGTCTTCCCCGGCCTGGCCCAGATGTTCGAGGCCGCCGCCGCCGCGCTGGCGGCGCGTGAAGAATCTCAGACCGACAATCCCTATCTGATTGAGACCCCCCGCGTCTTTGGTCCGAAACCGGGCCAGTATGGTCTGTCGATGAACCCGCATCTGGATGACTACACCGACGAGGCCCGCGCCGCAGCGGGCGAGGCCTGGCTCAATGCGTCTTCGCACGCGATTGATGCCAAGGGCGATATCAGTGAGGCACGCGCCGCGCTGGAGGCCCGGCTGCAAACCACGGATAGCTTTGTGCACCTGCAGGACCTGCCGGAAACCGACCTGCTGGTGGCGTCGGATTATGCCGCGCATGAAGCTGGATTTGCCGCCGCCATGGCGCGCATCGGCCAAGCCGCCCCTGCGCTTTACCACATGGATGCCACCCGACCTGACAAACCGCAGGCACGCAGCTTGGGTGAGGAGATCGCCCGCGTCACCCGTGCCCGTGCGGCCAACTCGGACTGGGCCACCTCGATGATGAACCACGGCTTTCGCGGCGCGGCGGAAATCGCGGCGACGCTGGATCACATGGCCGCCTTTGCGCATCTGGCACAGGTGGTGCAGCCGCATCTGTTTGATCTCTATTTCGAGGCCACTTTGGGCCGCGAGGATCTCGTTGAATTCATGAGCCGCGAAAACCCCGATGCGCTTCAGGCCATGCGCGACCGCTTTCGCGCGCTGTTTGACGCCGGTCTCTGGAGCACGCGACGCAACTCCATCATGGCCGAGCTGGAGGGCGCGGTGTGACGGGCCACGCCGCCTCTCCAGCGCCCAAAGTCTATGGCTGGTGCCCCGGTGCGCTGCGCCCGATGATGTCGGGCGACGGGCTGGTGGTGCGGGTGCGGGCACCTTTGGGGCGGCTCACGCCTGAACAGGCGCGCGGTCTGGCCGAGCTGTCGCAGCGGTATGGGTCAGGCCTTGTCGATATTTCCGCCCGCGCCAATCTGCAACTGCGCGGCATCCGCGAAGACGCCCACCGCGCGCTGATCGCGGGACTGCGCGATCTGGATCTGGTGGATGAGGATGCGGGTGCAGAAGCGCGCCGCAATATCACCCTGACGCCGTTCTGGCGCGCAGGCGACGACAGCCACAAGATTGCACAGGATCTGGCCGCAGCGCTGACACAGGCCCGCGATCTGGCGCTTCCCGGCAAATTCGGCTTTGCCGTGGATTGCGGTGCGGCCCCGGTCCTGACGGACACCGCCGCCGATATCCGTATCGAACGTGGGCCCGACGGGCTAATCTTGCGTGCAGATGGTGCAGACACGGGTCTGCCGGTCACCGCTGAAACTGCCGCAGGCGAAGCCCTCACGCTGGCCCGCTGGTTTCTCGACCAGGGCGGCGCGTCCGAGGGACGTGGCAGAATGCACCAGTTGATTGCGCGCCGCACACCACCCACAGTGCATGTCGCAGCCGCCCCCGGCGCAACGCAGATTGCACCACAACGGCCGGGTGCGACCACATCAGGCCTGTTGGTGGCCTTGGAATTTGGCCAGATGCCTGCCCGCACGCTGGCGGCGCTGGCCGATCACGGAGCATTGCGGCTGACCCCCTGGCGGATGCTGCTGGTGGAAGACATCAGCAGCCTGCCGCCCCTGCCCGGCCTGATCCTGGATGCAACGGATCCCCGCCTGCGGGTGAGCGCCTGCACCGGTGCACCCGGTTGCCCGCAGGCGCGCGCGGTCACGCGCGATCTGGCGCGTGATCTGGCCGCTGCGGTCCCCGTTGGTCAACACCTGCATATTTCGGGATGCGCCAAAGGCTGCGCCCACCCCCGCCCCGCCGATCTGGTTCTGACGGCGACCAACACTGACCGATTTGATCTGATCCGCAATGGCACTGCCGCGGATCACCCGCTAAACACCTCCCTGAGCGCCGATGCATTGCGCGCCGCTCCCGAACTTCTGACAGAGGGCAGCTGACATGCGCCACACCTATGAAACCAACGGCGCCGCGATCTATGCCGAGAGCTTTGCCACCATCCGCCGCGAGGCCGATCTGGCGCGCTTCACCAAGGACGAGGAAGTTGTCGTCGTTCGCATGATCCACGCCGCCGGGATGGTGGGGCTGGAGGAGCATGTGCGGTTTTCCGACGGCATGGCAGAGACCGCCCGCGCAGCGCTTGCCAAGGGCGCGCCGATCCTCTGCGACGCCTATATGGTGAGCGAAGGCATCACCCGCCCGCGCCTGCCTGCGGACAATGAGGTGATCTGCACGCTCCGCGATCCCAAGGTGCCGGAAATGGCCAAGGACATGTCCAACACCCGCTCCGCTGCCGCGCTGGAACTGTGGCGCCCGAAACTGGAAGGCGCGGTTGTGGCCATCGGCAACGCCCCCACCGCGCTGTTCCATCTGCTGAATATGCTGCAAGACCCCGCGTGCCCGCGCCCCGCAGCCATCATCGGCTGTCCGGTGGGTTTTGTCGGCGCTATGGAATCCAAAGACGCACTGATGGAGGACTTGCCAGTGCCCTCGATGATCATCAAAGGGCGTTTGGGTGGCTCCGCTATCACCGTGGCTGCCGTCAACGCGCTGGCGAGCTGGAAAGAATAACCCATGACCGTTTCCAAGGGTAAAGTCATCTGCGCCGGGCTTGGCCCCGGGGATCCCGATCTGATGAGCGTCCGCTCGCACCGGATGATCTCCGGCGCGCGTCACATCGCCTATTTCCGCAAGGCCGGCCGCAAGGGCCAGGCCCGCGCCATTGTCGAGGGCATGCTGGCCGAGGACGTCACCGAACACGCGATGGAATACCCGGTGACGACCGAAATCCATTTCTCGGACCCTGAGTACAACCGGGTGCTGGCGGCGTTCTATGACCAGTGGGCCGACACATTGGCCGAGATTGCACAGACCGAAGACGTGGTGGTGCTCTGTGAGGGCGATCCGTTCCTCTATGGGTCTTACATGCATCTTTATACCCGCCTGCAGGGACGGGCCGCGCAGGAGATTATCCCCGGCATCACCGGCATGTCCGGCTGCTGGACCGCCTCTGGCCAGCCGATTACTTGGGGAGACGATGTGCTGACGGTGGCGATGGCCACTCTCAGCGAGGATGAACTGGCCAAGCGCGCGGCGGAAACCGACGCGCTGGTGGTGATGAAGATCGGCCGCAACCTGCCCAAACTGCGCCGCGCGCTGGAACGCGCGGGCCGCGCCGAAGACGCCTGGCTGGTCGAACGCGGCACCATGCCGGGGCAGACCGTGCAGAAGTTGTCCGAGATCGACGGCGAGGTGCCCTATTTCTCCATCGTATTGGTTCACGGACAGGGGCGCCGGCCATGAAACTATCGCAAAACGGTTGGGTGGTGATTGCGGGGCTTGGCCCCGGCAATGAGGCGCTGGTGACGCAGGAAGTGCGTGGCGTCATTGATGAGGCCACGGATATCGTCGGCTATATTCCTTACGTCAACCGGGTTGAGCCGCGCGAGGGGCTGACCCTGCATGCGACGGACAATCGGGTCGAAGTGGACCGCGCCACCCATGCGTTGGAAATGGCCGCTGAGGGCAAGCGCGTTGTTGTGGTGTCCTCTGGTGATCCCGGTGTGTTCGCCATGGCCTCTGCCGTGTTTGAAGCGCTTGAAAACAATGCAGAAAGCCGCCCCGAATGGCTGGATCTGGAGATCAAAGTGCTGCCCGGAATCACCGCGATGCTGGCCGCCGCTGCCGCCATCGGGGCACCATTAGGGCATGATTTTGCGGCCATCAACCTCAGCGATAACCTGAAACCCTGGAGCCTGATTGAAAAGCGCCTGCAACTGGTCGGTGAGGCCGGTCTGGCGATGGCGTTTTACAATCCGCGCTCCAAGTCGCGGCCGCATCAGTTTGCCCGCGCGCTGGAGATCCTGCGCGAGGCCTGCGGTGCGGAGACGCTGATCACATTTGCCCGCGACGTAACCAAGCCTGGGCAGGAACTGCTGACCGTGCCGCTGAAGGATGCCACACCCGAGATGGCAGATATGCGCACTGTGGTGATTGTCGGCAACCGCGACACGCGGCGGGTGGGCAACTACGTCTATACCCCCCGCTATGCGGCTGAGGGTTAAGCGGCGGAATGCGACAGCCAGGCCATCACCTCTGCGACGCTGCCCTTGATGGGCCGCGCAGGCACGTCCGGTCTGCCGATCATGATGACCGGCAGACCGAGGGTGCGCGCAGCGGTGAGCTTGGCCGCAGCCCCTGCGCCGCCTGCGTTCTTGGCCACCACATGGGTAATGCCGTGGCGCTGCATCAGCGCAGTATCCCCCGCTGCATCAAACGGCCCGCGGGCGATCTCAACCGTGGTGTGCGGCAGCGGCAGGGGCGCGTCTGGTTCATCAACCAGCCGCAGCAGGTAATGGTGCTGGGGCTTGGCGGCGAATTGGGTGAGGTTCTGCTTGCCGATGGCCAGAAACACCCGTGCGGGCGCGTCTGGCAAAGCGCTGACGGCTTCATCAATAGTCCCGGCGTGAACCCAAGTGTCGCCCTCCCCCGCTTGCCAAGCCGGGCGTTCGAAGGCGCAAAGCTTCACATCCGTCGCTTCGCAGGCGTGAACCGCATTGGTGCTCATCTGCGCTGCAAACGGATGGGTGGCGTCGACCACATGGGTGATGCTTTCGGCCTTCAGATATTCCGAAAGCCCCTCCACGCCGCCGAAGCCGCCGATGCGCGTGGGCAGGGGCTGGCTGACGGGCTTGGCGGTGCGGCCCGCGTAGGAAAACACCGCATCCGCGCCCGCCTCAGCCAAGGTTTTCGCGAGCGTCGAGGCCTCGGTGGTGCCGCCCAGAAGAAGGATGCGTGTCATGTCTGATCCGTGGCTCACAATCATTGGTCTGGGCGAAAATGGACTGGAAGGCTTGGGCGATGCAAGCCGGAAGGCGCTTGCGGAAGCCGAAGTGATCATAGGCGGCCCCCGGCATCTGGAATTGGCTGGCGCTGGCGGCAAAGGCCAGCCCTGGCCGGTGCCGTTTTCCATCGAACCAGTGCTGGCGGCGCGGGGGCGGCGCGTCGCCGTTCTGGCCTCTGGCGATCCGTTCTGGCATGGCGCTGGTGGCTCGCTGATGCGGGATCTGGAGGCGGGTGAGTGGGTGTCATACCCGGCGCCATCGTGTTTTGCACTGGCGGCAAACCGGTTGGGATGGAAGCTAGAAGAGGTGCTGTGCCTGGGACTGCATGCGGCGCCTTACGCGCGACTGCTGCCGCTGCTGGGCCGGGGCGTTCGGGTGATCTGCACCTTGCGGGATGGGGCGGCGCCTGCGGAATTGGCGGCCTGGCTGGCTGCGAATGGCCAGCCGGATGCGCGGCTGCATGTGATGGAGCGGCTTGGCGGCCCCAAGGAAAGGCAGCTCCATGCCACTGCCGAAGCTTGGGACCTGCCGCCGGGGGAGGCTCCGGTCCTGATGGCCATCGAGACCATGCGGCCCGGGCTGCCGCAGGCCTCTGGCCTTGCGGATGATCTCTTTGCCAGTGACGGGCAGATCACCAAGCGGCCCATCCGGGCGCTGACACTGTCGGCACTGGCGCCGCGCGCGGGAGAGCTGTTGTGGGATATTGGCGGCGGGTCTGGCTCGATCTCCGTCGAGTGGTGTCTGGCGGCGCGGGGTGCGCAGGCGATCACTTTTGAGCCGCGCGAGAGCCGGCTGGAGAATATCTGCGCCAATGCCGCTGCCTTTGGACTGGATCACCGGATGAGGGCGGTCGCCGGCAAAGCCCCGGATGTGCTGCAGGACCATCCCCTGCCCGATTGCGTGTTTATCGGCGGCGGCGGCTCACAGGCGCTTTTGGACCATCTGTGGGAGATCCTACCCGAGGGCACCCGGCTGGTGGCCAATGGTGTCACGCTTGAGACGGAAACACTGCTGATGCAAGCCCATGCTGCGCGCGGCGGGCATCTGCTGAAGGCTGAGATCGCCGAGGCCGGCCCCTTGGGAACCATGCGCGACTGGCGACGGGCGCGGCCCGTTATTCAGTGGAGCGTCACGCGATGAAAGTGGCGGGGATCGGTTTTCGCGAGGCTGCAACGGCAGCGGATTTGCAGGCCGCGCTGGCGCTGACCGGTGAGCATGTGGATGCCGTCGCCTCCATTGCAGAGAAGGCCCATGCCCCAGCCATGCAGGAGTTTGCACGCAGCATCGGCCTCCCCGTGATTGTATTGCAGGAAGCAGATATTGCCGGAGAGCAGACGCTGACCTGCTCGCCCCGGATCAAGGCGCGGTTCGGCACCGGGTCGCTGGCGGAAGCCGCGGCGCTGGTCGGCGCGCGCCATGGGGTGCCGGGCGCAACGGCGCGCCTTCTCGCCCCAAGAGTTGTCACCGCGGATGGGCTTGCCACCGCGGCCATAGCAGAAAGACTTGAGCCATGACCGTTCACTTCATTGGCGCCGGACCGGGCGCCGCCGACCTTCTGACCTTACGCGGGCGCGATATCCTCGCGGCCTGCCCGGTGTGCCTATATGCGGGTTCGCTGGTGCCGGAGGAGATCCTGAGCCACTGCCCAAAGGACGCCAAGGTGGTGAACACGGCGGCGATGGATCTGGACGCCATCGTGAGTGAAATCAAGGCGGCGCATGAAGCAGGTCAGGACGTGGCGCGGCTGCATTCCGGCGATCTGTCGGTGTGGTCCGCTATGGGTGAGCAGATCCGGCGGTTGAAGGCCGAGGGCATTCCGGTCAGCGTCACCCCTGGTGTTCCGTCCTTTGCCGCCGCTGCTGCGGCACTGGGAACCGAGCTGACCCTGCCCGGCCTTGGCCAGTCGGTGGTGCTGACACGGACACCGGGGCGGGCGTCTTCGATGCCTGCGGGCGAGTCGCTGGAGAATTTCGCCCGTACCGGCACCACGCTGGCGATCCACCTGTCGATCGGCAATCTGGATCATGTGGTAGAGAGCCTGACACCCCATTATGGTGCTGATTGCCCGGTGGCGGTGGTCTACCGCGCCAGCTGGCCGGATCAGCAGATCATCCGCGCCACTTTGGACACCCTGAAGGCATCGCTGGACGAGAAGATTTCACGCACCGCGCTGATTCTGGTAGGGCCGGTACTGAAGGGCGAAGGTTTTGACGAAAGCTGCCTTTACTCGACAGAATACGACCGCCGCTACCGGCCGCAAAGTGCTGAAAGCCCGTGGTCGAGTTGGAGCCACGGGGATGATTGATAGAATGGCTGATCCAATGACAGATATGAACCCTCCCGGCCTGATGATTTCGGCACCGTCTTCCGGCACCGGCAAGACCACGGTGATGCTGGGCCTGTTGCGGGCGTTGGCTGAGGACGGGCTGGTGGTGCAACCCTACAAAAGTGGGCCGGACTACATTGACCCGGCCTTCCACCTTGCGGCGGCGGGCAGGCCCAGTTTCAACCTCGACACCTGGGCCATGGACGCGGGCCTTCTGGATGCGGTCACAGGTCAGGCGGCGGGTGCGGAAATCTGCATCGGTGAAGGCTCGATGGGGCTGTATGACGGTGTTGCCACGCGTGGGCAGTCGGGCTTTGGCTCCTCTGCCGAGACCGCCAAGCGCATGGGCTGGCCGGTGGTGCTGGTGGTCGATGTGGGCGGTCAGGCGCAATCCGCTGCCGCCACGGCGCTTGGGTTCAAGAACTATGACACCGATGTGCCCTTTGCCGGGGTCATTCTGAACCGGGTGGCAAGCCCGCGGCATGAGCGGCTGACCCGTCTGGGGATGGAAAAGACCGGCATTAAGGTGCTGGGATCCCTGCCCCGGCGTGGTGATCTGGCGCTGCCGGAGCGGCATCTGGGCCTGATCCAGGCGGTGGAGCATCCCGATCTGGAAGCCGCGATTGCGGGCTATGCGGCGTTTCTGCGCGAGAATGTCGATCTGGAGGCGATCAAATCGGCGGCCCTGGCGGGGGCAGCCCCGGCGGCGGCGAAACTTCCCCAGCCGCCTGCGCAGCGGATTGCGCTGGCGCGGGATGCCGCGTTTTCCTTTACCTACCCGCATCTGCTGACCGGCTGGCGCGCGGCGGGGGCAGAGATCCTGCCGTTCTCGCCGCTGGCGGATGAGGCGCCCGCTGCGGACGCCGATCTGGTCTGGCTGCCTGGCGGCTATCCGGAACTGCATGGCGGCACACTGGCGGCGGCGGAGACCTTCCGCGCAGGGCTGCGCAAACACGCCGAGACCAAGCCGGTGCATGGCGAATGTGGTGGTTACATGGCCCTCGGCGAGGCGCTGATCGACAAGGAAGGCAACCGGCACCAGATGGCCGGCCTTCTGGGTCTTGTGACCTCCTACGAGAAGCGCAAATTCCACCTTGGCTATCGCCGGGCTGTGCTACAGGCCGGAATGCCAGGCTTTGCAGCAGGCACGGCACTGCGGGGGCACGAATTCCACTATTCGACCATTCTGGATGAACCCGATGCGCCACTGGCCAATGTCATGGATGCGGACGGCAACCCGGTGCCGGAAACCGGATCGATCAAAGGCCATGTGACCGGCACCTTCTTCCATCTGATTACCGGAGAGCAGGCATGACCGGCTTTGTCAGCTTTGTGTCCTCCGGTCCCGGTGATCCGGAACTGCTGACCGTGAAGGCGGTCAAACGGCTGGAAGCGGCGGATGCGGTGCTGTTTGACGATCTGTCCTCAGGGCCGATCCTGACCCATGCCCGCGCGGATGCGGATCTGGTGGGTGTCGGCAAACGAGCCGGCCGCCCCTCGCCCAAGCAAGACCATGTCAGCCAGCTGCTGGTCGATTACGCCAAAAGCGGGCTGCATGTTGTGCGGCTGAAATCCGGCGATTCCGGTGTCTTTGGCCGGTTGGAGGAAGAGATCACCGCGCTGCGGCAGGCCGGGATCGGGTTTGAGATCGTGCCCGGTGTCACAGCGGCCTCAGCGGCGGCGGCAGCAGCGAACATCCCGCTGACCCGACGGCTGACCGCGCGGCGGCTGCAGTTCATCACCGGTCATGACGTCACCGGCGGCCTGCCCGATCAGCTAAACCTCGCCGCGCTGGCGGACCCGGATGCGACCACCGTGGTCTATATGGGCAAGCGGACCTTTGCCTCACTGGCGGAAAAGCTGCTGGAGGCAGGATTGCCGCCCCAAACCCATGCGCTGATTGCACTGGGGGTCTCGACGCCGGAGCAATCCTTGCATTGCCATACAGTCGGCGAGCTGCCGGAGGTGCTGCGTGCGATGGAGACCACGGCGCCGGTGCTGATCCTCTACGGCCCGCTTGCCGATCAGCCTGCGGATCCCGCCCATGCCGGGGTCAGCGCAAAGGACGACGGCTAACCAGCCGGTCACCGCGCGGCCCCTGCGCCCAGACCAGAGGTCACCCCACTCTGAGAGGTCACATCCTGCCCGTGTTTCGCGGGTGGGATATTTCTATTTTTCCGTGTTCACGGCAGCTGACCCAAGGGCGCGTCGCAATCGCCTTCTGCGGGGCCGGATTCAAACTTGACCGAGTCGGGGCGCAGGGGCCACATAGGCGGCATATGGTGTTCCAACGGCGCGAAGCGTCAGGACTGAAACGGGAATGAGGAACGGTGGACCCAATTGCGGCACCGCAGCCTCAACCGCCCCCGCGACTGTGAGCGGCGAGCAGCTTTCCAACACCCACTGGCCAACTGGCTGGGAAGGGGGAAAGCAAGCAGCGACCCGCGAGTCAGGAGACCGGCCATGCAACAACAACATCCCGTCGGGTGAGACGGAGAGGAGACAGTTATGCATATCGAACCAGGCATCGTTGATGCCACCAAAATCGGCTTGTCCTATGCCACGGCAGCCGGTGCTGCGACCTATGCCGCCAAGGAAACCTTTGCGGATCTGAAAAAGACCAATATCGCCTCCTACGCGCTGCGCGCATTGGTCGCGACTGTTGGCGTGTTCCTGTTCTTTGAGGTGCTGCCGCATTTCCCCGTTGGCGTGTCCGAGGTGCATTTCATTCTCGGCTCGACCCTGTTTCTGATCCTTGGGTCCGCGCCTGCGGCCTTTGGTCTGGCGGCGGGTCTGCTGATTCAGGGCGTGTTCTTTGCGCCGTTTGATCTGCCGATGTATTTCATCAACCTGACCACGCTCCTGGTGCCACTGTTTGCGCTGCAAGCACTGGCCAGCCGTATCATCGCGCCGGGCACCGCCTATATCGATCTGAAATACAGCCAGGCGCTGGCGCTGAGCACCGCCTATCAGGGCGGCGTGGTGGCCTGGGTGGCGTTCTGGGCCTTCTACGGCCAGGGGTTTGGCGGCGAGACCGTGACCTCCGTGCTGACCTTTGGCGGCGCCTATATGCTGGTGATCCTGATTGAGCCAATTGCCGATCTGGCGGTTCTGGCTGGTGCCAAGGCGATGCGTGGCCTCAACGGCAGCGCGCTGGTGACACCACGCCTTTACAACAACGCCTGATCCTTGGCACATGAATGAACCGGCACGGCCCCGCCTTCGGGGCCGTGTTTTTGTCTGAAAGGCCCCGCGATGATTGACCTCACCCTGATCGGTATCGGCACCGGCAACCCGCAGCATCTGACCCTGCAGGCCGTTGAGGCACTGAACGCGCAGGATCTGATCCTGATCCCCAACAAAGGGGCCGGTAAGGACGATCTGGCAGGGCTGCGTCAAGCAATCTGCGCCGAGGCGATCCGGGGTCATGGCCAGACCGGTGATGGCCCCCGTATCGTGGAATTCGACCTGCCGGTGCGCGATGAGGCGACACAGGATTACCGCCAGCGGGTGGATGACTGGCATGACGCCATCGCCGAAATCTGGTGGCAGACCATCACCACCCATCTGCCCGAGGGCGGCGCCGTTGGGTTTCTGGTCTGGGGGGATCCCTCGCTCTATGACAGTACGATGCGGATTGCGGACCGGCTGAAAACACGGGCCGAGATTGGCCTGCGCGTCATTCCCGGCATCACCTCCATTCAGGCGCTGACGGCGGCGCATGCGATCCCGATCAATACCATCAACGGCCCCTTCACCATCACCACCGGGCGGCAGCTGCGCGATGCGGGCTGGCCAGCCAGTGCTGACACCGTGGTTGTGATGCTGGACGGGGCCTGTTCGTTCCAGTCGCTTGAGGCTGATGGCGTTGAAATCTGGTGGACGGCCTATGCCGGGATGGAAAACGAGATTTCGATTTCTGGCCCGCTGGCCGAGGTGGCAGATCATATCATAGAGACCCGCGCCAAAGCCCGCGCCGATCATGGCTGGATCATGGATATCTATCTGCTGCGGCGCGGCTGACAACAACTGCGCTGATGTCCGGTCTCGCGCTCGGCGATGCCTGTGGCCATGCGTTTGAGCTTCGGGCGGTTGGAGTGGCGGGGAGACAGGGATTCGAACCCTGGGAACGCTCTCACGTTCAACGGTTTTCAAGACCGCCGCATTCGACCACTCTGCCACCTCCCCGGTCGGCGCCGGGTTTAGGGGTTGGCTGCCCGTCTGGCAAGAGGGAATTGCACCCCATTCCGTTTCACAGTCCCCATCGCCTGTTCCTGATGTCATGCTCCGCGCGCTGAACACGACGGGCTGCCACGCGGATCCGCGATATCCGAAAACTTGCCGAGCGGGCGGTGGCAGGGTTTCCTTGCGTTGGCGTGGCGGCTATGCTGCGCCCATCATAAGGGCGCCGGAACAACCGGCACAGAAACAGCTGACGCCGGACCAATCGGCACGGAGCGCAGGACAGCGCGCATAAGAAGGCGCAAAGCGCCGTCAGATACGGGCAAGGAAGCACACATGGTTCACGCTATGTCGACAGGGAAACACAGCGCCAGAGGCCAGGAGTCATCGCGCCGGGGCCTACGGCTTGCGGCGGCACTGACCGGGCTGATGGTCCTCGGTGCCTGCGAAGAGGGCCCGGGATTGGCCTTCCTCAAACCGAAGGCACAGGAGGACGGGGCCGTTACCCCCTCCAGCAGTACCCGTCTGGTCGAACGCGAGGTGGAGGCACCGGAGGTGTTCCAGGTGACCGAAGCGGGTCTATGGGATGGTCGTCCCTCGCTGGGCGGTGTCTGGGTGGCGCATCCCGATGCCGAGGATCCCGAACAGGTGATCATTCGCAATCAGGCCAATGGCAAATTCGTGATCGGTGCGCTGTTCCGGCGCGAGCGGGAAATTCCCGGTCCCCGGCTGCAGGTGTCCTCCGATGCGTCCGAAGCTCTGGGCATGTTGGCGGGTGCGCCGGTTGAACTGAATGTGACTGCGCTGCGCAGTGAAAAGGTCGCCGACCCGGAGCAGGCAGCGGAGGTGATCCTTGAGGATGCGGATGTCGCGCTTGCCGATGGCGGTGATATCGACACGCAGCCGCTCGACCCGATCGCCGGCGCTGCGGCAGCCATTGACGCGGCGGTCCCGACCGCAACGACCCCCACGCAGGCAGCCGCACCCGCGGTGACCACCGCGGCAACCAAGGCAGCGGCAGCCAGCTCCTCGCTGAGCAAACCCTATATCCAGATCGGCATCTTCAGCGTTGAGGCCAATGCCAAACGTACCGCCGATCAGATGCGCAATGCCGGGCTTCTGCCCTCAGTCCTGTCCCAGTCCAGCAACGGCAAACCGTTCTGGCGAGTGCTGGTCGGGCCGGCCCAATCGAAATCCGAACGCAGCCAGCTGCTGAAGAGCGTCAAGGCCATCGGCTTCTCTGATGCCTATGCGGTCACCAATTGACCTCGCTTGTGCGGCTCTGCCTGACGTGACCAACCGGAAAGACGCTCCTGTTATGACCTTTCTCCCCTCTCCGCTTCGCACTGCTTTGAAACTGACCTGTGCGGCTGGCCTCCTGGTCAGCCTCTCGGCGCTGTCGGCTGCGGCCTTTGATACCCGCGCCCGTGCCGCCTATGTGCTGGATCAGGAAACGGATACCGTGCTGCTGGCCAAGAACGCCGATCTGGCGCTGCCGCCTGCGTCGATGTCGAAACTGATGACGCTCTACGTGGCGTTTGAGGCGATCCGTGATGGCCGCCTGACGCTCGATGAGCGGCTGCCGGTCAGTGAACACGCCATGAGCTACAAAGGCTCGACCATGTTCCTCAACACCCAGGACCGGGTCCGGGTGGAGGATCTGCTGCGCGGGATTATCGTGCTGTCGGGCAATGATGCCTGTGTGGTGCTGGCCGAAGCGCTGAGCCCGGATGGCACCGAGGCGGGATTTGCCCGTTACATGACCAAGCGGGCGCAGGAAATGGGGATGGACAACTCCACCTTTGCCAATTCCAACGGCTGGCCCGCCGCCGGGCACCGTATGTCGGTGGAGGATCTGGCGATCCTTGCGGAAAAGCTGATCGAGGATTTCCCGCAGTATTACCCGCTGTTTGCCGAGCGGGAGTTTGAATTTGATGGCCGCGCGCCCTCCAATGTGCGCAACCGCAACCCGCTGCTGGGTCTGGGCATCGGCGCGGATGGTCTGAAGACCGGTCACACATCCGAGGCGGGGTATGGTCTGGTGGGATCTGCCGCACAGGGTGACCGACGGGTGATTTTTGTAATCACCGGTCTGGACAGCACCACCGCCCGCGCAGAGGAGGCCGAGGCCATTGTTAACTGGTCGTTTCGCCAATTTGCCAAAAAAACGGTGGCTAAAGCGGGTGTTCCGGTCGCAGAAGCCGAGGTCTGGCGCGGGGCAGAGGCAACCGTAGGGCTGGTGCCTGCCGAGGATCTGAACGTGTTGTTGCCCGCGCTTGCCGGTCGCGAAATCACCGGCGAGGTGGTCTATACCGGGCCGATTGATGCTCCCATTGAGAAGGGCCAGAAGCTGGCCGAACTGGTGCTGCAACCCGATGAGCTGCCGGAGGTCCGCCTGCCGCTGGTGGCGGAAAAGGACATTCCGACCGGCGGTTTTCCGGTGCGGGTGAAAACCGCAGCGCAGGTGCTGGTGAAACGTTTCATCAGCGGGCCTGAGGCCAGCCAGTGACACCGGCCAAGACCGGCGCCACAGCCGATGGCGCAGCCCCCTATCCTGGCCTGTTTGTCACCTTTGAAGGCATCGACGGCTCCGGCAAGTCGACGCAATGTCGGCTGCTGGCCGAAGCGCTGCAGGCGCAGGGGATTGAGGTTGTCCTGACCCGTGAGCCGGGCGGATCAGATGGCGCGGAGGAGATCCGCCGTCTGGTGCTGGAGGGCGACCCGGACCGCTGGTCGGCGGAGACCGAGCTGCTGTTGTTCACGGCGGCACGACGCGATCATATGGAACGGCGCATCCTGCCTGCACTGGCGGCGGGCAAGGTGGTGGTCTGTGACCGCTTTGCCGATAGCACCCGAATGTATCAGGGGTTGTCGCGCGGGGATCTGCGCGCCAGCGTCGATCAGCTGCATGCCCTGATGATTGGCCATGAACCGGACCTGACCATCCTGATCGACATGGACCCGGCCAAGGGGCTGGCGCGCGCCAAGGGCCGTCAGGGCAGCGAAGAGCGGTTCGAGGATTTCGGTCTGGATCTGCAACAACGGATGCGCGCAGGGTTTCTGGCACTGGCGGAGGAATTTGCCGACCGGTTTCGCGTCATTGACGGGGACCGCCCGATTGAGCTGGTGGCGCAGGATGTGCTTGGGGTTGTCTCCACCGCCCTACCTGCTTCCGATGGGGACGTCGGCGCATGAGCAAGGACGACGCCCCTCTGCGCGCAGATCAGACAGCCGGCGCGCCCCATCCGCGCGAGACGCTGCACCTGTTTGGGCAAGCGCAGGCGGAGCAGGATTTTCTGACCGCCTTCAACTCTGACCGTTTGCACCATGGCTGGCTGCTGACTGGCCCGCAGGGCGTGGGCAAGGCAACGCTGGCCTGGCGCATTGCAGCGTTTCTGCTGTCGCAGCCGCCTGCGGAGGAAGCGGGGCTGTTCGGCGCGCCGCCGCCTGCCACCTCGCTTGATATCGGGATGGATCATCCGGTAATGCATCGCATTCAGGCGCTGGCGGAGCCGGGGCTGGCCTCGATCACCCGCAGCGTTAACGACAAAGGCAAGCTGCGCGATCAGATCGTTGTCGATGACATTCGCGCGCTGAACAAATTCTTTGGCCTGTCGGCAACAGACGGCGGACGTCGGGTGGTGATTGTTGATGCCGCGGACGAGATGAACACCAGCGCCGCCAATGCCCTGCTGAAGATGCTGGAAGAGCCGCCTGCCCGCACCACCCTGCTGCTGGTGTCGCATCAGCCCTCGCGACTGTTGCCGACGATCCGCTCGCGCTGTCGCCTGTTGCGGTTCGCGCCGCTGAGCCCTGAGGACATGCAGGCGGCCCTGACGCAGGCAGGCGCTGAGCTGCCCAGGCAAGCCGAGCATCTGGCCGCATTGGCCAATGGCTCTGTCGGGGCGGCGCTGCGGCTGCTGAACCTTGGCGGCCTGCAGGCCTATAGCGATGTGGTGCGGCTGTTGGACAGTTTGCCCCGGCTGGATCGACAGCGCGCCATGGCGCTGGCGGAACAGGCCGCAGCACGGGGTGGTGCCGATAAATTTGAGCTACTGCTGACGCTGATCGACACCGCGCTGGCGCGGCTGGCGCGCACCGGGGCCACCGGAATGGCGCCGCAGCCGGAGGCCGCCCCGCAGGAGGCCGCAGTGCTGTCGCGGCTTTCACCGACGCCGCAGAAGGCGCGGGCCTGGGCGGATCTGGCAGCGCAGGTAACAGCCCGGATGCGCCACGGTCAGGCGGTGAACCTTGACCCCGCAGCACTTGTCCTAGATACGGTTTTCAAGATGCAGGACACTGCGGCGCGCTGATCCGGGCCACCGGACCGCCCCGCAGGACGCGACAGAGAGCAGTTATGACCGAGAGCCTTTCCCCCATGCCCCCGTCCATCACGGACAGCCATTGCCATCTGGATTTTCCCGATTTCGACGGCGAGCTGGACGCGCTGATCACGCGGGCGGCAGAGGCCGGTGTGACCCGCATGGTGACGATCTGCACCAAGCTGCGCAATGAACCCACCGTGCGCGCCATCGCCGAGGCGCATGCGCCGGTGTTCTATGCTGCTGGCACCCACCCGATGAGCGCCGCAGATGAGCCGCTGGTGTCGGTTGATGAGCTGGTCGCGCTGGCGCAGCATCCCAAGTTTGTCGGCATTGGCGAGACCGGGCTGGACTATCATTATACCGCCGACAGCGCGGAGGTGCAGAAGACCTCGCTCAGAACCCATATCACGGCGGCGCGGGAAACCGGCCTGCCGTTGATCATCCACGCGCGTGCGGCGGATGATGATATGGCGATGATCCTGCGCGATGAGATGGCCAAGGGCGCCTATACCTGCGTCATGCACTGTTTCTCCTCCTCGCCCGACCTGGCACGGGCGGCGCTGGATCTGGGGTTCTACCTGTCGATGTCGGGCATCGCCGCCTTCCCCAAGAGCCAGGAGCTGCGCGATATCTTTGCTGCCGCCCCGCTGGAGCGCATTCTGGTCGAAACCGACGCCCCCTATCTGGCGCCGCCCCCCTATCGCGGCAAACGCAATGAGCCGGCCTATACCGCACACACCGCCCGCGTGGGTGCCGAGGTGTTTGGTGTGGACTACGCCGATTTCGCCGCCCAGACGCAGGCGAATTTTGACCGGCTGTTCTGGAAAGCGGCGCAATATGAGGCCGCCGCCTGATGGGCGTGCTGCGCTTTACCATTCTGGGCTGCGGTTCATCCGGTGGGGTGCCGCGACTGGGCGGGCATTGGGGCGATTGCGACCCGGACAATCCCCGCAACCGCCGCCGCCGCTGCTCGCTGCTGGTAGAGCGGGACGGGCCTGAAGGCACGACAACCGTGCTGATCGACACCTCCCCCGATATGCGCAGCCAGCTGCTGGACAGTGGCACCGGGCGACTGGACGGGGTTGTCTACACCCATTCCCACGCGGATCATGTGCATGGCATCGATGATCTGCGGATGATCGTCTTCAACATGCGCGACCGTATTCCGGTCTATGCTGATGGTGACACGCAGAACGCGCTGTTGTCGCGTTTTGGCTATGCCTTTGTGCAGCCCGCAGGCTCCCCCTATCCGCCCATTCTGGACCTGCGCAGCATTGATGGGCCGCTGACCATCTCCGGACCCGGTGGCGATATCACCCTGCGCCCGTTTGAGGTCAATCACGGCTCCATGGACGCGCTGGGGTTCCGCATTGGTGATCTGGCCTATCTGCCGGATGTGGCCAAGATCCCCGATAGCGCGCTGGTGGAATTGCAGGATCTGGACTGCTGGATCCTCGATGCGCTGCGCCGCAAGCCGCATCCCACCCATCTGTCGCTGGACGAGGCGCTGGAGTGGATCGAACGGATGGCCCCAAAGCGTGCGGTGCTGACCAATATGCACATTGATCTGGATTATGCGCAGGTCGCTGCAGAGACCCCTGACCACATTGATCCCGCCTATGACGGGATGGTGATCGAATACCCGATCTGAGCCGCCACATAAGGCGCCCGCGACCCCGCCCACAGGAAGGCACATCATGTTTCAGAGCCTGATTGATGTCATCCTGCCGGTGTTTCTGGTCATCGGTGCGGGCTATGTCGCCACCCGTCGCGGATATTTTCAGGCCAGCCATGTCGATGGGCTGATGAAATTCACCCAGAGCTTTGCCATCCCCTGCCTGTTGTTTCGCGCCATTGCGACGCTGGACCTGTCGGCGAGTTTTGATCCGCGCCTGCTGATCAGCTTCTACACCGGCGCCGCGATCTGTTTCAGCCTTGGCATGATTGGCGCACGGCTGATTTTCAAACGCGACTGGGAAGATTGCGTGGCGATAGGTTTTTGTTGCCTGTTCTCCAATTCGGTTCTGCTGGGCCTGCCGATCACGGAACGTGCCTATGGTGCCGACAATCTGACCGGCAACTATGCAATCATCGCCTTTCACTCGCCGTTTTGCTACGGGCTGGGCATTACGGTGATGGAGATCGTGCGCAACAAGGGCGCGGGCGGCTTTGCTACGGTGAGATCGGTTTTCAGCGCCATGTTCAAGAATGTGCTGATCCTCGGCATCGCCCTGGGGTTTGTCGTCAACCTCTCGGGCCTGTGGATTCCGCAGGCGGTGGATGAGGCCCTGTCGCTGGTCATTCGGGCGGCCCTGCCGACGGCGCTGTTTGCGCTTGGGGGGGTGCTGGTGCAATACCGCCCCGAAGGAGATCTGCGCGCCATCGGCTTTGTCTGCGCGATCTCATTGATGGTACATCCGGCGCTGGTCTGGAGCATGGGCAGCGCCTTGAAGGTGCAGCCGGATCTGTTCCGCTCTGCGGTGCTGAATGCCGCGATGGCGCCGGGGTTCAACGCCTATATCTTTGCCAACATGTATGGGCGCGCGAAACGGGTGGCGGCCTCCTCGGTGCTGATTGCTACGGGATCCTGTATCCTGACGGTCTGGCTGTGGCTGCTGATCCTGGGCTGAGCGGTCAAACAAACAGGGGCGCCGCAGCGCCCCCGATGGTCTGTTTCCATGGCGGCTATCAATCGCCGTCGGCCACACCGCGCTGGCGCAGCCGCGCACGGCGGGCACGGTAGCTGGGCAGGATCACCAGAAGGGCCGCCAGCCCCAGCAGGCCGATGGTCATCGGGCGCTCCATCAGGAAGCCCAGCCCATCATAGAGCTGCATCGAGCGGGAGAAGTTATCCTCCAGCATTGAGCCCAGAATGAAGCCGATCAGCAGGGGCGCGAGCGGATAGTCGGCAAAGCGCAGCACCGTGGCACAAATCCCGAGACCCACAAGGATCAGCAGTTCGGTCGCATTGTTCTGCCCGATATAGGCCCCCATCAGCGTGAAGAAGAAGATGAAGGGGATCAGGTAGTTGCGCGGCACTGCCAGCACCTTGGCGATATAGGGGATCAGCGGCAGGTTCAGAACCAGAAGGATCAGATTGCCGACATACATGGAGATGATCACGGCCCAGAAGATCTCCGGCTCATCCACCATCAGGCGCGGGCCGGGCGAGACATTGAGCGCGATCAGCGCGCCCAGCAGGATCGCCGTGGTGCCGGAGCCGGGAATGCCCAGCGTCAGCAGTGGCACGAAGGAACCTGTGCAGGCTGCGTTATTGGCGCTTTCGGGCGCGGCGAGGCCTTTGATCGAGCCCTTGCCGAACTCTTTCTGCTCCTCCTTCGGGGCGATATTGCGCTCCACTGCGTAGCCAAGGAAGGAGGCGATGGTGGCCCCGGCCCCCGGTAGCACCCCGATCAGAAAGCCCTGAATCGACTGGCGACCAATCACTGGCGCGATGGATTTCGCCTCCGCCCTGGTGATGCGCAGATCCTTGATCTCATTGCTGCCGCCTTCGGTCTTGGAGCGGCTGGGATCCAGCACCAAGTACAGCGCCTCTGGCAGGGCAAACATCGCCATGGCCAAGGTTATGAAACCAAAGCCCGATTGCAGATCCATAATGCCCATGGTGAAGCGGGGCATATTGAACAGCGCGCCCTCACCCACCGTGGCCATGATTAGGCCAAGAACAGTCATCAGCAGCGCCTTCACCACCTGGCCGGTCCCCGCAAAGGCGGCGATGGCGGAGAGGCCCACAACCATCAGCGCGAAATATTCCGCCGAGTGGAACAGCAGGGCAACGCTGGCCAGTGCGGGCGCGAAGATCATCAGCAGGACAGCACCGATGCTGCCGCCGCAGAAGGACGAAATCGCCGCCACGGTCAGCGCCTTGCCGGCCTTGCCCTGCCGCGCCAGCGGGTAGCCATCGAAGGACGTCGCCACTGTCGAGGCCACACCCGGCGCGTTGATCAGGATGGACGAAGTCGAGCCACCGAAGATGGCGCCATAGTAGACACCCGCCAGCAGGATCAGCGCGGCCGAGGGATCACCGATGGAGATCGCCACCGGAATCATAATGGAAATGATGCTCATCGGGCCGAGACCCGGCAACATGCCGATAAAGGTGCCGATGAGGCAGCCGCCGATCACCATCAGGAGGTTACTAAAGGAAAAGGCCGTGCTGAGGCCGATCAGAATACCATCCAGCATATCAGCCCCCAGTTCCCAAGAAGAAGGGCAGCGGGCGCAGGTAGATGCCCAGCACCTGCTGCACCAGATACCAGACCACGCCAGCCGCCAGAACAGCGATGGGGATCAGGATATGCAGCTTGCGCTCGCCAAGGATCATGGCGCTGATCACCAGAAAGCCAACGGTGGCGATCAGGAACCCCACCGGACGCAGCGCCAGCGCATAGAGGACCATCATCGCCAGAAGTGCCGTGGCCTGACCCAGCTTGTAATCCAGCAGACGTCGGTAATCGATGTCGCCGGCCTTTGGGCCCGCATCGGATTTCTGCGGCGACAGCAGGATGATCAGCGCGCAGATCACCGCCATGACAGACAGCCCCTTGGGGAAGGTGCTGGGCCAGATGGCATTGAATTTCATGAACGGCGGTAGCCCTTCGTCCATGGTGAAAAAGGCCGTGTAGCCATAGGCGAGGCTGATCATGAGAATGACCAGCGCGATCCATCGGTCGAGCGCCATCGGGCTCTCCCCCCTTTGGTGAGATATGTTCAAAGTGAAACCTGAGCGGCGGCGCGGCCTCCTCCCGAAGATGCGCGCCAGCGGTTTCTGTCGTCAGAGGCGGGCGCCCGGCACCTCTCGGACCGGACGCCTGTCTGCTCTGCCAGACTTAGAGGAAGCCGAGTTCCTGCATCAGGCTCTTGATGACCTCTTCCTGTCCTTCCAGGAAGCTGACGAAATCATCGCCGCTGTTGTGGATGTTCACCCAACCGTTGCGGGCGCGGACCTCTTCCCATTCGGGGGTGTCATACATCTTGGCCAAGGCTGCGCGATAGGCGTCGACCTTTTCCTGCGGAAGACCGGGGGCGCCAAAGAAACCGCGCCAGTTGACGAAGGTTGCGTCGATCCCCTGTTCTTTCATCGTGGGGGCGTCTGCATAGGCCGGCACGCGGTCCTCGGCGGTGACGCCGATGATTTTCACCTCGCCTGCGTTGGCGAGATCAATCGCCTCGGAGAAGCCGGTGGAGAGTGCCGCGATTTCACCGGAGAGGAGTGCCGCCATGGCAACCCCGCCTGCATCATAGGGGATGTATTTCACCGCTGTTGGCTCTTCGCCTGCGGCCTTCATCACCATCGCGGCGACCAGATGATCCATGCCACCGGGAACCGAGCCGCCACCGATGGCGGTCTTGCGCGGATCGGCCTGATAGGCGGCGATCAGATCGGACATGGAGTTGATTGGGCTGTCCTTGCCCACCACGATGGCCGCGTAATCACCAATGGTGCCTGCGACCATGGTGAGGTCACGAAAGTTATGCGGGAAGACACCGGTCAGCGAGCGGATCACAATCGGGGTGGAGTTCACCATCAGGGTGCCGTGGTTGCTCTCGGCGTTCTCAATCAGATAGCCGATTGCCTTGCCACCGCCGCCGCCGGACATGTTCTCAAAGGAGGCATTGCCCACCAGGCCCGCCTTGGTCAGCGCCTCACCGGTGCCGCGCGCGGTGCCGTCCCAGCCGCCGCCTGCGCCGCCGGGGATCAGAAAGTGGATGCTGTCCACCATCTCATCCGCAGAAACCGGCGCAGCAAAGGCCAGTGTCGCAGCGGTCACGGCCATCAGGGCGCGCCGGGTCAAAGTCATTTTCATCTGTTTGTCCTCCCATTTGACAAATGGCGGCTTGGCCGCTCATGACTGAAAGGGAACACGGCAAGCTGACACAAACCTGTCACACTCAATTTCACAGTCGCCCGTCCGCCCCTTTGATGGATAGATCCCCATGCGTTTCCTGCTGGTCGAAGACAATCTGAGCCTGGCCTCCGCCGTCGAAGACCGACTGCGGATGGATGGCCATGTGGTGGACCATGCCCCCGATCTGGCGGTGGCGGATGACTATGCGGCGACGGCGGATTATGACTTGATTTTGCTGGATATTATGCTGCCAGACGGGGACGGTCGCAGCTTTCTTAAGTCCCATCGCAGCCGCGAGGGCACGACGCCGGTGATCGTGCTGACTGCGCGTTCCGAGGTGTCGGACCGGGTTGGTGTGCTGGATCTGGGCGCGGATGATTATATCACCAAACCCTTTGATTTTTCCGAGTTGGAGGCGCGTTGCCGGGCCGTGTTGCGGCGCCATGGTGGCGGCAGTTCCAACCAGAAACGATTCGGTGCGCTGGTGTTTGATCCGCTGGCGGGCACGCTGGTGGTGGGCGACAAAACCGTCTCCCTGCGCAACAAGGAGTTGCGCTTGCTGGAAATTTTCATCAATGCGCCGGACCGGATCTTCTCCAAATCCAAGCTGGTGGACCGGCTGTTTTCCTATGAGGAAGACGTCTCGGAAAATGCGATTGAGGTTTATGTCGCGCGACTGCGCAAGCATCTGGCCGGGGCGGATGTGGAAATCACTACGGTGCGTGGGCTCGGCTACCGGATGTCGCTTGCATGAGCCGCGCGCTGCCGACCAGCGGGTCGATCAGGCGGCGGTTGACGTTGCAGCTGGTGGGCAGTGCCGCGTTTCTCGCCTCGCTGTTGTTTTTCATCGTATTGGTCTTCACCCGGGATGTGTCGCAGCGCACCCATGACAGCATCCTTCAGGCCTCGGCCACGTCGATTATGGATTCGGTCTCTGTCCGGTCGGGCGATGTGACAGTCGACATCCCCTATTCGGCCCTATCCATGCTGGGCAACGTCAGCGATGACCGGGTGTTTTATCGCGTCGCGCAGAATGACCGGCTGCTGACCGGTTACGGCGATCTGCCCCTGTCTGATCTACTGCCACAACGAGGGCAGCCGCGGTTTGATACGGCGCCATACAAGGGCGACAGCATCCGCATGGTGACGCTGGCGCGGCGGATCTCATTGAACGGTCAGGTGTCCGATGTGGTGATTTCAGTGGCGCAGACCCGCGAAGGACAGGCGGCGCAATTGGCAGAGCTGACGCGCACCGCGCTGCAGCTTGGCCTGGGGTTCTTTATGATTGCGGCGTTTCTGGCGATCTGGGCTGCGCAATCCAGCATTCGCCCGCTTGCCGAACTGGCCGAGGCCGTGTCGCGCCGTGGGCCGAAGGATCTGCGCCCGGTGCGCCGACCGGTGCCGTCCGAGATGATCCCGCTGGTGACGTCGCTCAACCGGTTTATTGAACGGCTGCGGGTTTCGTTGTCGCGGTCGGAAGATTTCATTGCTGAGGCGGCCCACCGGGTGCGCACCCCGCTGGCCACGGTGCGTGCGCAGGCGGAGATCACATTGAGGCGGGTTGAGCGGGACGAAAACCGCGCCTCGCTGCGCGAGATGATCCGCGCCATCGACGAAAGCTCCCGCGCGGCGGGGCAGCTGCTGGATCATGCAATGGTGACCTTTCGCACCGACAGCCTGCTGCGCGAAGAGGTGGATCTGGGGGCGCTATCTCGGGAACTGCTGAACCGGCTCCGTCCGATTGCGGAGCTGAAGGACATCGCGCTGCATTCCGACCTACCGCAAACACCGGCGCTATCGGGGGATCCGATCCTGATCCAAAACGCGGTGCGCAACCTGTTGGACAATGCGATCAAATATGCGCCATCCGAGAGCGACATTCAGGTCATCCTGCGCAAGGAGGGAGCAGAGTTGCGGCTGAGCATTATCGACGAGGCAGGCGGTTTTCCCAGCGGCGACACCGATGCGCTGACGGCACGGTTTGCGCGGGGCACCAATGCTGAAGGGACGATTGGCTCGGGCCTTGGTCTCACCATTGCGCGCGAGGTGGTGGAAGCCCACGGCGGGCGGCTGACGATCGCGCCAAGCCAAGCCACCAGCGGACCTCCTGCCGCATCCCCAAGACGGGAGGGATCATGCGTTTCCTTGTATTTCCCAGTGCCATGACCGGCCTGATCCGCGTATTTTGTCTGGCGGTTCTTGCCCTTGTTCTGCCAGCGCTCGCCGTGCAGGCGTTTGAGGTCGAGGATCAGCGCCGATTTGGCCCCACTGCCGGTGAGGCGAGCGCGGATATCCTGCGAGTCCTGTCCACCACGGACACCGATCTGCTAGCCCCGCTGGTCGAGAGCTTTCTGCGCACCCGACCCACGGTAGTGGTGGACTATGTGTCAGTCAGCAGTTCAGAGCTGATGCGCGCGGTGGTGGAGGAAGGCGCGGGTTTTGACCTTGCCGTATCCTCGGCGCTGGATCTGCAGACCAAGCTTGCCAATGATGGCTATACCCGCGCGCATTCCCCCGGTGGGCGGCTGCGGATCCCTGATTGGGCGGTCTGGCGCGATCATGTCTTTGCCTTCTCGCAGGAGCCTGCGTCGATTGTGTTGTCGCCGGCCGCCTTTGACGGGCTGGAGATGCCACGCAGCCGTCAGGCGCTGATGTCGCTCTTGCGGCGCTATCCGAACCGGTTCCGGGGCCGCATTGGCACCTATGACGTGGAGAAAAGCGGTCTTGGCTATATGTTTGCGACGCAGGATCTGCGCACATCGGAGAGTTTCTGGCGGATGATGGAGATTTTCGGCAGTCTCGATTTGCGGCTCTATTGCTGTTCCGGTGAGATGATCGAGGCGGTCGCGCGCGGGGAACTGGCCATCGCCTATAACGTGCTGGGCAGCTATGCCCGTGCGCGCGACGATCTGGCGGAGCTGATCGAAATCGTCGATCCGCAGGACTACACCAATATGATGCTGCGCACCGCTGTGGTGCTGCAGGGGGCAGAGCGGCCCGATCTGGCGGGGGCGTTCATCGATCACCTGTTGCGCGCCGCCTGGGGCGATGGGCGCGATCCGGCCTATCCTTTCCCGCGCTACGCCACCGCCGAGACCAGCCCCACCGCCGCGCTGCGCCCGATCCAGATGGGACCAGGGCTGCTGGTGTTTCTGGACCGGCTGAAACGGGCGCGTTTCCTTGAAGAATGGCGCAGTACCGTCCTGCAGAAATAGCGCACCCCCTTAGCGATAAAGCAGCGACTGGCCTTTGTGGAACAGGTGCAGCCTGGCCGGATCGGCATAGAGCCGTACAGAGGAGCCGCGCAGCCCCTTGTGAATGCCGGGGAGTTTCGCAATCAGGGGATCCTTGCCCCCGCCTGCGGCGATGTAGAGCACCGTAACCTCACCCAAGGCCTCCACGATATCGACGCGGCTGTCGATCAGCGCGCCGCCTGTGCCGGTTTCGACCAGATCCTCGGGCCGGACGCCGACATTCACCGCGAGGCCCTGATCGGCGTCGGTCGTGGGGATATCGGCCATGACCTCCTCGCCGCTGTTGAGCCGCACGGTGGTCCGTGGGCCGGTGGCAATCACGGTGCCCGGGATCAGGTTCATGGCAGGTGAGCCGATGAACTGGGCCACAAATTCATTCTCCGGTCGCTGGTACAGCTCCAGTGGCGTGCCGACCTGTGCGATGCCTTTGTCGGCGAGCACCACAATACGGCTGGCCAGCGTCATCGCCTCCACCTGATCATGGGTCACATAGATCATGGTGCTGTCCGGCATCGCCTCTTTCAGCTGGGCGATTTCGATCCTTGTGGCGACCCGCAGGGCCGCGTCCAGATTTGAGAGTGGTTCATCAAAGAGATAAACCTTCGGATCGCGCACGATAGAGCGGCCGATGGCAACCCGCTGCCGCTGCCCGCCCGACAGCGCCTTGGGCAGGCGGTCGAGATAAGGCTCAAGCTGCAGGATCTTGGCAGCACGGTCGATGGCGGCGTCGATCTCTGGCTTGCTTTTCTTCGCGATTTTCAGCGCAAAGGCCATGTTGTCGCGCACTGTCATATGCGGATAGAGCGCGTAGGATTGAAACACCATCGCGATGCCCCGCTGGGCGGGCGGAATATCATTCATCACCGCATCGTCGATTTCCAGCGTGCCGCCGCTGATCCGCTCCAGCCCCGCGATCATCCGCAACAGGGTGGATTTGCCGCAGCCGGAGGGGCCGACAAAGACGATCAGCTCCCCCTGTTTGATATCAAGGTTGATATCTCTCAGGACCTCGACGCCGCCCCCGTAGGTCTTGGCGACATTGGTCAATTTCAGGTTTGCCATCTACTGGTCCCTCCCCTGCTCGTCGTTTCTGTCAGACCCGCACCGCGAGGCAGGCCTGCCACGGTGCCAGCGCGACACGGGCGCCGCTTTGCGGCAGGTCGGCCAGGGCGATATCGGTGTCGGGCTTGCGCCATGTGCCCTCCGGCAGGGTGATTTCTGCCGGGGTGTCCCCCAGATTGAAGGCGCAGAAGATCACCTCGTCGCGGTCCTGTCGGATGAAGAAGGCAACATTGCCCTCTGCCCGCAGCTGGTCATGAGTGCCAATCGCCAGCGCCGGATGCGCCTTGCGCAGGGCGATGGCACGGCGATAGTGGTGCAGCATGGCGTCCGGGTCGGTTTCTTGGCTGGCCACGCTCAGGTTCAGGTGCTCGGGCGAGACAGGCAGCCATGGCTTGCCCGCGCTGAAGCCACCAGAACCGTTGGAAGGCTCCCAGACCATCGGCGTGCGGCAGCCGTCGCGGCCCTTGAATTCGGGCCAGAACTCAATGCCATAAGGATCCTGTAGATCTTCAAAGGCGATATCCGCCTCCGGCAGGCCCAGTTCCTCACCCTGATAGATGCAGGTGGTGCCGCGCAGGCACATCATCATGGTGGTGAACAGGCGCTGCGCCTCCGGGCTGAGATCCCAGCGGCTGCTGTGGCGGATCACATCGTGGTTGGAGAACGCCCAGCAGGCCCAGCCATTTGCGGCCACACGGTCCACCTCGGCAAAGACCTCGGCCAGACGGGAGGCCGTCAGCACATCCTTGGCCAGAAGTTCAAAGGCGTAGCACATGTGAACACCGGTGCTGCCTGCCGTGTAGCTGCCCATGATCTCAAGGCCGCGCTGCGCGTCGCCCACCTCACCCACGGCGGCCTTTGCCGGGTATTCATCCAGAAGCGCGCGGAACCGGCCCAGGAAGGCCAGATTTTCCGGCTGGTTCTTGGAATAGAGATGTTCCTGATGGTTATAGGGGTTCACCGAGGGGGCGATGGTGGCATTGCGCTGCTCTGGCGGCAGGGCTGGATTGGAGCGCAACTCTGCATCGTGATAGTAGAAATTGATCGTATCAAGGCGGAAGCCGTCAACGCCACGCTCCAGCCAGAAGCGGGTCGCATCCAACAGCGCGTTCTGCACGGCGGGGCAGTGAAAATTCAGATCCGGCTGCGAGACAAGGAAGTTGTGCAGGTAATACTGCTCACGCCGGGGATCCCATTGCCAGGCAGAGCCGCCAAAGATCGACAACCAGTTGTTCGGCGGTGTGCCATCGGGCTGCGGGTCGGCCCAGACGTACCAGTCAGCGCGGGCATTGTCGCGGCTCTGGCGGCTTTCGCCGAACCACGGGTGCTGGTCAGAGGTGTGCGACAGAACCAGATCGATCATCACGCGGAGGCCAAGACCATGCGCCGTTGCGACCAACTGATCAAAGTCGGACAGGCTGCCAAACATCGGATCGACGTCGCAATAGTCGGAGACATCATAGCCGAAATCCTTCATCGGGGAGGTGAAGAAGGGAGAGATCCAGATCGCGTCCACCCCAAGCGATGCGATATGCGGCAGGCGCTCGGTGATGCCCCTGAGGTCACCGATGCCGTCGCCGTTGCTGTCCTGATAGCTGCGTGGGTAGATCTGATAGATCACCGCACCACGCCACCAATCGGGGTCAGCGGCGAGAAGCTGTGCCGGGTCGAGTTGAGCTTGAGCGTTCATGGCAGTTTTTCCATAGTCTTAGAATAAGGGCAGCGCCGGTGTGATCCGGCCTGCGGATCACGTCACTTGACCGAGCCTGCAAGGAGGCCACGGACGAGGTATTTCTGCATGGCAAAGAAGACGGCGAGCGGCACCGCAATCGAGACAAAAGCGGAGGTTGCGAGGATCTCCCAATTGCCGCCCCGGGTGCCCAGCAGTTCAACAATCTGCTTGGTCATCACCGTGGTTTCTCCGGTCGCGTCAATCAGGAACACCATCGCCACCAGAAGGTCATTCCAGGTCCACAGGAACTGGAAAATCGCAAAGGACGCCAGTGCCGGGAACGACAGGGGCAGGATGATGCGCACAAAGATCATGAAATCGGTCGCGCCATCCACGCGGGCGTTTTCGATGATGTCGCGGGGAATGCCGACCATGTAGTTGCGCAAAAGGTAAATCGCGAGTGGCAGGCCAAAACCGGTGTGGGCCATCCAGACGCCGATGTATCCCTTGCCGATGCCGATCTCATTGTGGAACTTCAGCAGTGGGATCAGGGCCAGTTGCAATGGGACCACCAGCAGGCCAACGATGGCCGCCACCAGCAGGGCGCGGCCCGGAAATTCCATCCACGCCAGCGCATAGGCGGCGAAGGCCGCAACAAGGATCGGGATGATGGTTGCCGGGATGGTGACGGTCAGCGTGTTGAAAAACGCCTTGGCCATATTGTCGGTTGAATTGCCGGAGATGAGCACGGTTTCATAGTTCTCCAGCGTGAATTCCGGCGGCACGGTTGCGGTGACGAACACACGGGGGCCGCGTTTGCCGCTGATTTCCTCAACGCTTTCCAGCCGGTAGGCGCCATCTGCCGCAACCGTCAGGGTGCCGCCACGGCGCAGCTCTGCACTGGTGCCGGGGTCATAGGCGGCAGGCTCACGCGCAGAGGTGCCCCAGGCGGAAATCTCGCTGCTGGTGCCTTCGGCAAAAAGACGCCCTTCGATCACATAGAGGTCGCCCTCCTGCATCTGTGTGCTGGGGGGATCGGTGCGCAGGGTCAGGTTCTGCTCGCTTGGGAACATCGCGCGCCACCAGCCGCTGGTTGCGATCTGATCTGAGGTGCGGAAGGAGGACGCCAACAACCCCAGCGTCGGGAACAGCCACAGCCCCACAAGCAGTACCACAGACAGGCGCAGGGCCCAGATCAGCGCAGGTTTCTCTCCGGCAATCATATTCATCGCGGTCTCTCCTCAGCGCATTTCGCGGCGGGCGTTGTAGACGTTCCAGACCAGGATCGGCAGGACCAGAAGCATGATGACCATGGCGCTGGCAGACCCGACACCCCAGTCATTGGCGCGGAACAGTTTGTCGTACATGTAGTTGGCCAGAACCTGCGTCTCCCACTGGCCGTTGGTCATGGCAAAGACGATGTCAAAGACCTTGAGCACGACGATGGTGATGGTGGTCCAGACCACGACGATGGTGTCCATGATCTGCGGCACCTTGATCTTGAAGAAGATCTGAAACGGCCCGGCCCCATCCACGATGGCGGCCTCCACGGTTTCTTCCGGGATGCCGCGCAGGGCTGCCGACAGGATCACCATGGCAAAACCGGTCTGGATCCAGATCAGCACCATCATCAGAAAGAAACTGTTCCAGAAGGGAATGGTCAGCCACTGCATCGGCCCGTCGCCGCCGAAATAGATGTAGAGCGCGTTCAGAACGCCGATCTGGTCGGTGCCTTCGGGGCGGGCGTCATAGACCAGTTTCCAGATCACCGCAGCGCCGACAAAGGAAATCGCCATCGGCATGAAGATCAGCGATTTGGCGATATTGCCCCAAACAAGGCGGTCCGTCAGCTGCGCCGCCAGCAGGCCAAAGGCGGTCGAGGCCGCAGGCACAACGAGGAGCCACAGAAAGTTGTTTTGGAGCGCCTCCCAGAATTTCGCCTCCGCCAGCATCTGCTGATAGTTGGCAAGGCCGACGAATTCTGATCCACCGCCGGGAACCCGTTCCGTAACCGACAGGCGCAGGGTCTCAACCACCGGGTAGGCCAGATAGAGCCCCAACGCGAGCAGCGCGGGCAACAGGAACAGCCATGGCCGGATCATATTGGCGCGGCGGATATTGCGGGCGATATGCGCGCCGCGTGCCGGAAAGATCACCCGATCCAGCACGAGATTGGAAAAGTAGAAATAGCCGACACACCCACCAACGCCAAAGGCGATGGTCAAGAGGCCCTGAATGGCTGGATGCATGGGATATCTCCCTTTGTGGTGAAGCGTGGCCCCGGACAGGCATCCGACAGGTCACGCGGACGCGCAGATTGGCGTGTCTGCGAGGGCGGAAACAGGGATAGTGCGGTCGGCCCATCGGGGCCGACCCTGTTGGTGACTTACTTCAGAGCATCCCAAGAGGACTGGATCTCTGCTGCGACCTCTTCGGCAGGGGTGCCGCCGGCATAGCCGACCATACCGGTCCAGAAGGATCCCGCACCAACACCACCCGGCATCAGATCCGATGCGTCAAAGCGGAAGGTATCGGCAGAGAGCAGAATCTCCCCCATCTTCTTCAGCGTATCGGTCGCATAGAGGTCGGTGTTCACGCCCTTATGCGGGGTCAGGAAGCCCTGTTGCGCCATCCAGACCTCATGCCCGATGGGAGATTTCAGGAACTCCATCAATGCGCGCGCGCCCTTGCTGTCGTTGGTGATCGACCACAGGGTCCCTGCCCCCAGAACCGGGCTGCCCAGCTCTTTTTCCTCATAGGCCGGGAAGTAGAAGAAATCAGCATCCAGACCGACTTCCGTTCCTTCGGGGAAGAACGCAGGGATGAAGGACGCCTGACGATGCATCAGACATTGCGGCGGGCTGGCGAACAGGCCTTTGGGGCTATCACGGAAATCGGTGGAGGCCACAGCCCCCGCCCCGCCGGAGACGTAGTCATCATTGCGGGCGAAATAGCCGAACTCTTCGATCGCATTCACAACACGCGGATCGGTGAACGGGATGTCGTTGGACACCCACTGGTCATAGACGCCCGGCTCCTGCGTGCGCAGCATCATATCCTCAACCCAGTCGGTTGCAGGCCAGCCAGTGGCACCACCAGATCCCAGACCGATGCACCAAGGGGTGTTGCCGTCAGCCACCATCTGATCGGTCAGCGTTTTCAGCTCTTCCATCGACTGGGGGATATCATAACCGAAATCTTCAAAGGTTTCAGGTACGTACCAGACAAGGGATTTCACATCGACCTTGTAGAACAGACCAAAGACATCTTCGTTGCCATCCGGCCCCGTGAAGGTGCTGAGATCAACCCAAGAGTCACCGGCGGCATAATTTTCACGGACCCAATCGGCGGTCTCGCTGCCCAGCGGCGCGATAAAGCCGCGTGCGGCCATGTCCGATACAAGACCCGGCTGCGGGAAGACGGCGACGTTGGGCGCGGAGCCTGCCTCTGCATCGACGACGATCTGCTGCTCAAAACTGTCAGAGCCAGTGTAGCGCACGTCCGCACCGGTGGCTTCGGCGAAATATGCCAGGACCTTTTCCACAAGCTCCTGATCCGGGCCAAGCCAGGGGCCGAAAACCGTGACATGCTCCCCCGAAAGGTCAGTTGCCTTCAGCGCCTCGAAGCTCTCCCAGTTAAACTCTCCCTCGCCGACCGGAAAGGTCAGCGCGCCTTCGGCCTGCGCAAGACCAGCAGACAGGGCCAAGACGCCGGCTGCTGCAAAAAGACTGCGTTTCATGATGTTTCCTCCCGAGTGTTCAACGCGCCTGCCGTTTGTCACGGTTTCAAAGTTTTCAAAGCGCTTTGGATTTCAGCAAAATCTCGGATTCGGATGGAACTGTCAACAATTTCCCATCACATCACCAAACAAGCATAAAAAATACGGGACTTGCCAGCCTATCCCCGGCCCTGCCATAACTGCGCAGGTGGCCCACGGTTACCATGGGCATACACAATGAAATCAAAGCGCTTTGGAGTTTTCTGCGAATGAACCTGAAGGAATTGGCCGCATATCTGAACCTGTCGCAGACGACAGTGAGCCGCGCGCTCAACGGCTTTCCCGAGGTGAGCGAAGCAACCCGCAAACGCGTCGCGGCCGCCGCAGAGCAACACAACTACCGCCCCAACACCCGCGCCAAAGCGCTGGCCACAGGGCGCGCGATGGCGATTGGTCACGTGATCCCGTTGTCGTCGCAGCATGAGATGGTGAACCCAATCTTCGGCGACTTCATCGCAGGTGCCGGCGAGAGCTACGCCGCGGCCGGCTATGACATGGTGTTGTCGCTGGTTGAGGATAAGAAGCAGGAGAAAGCCTATCGCGAGATGGCCTCCAAACGGAATGTCGACGGCATCGTTTTACATGCGCCGCGCATGTCGGATCCCCGGATCGGACTGTTGCGTGAAATCGGCCTGCCCTTTGCCGTGCATGGCCGCGCCTCCGATCTTGCGGGGGAGTATTGCTGGCTCGATGTGAACAACAAAAGCGCCTTTGACCGGGCGACACGGTTTCTCATCGACCTTGGGCACCGGCGGATCTGCCTGGTGAACGGGTTGGAGAGCATGGATTTCGCCTGGCGTCGGCGGGCGGGCTATGAATACGCGCTAGAGGCCGCGGGCCTGCCGCTGGATCCCGCACTGATGTACGCGGAGGAAATGACCGAGAGCTATGGGTATCGCACCGTTGTGAAAACCCAGGCGATGGTAGATCCGCCCACCGCCTATCTGGTGTCGTCAATCATCCCCGCCATGGGGGTGCGCCGCGCGATTGAGGATTCGGGGCGTCAGATGGGGCGTGATATTTCGGTGATCACCCATGACGATGACCTGTCCTATCTGCGCAACGGCGATGAGGTGCCGCAATTCACCGCGACCGTGTCCTCCGTGCAGGAGGCAGGCCGGCAGCTGGCCAATCTGCTGTTGGACCAGATCCGCAATCCCGGTCAGCCGCTTCCCACCCGCCTGCTGGAGGCCCAGCTGACCGTTGGGCGTTCAACCGGACCTGCGCCCATTCTTCGCTGATTGCCCCCGACAGGAGCCCCTGCCCCATGTTCCGAAACAGCCGCGCTGATTTTCCCAAAGACTTCCTCTTTGGCACCGCGACCTCTGCCTATCAAATCGAAGGTCATGGATTTGGCGGTGCTGGGCTCACCCATTGGGACAGTTTCGCCGCCACCCCCGGCAACGTCGTGCGCGCCGAACATGGCGGGCGGGCCTGCGACCACTACCACCGCTACGCCGAGGATCTTGATCTGGCGGCGGCAGCCGGGTTCGACTGCTATCGATTTTCCACCAGCTGGGCGCGGGTCATGCCCGAGGGCCGCGGCGCCTCGAACCCTGAGGGGTTGGATTTCTACGACCGGTCGACGGATGCGATGCTGGAGCGCGGGCTGAAGCCCTGTGTGACGCTTTATCACTGGGAGTTGCCGCAGGCCCTGGCGGATCTGGGCGGCTGGCGCAACGCGGAGATCGCCAACTGGTTTGGCGACTACGCCGAGGTGATCATGGGGCGGATCGGCGACCGGATGTATTCCGCAGCCCCGATCAATGAACCCTGGTGCGTGGGCTGGCTGTCGCATTTCCTTGGCCATCACGCGCCGGGGCTGCGCGACATTCGCGCCACCGCCCGGGCGATGCACCATGTGATGCTGGCCCATGGCACTGCCATTCAGGCGATGCGCGCCCTCGGCATGAGCAATCTCGGTGGCGTGTTCAATCTGGAATGGGCCACGCCCGTTGATGACAGCGAGGCCGCGCAGCAGGCCGCCGCACGCTATGATGCGATCTACAACGGCTTTTTCCTTGGCGGTGCCTTTCACGGGCGATACCCGGATCTGGCGCTGGAAGGGCTGGAGCCGCATCTACCAAAGGGCTGGCAGGATGATTTTGCCACCATCACCGCCCCGGTCGACTGGTGCGGGCTGAACTACTATACGCGCAAACAGATAGCCCCTGACGCAGGCCCATGGCCGCAGTATGCCGAGGTGAATGGCCCGCTGCCCAAAACCCAGATGGGCTGGGAAATCTATCCGCAGGGGCTCTATGACTTCCTGACACGGACAGCGCGCCACTACACAGGTGATTTGCCGCTGATTGTGACGGAAAACGGCATGGCCAATGCGGATGTTGTGACAAAGGGCAAGGTGGAGGATGCGGCGCGCATCACCTTTGTCGATGACCACCTCGACGCCGTGCGTCGCGCGATTGCCGATGATGTGCCAGTGCAGGGTTATTTCCTATGGTCGCTGTTGGACAACTACGAATGGGCGCTGGGGTATGAAAAACGCTTTGGCCTGGTGCATGTGGATTTTGAAACGCTGAAACGCACACCGAAGGCGTCTTATCATGCGTTGCGATCTGCGCTTACGGGTGCATCCAAATAAGGGCGGTGCAGGAGCACAGGCGTCAGTCCGCCAGCCGCCCTGCCAATCGATTCAGCACAGTGAGGCATTGTGAGAGCTGATCGAGCGTCAGATATTCATCCGCCTTATGCGCCTGCGCAATGGATCCGGGGCCGCAGACGACCACATCCATGCCAAGCTCCTGAAACAACCCGGCCTCGGTGCCGAAAGGCACCAGCTCAGCAGCATTGCTGCCGAGCAGATCCGCCATGAGTTCACGCGCCTCATTTTGAGTGGTGGGGGTGAGCCCGGCCACCTCGCCCACCACCTCAGTCTCAATGCTGGCCTCCGGGTAGATCGCCTGCATCGCGGGCAAGAGCGTGTCGCGGCAATAGCGCGCCATCGTCTCCTTGACATGATCCGCGTCCGAGGGCTGCACCGGTCGCATCTCCCAATCCACCTGCGCTTTTGACGCGATAACATTATGGGCGCTGCCGCCATTGAGGGCGCCGATGTTCAGCGTCGTCCAGGGCGGATCAAAGCGGCTGTCCGGTGGGGTACGCTGTTGCAGATCACCGCGCAGATCCAGCAGGCGGCTCACATAACGCGCGGCATATTCCACCGCATTGACGCCCCGCCCTGGATTGGATCCGTGCCCCTCAAGCCCCTGAAACCGCGTGCTGTATTCGTGGCAGCCTTTGTGCCCTTCAACGACTCGCATGCTGGTGGGTTCCCCGATGAGCGCCAGTCGCGGTTTCAGCCCGCGCTCGCGCAGCGCCAGCACCAGATGACCGGCACCAATGCAGCCCACCTCCTCATCGTAGGTAAAGGCGAAATGGATAGGACGGCGGCTGATCTGCTCGGCGAACTCTGGGGCTATCGCCAATGTTGCGGCAATAAACCCCTTCATATCGCAGGTGCCGCGCCCGTAGAGCCGCCCGTCCCGCTCCACCATCGTGAAGGGATCGCTGGTCCAGTCCTGATCGGTTACCGGCACCACGTCACTGTGGCCCGACAATACAATCCCGCCATCGGTGTCCGGGCCAAGCGTGGCAAAGAGATTTGCCTTCTGCCCGCCGGCATCAAACATCACATCGACCCGCGCGCCGCAGTCCTCAAGCCGGTTGGCCAGATAGGCGATCATCTCCAGATTGCTGTCTGCAGAGACCGTGGGATAGGCGATGAGATCCGACAGAATGCGGGTAGTCTGCTCCATCACCCCGTTACCCCTTCACGAAGAGTTTGCGCTCAATAGAGCAGAGCGGCTCGGCAGCGCCTGTGTCGCGGATCAACAGGGTTTCGGTGGTCTCCAGCCCCCATGTGTCCATCCAGAGCGCTGGCATGAAATGGAACACCATACCGGGTTGCAGCACAGTTGTATCCTCACTGCGGATCGACGCTGTGCGTTCCCCCCAATCCGGCGGATAGGACAGGCCAACCGGATACCCCATGCGGCCCGAACGCTCGATACCGTGTTTGGCCATCACCGCCATGAAGGCATCGGCAATATCGCAGGTGCGATTGCCCGCACGGGCCGCCTCGATCCCGGCGGCGATGCCTTCGATCTGCGCCGCCTCGGTTCGCAGCATCTCTGCCGGAGGAGTGCCGAGGAAGACCGTGCGCGACAGTGGCGCGTGATAGCGGCGATAGCAGCCGGAGAGCTCGAAGAAGGTCGCCTCGCCCTGCCTCATCGGGGTGCCGTCCCAGGTCAGATGCGCCGCTGTCGCATCCAGCCCGGAGGGGGTCAGTGGCACGATGGCCGGGTAATCGCCCCAATCGTCCCCTACGCCAGTCACACCGGCATGCAGGATATCGGCCACCAGATCGTTTTTTCGCACGCCGGGTGCGGCCCGTTCGAGGGCGGTTTGGATCACCTTATCGGTGATCCGCGCGGCCTTGCGCATAAAGCTGATCTCGGCATCGGATTTCACAAGCCGCTGCCAATTGACCAGTGCGGTGGCATCCACCAGGTCCGCCTGTGGCAGCTCTGCCGCCAATACGGCATGGGCCTTTGCCGAGTAGTAATAATTCTCCATCTCGACACCGATCCGGGCGCGTTCCAGCCCGAGAGCGCACAGATGCCCGGCAAGATCCTGCATCGGATGTCGGTCGGTTGATTGGACAAAGTGGTCGCCATAGCCCAGCAGCCTGTCCTGCGGCATCCAACAGGTGCGGCGGGCGCCCATCATATCCATATGCCGCCCCCACCAGATCGGATTACCGTCTTGCGGGATGATCACCCCCTGATGCACGTAAAAAGACCAGCCATCATAGCCTGTGAGCCAAGCCTGATTAGAGGGATCCGTGACAAAGAGCGCGTCCAGCCCCGCAGCCGCCATCGCGGCGCGTGTCTTGTCCAGACGGTGCTGATATTCAGATTGTGTGAAGGGTGTCTGTGGTTTGGTCATCGCTCAGATCCTTTCCGCTCTTTACTCCGCCCCATCAGCCCAGCACCGCTGTTACGGCTCGATGGGTTGCGGCCACGACACGGTCCGCTTCATCCCGTGTCAGGCAAAATGGTGGCGCAAATCCAAGGATGTCCCCCTGCGGCATGGCCCGCGCGATCACGCTGTCCTGTTCCAGAAGTTTGGCGGCGATTTGCGGGCCGATCTTGTCACTGGCGTCGAAGAAACGGCGATCATCGCGGTCAGCGACAAACTCCACTGCGCATAACATCCCCTCGCCCCGCAGATCGCCGACATTAGGGTGATCGCCCAGCGCCGTGCGCATTTCGTCGTTAAGATAGGCCCCAATGGCACCGGCGTTTTCCACAAGACCAAGCTGGTCAATCAGTTTGAGGTTGGCCACCCCGGCAGCGGCCCCGATAGGATGCGCCGAATAGGTCCAGCCATGGCCGATGGGGCCGTTCTCATCTGTGCCGCGCTCCAGAACCTGCCACATCTTGTCCGACACGATAGAGCCCGACAGCGGTGCATAGGCCGATGTCAGCCCCTTGGCGATGGTGATAAGATCAGGTCGCATGCCGTAGTGATCCGAGCCGAACATCGTGCCCAACCGGCCAAAACCAGTCACCACCTCATCTGCGACCAACAGGATATCGTGCCGTTCAAGCACCGCCTGAATGGCGGGCCAGTATCCTGCGGGCGGCGGGACGATGCCCCCGGTGCCCAGAACAGGCTCGCCGATAAAGGCCGCGATAGTATCAGCCCCTTCTCGCGCAATCAGCGCCTCCAGCTCGGCCACGCAATGGGCAACGAAGTCTGCCTCGCTCTGGCTGAGGTCTTCACGGCGGAAATAATAGGGGGCCTCAGTGTGCACCACCTGTGCCAAGGGCAGATCGAACTTGTTATGGAACAGCTCCAACCCGGTCAGCGACCCGGTCATCAACCCCGACCCGTGATAGCCCCGCCAGCGCGAGATGATCTTTTTCTTTTCCGGCCGCCCCAGGATGTTGTTGTAATACCAGATCAGCTTGATGTTGGTTTCATTCGCATCCGACCCCGAGAGACCGAAATAGACCTTGGACATATGATCAGGGGCACGGTCCATGATCATCTTGGCCAGGGTGATAGACGCCTCGGTCCCATGCCCTACGTAGGAATGGTAATAGGCCAGTTCGCGGGCCTGATCGGCAATGGCTTCGGCGATTTCAGGACGGCCATAGCCCACATTCACGCAATAAAGCCCGGCAAAAGCATCCAGCATCCGATTGCCGTCTCGGTCCTCGATATGGCAGCCGGTGCCACCGGTCACCACGCGCTGAGGCAGATTTCCGCGGGCAAATTCAGCGAGATGCGTTGACGGATGAAAAAAGCTATCGCGATCCCATTGGTCCAATTGGTCGTTGCGTAGCATATGTGCTCACTCCTTGGCTGTGGCGGCGCGCCGCCTTTGGTCACATGAAGGGAGCCAGTTGCACGCGACAGACCAAGAGGCGGTCCGTTTTTGAGCAGAAAAGGCTCCGCTCACCCGGACAGCAGCGCGCAATGCCTTTATTGCCAGGGTCGTGTCACAGTTGGAGCATGGCGAGACCTTCCATGGCAACAGGTTTTTGTCAGCAGGCAGGTTGGTCGGTGACACCGCGCTGCTATCTGCCGGACGGCCGCGCCAAGGACTGACGCGTGACAAGAGTCGTGCTGATGCAGACCGACTGCCCCTCGGACCTGCCTTCCACGATTGCAATCAGCTCTTGCGCCGCCTTGCGCCCCATCTCGCGGTGCGGGACATGCACGGTTGTCAGAGCGGGACTGACGATTTCTGCCAGTTCGATATCATCGAACCCTGTGATGGAGACATCCTCAGGCACGGCGATGCCCCTGCTTCGCGCCTCGCGGAGCGCCCCTGCTGCCAAGACATCATTGCCGCACATCACCACGGTTGGGCGAGGCGTGCGTGACATCAGCTCCGCAAAGGCTGAGGCGCCCTTTTCAATCTCATAGGGGGCTTCGATCAATGTTAGCGCAGCCGGGTCGAGACCTCTGGAGCGCATGGCATCGCGAACACCGCTGACGCGATTTTGGGCACGGTCGTTGCCCTGCAAGATACCGGAGATCATCGCCATGTGGCGGTGCCCGGCATCAACAACCGTGTGGGCAAGATCCCGCATCGCGCCCTTGTTGCTGAAACCCACTGACGGCTGCAGCCGTTCAGGCGCATAAGACCAAGCAACAAGGACCGGTACCCGATGTTTCTCCAGATACTGGTAAATCTGCTCCTCCCGCTCATGACCAATCAGCAGCAAGCCATCTGCGCCACGCGCAACCAATGCACGGATCTGTTCCTTCTCCACCTCTGGGCTATATGCGGAACTGGACACCAGCAGCGTGTAGCCGTCCTCCCGCAGTTGATCCTGAAACGCCTGCAGCCCGCGCGCGAAGATCGCGTTGTCCATCGTGGGAATAATCGCTCCGATGGTAAAGCTGCGTTTGGCCGCCATAACGCGGGCGGCGAAGTTTGGCGTATAGCCCAGTGATTCGACCGCCTGCATCACACGCTGGCGGGTCGTTTCGATGACACGATCCGGTGAATTCAGGCAGCGCGACACTGTGGCGGTTGAGACGCCTGCGGCCTTGGCAACATCGTTAAGTGTTGGAGCGGAGGGGGTTTTTCCCATGTCGTACCTGTGATTTCCCTAGCTCATTTTAGCAGATTTCATGGCCACCGCCAGCCATCAATGTAAGCGCTTGCATTATCAATGTAAGCGCTTACAAATACTGTAGAGATAACAACGGGGATCTTTCGATGTTTCTGGTGGCGTCTGTCTGCGTGTTTGCCGTGTTCTTTGCCAATGTTGCCATGGGCGCATTTGGTGGCGGCGGTTTTCTGAGCGACGTCGGTGAGATGGTGATCCTGTTTGCAGCGTCCATTCTGTTTGTGGCTGCAATTCTCAAAAAAGAAGCTGACCAAAAAAACCAAGACGGCAGCTGATGGATTTCCAAGGGAGGAAGACAATGACGAATAGCAAGGATGGGCTCAAATCCGCAGAGCGCCGCAATTTTCTGAAACTGGCCTCAACCGGTTCTTTCACCGCAGCCCTGGTGGCGGGGGCCGGCGGAGTGCTCTGGTCAACAGAGGCGGTTGCACAAACCGCCAAGGAGGAAAAAGAACGTGAGGGTGCGGCCGAGCATATCATGACAGTGGCCACCGCCTATGTGCTGGGGGCATCGCGCAGCTATCCGATCATGCAGCTGGACCTGAAGGAGAACATCCAAAACGCCACCAACGGCAAGATCTACGTCAAACTGGCCCCCGGCGGACAGCTGGGCGCGGGCGGCGCATTGGTGCAGAAGGTGCAAGGCGGCACCATTCAGGCGGCACAGCATTCGCTGTCGAATTTCGCCCCCTTCGCCTCCACCGTAGATCTGATCAATATGCCCTATCTCTGCGGCTCCAACCAGCGGTTCACCAATCTGGTGACCTCCGACTTCTGGAATGCAGAGGTGCACCCCAAGGTGGAAGCCAATGGTTTCAAGGCTCTGTTCTATGTGAACATTGATCCCCGCGTGGTGGCTGTGCGTAAGGGCGGCAATGCTGTGACCTCACCGGGTGACATGGCGGGCGTTAAATTCCGGGTGCCCGGTTCCAAGATGCTGCAACAATATTACCGCATGGTTGGCGCCAACCCCACGCCAGTGGCCTGGGGAGAGACACCATCGGCGATCAAACAAGGTGTGGCAGATGCGCTCGATCCGTCGGTTGGCGCGCTTTATGTCTTTGGCTTCAAGGACATTCTCAGCCATGTGACCTTCACCCAGGCGGTGCCGGACAGTCAGGTTTACTCCTGCAATCTTGAGTGGTTCAATTCCTTGCCTGCTGATGTGCAGGACGGCGTGATGTGGGGGTCGGAAATGACCGCGCATCAAAACCTCTCCAAGGTTCCCTCGGCCCGCGCCTATGCAATGGCGGAGCTGGCCAAGGCCGGTGTTGCCTTCCACACGCTCAGCGACGATCAACTGGGTGAATGGCAAGAGGCCGGCGGCTATCAGCGCAGTGAATGGGATACGTTCAAGACAGAGCTGGCCGGGTCGATGGACAATTTTGCCAAGCTGGAAGAGGCCGCAGGCACGCAAGGCAAATACTACGTTCACGACGCGTAACGTGTCGCAAGACGTGGTGCCGGGGGCCGGCGCCACGTTCCCTTTCCCTCATAGCCGCCTTCGACAGCCCGATTTGGACTGATTTATCAGGCGCGCCCAAACCTCGGGACGAGCGATGGAACTCTTGCGAAAAATTGACAAAAACGCCGAGCGATGGCTGCTGCTGACCTTCTACGTGATGCTGGTTATCACCATGGCGGTTGAGGTTATCCGGCGCGAACTCTTTGCCTATTCCTCGATCTGGGGTGAGGAGATCGTGCGCTACTCCTTCATTTATCTCGCCTGGATCGGTGCCGCCGCCGCAGTGAAAGAGCGGGCCCATATCCGGATTGATGTGCTGATGCACTACCTTGGGCCGCGCCCCAAGGCGCTGCTCTATATCTTTGGCGATCTGGTGATGTTCGTTGTCGCGTTGGTGGCGCTTTACTGGTCGTTCGAGACGGTGCTGGTGTCAGCCAAATTCGGCTCCGTCAGCCACGGGCTGCGCATTTCCATGGTTTGGTTTCTGATGGCGGTGCCAGCCGGGTTCGCCCTGATGGTCTGGCGGCTGCTGCAATCCTTCCTACGCGATTTTCGCAGCCTTCGGGACGGCTCGCCCGTCTTTGAGGGCGACAAGCTGTTTGATTGAAGGATCTGAGAGATGCTGTGGAATTCACTCAATCAAACGGTTGAACTGGGGTGGGACTTTTACCTGCCGGTGATCCTGTTCGTGGCCCTGATTGCGCTGGCGGTACCGGTCTGGGCCGCCATCGGGGCGGCGGCCATCACCATGCTGGTGATGTCGGGCGATCTGCCGCTCAGTGCAATTGGAGAAAGCCTGTTCACCGGCATTGATGCCTTTGCGCTGACGGCGGTGCCGCTGTTCATCCTGACCGGTGATGTGCTGGTGCGCACCGGGCTAAGCAAGAAGTTCCTTGATGTGGCAGAGGCGTTGACCTGCTGGACGCGGGGCGGTTTCGGTTCGGCCACGGTGCTGGTCTGCGGCATGTTCGCGGCGATCTCAGGCTCTGATGCTGCGGGCGCTGCGGCAGTCGGCCGGATGACCATCGCCCGGCTGGTCGAAAGTGGCTACCCCCGCCCCTATGCCTGCGCGCTGGTGGCTGCGGGCGCCTGCACCGGCATCCTGATCCCGCCCTCCATCGCCTATATCATCATCGGTCTGGTGCTGGGCATTTCCGCCTCCACCCTATTTCTGGCGGCGCTGATCCCGGGGATTGCCATTTTGGTATCGATCCTCGTCACCAACATCATCATGAACCGGCTCTATACCTATGAGACCGGGGGCAACATGGGGCTGGGCGAATGGCTGGGCAATCTGGGCCAGTCGCTGAAATCCGGCTGGTATGCCTTTATCGTGCCGGGGATCATTTTCTATGGCATCTTCTCCGGTCGCCTGACCCCGACTGAGGCGGGCGCCACCGCCGTGGTCGTCACGATCCTGATGGGCTTCCTGCTCGGCACTCTGAAACTGGCGGACTTCCCGGCGATGCTGGTCAGCTCGGCCAAGGTGAACGGGGTGATCCTGCCAATCATCGCCTTTTCTGCCCCGCTGGCAGAGGCACTGGCCATCATGGGCGTGCCGCAGGGGTTTGTGACGGCGGTGACCGGGCTGACCGATGATCCGTCAATTCTGATACTGCTGATGATCTGCATTCTGATTGCGGCGGGCTGCGTGATGGAGACAACGCCAAACATCGTGATCCTGGCGCCGATCCTGAAACCGCTGGCCGACAACATCGGCATGAACGAAATTCAGTTCTGCATCATGATGATCACCGCGCTGGGGGTGGGGTTCATTACTCCGCCGTTGGGACTGAACCTATTCGTGGTCTCCGGCATCACCGGCGAATCCATCCTCAAGATCGCCGCCCGCGCCATTCCCTTTGTTCTGACCATGCTGATTGTGGTGCTGCTGATCGCTTATCTCCCTGCGATCTCAACCACGCTGCTCCCTGACATCTATAAATAGGACCCTTTGGACATGACCCGTGAGTACCTGAAGAAGGCGGCCCTGACCCCAAAATCTGATGCGTCCGAGACCCATAAGACCGTGCAGGGGATCCTTGATGATATTGAGGCAGGCGGCGACGCCAAAGCATTGGAATATGCCGCAAAATTCGACCGTTACGAGGGCAATGTGCTGCTGACGGACGAGGAGATTGAAGCCGCCTGCGCGCTGGTACCCGAGAAGCTAAAGGCCGATATCCGGTTTTCTCACGACAACGTACGGCGCTTTGCCGAGTTGCAGAAAAGCACGATGCAGAATGTGGAAACCGAAATCTGCCCCGGCTTCATCACCGGGCAGAAGGTGATCCCGGTGGATGCGGCGGGCTGCTATGTGCCGGGCGGGCGCTACAGCCATGTCGCCAGCGCGATCATGACCGTAACAACCGCCAAAGTGGCCGGTTGCAAGCATATCACCGCCTGCTCGCCGCCGCGCCCCGGCGTCGGCGTGGCCCCGGCCATCGTCTATGCCGCCCATATCTGCGGCGCGGATAAGATCATGGCGATGGGCGGCGTGCAGGGGGTTGCGGCGATGACCTTCGGCCTCTTTGGCCTGCCCAAGGCCAATATCCTCGTTGGCCCCGGCAATCAATTCGTGGCGGAGGCCAAGCGCATCCTGTTCGGTCGTGTCGGTATCGACATGATCGCAGGCCCCACCGATAGCCTGATCCTGGCAGACAGCACGGCAGATGCTCATATCGTTGCCACCGATCTCGTCAGCCAGGCAGAGCATGGTTACAATTCCCCGGTCTGGCTGGTGACCGATGATCGAGCTCTGGCCGAGGAGGTGATGCGGCTGGTGCCCGGGCTGATCGACGATCTGCCCGAGGTGAACCGCGAGAACGCCGCTGCGGCCTGGCGCGATTATGCGGAGGTCATCCTATGTGCCGACCGCGAAGAGATGGCCGCCTGCTCCGACGACTACGCGCCCGAGCATCTGACCGTGCAGGCCGAGGATCTGGACTGGTGGCTGGGGCAGCTGACCTGCTACGGCTCGCTGTTTCTGGGCGAAGAGACCACGGTCTCCTACGGCGACAAGGCGGCGGGCACCAACCATGTTCTGCCGACCTCGCGCGCGGCCAGCTACACCGGCGGGCTGTCGGTCCACAAATACATGAAGATCGTCACCTGGCAGCGCGCCACCCGCGAAGGCTCCAAACCAGTGGCGGAGGCCACCGCGCGGATCGCACGGCTGGAGGGGATGGAGGGCCACGCCCGTGCTGCCGACGTGCGGCTGGCCAAGTATTTCCCTGATGAAACCTTTGACCTGACCGCCAATGGCTGACCCGCGCCCCCTGTTCGATCTAGCAGGCCACACCGCCTGCATCACCGGCGCCAGCTCCGGACTGGGGCGGCGGGCGGCGGTGGCACTGGCTGCGGCCGGGGCACAGGTGGTGGCGGTGGCGCGCCGGGTGGAGGCCTTGGAAAGCCTCTGTGCGGAAATTGGGGCAAGCGCGGCCCATGTCGCCGCCGACGTTGCAGACAGAAGCACGCTGGATACGCTGCGGGATAGAGTCTCGGCCCCCTTTGGTCCGCCGGACATCCTGATCCACGCGGCAGGGGTGAACACGCGGCAACCCGCGGATCAGGTCACGGCTGAGGGCTGGGACCGGACAATTGCTCTCAACCTCTCGGCGCCATTCTTCCTTAGCCAGGCTCTGGTTCCCGCGATGAAGGACCGGGGCTGGGGGCGGATCGTCAATTTCGCCTCGCTCCAGACCACCCGTGCCTTTCCCGGCGGCATCGCCTATGGCGCCAGCAAAGGTGGGATCGGCCAGCTGACCCGCGCCATGGCTGAGGCGTGGTCGTCTTTCGGCATCACTGCCAATGCCATCGGACCCGGTTTTTTCCCCACTGAACTGACGCAGGCTGTGTTCGAAGACGACGCCCGCGCCGCCCGCAACGCCGCGCAAACCTGCATCGGCCGCAACGGTCGGATGGAGGATCTCGACGGGCCGCTCTTGTTCCTGTGCTCCGAGGCCTCTGCCTATGTCACCGGGCAGATCCTGATGGTTGATGGAGGGTTCACAGCGAAATGAAAGCCTTGGTTTATGAAGGGGTTGAGACGCTGGTGTTCCGCGACGTGCCGATGGTTGCAGCCCGGCCGGGCGAGCATCTGATCCGCATTCGAGCCTCCGGCATCTGCGGGTCGGACATGCACGCCTATCTGGGCCACGACGCCCGCAGGCCCGCCCCGCTGATCCTCGGCCACGAAGCCGCCGGCGTGATCGAGGACGGACCGCAGAAGGGCCGCCGGGTGACGATCAATCCACTGGTCACCTGTGGCAGCTGCACGGCCTGCGCATCGGGGCGCGAAAACCTCTGCGCCAGCCGACAGATCATCTCCATGCCGCCGCGCGAAGGTGCCTTTGCCCAATTTGTGGCGATGCCAGACCGCAATCTGGTGACGGTGCCAGACAACGTACCACTGGAAAAGGCGGCGCTGGCAGAACCCTTGGCCGTCAGCTGGCACGCCGCCCGGTTGTTGCTTGAGGCGCTGCACCCAGACACCGAACGCCACGCGCTGGTGATCGGCGGTGGCGCCATCGGGCTGGCGGCGGCACTGGCACTCAGGGCGATGGGGGTGAAGGACGTCACCATCCAGGAACCAAACGCTGCGCGCCGGGCCTTCCTGACGGACCGCTGCGGCCAGCAGGCGGTCGCAGAGTTTCAGGGGATGGTGCCGCTGGTGGTGGACGCCGTCGGCTATGCCGCCACCCGCGCCGCGGCCTCTGCCTGCGCCGCCCCCGGTGGTGTGATTGCCCATGTCGGCCTCGGTGAGGATATCGGCGGTTTGGATATCCGCCGCATGACGCTGCAGGAAATCACCTTTATCGGCACCTATACCTATACCGCGCAGGATTTTCGCAACACGGCACAAGCGATTTTTGATGGCCGATTAGGAGCACTGGACTGGCCCGAGCTGCGCCCCTTGTCAGAAGGAGCCGCCGCGTTTCACGACCTGCGGTCCGGCGCAGTGGCCGCGCCAAAGATCATTTTATCCCCCTGGGCCTAAGCCCTGAGCTGAGCAAACGGAGAGTACCATGTATGACAAGATCCTGGTTCCCATGGCCCTGGACCACGGGGTTTCCGGCACAACGCTGAAAGCTGCCGCGACCCTGTGCAACCCCGGCGGGCAAATCACTGCACTGCATGTCTATGAGGCACCGCAAGGTTCTGTCAGCGCCTATTTGGATGAGGATGCAGTACGTGAAGGGCTGGATAGGGCCCGCCAACAACTGACCAAGAAAACCGCTGACTATGGCGATGTCACAGCTGAAATCGTCAAAGGCCGCTCGTACCGGGCCATTGTTGAATATGCCGAACAGAACGGCACCGACTGCATCGTCGTTGGCTCACATAAACCCGGGCTCAGCGACTTTTTCCTCGGCTCGACTGCCGCCCGTGTTGTGCGCCACGCACCCTGCGCCGTGCATGTCTGCCGCACCCTCTGACCCCAACACCGAGACCTGAAGCAAAGGCAATCGACCATGAGCATAGACAAAAGGATCGCTGACGATCTGGCGGCCAACGGCGTCTCTTTCGTCACCACCGTGCCCTGTAAACAACTGGCGGGCGTGATTGAGGAAATTGACCAGCGCGATGACATTTTTCATATCCCTTCCAACAAGGAAGATGAGGGCATGGGCCTGTGCGCCGGAGCCTGGATGGGGGGGAAACGTCCGGCGATTATCATGCAGAACACCGCCATTGGGGTCACCATCAACACGCTGGCAACACTGATCCAATACTACCGGATGCCGCTGCCGATGCTGATCTCCTACCGTGGTGAGCTGCGCGAGCCGGTGGCCTGCCAAGTTGAAATGGCGGTGCATACCAAGGCGCTTCTGGCGCAGATGAACATCCCGACCTACCATTTCCATTGGCAAAAAGACGTCGAGGAATTCGATAACATCCTGAAATACACCTTCATGTGCAACAAACCCGTTGCCATCCTGACCGATGCCAATTTCTGGGGAGGCTATGGCGACCAATGATCCGTTCTGAAATACTGAAGGAAATCGCCCCTATCCTGCGGGATCAACTGGTGGTCTGCAATATCGGCATCCCTAGCCAAGAGCTGCATGCAATCGACGACCAGCCGAGCAATTTCTACATGCTGGGCACCATGGGGCTGGCCTCCTCCATCGGGTTGGGGCTGGCGCTGGCGCAGCCGAAACCGGTGATTGTAATTGATGGTGATGGGTCCGTCCTAACCAACCTTGGAACCCTGCCTACGATCGCCAACAACGTCGCGGACAACTACATCCTGATGATCATCGACAATGGCTCCTATGGGTCGACGGGCGACCAGCCGACCTATACTGGCCGCAAGACATCGCTTGCCGAGATGGCACGTGGTGCTGGCTGCGAGAATGTGGTCGAAGTCGTGGATAAGGACACCGGGCCCGCACTGGAAACCGCTCTTGCAAGCGGCAAGATGACAGTGATGGTGGTCAAATGTGACAGCGGCAACGCCAAGATGCCGGTGATCACAATGGACCCGGTGGTCATCCGCGATCGCTTCATGAAGGCCGTGGCCAGCTGATGGGTGCGGGCGCCATCCATTCCGCCGAGGATGCCCGCCGCCTCGCCCGGCGGCGGCTGCCCTGGATGGTGTTTGACTATATCGACGGGGCCGCCGGACAGGAAACCGGGGTGGCGCGGAATCGCGCCGCGCTGGGTGGCATCGCCCTGCGGCCCCGTATCCTGCGCGATGTCAGTCAGCGCTCGCTTGCTACGCACGTCTTCGGCGCCGAGGCAGATCGCCCTTTTGGCATCGCCCCTATGGGCATGTGCAACCTCGCCGCTCCCGGCGCCGACCTGATGCTGGCCCGGCTGGCCGCGCGTTACCGGGTGCCGCATGGGGTTTCCACCGTCGCCTCGACCCCGCTGGAAGAGATCATCGAAACGGCCGAAGGCTATGCCTGGTTCCAGCTCTATTTCAGTGGCGACGGCAGCGGCACCTTCAAACTGGCAGAACGCGCCCGTGCAGTCGGCTATCATACGCTGGTGCTGACCGTTGATGTGCCCGAGGTGGGTCGCCGTCCGCGTGAGTTACGCCATGGCTTTACAATGCCTTTCCGTATCGGGCCACAGCAGTTCATCGACTTTGCCCTGCACCCGCGCTGGTCACTGACAACTCTGCTCAAAGGCAAGCCGGTGATGGCAAACTTCGAAATGGAGGGCTATGAATTTGACCGCACCCAAAGCCGGGCGCGGGCCACTTGGGATACGCTGGCCCGGCTGCGCGACCTTTGGCCCGGAAAGCTGGTGGTGAAAGGCGTACTGGACGTCGAAGACGCCCGCGCGCTGGTGTCAGCCGGGGTTGATGCCATTCAGGTGTCCAGCCATGGCGCGCGACAACTGGAGGCCGCGCCCGCCCCGATAGAGATGTTGGCGAAGATCCGTGCAGATCTTGGGCCGAAGTTCCCGGTTTTCTATGACAGCGGTCTCCGATCGGGCGAAGATGTCCTGAAAGCGATCACAATGGGCGCTGATTTTGTATTTCTGGGCCGCATCCTGCAATACGCTATTGCTGCAAGAGGCGAGACCGGGTTGGCACAGTTGTGGCATGCAATAAGCGAAGAGCTGAGCATTGCCATGGCACAAACCGGCCGCGTCTCACTGAACCATTGAGAGCGCGATGCAACGCGACATAGAGGGCCGAGCAAGGCCACCGTCGCGCGCATTCATGCTGCGTTTGCGTCGCTGCGCTGGTCCTTTGCGTCGACCGTAAGGTGGTAGGCCTGACAGATTTCACCGCCCGCTTCGAACCTCGGTCCGGCCGAGGTGATCGACAGGCGCGCCCGACGCATCAGCAGCGCGGCTGTGACCGAGGTGATACACAAAAAGGCGTTGATTTTCCACTCCTGCGCGAGTCGGGACAGGCCGCGCTCCAGATGTCCACGCACATGCATACGATCCCGCGCGCTTAGCGTGTCTTCGACAAAAAACCGGCTGACCTCCCAGATTGCAGCATCCTGTGGCGCCGCATGATCCAAGACATTTGACGGCAGGCCCGGCAGCAGCCCCAATTGCGCATCGCGCAACATATAGCTGGTGGTCATGCACTGCGCCGTCGTCGGAGTCACCCGGAAACCACCAAGAACCGTTTTTCCTTCATGAACAGTGCAGTAGATACTTTCCGGCGTGTCGTACTGGTCGAACTCCAACCCACGCACATTGGGCAGGTTCCAGCGTCGCAACTGAACAAAATGACGATACCGCGCGCGCAACATCTCAGTGAAGAGCCCACCGGTCTCCGCAAAATTGTCGAATGTAATTTCTGTCGACTGCATCGCAGATCCGGTCAGCTGTTCCAGCCCGAATGCAAATGTACACTCTGGCAATTTATCGAAAATTCGACTCAACCTATCCGGAAAGCGTAAATTTTGAATTAATTCAGAATGACAGATCCGCTTTTTGCGACGGCTTCTCATATTCGGTTCGCATCAGTCGCAATGCGATCAGGCGGAGCGCGCCGCCGGTACCGATGTGATCTTGCGAATTTCCGAAAGCAGTACCGATTTCTTGACCGGTTTGGACAGATAGCTCACAGCGCCGAGCCGTAGGAACAGCTCCTGTTCTTCCGGCGCGGCGTTCGCCGTCAGCATAACCACCGGTGTCGCCCCAACCCGCCCGCCACGTCGCAGCATTTCCGTCAGGGTTTCCCGGCCATCCATCACCGGCATTTTCATGTCCAAAAGCACCAAATCAAACGGTTGTCGCTCTAAGGCGTCCAAAGCCTCAGCGCCATTTTCTGCATCGGTGATCCGCACTCCGCTGTTTTTTAGAAACGCCCGGACAACCAGACGATTGGATGTCGTGTCATCCACCAGCAGAATGGATAGATCGCCAAGCTCGCCCGTCTCTGCACGCGCAGTCTGCTGCGGCAGGACCTCCACCTCAGAGGCATCCAGCGCGGTGATAGGGCACAAGAAAGTGAAGCAGCTACCCCAGTCGCGGCCGGTCTGCACGGTGATATCGCCGCCCATGATGCGGGCCAGATGGCGGGCGATCGCCAGCCCCAATCCGGTACCAGGCACGTTGGGGGCATTCTTGTCCTTGGCGCGATAAAAATCCGTGAAGAGTTTGGCGCTCTGCTCAGGCGTCATGCCCCGACCAGTGTCGGACACTGCAACGCCCAGCATCATGCGCCCGCCAATATCTTCGCAATCTGCAACCACCTCAACCTGACCTGTTTCGGTGTATTTTACAGCGTTGGACACCAGGTTTCCGATCACCTGCCGCAACCGCAACGCATCACATTCTGCATAGTCCGGAACACTCTGCGCCAGGCTGACGGCCAGCGCGAGCCCCTTTTCATCCGCCCGCGGGCGATACATTTCGACGGCGCTGGAAATCTCTTCCCGAGGGCTGGCAGTGGCAAGGTTCAGTTCGAACTGACCGGACTCAATCTTGGCGTGATCAAGAACATCATCAAGAATACCCGTGAGCGCCTGAGACGATTTTCGCAGGAGTTGCGTTTGCTCCCGCAGCGTATCGGATCCGGAATTTTCCTCTTCGATGAGTTCGGACATGCCGCAGATCGCATTCAGAGGTGTGCGAATTTCATGGCTCATCGCGGCGAGGAAGCGGCTCTTAGCGCGGCTCGCGGCCTCCGCCGCGCTTAACGCCTCACGCAGCCGCGCGGTCAAATGGTGCTGCACCCACATGGCGTGCACCATATAGGCGGCTCCCAGCAAGAGAATGACCGCAGCAATGATCATCTCGCCGGGGCTCGCGACGCGCAGCAGCGTGGCACAAACCATATACCCCACGGTAAGGATAATCGGCACCGCAGTGATGATCCCAAAATAGAACCACGCAGAGCGCGCAACCACCGAATGATTGAGCGCGATGATAAGCAGCATCGCCCCCATCAGTTTCGGGAAGGGTTCAGGATGCAGGAACAACAGCAACGACAGAGAATTGAAAACGCAGACGCCAACAAACGCAGAACCGGCGAAGAGGACCATGCCGCCGAGCGTGACGCCAGAAGACAGCCGCCGGTAGACCCGCAGACCCACCAATTCGACCAGAACGTAAGCCGCGTAGACAACGGCAATGGTCTGCAAGGACAGAAAGTAGAGTGACAGCAGCGACACCAGGGTGATCGAGGCAAATCGGGAGGGAAGGTCCGACCGAACAAGCTTGTTCTGGCTGGCAACGGAGTTCACGAGGTCTGGCGATAATGAAAACAAACGCATCCTCCCTTCCGGTTTTCCCTGGCCACCTCCCCACCGTCGCGTTCACGCGTCAAAGGCGAGCATCACCTAATTTGACAACAGATATCCGATTCGCTCGTACCGTTAAATTGCGGTCAAATGGTGACAGATGACTTAATATTGCCGAGCGGACCTTAACGACAGGCTGATCAAACTCAACTTTTAGCGAGAAAGACAGCCCCAACCCGGATAGGAATATCCCCCCACCAGCAGCTCAACCATGGCGGCTTTGAGCCACATGATTTGTCACACAACCCCTCCCACGGGTGTCATGAAACCGAAGCTGTTTTGGGGTTATCTTTGGGTGCTATTGTTGCATTGTCTAGGCGCAACAACGCGCACCAGCCGCGGCCATCGCGACGCGTGTGAGAAGACACGAGTGAAAAGCACGCCCTGCAAACGCACCCTAACAACGGTTAATTGGAAAGATGGTGCCCCCACACGGACTCGAACCGCGGACCTACTGATTACAAATCAGTTGCTCTACCAGCTGAGCTATAGGGGCCTTGGGCAGCGAGATAGCGCCTCTCGCGGGAGGGCGCAAGACGAAAAATTCGTCTCGCGACTTAGAATTTCATGGCGGTATTTGAGTGCATATTTTCCCGTGATAGATCCCGCCCCCTTTGCAGTCGGCCAACCGGATCTGTCAGGTCTGAATTCCAGCAGTTTGCGCGATCATCCTAGAGTTGGCAGCTGTAGCCATTTTGGCTGGTCTGTTTGACCAAGCCTGCGTTGCGGTCGGGCCCCAAATGTCAAATCGATCCAAAGCCATGCTGGTGACTGACGCAGAAATATATGATCATGCCATCAACCAGCTGATAGGGGCTGTCGCGTGCCAGCCATAACCACGTGCTGACCGCCCTGAATAACCGGAAGCAGCCGTATGACGGAAACACGTTTCAATATCATGATCGTCGGACAGACGGGGCGGTTGCAATATGAGGCGGTGCTGTTTGCAGCCTCCCTGCGCCGATACGCCCCTAATTTTACGGGTCGGCTCTATGTGGCGGTTCCGCAACCTAGCGGGCTCTGGACAAAGGACCCCAGCATTCGCAACAAACCGGTGCTAGAAGCGCTGGAAGCTTTGGGAGCAGACATCTTGCCGTTTCAGTCGGTGGCCTTTGGCGAGAGCTACCCCTATGGCAACAAGATTGAGGCACTTCTGGCGCTGCCGGAGGGGGAGCCATTTGTGTTCTTTGACACCGACACGCTGATCACCGGTCCGCTCGACCAGCTACCGTTGGATTTTAGCCGCCCTTCTGCGTCCCTGCGCCGAGAGGGCACCTGGCCGAAGCCGACACTTTACGGTCCCGACATGACCGGAATCTGGCGGGCGCTCTACGATCGCTTTGGATTGGATTTTAACAGCAGCCTTGATCACAGCCAGCCTGAAAATTTCTGGCGCCGCTATCTCTATTTCAATGCCGGCTACTATTACGGAAGCTGTCCGCGCGTCTTTGGCCAGCGGTTTCTTGAGTATGCAGCGTCCATCCGCGACGATCTGCCAAAGGCATTGATCGGCCAGTCGCTGGATCCCTGGCTGGATCAGATCGCCCTGCCGCTGGTCATTCACAGCCTCGGCGGGGGGCGTGCGACACTGCCCGAGGGCTATCTTGATGGGGAGATGAGTTGCCATTACCGCAGTTTACCGCTGCTTTACGCTCGGGAAAGCGATGATGTCGTCGCCGCGCTCGAGACAGTGGCCAGCCCGAACAAGATCAAGAAAGTTCTGAAACAATATGAGCCGATGAAGCGAATGATCTATCAGGGCCGTGGTGCCAAGGTACGGGCGATGTTTGATCGCGACAACCTACCTCGCAAGGAGCAGGCATTGCGCAACCGGATCAAATCCGCCGGTTTCTGGATGCGATAATCAGCACTTCTAACGCGCTGCCTCCGCGGAAGAGTGCCTTTAATACCCCTGCCGGATCCTGCGCCACGCGAGGGTGGCGCCAATTTGCAGCTTGCCTTACGGGGCGTGGCAGAGTGTTCTTACGCGCGAAACAACTTCCGACCAGTGAGGTCGACTATCCAGGGGAGCACATCCAATGTCTGAAGCGCCAAGCTACGGGTTCGACACATTGCAAATTCACGCCGGCGCCAAGCCGGATCCGGCCACCGGAGCGCGACAGACGCCGATCTACCAGACCACGGCCTATGTGTTTCGCGATGCGGATCATGCGGCGGCCCTGTTCAACCTTCAGGAAGTCGGCTTCATCTATTCGCGCCTGACCAACCCGACGGTGGCCGTGCTTCAGGAGCGCATTGCAACCCTGGAAGGCGGCGTCGGCGCGGTCTGCTGCTCCTCCGGCCATGCAGCACAGATCATGGCGTTGTTCCCGCTGATGGGACCGGGATGCAATGTGGTCGCCTCGACCCGGCTTTACGGGGGTACCGTCACCCAGTTCAGCCAGACTATCAAACGCTTTGGCTGGTCGGCTAAATTCGTGGATTTTGACGACCCTGAGGCTGTGGCCGCAGCCATTGATGACAACACGCGGGCGGTATTTGGCGAATCTGTTGCAAACCCTGGCGGCTACGTCACGGATATTCGCTCCATTGCGGATGTCGCGGACGCGGCGGGTGTGCCGCTGATCATCGACAACACCTCTGCCACGCCCTATCTCTGCAACCCGATTGCTCATGGTGCGACGCTGGTTGTGCATTCCACCACGAAGTACCTGACCGGCAATGGTACCGTCACCGGCGGCGTGATTGTCGATTCCGGCAAATTCGACTGGTCGGCAAATGACAAATTCCCGTCGCTGTCGCAGCCCGAGCCGGCCTATCACGGGCTGAAGTTCCACGAGACCTTTGGCGGTCTGGCCTTCACCTTCCATGGTATTGCCATCGGCCTGCGCGATCTGGGCATGACCATGAATCCACAGGCAGCGCATTATACGCTGATGGGGATCGAGACCCTCAGCCTGCGGATGGAACGCCACTGCGAGAATGCCAAAACCGTTGCGTCCTGGCTGGAGCAGGATCCGCGGGTTGATTATGTGACCTACGCGGGGCTGCCATCCTCGCCCTATCATGATCGTGCGAAAGCACAGTATCCCAAGGGCACCGGCGGGCTGTTCACCTTTGCTGTGAAGGGCGGCTATGACGCCTGTGTCAAACTGGTGAACTCGCTGGAAATCTTCAGCCATGTCGCCAACCTTGGCGATACCCGCTCGCTGATTATTCACTCTGCTTCGACCACCCATCGCCAGCTGACACCTGAACAGCAGGAGGCTGCCGGGGCCGGGGCGAATGTTGTGCGTGTCTCCATCGGGATTGAAAACGCCGATGACCTGATTGCCGATCTGGATCAGGCCCTGAGCAAGGCGATCAGCTAAGTCACTGATATCACGCCGGTATCATAGTATTATAAAAGGCCGGGGCATCCCGGCCTTTTTTAGTTCTCAGTCGTTCACCGGCAGCTTGATATCGTAAACCACGGAGACGCTGTGGCTGAAATTCAGCACCCCTGCCTCAATCGGCATTGGTGCGCTGCGGGCCATCTCCATCGCCATCATCGGCTGACCACCGCCCGTGTCGCGATCATGAATTGACCGCACAGGGCCCAGCTCAACTCCGGCGGCTTCTGCCAGTTGCGCTGCTTTGCGCCGCGCATCCTTCACAGCGGCGCCGCGGATCTGGTCCTGCACTTTGGCCGGATCGGCAACACCGAAACTCAACCCACGGAAATCATTGGCGCCGACCTTCAGCACCTGATCCAGCACCTCGCCCAGCCGATCCAGATCACGGATGCGCAGGGCCAGGGTATTGGAGGCATTGAACCCGGTGATTTTGCGGCGCCCCTCGGAATAACTGCGATCCTGCGACCATACTGGGTTCAGTGAAATCTGCTGGGTCTGCATATCCTCTGCGGCGATGCCGGCCGCGCGCAACTCATCGACCACCGCGACCATCTTGGTGGAGACGGCGGACATGGCCAGCGCGGCCTCTTCCGCCTCCTCGGTGACCCCCAGGGTGATTGTCGCCAGTGTCGGGGTGACGGCGATACGCGCCTCGCCAGTGACCGAGATCTGGCGATCCACCGGGGTTTCCTGCGCATGGGCAAGCCCTGTTGCCAGCAGAACCGCCAGCGCGGAGGCAAAGATATGTCTAGCTTTCATCGAACTGCTCCTTTTCTGGGGTGTAACATGGGGATGGCAATTGACCGCCTGCAAGGGGGAAATCGTGTCTTTTCCTTTCCCTTGCGCGCGCTCTGCCTTATGGTCTGCGCCAAGATCGCCCTGCCACACAGGGGTATGGGCATACTAAAGCTGAAGGCGTGTTTGCATCATGAAACCGGGGTTTGCACTTTCTCTGTCCTCCACCGGCGTTGGCCTATTGCAACGTGCCGCCGGGGGCTGGCGCCAGATTGGCACGGTTTCGCTGGATGTCGAAGATCTGAGCGCCGCACTGGCAGATCTGCGCCAACTGGGCGAACGCCATGCCCAGGGACCGATCGCGTGCAAGCTGATCATCCCGAACGATCAGATTCGATACCTGACGCTTGACACCGGGACCACCGATCTCGACAGCCGCCGCGCCGCTGCCGAGCAGGGCCTGGATGGGGCGACCCCGTATCGCGTGGATGAGCTGGCCTTCGACCTGAGTGAGGACGGGGCACAGACACATGTGGCTGCCGTCGCCCGCGAGACTTTGCAAGAGGCTGAAGATTTTGCGCTGATGCATGGGTTTCTGCCGGTGAGCTTCGTTGCGACGCCGCAGGAAATGAACTTTCTGGGGGAGCCGTTTTTCGGCGCGTCTCAGACCCTGCTGCAATCCGGGGAAGCCCCGGTTGAACCTGACGGTGTCGCGGTGGTTGATATCGGCCCGGCAGGTGCGCCGCCCGCCATCTCAGACGCATCAGACACAGGTGCGGACGCTAAGGTAGATGCCGACACCCGCTTGGACGAAAACGCATCACCCGACGCGCCCGACGCTGATGATACCGCCCCCGCGGCCCCTGCCCCGTCAGAGCCCGTGTCGGAACTCGAAGACGCATCTACTGATGACAGTTCCGTTGATGAGACTGAAACTGCTGCAGCGGAGAGCAAGCCGGTCGAACAGACCGGAGCTGAGCCGGATCACGTCTCTGACGACACGCCCGTTGCGGATACCGAAGATACACCGGCACCGCCAACAGCCATCGCTGCGAGCGGTTTTTCGACACGGCGACGCAAGGATGGGGAGCTGCGCGCACAGAAAGCGTCGGTACCAACGGCCGCCCCAGCATCGCCCAAAGCCCCCGCAGCGACCAAAACCGGTGCTGGGGCCAATACCGCAGCGCCGTATACAGATACCAAGCCAAAGGATGGCCCGCGCGTGGTGCCTCATGCTGCCTTTGGCTCCATTGCACTTGCCGACAGCCCGGCGGCGCTGGGAAAAGGCGACGTCAAAGCGCAGCCGCAGGCCGCTCAGACAACCGGACCGATCGTCCCCTCCCTCGCCGCCAAGAGTAGTATCCCCCCCGCTCCAAAAGCATCGGGCCCGGCGCCGGTTCTACCCCGTGATGACATAGGGGACATCCCACTCACGGAGACGCCCAAAGACAAGAAATCCCTGCATGAGGCAGGCAAGGCATCCCTACTGGCCGGCGTCTCAAAGCAGAAGGTCGGCGGCAAGCCACGTTTCCTTGGCTTGGCTCTGGTGAGCGGCTTGCTAATTGTCATGGCGATTGTGGCGGCCTGGGCAATCCTTGCCGACAGGCAGTCCCGCAATGCCGTCAGTGACGCAACTGCGGTGCCATTAAGCAGCCCAAACACAAGCGGCTCCGGTGACATCGCGCCGCAGGTCAGCGCGATACCAGATCAGCCTGATGAGGGGGCGTTGTTGCCACTGGACGCAACGCCAGACGGCACTTCCCCCAGTGACGCAGCTGCGACTGCGAACGGTGATGAGGGTCTTTCCAGCACGGATACGGCCGTTCTGGACGCGCTGCGGCTGGAGCAGGACGCCACACCGACGACAGATGAGACCCTTACTGAGGATCTGGACCAGGCCGAGCTGGCCCCGGAAGCGGATGAGGCTGCGGCGGCGACCGATCAGGATACGCCGCTCACACGCGCGGCCCAATACGCTGCAACCGGCATCTGGCAACACGCGCCTGAAACGCCCGAGGCCCCGGGAACAGATACGCTTGAGACCCTCTATGTGGCGTCAATTGACCCAACGGATATCTCCGAAGACGCAACAGCCCTGCCTGATCAGACATTGTTCGCCACGGATCTGGAACTGGGCACGATCAGCACCCCCACTGCTGCCGGACAGCAGTTTGACCTGGATGAGCGCGGATTGGTCAAGGCCACCCCGGGCGGGACGCTGAACCCGGACGGGATCATGGTGTTCCTCGGCCGTCCCGAAAAGGTCCCGCCACCGACCCCTGCCCGCCCAGACCCGGACGTTGCCGCCGCAGCGGAGGAAGCCGCGCGTCAGGTGATCTTGTCGGAACTTCGCCCCAAACAGCGCCCCAACGATCTCGTCGAACAAAACGAGCGTGCGCAGCTTGGCGGGTTGAGCCGTGCTGAACTGGGCGCGCTTCGCCCCCGTGGTCGCCCACCGGGATTGAAACCGCCAGAAGAGAACAGCCTGCCCGCAACCGCACAGGCGATTGCACGCTCCGTTGTGCCCCGAGGGCGGCCAGCCAATTTTGCCAATCTGGTCGACCGTGCGCAGCGCAACCGTCAGCGCAATGCGGAGCCCAGCATCTCAGAGGCGGTCGCCAGCGCACCGCCGCGAACCGTTACACCACGAATCCCATCCAGCGCCTCGGTTGCGCGGCAGGCCACCGTCGACAATGCGATAAATCTGCGGCGGGTGAACCTGATTGGTGTCTACGGCACCCCGTCAAATCGCCGCGCGCTGATCCTGATGCCCAACGGCCGCTACAAAAAGGTAAAGGTCGGAGATCGGATCGATGGTGGTCGTGTTGTGGCTATTGGCGACAGCCAGCTGCAATACCAAAAAGGCAACCGCAACCTGACGTTGAAGATCCCCAGCGGTTAAGGCCAACACAGTCAGCACACTGCGAACAAGGTGCAGAATACGCGCCAAAAGATCGAACAAAAAAGCCGGACCAATCTTGGTCCGGCTTTTGTCGTTACGGTCTGCAAACGGCTGATCACTCAGCCCCTGCAAGCTCCCCGTTGGCAATCTGTTCGCGTTCAATCGACTCAAACAGCGCCTTAAAATTGCCTTCGCCGAAGCCGTCGTCGCCCTTGCGCTGGATAAATTCGAAGAAGATCGGCCCAATCACAGTTTTGGAGAAGATTTGCAGCAGGATCTTGGTCTCCCCCCCGTCAACAACGCCTTCGCCGTCAATAAGGATGCCATGTTTCTGCATCCGGTCCAGCGGCTCCTCATGGCCGATCACACGGTCGTGGCTCATCTCATAGTAGCTGGCCGGAGGGGCTGGCATGAACTTGATCCCGCGGTCTGAAATCTCATCCGTCGCGCCATAGATATCTTCGCTACCAACCGCGATGTGCTGGATACCCTCACCGTTGTATTTTTTCAGATAGGAGACAATCTGCCCGGTTTCGCCGCGATCTTCATTAATCGGGATGCGGATGCGTCCGCAAGGAGAGGTCAGTGCGCGGCTCAGCAGCCCGGTGAATTTGCCTTCGATGTCAAAGAATCGGATTTCTTTGAAGTTGAACAACTCGCCATAGAACCTGAACCATTTGTCCATATTGCCCTTGAAGACGTTATGGGTCAGGTGATCGAGGTAATAAAAGCCAACACCGCGCGGTTTTGACTGGGTGAGCCACTCGAACTCGGTGTTATAAGGCGAGGTGTCATAGTACTGGTCGATAAAGTAGATCAGCGAGCCACCAATCCCCTTAATCGCAGGGACGTCCATCGTCTTGTCGTCACCTTCATAAGCTTCTGCCCCCTTTGAGACGGCATGTTCGAAGGCCTTTTGCGCATCAACAACACGCCACCCCATGGATGGCGCACAAGGACCATGATCCGCCACGAAACGCTCGGCAAAGCTGCCTTTCTCGGCATTCAGGACATAGGTGATATCCCCCTGCTGCCACAGCTCGATGCCCGGCTTGCTCTTGTGGCGCGCCACCAGCTCATACCCCATGCGCGCAAAGAGATCGCGCAGCTCCTGCGGGTCGGGATGGGCAAATTCGACGAATTCAAACCCATCGGTCCCGGCCGGATTTTCTGGGCTGATGACGGATTTCGGTGCGTTATGCGGGAACGGGCCCATGCGGCTTCCTCCAAATAGGGAATAGTTTAGCTGCATTCAGAATACCGCAATTCAGATGCTTGTTTTGCGCATAGTTTAGAATATGCCAGTGTAGAGGCGCGCAAATCACGCGCAAAAATCACAATAATCGTGAAAGTCCCGCACATGCTAGACATAACTGATCAGAAACTGCTCTCCGCACTGCAAAAAGACGCTCATCTGACGGCACAGCAGCTGGGGGAACTGCTGAACCTCTCAGCGAGTCAGGCCGGGCGACGCCGGCAGCGCCTGGAGGCCGACGGCTACATCCGCAGCTACGAAGCACGTCTGGATCCTGACAAGCTGGGGTTGAGTGTTCAGGGGTTTGTGCAGGTCCACCTGGAAAGTCACGGACCCGAACAATCTGAACGATTTTCACGGCTGGTCCGGATGCGTCCTGAAATAACATCAGCCTGGACCATGACGGGCGAAGCCGATTATTTGCTTAGGGTATTCTGCACTGATCTTGCTGCGTTAAACCGGCTTTTGCATGAAATTCTGCTGCCGCACCCGACGGTCGCGCGTGTCCAGAGCCAGATTGTGATGGCACAATTAAAAAGCGATGGGCCGCTGCCGACTTAAGGTTCCGTGAACACTCGTGCGCTATACAAACACGGTACAGACTTAGAGATTGGATAGAGACCGTGTCCTTTGTAGATCGTCGCATTGAAAGCCGCCCCACCCGCGGCGAGGCTCCATTTGGGCTAAACGAGGTGTTCTTCTCCCGCACCGACAGCCGGGGGGTCATCCTCGCCGGCAACTATGTGTTCCGCAGGGTATCCCACCACGATTGGGAAGAACTGCTTGGCGCGCCACATCGCACCATTCGCCATCCCGACATGCCCAAGGGTGTGTTCCAATTGTTCTGGGACACCATCAAGAGCGGTCAGACCATGGGCGCCTACGTCAAGAACAAGTCGAAAGATGGGCTTTATTACTGGGTGTATGCTGTCGTGGTGCCCTGCGCTGACGGTTACCTGTCAGCGCGGATCAAACCCAGCAGCAAGATGTTCGACGATACCCGAAGCCTCTACGCCAAGCTGCTTGCGGCGGAGCAAAACGAAGGTCTGACACCCGAGGAAAGCGCCGAACGCCTGAAGGGCTGGATCGTCGATCATGGTTTTGACAACTATCGGCAATTCGCGACCAAAGCGATGAGTGAGGAACTGATCGCGCGCGATATCGGACTGGAGAATGAGCCAGATCAGATGATTGTCGATCTGTGTCAGATGCTGGACAACGCCAAGACACTCGTCGGTGAGACCGAAGGCCTGATCAAGGATTTCGACGCCATGCATACAATCCCGCATAACCTGCGGGTCATTGCGTCGCGTATTGAACCCTCGGGCGGACCGGTCACCGTGCTGTCGCAGAACTATGGCGCGATGTCGCGTGAAATGTCTGACTGGTTTGCAGCGCATGTCATGGGCAAGGACAGCAATTTCGCGGTGATCGAGGCGGCCGTGGACGATTCCCTGTTTGTGGAGTGCATGGTGCGTGTCCTGAAGGAATGCGACATCCAGCTTCAAAAGGAACGGCGCAGCCTGGGAGAAGTTGACATGCAGGGAGAACGCGACATCCTGGCTCAGCTGGTGGCCCAGCAGCTGGAACGCGCGGGCAATGGGCTCGACCAGGTGGAGCGCGAAGCCTCACGAATCATGCATGCCTGTCAGGTTATGCACCGCCACTTTCTAGGCCTCAGCTCGACCCGTGTTCTGTGCAAGATCGAAAGTGCCCGCCTACCGGAGTCAGGCGAAACACTGGCGGATATCATCGATCAGCTTGGCGTCTTTCAGGAGCGCATATCCCAACGGCTGGAGCGTATTGCAAAACTCAGTAATGAGATCCGCTCACTGGAACGCTGACGCGAGGCGCACAGGTTATGCACAAACCGGGGTCAGGATCCACTAATCTGCCAGCGCTGGTTTTCTGTTGTCCCTGATAAGAAATAGAGCCGCAGGAATAGCGGCTCTATCTCAAAGGCCTGAGAGACGTAACTCAGATGAGCCAGCTCGTGCCCGGACCTTTGAACTGCGGCAACGCAGTGGCATCGAGTTTTTTAGGTTGCGACCGCCAGTCCCGGCGCGCTCAAAACCTCTGTATTATTGCCCTTAGCGTGCCAGCAGTACTGCATTGATGGGTTCTGCCCTGGGGTGCCCCTCCTGCAAAGCCAAATACGCGTGCGCTCCGTTTGACGAGAGGCCCGACCGGTCCTGCGCGACGGTCAGGCCGCTCCGTGCAGGTTGCTTTTTCGGACAGATATGGTGCCGTAGCAGCAAATGGCAGCGCCGCCACACCGACCCGCGCCACCATCGCATGTTAAACGTTGCCAAGCCGGGCGGCGCTTGCGATACCGAAACTTATGGATGCATTTCTCTATCAGGCGACGATCTACCTTGCAGCCGCGGTGATTGCCGTGCCGATTGCCGCACGCCTCGGGCTTGGGTCGGTTTTGGGCTATCTGGCTGCCGGAATCATAATCGGACCGGTGTTCGGGTTCGTCGGAAGCGAAGCCGAAGATCTGCGCCATTTTGCCGAATTCGGCGTCGTCATGATGCTTTTTCTGATCGGGTTGGAGCTGGAGCCCCGCGCACTTTGGGCGATGCGGCATAAGTTGCTCGGCCTCGGCGGCCTCCAGATCCTTGTGAGCACGATGGCCCTGATGGGTGCAGCCATGCTGGCAGGGGAGACCTGGCAGGTGGGTCTGGCCATTGGCTTGGCGCTCTCGCTCTCCTCAACCGCCATCGTACTGCAGACCCTCTCTGAAAAGGGACTGATGCGGACCGGCGGGGGGCGGGCGACATTCTCGGTTTTGCTCACGCAGGATATCGCGGTCATCCCCATCCTTGCCTTACTGCCGCTGCTGGCCGCCCAACATGGCGCCCAGATCACCGGGAATGGATCCATCGCTCGCGGTGCGGATGATGCCCATGCCGCATCCAGCCACGCCACACTTTCGCTTGTCGAAGGGCTGCCCGGTTGGGCTGTAACCCTGGTGACCCTTGCCGCAATCGGGTCAATTGTGCTGGCCGGGGTCTATCTCGCCCGTCCGGTGTTCCGGTTCATTCATGCCTCCAACCTGCGCGAGATGTACACGGCTTTGGCGCTGATGATCGTTGTTGGCATCTCGTTCCTGATGACGCTAGTCGGCCTCTCGCCTGCGCTTGGAGCCTTTCTGGCGGGGGTGGTTCTTGCCAACAGCGAATTCAGGCATGAACTGGAAAGCGACCTCAACCCCTTCAAGGGGCTGCTGCTGGGGTTATTCTTCATCACTGTCGGCGCCGGTATCAACTATCGCTTGTTTCTGGCAGAGCCGGGCGATCTGATCGGCCTCGCCCTCCTGGTGATCATTGCAAAAGGCGCCGTGCTTTACTTTGTGGGCAAAGCATTTGGCCTGAAGAAACGCGATCACTGGTTGTTTACGCTGGGCCTTGCGCAGGCGGGTGAATTTGGGTTCGTCCTGCTGGCATTTTCACGGCAGCTCAATGTTGTGCCGCCTGAACTGTCAGAAAAACTGCTTCTGGTGATCGCCCTGTCGATGCTGATCACCCCGCTGTTGTTCATTCTCTATGACCTGCTGTCGAAATACAGCAAGGACAGTCCAAAAGAACAGGCCCCTGATGAGATCGATGAAGAAGGCCCGGTCATCATTGCCGGGATTGGACGCTTCGGCCAGATCGTCAATCGCCTGGTCCGTGCCAGTGGGTTCAATACCGTTGTTCTGGACAGCAATATGGCATCCGTACAGCTGATGCGGCGGTTTGGCGTCAAGAGCTTCCTCGGTGACCCCACCCGCCCCGAACTGCTGAAAGCAGCTGGCATTGCAAAGGCCAAGGTCCTCGTTGTGGCGCTTGACGACAGAGAGGCTGCACTCAGGTTGGTTGCCCATGCCCGTCGTGGGTATCCGGATCTGCATATCATTGCCCGCGCATTTGATCGCAACCATGTGTTTGAACTCTACAAGGCAGGGGCGAATGATATTGTGCGCGAGATGTTCGACAGCTCCCTGCGTGCCGGGCGCTATGTTCTGGAGCAGATCGGGCTGAGCGAATATGAGGCGGCGCAGGCCGAACAGACCTTCTATGCGCATGATCGTCAAACCGTGCGCGAGCTGGCAGGCCTCTGGATTCCCGGGACACCGGCCAGCGAAAACCCGGCTTATATCGCCCGTGCCCGTGAGCTGGAGAAAGATCTGGAAACAGCGCTCCTGGAGCTTGCAGAGGCCAAGAAATCCTCAGACCAGAAATTAGCCTGAGTCCCAGCTGCATCGCCTCATCGTCCAACGGCGGGTAAAGCAATACTGAGCCGTCTATCGGCAGCTCAGCTGCCGGAGACGCCCGCTTCCTCAAAGGTTGCCATACCGCTGTGGCACGCGACAGCGGCCCGCAGTACCTGGATGGCCAAAGCCGCACCAGATCCCTCTCCAAGGCGTAGATCCAGCGAGAGAAACGGTGGTTTGCCAAGATGGGTCAGCAATGCGGCATGGGCGCTTTCGGCGCTCTGGTGCCCTGCGACGACGTGATCCAGTGCCGCCGGGTGGGTCCGCATCAAGCAGGCCGCCGCCGCGCAGCAGATAAACCCGTCCAGAATGACCGGAATTTTCATCATGCGGGCCGCGGTCATCGCCCCGGCCATGGCGGCAATCTCGCGCCCGCCGAGACGGCGCAGCGCCTCAACCCCGTCAGTGATGGCCGGGCCATGCAGCGCCACCCCTTCCGCTACAACCCGGGTTTTATTTGCCAAGCCCGTGTCGTCGACACCGGTTCCACGTCCGGTCCAATCCCCGGCGTCCCCCCCGAACAGCGCGCACGCCAGCGCTGCGGCCGGTGTGGTATTGCCAATACCCATCTCGCCCACCACAAGCAGATCCGCGGAGGGATCAACCGATTTCCATCCAGTCTGCAACGCACTGAGTAGTTCGGCGCTGTCCATGGCCGCGTCTTTGGTAAAGTCCTTGGTTGGCGTTTCCAGATCAAGGCTATGAACATCGAGCCGGGCACCCGCGAGCTTTGCCAGCTGGTTGATCGCGGCGCCGCCGTGTTTGAAATTGGCGACCATCTGCGCGGTCACCTCGCTCGGGAAGGCCGAGACCCCCTGCTGCACGATGCCATGGTTGCCCGCAAAGACGATCACCTGCGGCGCCCGGATCACCGGGCGCTCGGTGCCACGCCAGCTGCCGTACCAGATCGCCAGATCCTCCAATCGCCCAAGCGAGCCCGGCGGCTTGGTCAATTGGCTGTTGCGTTCGGCCGCGGCCGTTTCAGCCCGTTCATCCACGCCCGGAGCCTGCGCAAGCTGCGCACGAAAGTGATCAAGCGAAAAGAGCGGTGACAGCATGGAAAGCCTCATTGCATCGAAGGGGTCGTCGCAGGTAAAGCGGATCATCCGTATGTACCGGTTCATCTTGACACCGCAAGCCCTCCGTGAGGCCCGCAAATGCGAAAAAACGACATATCTGGTGTAGATTTTCTGCTCGTGTTGATCTTGTTGACACGTTTGCCCATGCCAAGGTTGCAAAAACAGCAGTTTGCGCGACATGCGCACGCGGCTTGGGCATTTCCCTTTGCTGGGGTTGCCGTTGCGGTACCGGCGTGCCTGTTGGCGGTGATCGCGCAGGGCATGGGATTATCTCCGATGCTGGCTGCTGGGATCGCGCTGCTCACGCAGACACTTCTAACGGGCGCCATGCATGAAGATGGGCTCGCAGATACCGCAGATGGGTTCTGGGGTGGTTTCACCCGTGAGCGGCGGTTGGAGATCATGAAGGACAGCCAAATCGGCACCTATGGGGTTCTGGCGCTGATCATGACAATTGGTCTGCGCTGGATCGCCTATGCGAGTCTGCTGGCAGCTGACGCGGTGTGGGTGCTCTTGCCCGTGGCCATGCTGAGCCGGGCTATGATGCCGGTTGTTATGGCAGCGCTGCCGAATGCGCGCATCACCGGCCTGTCCTCCTCCGTCGGGCGCCCGCCCTGGAGGGTCTGCGGGCTGGGGCTGGCGATTGCAACCCTGGCTGCCGTACTGTTCCTCGGCTGGAACGCCTGGGGACCCTTGCTGGCGATGTGTACGATCGCTGCCGTCATCGCTGCCACCGCCCGCACCAAGATCGGAGGACAGACCGGTGATGTGTTGGGGGCCACGCAGCAGTTGAGTGAGCTTGTCGCCCTGCTCTGCCTGTCCGCCGCCCTCAGCTGAGCACCGCTGCCGCTTACTCCACGCCGCTGGTGCGGATCTTCAGCTGTCCGCCACAGTGCTTACAATGCACCGCATCTACATCGTGGCGGGTCAGCCCGCATTGGCTGCAGGTATAGCGCACACGCTGCGGATTAAAGATCGCCTGCGCCAGCCGCACAAACAGGGTCACCCCCACCACCATGACAAACACCGAGAAGGTTTTGCCAGCAGGGGTCGCCATGGTGATGTCGCCAAAGCCGGTGGTGGTCAGCGTCGCGACCGTAAAATAGAGCGCATCGATATACGGATAGTCGCTGCCCGTGGTATCCATGAAGAAAACCAGTGCCGTCATCGACGTCGCAAAGACAAAGATGAACAGGTTAATCCCGGCAATGATCGCATCTTCATGACGACGAAAAAACCGGCTGTCACGCCGCAGATCCTGCAGCAAATGGTAGGAGTGGATCAGTCGTAGGCCCCGCAAGATGCGCAGGAACGCCAATCCTCCGGGCAGAATGGTCTCCAGCAACAGCGACACCAGAACGATGATGTCAGCGAGCGTGTAGATGCGCCAGAACAGCTTGCGGCGGTTGCTGCTGATCCAAAGCCGTGCCGCCAGATCCAATGCGATGACCAGCCCCGCCAGCCAGCTCAGCCCGATCAGCCAAGGCCCATGGGGGATATGAGCAGTGGACATGAAAAACAGGATGGTGATGGCATCAAAGCCGATCAACCCATAGCGAAACCGGACCGATGCGCTATCGGTGCCACGATAGAGATCGGTCAGGCGAGTTTTTAGATCCGTCATGGATATTCTCTGCTCGTTTTTTAGCCATGGTCGGGCGCGTCACCCAGTCAGATATACGCAGTGACATCGGGAGGGGCTAAATCATAGCCCAAAAATCAAAAAGGCCACGCCTTGAAGCGCAGCCTTTGTTTTTGATTTTTCGAATATAAGCTGGTTCGATCACCGCTGTTTCTGGGTAGAGATCACGCCGCAGCGCGGGAGGTCAGCACCTCGTCAACCTGCTTCGCGGCAGAGATTTCATCGCCACCGGAAACCGCTGCCACCTCACGCGTCAGGCGCTCAAGCGCAGCCTCATAGAGCTGACGCTCCGAGTAGCTCTGCTCGCGCTGATCATCGGTGCGGTGCAGGTCGCGCACTACTTCGGCGATGGAAATCAGATCACCTGAGTTGATTTTCTGCTCATACTCTTGGGCACGGCGCGACCACATGGCGCGCTTTACCTTCGCCTTACCCTTGAGCGTGGTCATCGCCTTGGCGATCACATCGGGGGAGCTGAGCGACCGCATGCCAATTTCGGTTGCCTTGTTGGTCGGCACCCGCAGGGTCATCTTGTCCTTCTCGAAGGTGATCACGAACAGTTCCAGCGCGAAGCCGGCCACTTCCTGCTCCTCGATCGAAATGATCTGGCCAACGCCATGGGCGGGGTACACAACATAGTCGTCGGGGCGGAATTCAGGCTTCTTCGATTTAGTCATACAGGTCTTTCCTCGCTATGTGCCGATGTCAGGATCGGCTGGGCTGCCACAAGTCCAGGCGCGCGATGATCCGAAGACCCGCGCCGCAGACATGTCGCAGGAAAACCGCCAACAGACCCGTGCGACATGAGGCGCACAGCCAAGGCGGACATCCGTGATTGGTCATTTCCTGACTGAGTATATCACATTTTTTGCCTTACAAAAAGGCGAGGGTCCGTGAAACCTCACGGTGACGGGCTATCGGATCATAGAAAACACCGCGAAACGGACGGACCACCCCGCCTTCCTTGGCGGCAGCGCCAAGAACACCTGAGGTGAGTCGGCAGATCAAGTGCTCCGCAAGTCCCGGATAGAATCTTGGATCAGCCGCCTTCGCCCGGAGCCTCGGAGAAATATTTCTCCAACTTGCCCTCTTCGCCGTCACGCTCTTCAGCCTCGGGAAGCGGGTCTTTTTTGGAGACGATGACTGGCCACATTTCAGAATATTTGCGGTTGAATTCGACCCATTTGTCCATGTCCGGCTCCGTATCCGGGCGGATCGCATCCGCGGGGCATTCCGGTTCGCAAACACCGCAATCGATACATTCATCCGGATGGATCACCAACGTGTTCTCACCCTCATAGAAGCAATCGACCGGACAGACTTCGACGCAGTCGGTGTATTTGCAGGCGATGCAGTTATCCGTAACGACATAAGTCATGGTTGGCCGAGTCCCGTAGCTGTTTGGCTTGTAGCTAAATCACCGAAGCGCCGGCTTCAAGATGTCAAAACACACCATCCCGACGACTAAGATCAAGCGCCCTGCGCTCTTTCTTATCCGGGCGACCTTTTCCCTCGTAGCGCGGGTTGCGCGGCACGGGGTCCTGTTTTTCGGTCAAATCAAAGTACAGCGCCTGTGCCTCTGGGGCAGGTCCGCGCCGTGTTCCGAGGGCTTCGATCCGCACGGTTCGGATGATGCGGCCCTGCGGGAAGCTCAGAACGTCCCCGGAAGAGACGTTCTGAGCCGGTTTTGCAATTTTATTGCCATTGAGACGAAGATGACCACCACTGACCATTTTGGCGGACAGGCTGCGGGTCTTGAAGAACCGCGCCTGCCACAGCCATTTGTCAATTCTGATCTTCTCGCTCACCAGCATCCTCTTCAGTTTCAGCGACCGACGATCAATCGGATTGCTTCAACCCCATCAGTGCTGCGGCAAAGGGATTGTCGGGATCGATCTGCTTTTCCTTTTTCGGCGGGCGTGCCGAATAGGTCTTGCTGCCTTGATCCTGACGGCCACCCTTTTTGCCGGGCTTGCCATCGCGACCGCCGGGCTTACCGCCGCGCGGTTTGCCTTTGCCACGCGGGGCGTCGCCCCCGCGTTTGGCACCACTGCGTTCACTGCCAGCATCCTGACCACGCAGGTTGCCATTGCGGTTGCCGCCAGTCTTGCGAGCGCGGCCCCAGGTGAAGGTGTAGAATACCTCTGTTTCCTGCTCCTCGACCTTCGCATCCGCCGCATCGCCGACAGGTGTCTCGATTTCTGCGGTTTCCGGGATCGGATCCGCAGCAACCGGATCTGCCAGTTCTTCAGCCACGGGCGCGACGCCTGAGTCTTCAATCCCGGCGATCTCCGCTGGGACATCAGCGGGCGCGACGGGGTCCGCAACAACAGCATCAGTGGTTGCTGCAGTGTCAGCCTCATCCGGCGCAGCGGCTGGTGTGTTCTCCACCTGCTGAGCCGCATCCATAACAGGAACGTCAGCCTCCGGAGTGCCGGTTTCAGTAACCACGGCGTCAACGGCCTTGGCTTTCACCCGCTCGCCCTTGTCAGCCTGATAGCCAAGCCCCTGCATCAGGTCGGCAAACTGCTCAAGCGTCATGCCGGTGATCGACAGCATGTCGGCCTTGGCTTCAAAACCACCACGGCTGTCTTCGGCCCGCAACATATCTGCAAGACGTTCCAGCATATCGATACGGATCATGCGTTCGCCTGCATTGCGATAGCCGCACATGGTGTCATATCCCTGCGGTGCATCCTTGATGACCGGTACGGTCACCAAGCCAGCTGGCGGCGCATCCGGGAATTCCCCCAGACCTTCGGAAAGTGCCCAGAGCACCAGACGCAAACGGGTCGGTGCCGGCTTCAGCAGCAGCGGCATGAAGATGGTGAACTGGCCAAAACGAATGCCGTGCTTACGCAACGCGCCACGGGCATCCTGATCCAGATCCTTCACCTCTTGTGCGACGGCTCCACGCGGCAGCAGGCCCAGCCCCTCGACCATGCGGAAGGCAAAGCCACGGGCAAGGCCAGTCAGCTCTTCGTCCCGTTGCAGGTTGAGCAGCGGCTCAAACAGCGCGTTGATCTTGCGGGAGATGAAATGCTGCAGGCGACGTTCGACCTTCTGCGCGACGTCAGCCCCCGCAGCATCATCGACAAAAACCTCAATACGTGGGTTCAGTGGATCTGCGCCGGCCACCAATTTGCCGACAGCATGTTCGCCCCACATCAGGCCGCCCTGATCGGTAAAATCAATTTCAGTATCCGGCGCGTTGTAGAAACGGTCAGCCCGGAGATGGAAATGCGGTGCGAGTGCTTGCAGGGAGGCGGATTTCAGCGCCTTTGCCTCGGCGCCCTGAGCGCTCTTGTCCGGCGAGAACCGGAACCCTTCAAGACGACCAACGAATTCACCTTCGACGGTCACTTCACCCTTGTCATTCACTTCGGCCAAAAGGGCCTCCTTCTGTTTGAGCCGGCGCAAAAGCACGGATGTGCGCCGGTCCACAAATCGCTGAGTCAGACGTTCGTGCAAGGCGTCCGACAATCTGTCTTCTACAGCGCGCGTCTCTCCGCGCCAATGACTTTCATCACGTACCCAGCCGTTCCGTTGTGCAACGTAGGTCCAGGTCCGGATAAAGGCCAAACGTTTCGACAATGCGTCAATGTCGCCATCAACCCTGTCGATCCTTTTTATCTGCCGCGCCAGCCAATCGTCCGGCACAACCCCGGATCCGTGCAGATACTGGAACAAAACGCCCAAAAGGCCAGAATGTTCCGACTGAGAAATGCCGCGAAAATCGGGAACCCGGCAAACATCCCAAAGCAGTCGCACAGAGGGGGCATTGGTCGTCCGCGCCAGAATTTCATCCTGCTGGGAAAGCGATTTCAATGCGATAAGATCATCCGCTTCGCGTGCGCGAACCAAATTCTGATCCTCCGGCGCTGATTCGAGAGAGCGGATCAGCGCCTCCACAGTGCCAAATTGAAGCTTGGAGGAGCGCCAGTTCAGCTTTTTAAGCGGCGTGAACCGATGCTCCATAATGGCCTGCGCCACGCCATCCTCCAGCGGCGGCGCATCGCCGGTTACCCCGAAACTGCCGTGGCTCATGCCGCGCCCTGCCCGTCCCGCAATCTGCGCCAGTTCATTGGGCGCCAGCTGCCGCATCCGGCGCCCGTCGAATTTGGTCAGCGAGGAAAAGGCGACGTGATCAATATCGAGATTGAGCCCCATGCCGATCGCATCGGTCGCAACCAGATAGTCCACCTCTCCATTCTGGTAGAGCTCCACCTGAGCGTTCCGCGTTCGCGGACTGAGCGCGCCCATGACCACCGCGGCGCCCCCCTTTTGGCGGCGCAACAGCTCAGCGATTGCGTAGACATTATCGATGGAAAATCCCACAATTGCTGTGCGCGCGGGCATTCGGCTGAGCTTTTTTGAACCTGAATAGACCAGATCAGAGAGCCGCTCGCGGCGCAGGAACTGGACACCGGGGACCAGTGCTGCAATCGGTCCGCGCATGGTATCCGCCCCCAGAAACAGCGTCTCCTGCGTGCCGCGCGCGCGCAACAGCCGGTCGGTGAAAACATGGCCGCGTTCCGGGTCTGCGCAGAGCTGGATCTCATCCACCGCCAAAAAATCACAGCCCATGCCCTCAGGCATCGCCTCAACCGTGCAAATCCAATACTGCGCGCGGGGCGGAACGATGCGTTCTTCCCCGGTGACCAGCGCCACCACGGATGGGCCACGGGCCGCCACGACCTTGTCATAAACCTCCCGCGCCAGAAGCCGCAGCGGAAATCCCATGACACCGGTGCGGTGTCCCAACATGCGTTCGATCGCATAATGCGTCTTGCCGGTATTGGTCGGTCCCAAAACCGCCAGGACCCGGGCAGTCCCGGAACTCTGCATGCCTGTCATGATATCGCCCTCAACGCCCGAACCGCGTTCACTTGCCCGTTTTACAGCTCTCTGCCTTCAACCGTGGTCTTCAGCCGGTCGAGCGCGTTGGTTATCGCCTCGTGATGCGGATGTATAGCCTGCGCCCTTTTGTAGGCCTCATAGGCGTTCTGCGGATCATTGAACTGTTCGAACATCGCCCCCAGCGCAAAGATCGCGTTGTAGTCATTGGGGTTCAACATCAGCGTTTGCTCCAGATCAGCCACCGCTGGCCCAAAAAGCCCCGCAGTAAAATAGGCCCGCGCGCGTTCATACCAGCCAGTAGCAAATCCGGGCGCATGATCCGTCAGCGCTGTCAGGTGCTCGATAGCAATGCGGGTGTCGCCCCGCTCGAGCGCGTCTTTGCCACGTTTCAGCAACAGGTCCATCGCCGGAGACCCACTGCTGCCCCAGAGGGCCTGTAACGACCTGTCCAGACCGATCGCCTCGTCCGGATCAGCCTGGGCCAAGGCCGCAAGCAATCCGGCCTCATCCGCAGGGGACTCCGCGCGCGCCTGCAAAGGCACGGAAAACAGGACTGTCAAAGACGTTGCCGCCACGATAGCTTTGAGATTGGAGAATTTTGCAACCATGATGGGTTAAGTGTAACCGCGCAGCCCGCGTTTTCCAGAGCCGGGGAGCCTTCCCTCACATAAAATTGCGGGCTGCGGATCAAATATGAGGACTAAACATGAGCGAAACGCTGACCCAAGCAGCAGAAACGCTGAACGAAAAAATGGACGGCGGCTTTGATGGCTCCGCCAAATTCGACATCACCGGGATGGGCACGATCATGCTCGACCAGAATGGTGCGCGCGTCGCAGACGAAGAAGCAGAAGTCACCATGACCGCCGATGCCGAGACGTTCCAGTCGATCATCGAAGGGGATTTGAACCCCACCACAGCTTTCATGAGCGGCAAGCTGACCATCGATGGTGACATGAGCACCGCGATGAAGCTGGCATCGGCAATGGCCTGATGGACGCGCACCTGATGGATCTGACCCCCGCCCCATTCTTTGCCGATATCGCGCGAGGACCCGACGGTGGGCAGGCTCATTGGGTGACCACCAGCGATGGCCTGCGCATCCGCGTGGGCCATTGGCGCCCGGATGGTGCCCAAAAAGGTACGTTGCTACTGTTTCCGGGACGCACCGAATATATTGAGAAATACGGCGCGGCCGCCCAGGACCTGGCCAATCGCGGCTATGCCACTCTGGCGGTTGACTGGCGCGGTCAGGGGCTTGCTGACCGGCTGCTGCCCGAGCGCCTTCTGGGCCATGTTGTTGCGTTTAGAGATTTTCAGAAAGATGTCGACGCGGCTGTAGATCTGGCCGAGCGGCTGGCGTTGCCAAAACCCTGGTTTGTACTTGGGCACTCCATGGGCGGGGCCATTGGGCTTCGCGCCGTGATGGAGGGGCTGCCAGTTAAGGCCTGCGTGTTTTCCGCCCCGATGTGGGGCATTCAGATTCCCCCGGCCCTACGCCCTGTGGCGCGGCTGCTCAGCGCAATGGGCGACCGGTTCGGCATCGGCGCGATGCGGACCCCGACAACCACGCTTGCACCCTATGTGCAGGCCAGCCCGTTTACAGGCAATTCGCTCACCAATGATGCAGAGATGTATCGTCTCATGCAGGACCAGCTTGCTGCACAGCCGGATCTGTCGCTCGGCGGGCCAACGGTGCGATGGTTGGGTGAGAGTTTGCGTGAATGCGCTGATCTTGCCCAATTGCCCTCGCCCGCGCTGCCCTGCATCACCTTCCTCGGGACACAGGAGCAGATCGTCAACACCGCAGCCATCCATGATCGCATGGCCCGCTGGCCCGGTGGGGAACTGGATCTGGTCGAGGGCGCGCAGCACGAAGTGATGATGGAAGGGGCTGAAACACGCCGCACCATTTTTGACAAGATGACGCGGCTGTTTGACCAATACGCCGACTAGGCTGCCCCTTCGGATAAGGCAGGCTCAGAGCGCGCTGCCTGTTGCTGGGTATAAATCACTGCGACACGCAGGGCGGTTGCTTGTGATCCCCTGCCCTCACGCTTAGATGTCGAAGCAGACATAAAACAGCCTGAGGTGCCCTGATGATCAACGCTCCCTTCCTTGACCGCGACCTGATGCGAGACGTCAACGCCAATGCTGCAGGTGGGGCCGGGCCGGATGGGCTGGGCAATCTGCCCGAATGGGACCTCAGCGATCTCTATACCTCCGAGAATGCGTCTGAGCTGGAACGGGACCTGGCTTGGCTTGACGGGGAGTGCGCCAGCTTCGCCGCCGATTACGAAGGTAAGCTGACTGATCTGGACGCTGATGGTCTGCTCACCTGTGTGCTGCGCAATGAAAAAATCAATGCGATTGCTGGACGGATCATGTCCTTTGCCGGATTGCGTTATTACCAGCTGACCACGGACGCAGGCCGGGCGAAGTTCATGTCCGACATGCAGGAGAAGATCACCATCTTCACCACGCCGCTGGTGTTCTTCACACTGGAGATCAACCGGCTTGAGGATGCTGTGTTGGAGAGCCACTTCGCCGCCAACAGTGATCTGGCCCGCTATAAACCGATCTTCGACCGGATCCGCGCAATGAAACCCTACCAGCTATCGGATGAGCTGGAGAAATTCCTGCATGATCTCGGTGTGGTCGGGGATGCTTGGGAGAGGCTGTTTGACGAGACGATTGCCGGTCTCACCTTCACCGTGGATGGCGAAGAGCTGAACATTGAGGGCACGCTCAATCTCCTGACTGAGCAGGACCGCAGCAAGCGTGAAGCCGCCGCGCGGGAGTTGGCGCGGGTTTTCTCCGACAACATCAAGATCTTCGCCCGTGTTCACAACACCCAGGCCAAGGAGAAGGAAATTCTCGACCGCTGGCGTGGGATGCCGTCGCCGCAAATGGGTCGCCACCTCTCCAACCACGTCGAGCCGGAGGTCGTGGAGGCACTGCGCGAAGCAGTGGTTTCGGCCTACCCCAAGCTGTCGCACCGCTATTATGAGCTGAAGCGCAAATGGCTGGGGCTGGACCGGATGCAGGTCTGGGACCGCAACGCGCCGCTGCCGATGGAAACCTCGCGTACCGTGAACTGGGACGAGGCACGCAAGATGGTGATGGATGCCTACAGCGCCTTTGACCCCCGCATGGGCGATCTGGCCGAGCCGTTTTTCGACAAGGGTTGGATTGATGCCGCCGTGAAACCGGGCAAGGCGCCCGGCGCATTTGCCCACCCGACCGTGACCGACGTGCACCCCTATGTGATGCTGAACTATCTCGGCAAGCCGCGCGACGTGATGACCCTTGCGCATGAGCTGGGGCACGGCGTGCATCAGGTGCTGGCGGCCGATCAGGGTGAGATGCTATCTTCAACACCGCTCACACTGGCTGAGACTGCCTCTGTCTTTGGCGAGATGCTGACCTTCCGCAAGATGCTGGAAAACGCCAAGGATAAGACTGAGCGCAAGATCCTGCTGGCAGGCAAGGTCGAGGACATGATCAACACCGTCGTGCGCCAGATCGCGTTTTATGATTTTGAGTGCAAACTGCACGCCGCCCGCGCCGAGGGGGAACTGACGCCAGACGATATCAACGCGCTGTGGATGTCAGTTCAGGCCGAAAGCCTTGGCGAGGCCTTTGACTTCATGGAGGGCTATGAAACCTTCTGGACCTATGTGCCGCATTTCGTCCACTCCCCTTTCTACGTCTACGCCTATGCCTTTGGCGATGGCCTCGTGAATGCCCTCTATTCGGTCTACGCCGAGGGGGCTGAAGGATTTGAGGACAAGTACTTCGAGATGCTGAAGGCCGGCGGATCCAAACACCACAAGGAACTGCTGGCGCCCTTTGGCCTTGATGCTTCTGATCCCACGTTCTGGGACAAGGGGTTGAGCATGATCTCCGATATGATCGACGAATTGGAGGCGATGGAGGACTGATCCTCACGCATACCACCGGACGAAGAAAGGGCGTGGTCAATCGGCTGCGCCCTTTGCTTTTTGTTGGCGGTTATTTGAGCTGGCTATCCTTGCTGCCACGCCGGTTAATGCCGCCCCGCGCGCTGTAGGCGCTGTCGCGATCCTGCTGGCACTCAATACAGAGCTTTACCCCCGGAATGGCCTTGCGGCGGGGCTCCGGAATTGGTTCTTCGCAATCCGCGCAATGGGTCAGGCTCTCACCGACGGGCGCAGGCCGAGATTTAAGCCGCGCCAGTTCATCGCTGATTGAAGCCTCGATTTGCTCGCTCACCGCGCCATCGCGCGCCCATCCTCCGGCCATGGTCCGTCTCCTCTCGTAGGGTTACATCCTATCACATCCGGCAGGCATATGCTGCAATTGCCACCTGACGTGATGCGATAGCTATGGGTGAAACACCTCACTTGACCCACTGGTTCCGGTCTCTGGTTGCACCGAAGCGCAACAGCGGCTGGGCATCTGGAACAAAAACACCGCCCAGACCGTTGCATACACGACGGCGGCAAAAAGGCTGCCGTTCCTTTAGCGACCGAGCTCTGGTGGCCTACCCGCCTTCCAGCCAAACCAAGACCGCCCCCCTGCAAGGAGACGCCGCCCATGCTAATGATACATTGCCTCGCCTACTCGCGCGCAATCCGCCTGATCTGGCTGATGGAGGATCTGGGGCAGCCCTACACTGTCGTAACCTATGATCGCACCGCTTCCTTCAGAGCGCCGGACAGTCTGGCCAAAGTACATCCGTTGGGCAAATCACCCGTGATCGAGGATGGCGACACAATGATCGCGGAATCCGCGACCTGCCTGCGCTACATTTCCGACCAGTATGGTGATACGCAGCACCACCCCTCTCCCGGGACCGCAGAAGCGGTGCACCACGACGAATTGCTAGACTATGTCGAAAGCTCCTTTGCCGAAGTTGCCATGGGCGTACTACTGCCTGTCCTGAAGAGCGAAGAGGCCGGTGATGAGGCCAAACGTGCCATGGCTCAGCACCTTGACTATCTCACCCAGAACCTCCCGGAACAGGGGCTGCTGTTTGGGGACACCGCCACTCTGGCAGATATCCAGTTTTCGTACATCCTTGCCAATCTGGCAGCGATTGGTGCGCTAGAGGACGCGCCTCGGGTGGCGCGCTACTGGACCGATCTGCAGAAACAGCCTGGCTATCAAGCCGCAGTGGCCAAGGTGGGGCCAATGGCTCCGTCTTTCTGAGCCGCCAGCTACTGCCCACCAAAATCTATCACTCGAAATGAGGAGACCACCATGCAAGTTCTCGTAGCCGGTGCCACTGGCAATACTGGTCGCCGTGTCGTTGAAAAACTCCAGCGCCTCGGCCACCACCCCATCGCCCTGATCCGCGAAGGGTCGGACACAAGCATCCTGCCGCGGGGCACAACCACCCGGCACGGCGACCTTACGGATTTGCCCGCGGAGGCCTGCAACGGATGCGATAGCGTTGTTTTTGCAGCCGGATCCGGCGGTGACACCTCGGCGGAAATGACTGAGAAGGTAGACCGCGATGGTGCAAAAGCACTGATCGATCTGGCAAAGCATGCGGGCGTTTCCAAATTCGTCATGCTCAGCACCATCGGCGCGGATAATCCCAAGCCGGACAGCGACCTTGCCTATTATTTGCAGGCCAAACATGACGCAGATGAACACCTGATGCGGTCGGGACTGGACTACGCAATCCTGCGCCCGGTTCGCCTAACTGATGGCGATGGCAGCGGCGACATGCTTTTTGGTGAGGAAGTCGATCCCGAGGGCATCGCCGCGCGCGGCGATGTTGCTGCAACTCTTGCAGATGCAGTCAGCAACCCGTCGTGGACAGACAAGGCCGCACGGATGCAGTCGCTGTAATCATTTTGGATCGGCCAAAAACCACAAAAAGCCCCGGTGCGCAGCAGCCCGGGGCTGATTCCTCACTACCGCAGGCGCTGCTCTGTCGCCCCGTCGAAGATGTATGCATCCGCATCGTCAAAGCCCAAGGCAACCGCCGTTCCCTCCGGTAAGGCTTCGTCACCGCGGGTTTCAACAATGAGCTTTTCACCGGTTGGCGTGCTCAGGTAGTCGTAGGACACACCGCCAAGACGCTCCCTGAGGTCCAGAACCAAGCTGCTGTCCGCAGCTGTCACGCTCAGATGCTGTGGGCGCAGACCCAACAGAACCTTGCTGCCATCTGCTGGCAGGGCCACGGAGGTCGCAACACGGCGGTTCTCAAGCGCGGGCACAACGACGCCGTCCCCCTGCACGGTGCCTTCAAGGAAGTTCATGCTGGGTGAGCCGATAAAGCCCGCAACGAAACGGTTATCAGGATCTGCATAAAGCTCCATCGGGCTGCCGACCTGCTCCACACGTCCGGCACGCAGCACCACAATTTTATCCGCCAGTGTCATCGCTTCGACCTGGTCATGGGTCACATAGATCATCGTCGCGCCGATTTCCTTGTGCAGGCGAGCGATCTCGACCCGCATGTCGACCCGCAATTCGGCGTCAAGATTGGACAGCGGTTCGTCGAATAGAAACACCTCAGGCCCCCGCACAATCGCACGGCCAATCGCAACCCGCTGACGCTGACCGCCTGACAGGGCCTTGGGCTTGCGTTTGAGATAGTCGTCCAGCTTCAGGATACGGCTGGCTTCGGTCACTTTTTCCCGGATCTTCTCCTTGGGGTGACCGTTCATCTTCAGTCCAAAGCCCATGTTGTCCTCCACCGTCATATGCGGGTAGAGCGCGTAGGACTGGAAGACCATCGCAACGCCGCGATCGGCCGCGTCAAGGCGAGTCACCTCCCGTTCGCCAATATGAATATTACCGCTGCTGGTTTCCTCCAGCCCGGCAATCATCCGCAACAATGTCGATTTCCCGCACCCCGACGGGCCAACGAAGACACAAAATTCGCCGTCGTCAATGCTGAGATCCACATCATGGATCACCTGCACATCTCCATATTTCTTGACGGCCTTGGCCAAAGTGACCCCTGTCATGCGTCTTCTCCCCTTGGGTTAACTTGGAAATTGCCAGGTCTCGGCAGCGGTTGCGATGTCCTTGGCAGTTTGCAGCAGCGCCGGACGCAGGGCTGTCAGCCCCTCCAACGACTGGCGTTGCACAGATGATGTGATCGACAACCCGCCCATGACCTTACCCGCCTCCGACAGGATCGGCGCGGCGATGCAGATGATACCCGGTTCATGCTCTTCTCGGTCAAAGGCCACGCCATCATGGCGGATCTCGGCAAGCTCGGTCAGCAGCGCCTCAGGTGTCGCAAGGGTGTGAGCGGTGTGGGCAAAAAACGCTTGCCTGCGAATCGCGTCGGCCTGCGCCTCGGCAGACAGATGGGCAATCATTGCCTTGCCAACACCGGTGCAATAGCCCGGCCCGATCTTTCCTGCCTGGCTGAACATCTCAATCGGCGTTTCTGCATTGCGCTTGTCGACATAAAGCACCTGCCCGCGATCAAGCTGCGCCAGATGAATGGTTTCCCCGACATCAGCAGACAGCTGATCCAGATAAGGACGTGCCACAGGTGCAAGTGCGCTTTGCCGCCAAGCCGCGTGGGCCAGCCGCACCAACCGCAGGCCCGGCGCGTATGTCTGGTGGGTCTCGTCGTAGGACAACATCCCCTGATTGGTCAGGGTCTGGACCAGCCGGTAAAGCGTTGCTTTCGGATGAACGGATGCGGCCAGCACCTCGCCAAACCGCATCGGACGGCCAGCCTCGGCGATCTGATCCAGCACCGCAAGCGCCTTGCCGACGGTCCCATCCGCCTCTCGTGATTGGGGCGCAGCTTTCGCCATCACTGTCCTTTCCCTGGCCGAACCCGGCCGATGTAACTGTTGACATCCTTAGCTGGGTTCGGTCATAGTTTCAATAGTTGGAATTTGGTTCCATTATATGAAACCAAACAACCTACGTCAACAGGGAGGACGTCATGAAGACTTTGAAAGGAACGGTTGCGGGTCTGGCTCTCAGCCTTGGCCTGGCCACCGTGGCACAGGCTGAATTGAGTGGCACGCTCAAGATTTTTTCGGACATGTCCAATCCTGCGCCCCGCGCAGTGATGGAACAAATGGCTGAGGAATTCGACGCAATGCACCCCGATCTGTCAGTCGAACTGACCGTGATCGACCGCGAAGCCTATAAGACACAAATCCGCAACTTCCTGTCGGCGAATCCGCCGGATGTGGCCAACTGGTATGCCGCGAACCGCATGCGGCCCTACGTCTCTGCAGGTCTTTTCGAAGATATAAGCGACCTATGGGCAGAGCCTGAAATCGCCGATGCGCTGGCCTCCACGAAAGGCGCGATGACGCTGGATGGTAAGCAATGGGGCGTGCCCTACACTTACTACCAGTGGGGCGTTTACTACCGTGAAGACATCTACAATGAGCTCGGCCTTGAAGAGCCCAAGGACTGGGAAACCTTCAAGTCGAACTGCCAGAAGATCCTCAATTCGGGGCGCAAATGCTTCACGATCGGCACCAAGTTCCTGTGGACCGCGGGCGGCTGGTTTGACTACCTGAACATGCGCACGAATGGGTATGACTTCCACATGGCGCTGACCAACGGCGAAGTCGCCTGGACCGATGACCGCGTGAAGCAGACCTTCGCCAACTGGCGCGAACTGATCGACATGGGGGCCTTCATCGACAACCACCAGTCCTACAGCTGGCAGGAAGCCCTGCCGTTTATGGTCAAGGGGGAGGCCGCAGCCTATCTAATGGGCAACTTTGCAGTGGCGCCGCTACGCGAGGCAGGTCTGGGCACCGATCAGCTGGACTTCTACCAGTTCCCCAGCATCAACCCCGATGTTGAATTGGCAGAAGACGCGCCGACGGACACCTTCCACATTCCTTCCGGTGCGCAGAACAAGGAAGCTGCGCGGGCATTCCTGCGCTTCGTCGTGTCAGCTGACAATCAGACCAAGATCAATGGCGGCGCAGCCCTGGGTCAGTTGCCGGTCAACTCAGGCTCCTCCGTCGATGATGACGAGATGCTGAACCAGGGGTTTGAGATGCTGTCGTCCAATTCCCCGGGTGGCATTGCGCAGTTCTTTGATCGCGACGCGCCTGCCGAAATGGCCTCGATCGCTATGGAAGGGTTCCAGGAGTTCATGGTGTTCCCGGACAACTTGGATGACATCCTGAACCGACTGGAGAAGGCACGCGCGCGCGTCTACTGAGTGCGGTCATTTTCCCCAAAAAGCAGCGAGGCCGACAGTCGTCGGCCTTGCCGCCCTCGCGATTTCGCGACGCCCTGACAACATATCGCTGTCCGTCTGTCGAGATCCGTGACCGAACCAAATTTTTGACGACAACAAGGGAGATTTCCCGTGGCTGAGATGAACCTCGCTCCAGAAACCGGATCGTCTGCCACCTCACCCGGTGCCAGTGAAAGTTGGCTTAGGCGCAACCGGCAGGCCCTTGCGCCTTGGCTGTTCCTCGCGCCCGGGGTGATCTTCTTTCTGTTCTATGTGATTTTCCCAATTTTGCAGAGCTTCAACCTGTCGTTCTACCGCTGGGACGGTCTGGGGGATCCGCAGTTCATCGGGATGGAAAATTACCGGGAATTGATGGATGATCGCGCATTCGAGGTGTCTCTCTGGAACAATCTCAAATGGCTTCTGCTCTATCTTCTGGCGATCCCGGCCGGCCTGTTCATCGCCTTGTTCCTCAATCAGACCGTGACAGGTATCCGCCTCTACAAATCATTGTTCTTCTTTCCGTTTGTGATCAGCCAAGTGGTTGTCGGGTTGGTGTTCAGCTGGTTCTATGACCCCACATTCGGCCTCCTTAATCAGGTGTTGGGCTGGGTTGGGCTTGGCCCGATCAATGTACTGGGCGATCCAACGCTGGTGACCTATGGCATTATCGTTGCTGGCCTCTGGCCCCAGACGGCCTATTGCATGATCCTCTACCTGACTGGCCTCAATGCGGTTGACCCCGAACAGGTCGAGGCCGCGCGTCTGGATGGCGCAAAAGGCGCCAAGATGCTGTGGTATGTGATCATCCCGCAGCTGCGTCCGGCGACCTTCGTGGCGTTTGTCGTAACCATCATCGGCGCGCTGCGCAGCTTTGATCTTATTTCTATCATGACCAACGGCGGCCCGTTTGGTTCAAGCCGGGTGCTGTCGTTCTACATGTTCGAAAAAGCCTTGTCCGAATATGGCTTCCGTATGGGCTATGGCGCCGCAATTGCCGTGGTGCTGTTCCTGATCATGCTCTGCTTCATCGCCTATTTCCTGTGGTCCATGTACCAAGACGACAAAGGGGGCCGCTGATGTTTCCGAAACCCATCCAGAACAGCTCGCGCGCGTGGCAGACAACCTATCAGGCGCTGGTCCCTGCTGCCCTTGTCATGTGGCTGCTGCCGCTGATCGCTGTGGCCATCTTCTCGATCAAACCAGAGGCCGATTTCACCACCGGGAACTACTGGGGCGTGCCCTCCTCCTTTGAGGGGCTCAGCAATTATGGCCGAGTCTTCTTTGGCTCCGACATGCCGCGCTACCTGCTGAACTCCGTTCTGATTACTGTACCAACCGTGATCGGTGCAGTTGCCCTGTCCTGTATGACGGGCTTTGCGCTTGGCGTGTATAAATTCCGCGGCAATCTGTTGCTGTTTTTCATGTTTGTTGCTGGCAACTTCGTCCCATTCCAGATCCTGATGGTGCCAGTGCGCGATCTGACGCTGGACATGGGGCTCTACAACACAAAAACCGGCCTTGTTCTGTTTCACATTGCCTTTCAGACCGGGTTTTGCACGCTCTTCATGCGCAACTTCATCCGCGCCCTGCCTTTTGAACTGATCGAGGCGGCCCGCGTCGAAGGGGTCGCGGAATGGCGGATCTTCTGGTTTGTGGTGCTGCCCCTGATGAAACCCGCAATTGCGGCGCTGAGCGTACTGATCTTTACCTTCATCTGGAACGATTATTTCTGGGCGGTTGTCCTGACTCAGGGCGCCGAGAGCCAGCCGGTGACAGCAGGCATCACCTCTTTCAACGCGCAATACCGAGCGGCTTATCATCTGATGAGCGCAGGCAGCATCGTCGCGGCCCTGCCGCCGGTTGCAATGTTCTTCCTGATGCAGCGCCACTTTATCGCCGGTCTGACCCTGGGGGCCGTGAAGTGAGCACGGTGAGAGATATCCGCTGTTGGACACTTCACGATCAGAGGCAAAGCCTGATCCTCGCCGCCCATGGCACAGATCTGGCGGAGGTCATTTACTGGGGGCCGCGCCTGCCCGACGGCACCGATCTGGAAATGCTTGTTGCCGCCGCGCACATGGATGTGACGGGGGGGATGCTGGACGCCGTGCCGCCGCTGTCGATCTGCCCCGAGGCGCGCCGCAGCTTCCCCGGCCAGCCCGGCCTGTCACTGACGAACAGCGCAGGCGAGGCGCTGTTGCCCCGCTTCACCTTTGAACGTGCCGAGGAAGATGATCAGACCCTCACCCTTCTGTATCACGATGCGAAAAACGGGCTGCGCTATCGCGCGCGGTTCGAGCTGACGCTCGCAACAGGCATGATCCGCGCGACGGCCTCTCTCACGTCAGAGCAGCCAGTCAGTGTGAACTGGCTCTCTGCACCGGTCTTTCCGGCACCTCAGAACAGTCACGAGATGATCGATTTCCACGGCCGCTGGATCGGAGAGTTTCAGACCAGCCGCACGCCCTGGAGCGTTGGCGCGCGCCTCAGGGACAACCCCACAGGGCGCACCGGGCATGAGCATTTCCCCGGTCTGATCGTGCCCTGCACCGGTGCCACGAACAGCCAAGGATCTGCCTATGCCCTTCACTACGGCTGGTCTGGTGGCCATAAAATGCTGGCAGAGGAACTGCCCGACGGGCGTCGCCAGATCCAATGGGGCCATGCGACCAGCAGCCGCCGCAGCCCCGGCACCCAGTTTAAGACCGCACCGCTCTATGCCGTGTTCTCGGATCAGGGGATCAATGGCTGCGCCATTGCCTTCCAGCGTCATCTGCGTGACAAGATCCTCCAGCCCCCCGCCCCTGCGCGCCCGCGACCGGTGCATTACAACTGCTGGGAAGCGGTCTATTTCGACCATGATCACGCTACGCTCTGCGATATTGCAAGCCGGGCTGCGGCACTAGGGGCAGAGCGGTTTGTGCTGGATGATGGCTGGTTCGGCAGACGGGATGACGACACCACATCGCTCGGCGATTGGTCCATTGACAGACGCAAATACCCCGATGGGCTGATGCCTCTGATCAACCACGTCCACGCAGAAGGCATGACATTTGGCATCTGGTTTGAACCGGAAATGATCAACCCGGACAGCGATCTGTTTCGCACCCATCCTGATTGGGTTCTGGGCGATCCTGATCAGGTCCTGGGGCGACAGCAGATGGTGCTGAATATCGCGCTGCCAGAGGTTCAGGCCTATCTCTACGAGCGCATCTCAGCCGTACTTGCCGACCATCCTATCGACTATGTGAAATGGGATCACAATCGCGTCCTCCCGGAACCAGACAGCGCGCAGGCCGAGGCGATTTATGTGCTCTTTGACCGGCTGCGGGCAGACTTCCCTACGGTGGAGTTTGAAAGTTGTTCATCAGGCGGCGGGCGTATTGACTTTGGCATCCTGTCGCGCACCCACCGCGTCTGGCTCTCTGACAGCAACGACCCGCTTGAGCGATTGCGCATCCAGCATGAAGCGGCGCTTTTCCTGCCGATGGTGGTCACCGGCAGCCACGTAGGCCCCCGAAAATGCCACACCTCTGGCCGGGAGACAGACATCCGCCTGCGCGCCTGGGTCGCGGCGCAGCGCCACATGGGGTTTGAAATGGACCCGCGCGAGCTGACCGAGGAGGAAGCAGACGTCCTGCGCCAGGTTACCCGCTGGTGGAAAGGCAATCGTCACTGGACAGAGCGGGCGGATATTCTACGGCTCGACAGCGACGATCCTGCGGTCATTGCGGAGTTGCAGCGCGCGGAGGATGGCAGTCGGTTCGTCGCCTTCGCCGGGCTGAGCGCGGCCAGTGCCCAGATCCTGCCCCGCCCTCTGCGCCTGACCGGGCTGGAGCCGGGTACACTGTATGAAATCAGCCTGCTGAACCGCGACGATGCCCCCGGCCTGTCGCGTGGCTCGCCGCTCCTGAAAACCGAAACCGCCCGTCTCAGCGGCCAATATCTGATGCACCAAGGGATCACCCTGCCCTGGACCTTCCCGCAGTCGATATGGGTGATTGAAGGAACACGCCTATGACCAAAGACAGACGAAATCGCGCCTGGTACGGCAAACTGGACAAAGACGGATTTATCCACCGCAGCTGGATGAAAAATCAGGGCTTTCCCGACCATGCCTTTGACGGTCGCCCGATTATCGGAATTTGCAATACGTGGTCCGAACTGACGCCCTGTAACTCCGGCCTGCGCGATCTCGCCGAAGGGGTGAAGCGCGGCGTGTGGGAAGCGGGCGGCTTTCCTGTTGAATTCCCGGTCATGTCGCTGGGCGAAACCCAGATGAAGCCGACCGCAATGTTGTTCCGCAATCTCCTCGCGATGGATGTGGAAGAGTCGATCAGGGCCTACGGCATCGATGGTGTAGTCTTGCTCGGCGGCTGTGACAAGACCACGCCTGGCCAGCTGATGGGCGCCGCATCGGTCGATCTGCCCGCCATCGTGGTCAGCTCTGGTCCGATGTTGAACGGCAAATGGCAGGGCAAAGATATCGGCTCCGGCACAGATGTCTGGAAGTTTTCCGAAGCCGTGCGCGCGGGGGAAATGACGCTACAGGACTTCATGGCGGCAGAATCAGGCATGAGCCGGTCCAAGGGCGTGTGCATGACCATGGGCACGGCCTCCACTATGGCGTCCCTCGTCGAAGCGATGGGGATGAGCCTGCCCACCAACGCCGCCCTGCCCGCAGTGGATGCCCGTCGCATGGCGCTGGCGCATCTCACCGGCAAGCGGATCGTCGAGATGGTAGAGGAGGATATCAAACCGTCCGACGTGCTGACCCGCGAGGCCTTCGTCAACGCCATCATGGCCAACGCAGCGGTTGGCGGCTCCACCAATGCGGTTGTCCACCTTCTGGCGCTGGCTGGCCGCGTTGGTGCAGAACTGTCTCTGGACGATTTTGATCTGGGCAGCGACATCCCCCTCTTGGTGAACTGCATGCCCTCAGGCAAATATCTGATGGAAGATTTCTGCTATGCGGGCGGCATGCCTGTCGTGCTGAAGCAACTTGCCGATAATGGGCACCTGCGCAGCAACACCACCGTTCTGGGCGGCGATATCTTGGCCTATGCCGAGGGTGCCGAATGTTTCAACGACGACGTCATCAAGAGCTTTGACGAACCCGTCAAACCGGCAGCGGGCCTGCGTGTTCTGCGCGGCAATCTTGCGCCCAACGGGGCCATCGTCAAACCCTCAGCCGCGACCGATCATCTGCTGGAGCACGAAGGCGTCGCCCATGTTTTTGAGACCATTGAGGACATGAAAGCCAATATTGACCGCGACGATCTACCGGTGACCAAAGACAGCATTCTGGTGCTGAAAGGCGTCGGCCCCAAAGGCTATCCCGGCATGCCCGAGGTCGGTAATATGCCGATCCCCCGCAAACTGGTGCGCGAAGGCGTGCGTGACATGATCCGCATTTCCGATGGTCGCATGTCCGGTACGGCCTTTGGGACAGTTATTCTGCATGTCTCGCCAGAATCACAGGCTGGCGGCCCCCTTGGTCTGGTGCAGACCGGCGACCGGATCCGGGTCAGTGCAAAGAACGGCACGCTTGACCTTCTGGTTTCGGAGGAAGAGCTGACCGCGCGCCGGGAGGCCTGGCAGCCAGAGCCGCTGCATTACACGCGCGGCTATGCAAAACTCTATGTCGACAGTGTCCTTCAGGCTGAAAAAGGCGCTGACCTTGATTTCCTCGTGGGCAAAGATACCCGCCCCGTCACACGGGAGAGCCACTGATGAGCGATACTGCAATCTTTCCGGACCTGAAGGGCGCATCAGTTTTCATCACCGGTGGCGGTTCCGGCATCGGGGCCGCGCTGAGCGAAGGGTTTCTGCGGCAGGGCGCAAGGGTTGCCTTTGTCGGACGCTCTGACGCCTCTGGCTTTGTTGACCGCATGGAAGCCGAGACTGGCAACCGGCCCCTGTTCATTCAATGCGACATCACCGATATTCCGGCGCTGAAAGCGGCTATTAAGCAGGCAGCAGAGGCACATGGCCCGATCACCACACTGGTGAACAACGCCGCCAACGATCAGCGCCATGCCACATTGGATGTGGACGAAGAGTTTTGGGATTGGGCGCAGGCGATCAACCTCAAAGCCTATTTCTTTGCCTGTCAGGCCGTATTGCCGGGGATGCAGGCTGCCGGGGGCGGATCGATCGTCAACTTCACCTCCATCAGCTACATGATGGGCAACAACGGCTACCCCGCCTACACCACCGCAAATGCAGGTATTAACGGGATGACCCGGAGCCTCGCACGTGAGTTCGGGTCCGATCGCATACGGGTCAATGCCTTGGCGCCGGGGTGGGTGCTGACGGATAAGCAGCTTGATCAATGGGCAACGCCCGAGGCGCTTGCAGCCCATCTGGAACGCCAGTGCCTGAAGGACCATCTGGCGCCTCAGGATATTGTCGGCTCCACTTTGTTCTTGGGCTCTGCAACAAGCCGCATGGTTACCGGCCAGACTCTGGTGGTGGACGGCGGGGTTGTGGTGACGGGATGACAACACCGCCCGATCTCCTGCCTGAGAAGACACCAGACACATCTGCACCTGTATGGATAGCGGCGGATTGGGGAACAACCCAGCTGCGGCTATGGGTGATGGATGCCCAAAATCAAGTGATTGACCGCATCACCTCTGACCGCGGCATGTCGCGTCTACGTCCGCAGGACTATGAACCGACACTGCTGGGCCTGCTTGGTGGTCATCTGACACCTGATGACTACAGCGATACCGATCCAATCCCAGTCATCTGCTGCGGGATGGCAGGCTCCCGTCAGGGCTGGGCAGAGGCCCCTTATGCCGCCGCACCCTGCCCCCCGCCGGGAATAGCCGAGGCGACCCGACCGGTGATACAGGACAAACGCCTGACCGTTTACCTGCTACCCGGCATCAAGACGACCGAGCCGGCGGATGTGATGCGCGGGGAAGAAACCCAGATTGCGGGGTACCTTGCACAAGACGGCAATCAGACCGGGCCTCAGGTCATTTGCCTGCCCGGCACCCACAGCAAATGGGCCAAACTAGATCAAGGCCGGGTCATCAGCTTCTCGACCTTCATGACCGGCGAGATGTTTGCCCTTCTTCGCGGGCAATCCGTGCTGAAACACTGCGTGTCTGAGGAAGGTTGGGATGACACCGCTTTTACGCAGGCCATCACCGAGACTCTCGCAGCTCCGGCAGGGATCGCGGCACAGCTGTTTCGTCTGCGCGCAGATGCGTTGCTTTCCGGCCAGCGGCCAGAAACCGGCAGGGCACGTCTCTCGGGTCTGTTGATCGGGGCCGAGCTTGCCGCGACTGAAAATTACTGGTCACACAAATCCGTCACCATCCTGGGCACCGACACACTGGCCCGTTGCTATGAAACAGCCCTATCCGCGCTGGGGTGTACACCCCAGCGCGTTGATGCCGAAACCCTGACCCTTTCCGGCCTCTGCGCCGCCTATGACCAATTGCAAAAGAGCCGAACCCCATGAGCCGAAATATCATCGCCATCCTGCGCGGTCTGCGTCCCGAAGAGGCACGCGCCATGACCGACGCCCTGATCGCTGCAGGTATCACCAAGATCGAAGTGCCGCTGAACTCTCCGCACCCTTACGACAGTATCGCCGCCATGCTGGATCAGGCGAAGGGGCGCGCCACAGTCGGTGCAGGCACTGTGCTCAACACCGATGCGGTTGCTCAGCTCTCAGCCATGGGGGCACAGATGGTGATCTCGCCCGACTGCAATCCGGATGTGATCCGCGCTGCCAAAGCCGCAGGCATGTTGTCCTATCCGGGGGTTTTCACCGCATCAGAGTGTTTTTCGGCTCTCCGAGCCGGGGCTGATGGTCTGAAGTTCTTCCCTGCCTTCAAACTGGGGCTGGACGGTTTTTCTGCGCTGAAAGCGGTCCTGCCCGCTGATGCTGAAACCTACGCAGTTGGCGGTGTCGGGCCTGCAGATTTTGCCGATTGGCAAAAGGCGGGCATTACCGGTTTTGGCATCGGGTCCTCTCTCTACAAACCCGGCCGCTCGGTCGAAGATGTCGCCCGCCTCGCCGCAGAAACCGTTGCCGCCTATGACGAGGCCTTTGATGGCAGGTGAACCAACAACAATCCACGCGGCGGTGGCGCAGGTCTTCAGCGAAACCCGCTGTACCCTTGGCGAAGGTCCGCTGTGGCACCCAACCCGCAGGCAACTGTTCTGGTTTGATATCCTCGAAAAGCGGCTGCTCAGCGTTGCTGGGGGCAAGGAGATCATCTGGCAATTTGATGACTGCGTGTCCGCCGCCGGGTGGGTCGATGAGACGACCCTGATCATGGCCAGCGCCCGAGCGCTTTGGCGGTTTGATATCGAAAGTGGCGCGCGGACCCATCTGATAGATCTGGAGGCGGATCAGCCCCTGACGCGCTCGAACGATGGCCGGGCAGATCCCTGGGGCGGCTTCTGGATCGGGACAATGGGCTACAATGCGGAGTTCGGCCTCGGCGCGATCTACCGTTACTATCGGGGCGAGCTGCGCCAGCTGGTTGCGAGCCAGACCATCACCAATGCGATCTGTTTTGCCCCGGACAAATCATTCGCCTATTTCGCCGACACCAAGACTGGCAAGATCATGCGTCAGCCGCTTGCTGCCGAAGACGGATGGCCGATAGGCGCGCCATCAGTATTTATCGATCTTAGCGGCGAAGATTTCGGCCCAGATGGCGCCATTGTCGACGCAGAAGGCCGGTTCTGGAACGCGCAATGGGGGGCAAGCCGTGTTGCCATCTACACCCCAACGGGGGAGCTGACAGAGATCTATTCGGTCCCGACCGCGCAGGCCTCCTGCCCCGCACTTGGTGGGGAGTCCCTGTCATACCTGTTCATCACCACCGCCGCAGACGGGTTGGATGATCCGGCAGCGGGCAAGACCTACAGCATTCAAACGACGGCCAAAGGCCAGCGCGAACATCGCGTCATTCTCTGAGGACTTTCATGCAGCGCACGCTTGGCACCTGCTACTATCCAGAACATTGGCCGGAAGACATCTGGCAGGAGGACGCCGCGCGCATGGTCGCAGCGGGGCTGACCTGGGTTCGTGTTGGCGAGTTCTCCTGGTCACGAATAGAACCCAACCCCAGTGATCTGAAATGGGACTGGCTGGATCGCGCCATCGACACATTGGTCGCGGCGGGATTGAAAGTGGTGCTGGGCACCCCCACCGCCACCCCGCCCCGGTGGATGGTGGACCGCCACCCGGATATGTTTGCGCTCGATGCAGATGGCAGATCGCGCGGCTTTGGCTCGCGTCGGCACTATTGTTTCAGCCATACAGGCTACCGTGCAGAGGCCCGACGGATCGTCACCCTGATAGCGGAACGCTACGGCCCCGGCGATCGCATCGCCGCATGGCAAACGGACAATGAATACGGCTGCCACGACACCACGATAAGCTACTCCCCGGCCGCAGCCGCCGCCTTCACCCACTGGCTTGAGGCCCGTTTCAAAGGTGACATTTGCGCGCTGAACGCTGCCTGGGGGAACGCGTTCTGGTCGATGGAGTATGAACGCTTTGACCAGATCGGTCTGCCGAACCTCACCGTGACCGAACCGAACCCTGCCCATCTTCAGGCATTTAGGCGGTTTTCATCGGACCAGGTTGTCAGCTTCAACCGCGATCAGGTGGAGATCCTGCGCGCCCATTCCGACGCGCCGATTGCGCATAACTATATGGGACGAGTAACCGACTTTGACCACTACAAGGTCGGAGAGGATCTGGAGATCGCCAGCTGGGACAGCTACCCGTTGGGCTTTCTTGAGGACCGGGTTGGTGCCAGCGCCGAGGATCAGCGCCGGTATGCGCGACAGGGTGACCCGGATTTTCAGGCCTTTCATCATGACCTCTACCGTGCCGTGGGGCGCGGGCGTTGGTGGGTGATGGAACAGCAGCCCGGCCCGGTAAACTGGGCGCCCTACAACCCCGCTCCCCTGCCCGGCATGGTGCGGTTCTGGACCTGGGAGGCTTTTGCCCATGGGGCGGAGGCAGTTTGCTATTTCCGCTGGCGTCAGGCCCCTTTTGCGCAGGAGCAACTCCATGCCGGATTGCTGCGTCCCGATAGTGCAGAGACCCCCGCCATGATCGAGGCCCGTCAGGTGGCCGAAGAACTGACAAGCGCGAGTGAGGTTGCGCCATCGCAGGCTCCTGTGGCGCTGCTCTTCGATTATGATGCAGAATGGGCCTGGCAGGTGCAGCCACATGGTCAAGGTCTGAGTTACTTCGACCTCGTGCTGGATCACTACCGTGCCCTGCGTCGCGCGGGTCTGTCTGTTGACATCATCCCGCCGACCCAAACCGATTTCACCGGATATGAGCTGATCCTTGCCCCCGGTCTGGTACACCTATCGGATGACCTGCGTGGGGCACTGGCCGACGCGACAGGTCTGCGTCTCTATGGTCCGCGAACAGCTGCGCGGGATGAGGATTTCAGGATTCCAACCTCGCCGCTACCGCCTGACCTGCAGGGGCTGGATATTGCCGTCGCAGCCGTTGAAAGCCTCCGACCGGATATGCCGCTGCCACTCGCAAACGGCGACGGCGCAGTTGTCGGCTATCTGGAAACACTGGATGGCGAGGGCAGTGTTCTGATCGAAACCTCAGCTGGGCACGCTGTCGCTGTCGCTGCGGACAATCAGGTCTATTGTGCCGGATGGCTGGATCCGTTGGGCCTGGACCACTTGATCGCAACGCTCTGCACCCGTGCGGGCATAAACATCCGCAAAATGCCCGAGGGTGTACGTATGCGCCAGACCGCGACGGAGGAATTCTGGTTCAACCACCTCGCCGAGCCGGTAGAGACAGAAGTCGGCACGCTCCCGCCTGCAGGAGTTCTGCGCAGGGCGCGCGAAGAGGCCTAAAACAAAATCCGCCGGAGCCTAGTCCCGGCGGATTTTTCTCAATGTATATTCTGTGGCCTCAGACCGTACCGCCAAGGCTTCCCTCAAGCGTTGCCAGTTCCTGCCCGCCTGCCATCATATCCTGCAGTTCCTCGGCAGAGATGTCACCACGCTGCGCAGTCCCAAGGGTCTTGCCCCGGTTCAGAACCGTGAACCGGTCGCCAACTGCAAGAGCATGACGCACATTGTGGGTGATGAATACCACGGCCACCCCCTGCTTGCGCACCTTGTCGATGGTGGCGAGCACATTGGCGGTCTGACGTACACCCAGCGCCGATGTCGGCTCATCCAGAATCAGCACCTTGGCGCCGAAATGCACCGCGCGGGCGATGGCTACGGTCTGACGCTCCCCCCCCGACAGGGTACCAACAGCCTGATCCGGCCCACGTAGATTGATGCCCATCTTGCGCATCTCTTCCATGGTGATGCGATTGGCGTAGTCATGGTCGAACAGCTTCAGCGGGCCGATCTTGCGGATCGGCTCATTCCCCATGAAGAAATTGCGGCTGACTGACATCAGCGGGATCATCGCGAGATGCTGATGCACCGTGGCAATCCCTGCGGCAATCGCATCACGCGGATCCGCAAAATGGAGCGGCTGACCTTCAAACAGAATGTCGCCCTTGGTGGGTTTATGCACCCCGGACATGGTTTTGATGAAGGTAGATTTTCCGGCGCCATTGTCGCCAAGCAGGCAGTGGCATTCACCCGGGAACACATCAACCGAGACACCAGCCAGCGCGATCACACTGCCAAAATGCTTCTCGATGCCCTGCATCCGGATCAAGGGTTGAGACATGGACATATCAGCGCTCCCCTGTAATGACGCGGCGAATATAGGTGTTGAGAATGACCGCAAACAGCAGGATCAGTCCGAGGAACACCCGGAACAGGGAACTCTCGACCCCGGCAAAGAACAATCCCTGCTGCACCACGCCAAAGATCAGCGCGCCTAGCGCGGCACCCAGAACCGAGCCATAGCCACCGGTTAGGAGCGCGCCACCAATCACCACCGCAATGATGGCCTCAAATTCTTTCAGCAAGCCGCGATCCGACCCGGCGCCGCCAAACTCCATCACCTGGCAGGTTGCAAAGACGGTTGCGCAAAAAGCTGTGAACATGAACATCAGGATTTTCACGCGGTTAACAGGCACCCCGGAGTTCCGCGCGGCCTCAGCGTCACCACCCGCCGCAAAGATCCAGTTGCCAAACCGTGTTTTGGTCAGGATCACATGACCGATGATCACCAGCAGGATAGCCCAGACGATGAGCATCGGCAGACCCTCGACCACCGGCTGCCCCTTCCGGGTACCACGTTCAAAAACAGCAATCCAGCCGTTGTCGCCAAACCACTGAAACAGGCCGGTCAGAATTTTACCCCCGAACAGCGCCGCCAACCAATCACCTTCGGCTGCGTCAGCCACGCCACCGATAATGGTTTTACGTTCAATGGTTTGCGGCAGGTAGATAGCAAAGCCACGCAGAATGAAGAGAAACGCCAGTGTCACGATAAAACTGGGCAAACCCGTGCGCACCACGATAAATCCATTCAGCGCACCGATGACCGTGGCGATTGCAAAGGTCACCAGAATAGCCAACCAGACCGGCCAGCCCAGCGTTACGCTGAAAATGGCGATCAACATACCCGCAAAGCCAATCATTGAGCCGACCGACAGGTCAAACTCGCCCGCGATCATCAGCAGGCAGGCACCGACCGCAATGATCATGAACTGGGCGGAGATCTGACTCCAGTTCATCACGCCCTGACTATTGAACATGCCGCTGTCACCGGCAAAAATAAGGAACATCGCGAATACGGTGATGGTGCCGATTATGCCGCCCAATTCGGGTCGGATCATGGCTTCGCGGAATTTCGAACGGGTTTTGATCCGCTCGTCTTCCGCAAATTGGGTAGGTGCGTCAGACATTGTACTCTCTCTGAAATAAGGGGCGGCCGATGTGTTTCAGCCGCCCGCACTTGGGGAGATGGTTACCGGTACTCGCCCGCGAACTCTTCGACCTTTTCCAGGCCGTCCTTGGTCACAAAACCAGGGCCAGAGTTGATGTTGTTGCCGGGCAGCACGCCGTAGCGGTGGTAATTGGTCAGAACCACAACTGGCAGATAGGCCTGCAGGAAGGGCTGCTGATCGATCCCCCAGTTGATAACACCGGATTTCAGACCTTTGACGATTTCCTCACCCAGATCGAAGGTGCCGAAATAAATGTCGCCAGCCATACCGTTTTCGTCCAGCGCCAGCAGGGTTGGATCCGCCGAGGTCGGGCCGAGAGTCAGAATCGCGTCAGTTTCCGGGTTGGTATTGAGATAGGCCAGAACGCGGTTCTTGATTTCCGCCGGATCCTGTCCGCTGTCGATCATCTGATCGCCGAGATCCACACCCAGCCCGTCGGCAAAGCCCTGACACCGTTCTGTCGACGAGGGCGAACTGATGTAGTGGTTCACGCAGAGGAAACTGCCGACACCGTCCGCTTTGGCACGCATACCCGCCGCGTGGCCTGCATCATATTCTGGCTGACCGACATACATCAGGGCGCCGACTTCGCGGGCCTGATCCGGGGTGCCGGAATTCATGATGATCACATCCACTCCGCTGTCCACGGCTGCTTTGATAGGACCAGACAATACATCATAGTCGGACAGGGTCGTGATGATGCCGTTGGGCCCGGAGGCTGCTGCCTGCTCAATGATCCGCGCCATATCGGCGAGGTCACCAGTCGGCGGGTTACGATACTCCACCTCCACATTCATCTGTTCGCCGGCCAGAGCGATCCCGTTCTTAATGGTGTTCCACCAGCTGTCACTGTCGGGGGCGTGGCTGACGAGGATATATTTCTCACCCTCGGCAGACGCTGTTGTTGCCAGCATCATCGGCGCCGCTGCAACCGTTGTTGCGAGCATAAATGTCTTGAAGATTGACGTCATTCTTTCCTCCCAAAGTTTTACCGTCACGATCGCGTCCGGGCGGTCCCATTCGCGTCGGGGATCAGGATAACCACGAATCGATTTTTTTTGCAACCGGTTGCAATTTGTGGCAGCATTTTTTCTGCTGAACTCGAATTGGATCCGCGATAGACACTCTGATCCGGTGCGCAGCCGGTTGCACAGGTGGATGGGCCCCCGATGGCCCTGACAAGAGGAAGAGCAGGAATGGCTGTAACGTTAAAAGATGTGGCAGAACGAGCGCAGGTCTCGCGATCAGCGGTATCGCGCACATTCACCGATGGCGCATCAGTCTCCGAAAAGATGCGGCGCAAGGTCGAGAAGGCCGCGCAGGAACTCGGCTACAGTCCGAACGCATTAGCCTCCTCTCTGACAACTGGGCGCACCAAGCTGATTGGCCTCGTCTCCAACAACTTTCACAACCCGATTTTCCTCGAAGTCTTCGACCGGTTCACGCGCCGGCTGCAGGATCGCGGCCTGCGACCACTGCTGGTAAATCTCTCCGATGAAACGGACCCGGAAAACTCGGTGCGGATGTTGCGACAGTATTCCGTGGATGGTGTCGTTGTAGCCTCATCTACCCTCCCGCCAGGCTTTGCCAAGGCATTTCGCGATGCTGGCGTGCCGGTGGTTCACAGTTTTGGCCGCTCATCTTCCACACCGCAGGTACATGTTGTGGGGATCGACAACGTCGAATGCGGCCGCATGGCTGCACGCACACTTGTAGCCCGCGGATACAATAAGGTCGCTTTCATGGGCGGCCCGCAAACCGCAACCTCAACTCAGGATCGTTGCAAGGGTTTCACATCCGAGATGGAGGCCCATCCAGAGATCACTGCAACACATAGTTTTGCGGAGGATTATTCTTTCGAGGCAGGCCGCCGCGAAATGCTCCGCCTGCTACAAGACGACCCAGCAGAAGCCTATTTCTGCGGTGATGACGTCTTGTCGATCGGGGCACTCAGTGCGATCCGCGAACAGGGCCTGCAGGTGCCGCAGGATGTTGGCGTTATCGGCCTCAACGACATGGAAATGGCGCGATGGGAAAATATTGACCTCACCACTATTCACCAGCCGATTGAACAGATCGTCAATTCCTCAATTGAGCTGGTCGCGGCTATGCTGGACGAACCTGATCGCTATCCAGAAGCCCGCATTTTTCCCTGCCATGTCGTGGAGCGCGGAACGCTGCGGCCGCAAAAAACCTGAACCACCCGGCAAAGAAGACAGGCGTTAGAAATCCGGCGCCTGCCCTCGAACCAACGCTTCAGCTAGCGAAACATAGGCGGGCGAGCATCCACCCAAGCCCCGTCTGTCGCACCGCTTTCAGCCACCGCAAAAACCGCCGCCATGGAGCGCAACCCGTCCTCTGCCCGCGGGTATAGGTCAGCGGCGGGATCTATCGGACGCCCCGCTTTGTCGGCACTGATCGCCTCAGCCAAGTCGCTATAAATATTGGCAAAAGCCAGCGGCATCCCCTCGGCATGACCGATGGTCACACGACTGGTACGATCTGCCTCAGGGCTGAGATTGGCCTCTCCACGTTCGATCACTTGCAAGCGCTCTCCCAGCGGCATCCAATAGAGCTGGTTCGGCTGTTCCTGCGACCAGCGCAGACCGCCCTTTTCACCGAATACCTGCAAGGTCAGCCCATGCTGGCGTCCGATTGCCACCGATGAGGTCCAGAGCCGCCCGACGGTACCGCCATCAAAGCGCATATTGACCATGGCGTCATCTTCCAGAACCCGGCTCTCGATACAGCTGACGGTATCCGCCGACAGGCGCTCCAGCTCCTGACCAATGACAAAACTCGCCATATGCAGCGCGTGAATGCCGCAATCCGCGAATTGGGCCGAGACCCCGGCCTGCGCCGGATCATAGCGCCAGCGCACCCGCGGATTATCCGCATCGGCAGCATCCGCATGATGCCCATGGGCAAATTCCGCCTTCACGAGACGGATTTTACCAAGATCACCGCGCGCGACCATCGCCTTCATATGACGGACCAGAGAATATCCGGAATAGCCATAATTCACGGCGCAGATCTTTCCCTGTGCCTTGGCGATTTTGACGATTTCCTCGCCTTCCTCAATGGTCATGGTCATCGGCTTTTCACACAGCACATGAAAACCCGCCTCAAGAAAGTTTTTGGTAATCTCAAAATGCGTGGCATTGGGAGTCGCCACAGTCACCAGATCAACCCGGTCGTCGCGGTTGCGCTCCCCCTCCAGCATCTCCTGCCAGTCGCCATAGGCGCGATCCGCCGCAAGCCCCAGCCGCTGACCATAGGCGCGTCCCTCTTCTGGACGGTGATCCAAGGCCCCTGCCGCAAAATCGAAGGCACCATCCAGCCCCGCGCCCAGACGGTGAGCCGGCCCGATCTGGCTGCCTTCGCCGCCACCGATCATCCCCCATTTCAATTTTGTCATGGTGCCGCTCCCTAGTTGAAACCGATAGATTCAAGGTATTCGCGGTTCGCCCGTGCATCCCCTACCGGGTCGGGATCCAGTGTCGGGTCGCAATCCTGCTCAACCGTACACCAACCGGAAAACCCAGCCTCGACAAGCAGTTGCCGGACCGCTGGAAAGTCGACGTCCCCCTCGCCGAGATTGCAGAAAATCCCCTGCCCGCAGGCATCATAGAAATTTGTCCGCTTGGCGATCACATCGGCCTTCACCTTCGGATCGATGTCCTTGAAGTGCATGTAGCTGATACGGTCCATATGCCGTTTCATGAAGGCAACCGGATCAAATCCGGCATAGGAATGATGGCCGGTGTCGAAACAGATCTTGAGGATTTTGTCATCAACCTCGTTTAACAGCCGCTCAAGCTCCAGCTCAAAATCCATGAACCCCGCTGCATGGGCGTGGATGCCAACGGTCAACCCATATTCCTCAGTGCCGATCTGGGCCACGGTGGCCAGCCGGTCGCGGAATGCTGACCATTCTGCTTGGTTCATCTGCTCAGCCTCCGATGCGCGACCGGCGGTCGGCGCCCGGCGGGGCGAGATGGAATCAATCAGAACCAGATGCTGCGCTCCATGCGCCTGCAGCGCCTTGCAGGTGCGATGCGCCCCGTCCAGAACATCATCCCATTGGTCCGGATCATGGAAGGCACGGAAGACGACGCCGCCGATCAATTCCAGATCATATTCCGCCAGCGCATCTCGTAGGATCGCTGGATCTTCCGGCATATAGCCCACAGGACCCAGTTCAATCCCCTTATAACCAGCCTCGGCGCAGTCCTTCAGAACGCTGCGCCATTCCGGGTTACGAGGGTCCTGCGCGAATTCTACCCCCCAGGAACATGGGGCATTGCCAATTCTGATCGTCATTTTGCAGTGCTTTCTTAGATACTTAGAACGTGGATACGGTTTGCCAGGACCGCGCTTCAGAGGCGGCCATGGCAGCAGCAATCACCTGGTTTACGGCCATACCGTCCTCAAACGTTGGCCAGACCGGTGTCTGTGTTTCAATGGCGCGCAGGAAATCTCGCGCCTCGATCAGGATCTGATCCTGATAACCGGTGCCGTGCCCCGGCCCCTGGCAAAATGGCAGATAGTCGGGATGCGCAGGGCCAGTCAGGATTTTACGGAAACCGCGCGTGGCCTCGTCGCCCTCGCTGAGATAAAGCCAAAGCGCGTTCTGATCCTCTTGGTCAAAACGGATCGCGCCCTTTGTACCTGTGATTTCATAGGCGTAGCCCATCTTGCGGCCCGTCGCGATACGACTGAAGAACATCTGCCCCATCGCCCCATTGGCAAAACGGCACATCAGCTGCCCCTGGTCGTCATTGGTGACACGGCCACCGGGGCGGTCCGTATGAACGGTCTCAACCTCTGCGATAAGTTCCGCGATCGGCCCAATCAGCGCCATCGCACCATTGATCATATGGGGCGCAAGATCGCCCATGGTGCCATTGGCTTCGCCTTCCGTACGCCATGTCGCGGGGGCATCCGGGTCGGCATAGAAATCTTCAGTATGCTCGCCACGAAACCAGGTCACCTCCCCGATCAGGCCATCTGCAATCAGCTGACGCGCATATTGGCTGGCAGGGGTTCGAATGTAGTTGAACCCGACCATATTGGGACAGCCTGACACTTTCGCCGCTGCCACCATGGCACGACTATCAGACAGGGATGCCCCCAGCGGCTTTTCACAAAAAACGGGCTTGCCCAGCGCAAAGGCCGCCTCGGCCACGACACGATGAGTCTGCTGTGGGGATGCGATGACGATCGCCTCAACCTTGGGGTCGTTGACCAGCACCTGCCAGTCGTCTGTTGCGCGTTGAAACCCATAGGCCCGCTGGTACCGCTCTGCACTGGCGGCAGTCGTGGCGCAGACCATTTCCAGACGTGGGCGCAAAGCGGTGTCGAACACAGCCCCCACTGCGGCCATGGCGACGGCATGCGCCTTACCCATGTAGCCCCCGCCGAGAATTCCGATGCCGATTTCGGTCATTCTGGCCTCCCAAACCATCAAATTCAATTTGCAACCGGTTGCAAAACTTGTATCTTGGGATTCGACATCTCGCAAGATCAAATCGACCCGACCACAGACCATCCCAGGGATCCCTGCTTATGACGACGCCGCCGAAAACAGTTAAACTGACCACCGCCCAGGCCATCATCCGATGGCTGTCCAATCAGTTCATAGAGGTCGATGGCGAGGAGTTGCGCCTTTGTGGCGGCGGCTTTGGCATCTTCGGTCATGGCAATGTGACCTGCCTGGGCGAAGCGCTCTACGAGGCGCGTGACGCGCTGCCGCTCTATCGCGGCCAGAATGAACAAAGCATGGGCTTTGCGGCAGCTGGATATGCCAAGCAATGGCTGCGCCAGCGGTTCATGTTCTGCACCGCCAGTGCCGGCCCGGGCACATCAAACCTCCTCACCTCTGCGGCTCTGGCCCATGCCAACCGCTTGCCGATGCTGATGCTCTGTGGCGATACCTTTCTTACCCGTCTGCCGGATCCGGTCTTGCAGCAGATGGAGAATTTCAACGATCCGACCTTTGGCGTGAACGATGCCTTCAAGCCCGTGTCGCGATATTGGGATCGCATCACGCATCCGGCGCAGATTATTCAATCGCTGCCTGCCGCAATTGCCACCATGCTGGATCCCGGCGACTGCGGCCCCGCCTTCCTCGGTTTGCCGCAGGATGTGCAGGGATGGACCTATGATTACCCAGAGGTATTCTTTGAGAAGAAAATTCATCGCATTCGCCGTGTTACTCCGGATGCTTCCGAGATTGCAGAGGCTGCTGCCGCTCTGCGTGGCGCCAAACGCCCGATGATCATCGCAGGCGGCGGGGTGCAATACAGTCGCGCCGTTGCGGAGTTGACCGCCTTTGCCGAAACGCATCAGATCCCGGTTGTTGAAACCATCGCCGGTCGCGCCAACCTGCGTGACACCCATCCACTCAATATCGGCCCTATCGGGGTCACCGGATCGGACAGCGCCAATGCGATTGCCGCGGAGGCGGATGTGATCCTTGCGGTGGGCACCCGGCTACAGGATTTCACGACCGGATCCTGGACAGCATTTGCACAGGATGCCCAATTTATCTCTGTCAACGCTGCCCGGCATGATGCAGGCAAGCACCGCTCGCTCCCCGTTGTCGGCGACGCTCAGTGCGCCCTGCTCGACCTTGGTGCCGCTTGCGAAGGGTACAGCACCCCGCAAGACTGGGTGGCCCGCGCGCAAGAAGAGCGCCACAGCTGGGTGGCCTATGTGGCTGACAATGTCTGCTACGGAGACAATCGACCCAATTCCTATGCACAGGCCATTGGCGTGGTAAATGCGCTCTGCAATCCGAAGGACCGTGTGGTTGCGGCGGCTGGTGGCCTTCCGGCCGAAGTGACCGCAAACTGGCGCACGCTGGAACCCGGCACGGTCGATGTGGAGTTCGGTTTTTCCTGCATGGGGTATGAAATTGCCGGAGCCTGGGGGGCACGCATCGCCCAAGCCGAGCGTGAAACAGACCGTGACACCATCGTCTTTGTCGGTGACGGATCCTACATGATGCTGAACTCTGATATCTATTCCAGCGTTCTCAGCCAGAAGAAACTGATCATTCTGGTCCTGGACAATGGCGGCTTTGCGGTCATCAACAAGTTGCAGAACAACACTGGTAACACCAGCTTCAACAACCTGCTGGAGGATTGCCCAACCATTCCCGAAGCCTTTGGCGTTGATTTTGCCAGCCATGCGGCCTCGATGGGGGCACTCACCGAAACCGTCGCCAACCCGGCAGAGCTGGGAGAGGCGTTCAAACGCGCGCAAGCAAGCGACCGTACGACAGTCATCGTGATGAAGGTGGACGCCTATGAGGGCTGGACCACCGAAGGCCACGCCTGGTGGGAGGTAGGCACGCCGCATACCACCAATGACCCCAAAGTGCAGGAGGCCCATGTCGATTGGGAAACCAGCCGTAGTAAGCAGCGGCGGGGCGTGTGATGGATCAGCCAAGCAAGGCTCGCTCGGACCTGGCAGGGCGCAATTTTTTAGTCATAGGTCGGGTCGGCATGGACCTGTGCCCGACCCCTGCTGGCACCGCCACCGCTGATGCACAGGACATGATGGTCGCCATGGGCGGCAGCAGCGCCAATATCGCGGCAGGTCTGGTCAAAATGGGGTGCAGATCCGCACTGGTCACCAGCGTGTCCGATGATGCCGTGGGGTGGTACTGCCTCAACCAGCTGGATCACTACGGTGTTGACCGGACTCACGTGAAACGCATCACCGGCGAGTATCGAACCTCGCTTGCGGTCTATGAAAGCCGGGTCGAAGACCACCAAAGCGTGATCTACCGCAACAACGCCGCCGATTTTCAGATGACCATCGCGGATGTGGAGGCGGTGGACTACAGCCAATACAGCGCACTGATCACCGCTGGCACGGTGTTTGCAGCTGAGCCATCACGCAGCGCTACCTTCCGCGCCTTTGATCTGGCCCGCGCGGCCGGGCTGCCGATCATCTTTGATGTGGACTACCGCCCCTATAGCTGGCCCTCACCTGAAGTGGCTGCTGATGTCCTGTCTCGCGCAGGCGCGATGTCCGATATCATTGTCGGCAATGACGAGGAATTCGGCTTCATGGCTGGCGGCATCGACAAAGGCCTCGCCAAAGCTCGCGCACTGGCGGAAACCAGCGCCTCTGTCGTGGTCTACAAGATGGGCCCCAAGGGCGCCGTCACCTTCGCTGATGGGCAGGAAATCCGCACCGGCATCTATCCCGTTGACGCGCTGAAACCAACCGGCGCCGGCGACAGTTTCATGGCCGGTTTTCTCGCCTCCCTCTCCGAAGGGCATCCGATGAAGGATGCCATTCTACGTGGCTCGGCCTGTGCTTCCGTTGTGGTGGCCAAACCCGGCTGCGCCCCCGCCATGCCCGATCTTGCTGCGCTGGAGGCGTTTCTTGCAACGCATCCCGGCGCCACCGAAATTTGAAAGGACCCGCAAATGCATATCGCCCCTCATGACAACCAGAACAAAGCCATTGTAGAGGCCGAAAACGACCTGGTGCCACTGAACTATTTTAACATCGTCAAACTGACCAAGGGCCAAACCTTTGAGTATCAGGTCCCGGGATATGAGACCTGCATCGTCCCCGCGACGGGCACTGTCGATATCGAGGTCGAAGGCCTGAGCTACGCGGGCGTCGGCAATCGCACCGTCGACGTCTGGGATGGTGAGCCGGAGGGCGTCTATATTCCCGTCGGGGCCAAGGTGACCATCACCTGCACAACAGATGCGACCGAAACCTTCATCGCCGGGGCCAAATATGACAAGGTGCTGGAACCTTTTGACGTGCGCGCAGGCGGCATTGACAAGGTCCAATACGGTTCTGACGACACCAAGACCCACCGCAAGATTAAACATATCTTGGGTCAGAAACAGCACGACAAGGTCGGCCGCTTGCTGGTGTCGGAACTGTTCACTGTGGGTCAGGGCGGCTGGTCCGGCTTTCCGGCGCACAAGCACGACACCGATCGCAAGGACGCGGATGGCAACATCATCGAAACGCGCCACGACGAAACCTATAACTTCCGCTTCCGTCCCAACCACGGCTCTGGCGTCCAGATCCTGCAACGCGAAGAGGGCAAGCCGGGGGACGCTTATCAGTTGATGGATGGCTCCACGATCATGATCGACAAGGGCTATCACCCCTGCGCCGTGATGCCAGGATATGAGATGTATTATTTCACCATCCTTGGCGGTCTGAGCCAGCGCAGCCTGATCCAGTATTTCCAGCCGACCCATGCCTATCAGGTCGAAACGATCCCCGGCATCAAAGACATGGTGGCCAAGTTTAAATGACCATTGCAACTCTGGCTGAGGTCCTACAACCGGCCCTGCGCGATGGCTATGCCGTCGCCGGGCTGGTGACGCTGGGCTGGGAAGACATGCGCGCCTATGTGGCTGCTGCTGAAGCCGAAGGCGTGCCGGTCATCCTGCAGGCCGGCCCGTCCTGTCGCGTCCATACGCCGCTACCGATCCTGGGCAAGATGTTCCGCCATCTGGCCGAAGGCGCATCGGTCCCAGTGGTCGCCCATCTCGACCATGGCTACACGGCTGAGGACTGCCGCATTGCCATCGACAGCGGCTTTACCTCTGTGATGTTCGATGGCTCGCGCAACGCTTTGGAAGACAACATCGCTGAAACCGCCGCCATCGTCGGTATGGCACATGCCGCAGGCGTGTCTTGCGAGGGAGAGATCGGCTTTGTCGGCTACTCGGGTGGCGAAGGATCCGCAGGTACCCACCCGCAGGAGGCACGGCAATTCGCACAAGAAACAGGCGTTGATGCCATGGCGATCTCGGTCGGCAATGTGCATCTGCAACAGGACAAGGAAGGCGGACTCGATATCGACCGCATCCGCGCCATTGAAGCTATCACCGAGGTGCCGCTGGTGATCCACGGCGGCTCCGGCGTGCCGGTAGCGCAGCGCAAGATGCTGGCCCGCGAGTCGCGTATCTGCAAATTCAATATCGGCACCGAATTGCGCATGGCCTTTGGGGCCGCAATGCGCGATGCGGTGAATAGCGATCCGGACCGTTTCGACAGGGTAAGCATCCTGTCCGAGACCCATGATCCGGTCGTTGCTGCGGCGCGCAGCGTTCTTCGCGCCTTCAAGGGAGAGACACAATGTTGAATATCGGCCTTCTGGGCTGCGGACGCATCGGGCAGGTCCATGCGCGATCTGTGGGGCAATTGGACGGAGTGCGCGTTACCGCGGTTGCTGACGCAATGCCGGATGCCGCGAATGTGCTGGCCAGCAAGATCGGCGCGGATGTGCGCGAAGCCTCAGCCCTGATCACCAGCGCGGACGTAGACGCGGTGGTCATCGGCACTCCAACTGATACGCATTACGACCTGATCCATCAGGCCGCTGCCGCAGGTAAGGCGATCTTCTGCGAGAAGCCCGTCGATATGTCCGCTGACCGCATTCGCGATTGTCAAAAGGTGGTGACAGAGGCTGGTGTTGCCTTCCTCACGGCATTCAACCGTCGCTTCGACCCCAATTTTGCCAATCTGCAACAGCGCCTTCGGGCAGGCGAGATCGGTGATGTGGAGATCGTCTCGATCCTGTCACGCGATCCCTCTCCGCCGCCGATCAGTTATATCAAGACCTCTGGCGGACTGTTCCGGGACATGATGATCCATGATTTCGACATGGCGCGCTTCCTATTGGCCGAGGAACCCGTACAGGTCTTCGCGGTTGGTTCGGCGTTGGTTGATCCTGCCATTGGGGAGGTCGGCGATGTAGACACAGCCGCTGTCACGCTCACCACGGCCAGCGGAAAAATTTGCCAGATCTCCAACTCTCGGCGGGCCACATATGGCTACGATCAGCGGGTTGAAGTGCATGGCTCCAAGGGAATGCTCCGTGCAGCCAATATGCTGGAAAACACGGTGGAAGTGGCCGGGAGCACCGGTTTTCAGACTGCCCCGGCGCAGCACTTCTTTCTTGAACGCTATGAAGCAGCCTATCGCAACGAGATGGCGCGATTTGTCGAAGCCGTACAAACCGGCAGCACCCCCTCCCCCAGCATCGACGACGGGCTGCGCGCCCAGATGCTGGCCGATGCCGCCGCCAAATCTCTTGAGACGGGGGCACCGGTCGCATTGTAAGCGATCAGATTCCTTACGCTTGGCGGCGCATGTCCTGCGCCGCCAGCGCCTTATTGAAACGCTCAGACGTCCACCCCTCGGCAAGGGCCTGATGAAACAGTCCGGCCTGTGTTTGAGGGGCTAAACCACCCACCGGCGGATCGCGGTCCAGATTGGTTGGGAAAGAATACCCCTCTGCGCAGGCTGCAATTGCTGCGGCCTGATCAGCCTCACTCATGGCCCCCGCACGCTTCAGTTTGACCAGTGCCGGGAAAAGCCGTTCCGACATGCCGCGCCGATCCACGGTCTCCATTGCACGCCCAAAGGCAGACGAGACCTGCAACAGGTTCGCCATGCGCTGAATATCCTCCGACCGGTTGGCTCCGGCGGCATGAAACAAAGCCGGGTTGAAGAAGACAGCATCCCCCTTCGCCAAGGGCAACTGCACGCAATGTTCTTCGAAATAAGCCCGGAAGTCCGCGCGCCTCCAAGCTGCATAGCCCGCACGGTATTGCTGCGAAAACGGAAGCAGCTTGGTCGGACCACTTTCCACGGGCATATCGGTGTGGGCCACGGCCCCCTGCAAGGTCAGAACCGGCGACAGATCATGCACATGGGCCGGATATTGCGCGGATGTGTCTGCCGTTTGAAAGCCCAGATGATAGTCACGATGCGCCTGCTGTGCGGCACCGCCCGGTCGCACCAGATTGATCTGCGCCGTCATCTGGTAGTTCGGCCCCAGCCAAGCTTCGCAAACCGCTGCGACAGATGTGTTGCCAAAGTAGCGAGCGAAAACATCTGGCGCCGCTTCGCAGAGTTTTTGCAGCGCATTCCAGATCCGGTCATTTGCCCCTGCGGTGGCAAAATGATCTGCGCTCTCGCCGGTCGCGGCCTTCTCGTCTGCGATGATACGGTTATAGATGACGGTGGCCGCATCAATCGGCGCCAATTCCTGAAAGGCACCCTGTAAGACCAGAACACCCGCCCCGTATCGCAACCCATGCGCCCATTCCGCCATCAACCGCTGGCGCGCGCGGACATCGCTCAGCGTCTCGCCCAGCGCGGCCATGTCATAGATCGGGATATTCTTCTCGATCTTGCTGGCCAACGGAACTTGGTCGGGCGTCAGTTCCTGTTCAACCTGCGCAGCGAAATCACTCAGTGCACATCCTTCGGGATCAAAATAGGCCTGCTCCATCGGTGTAGCAGCAACTGTCATCGTGGCCTCCTCTCTGCCGTATTTTTTGCTATGAGGAGAGATTGCCGGGTCGGGCGCTTGTGGTCAGCGCGCAAATCCATCAAAAATACATCAATGAGTCATCCTTTTCCGATCAAGGATATCGCCCGGCAATCCGGGCTGAGCACGGCAACTGTGGACCGTGTCCTGAACGAACGCGCCAATGTCAGTCCCCGCAGCCGGGCCCGTGTTAGCGCAGCCATCGCCGAACTGGAGGGGCAGGAACAACAACTCTCAGCACGCGGGCGGCGGCTTCATTTCGACGTCGTGGCGGAAGCGCCCGAACGGTTCAGCCGGGAAATTCGGCACGCGACTGAGGCCGTCCTGCCATCCATTGGTCCGGCGGTGATCCACACCCGCTTTAGTTTTCGCCAGATCATGTCCGCGCCAGACTGCATCGCCCTGCTGCGGCAGATCGTCAAGCGTGGCAGTCACGGGGTCGTGTTGAAGGTACGGGATTTGCCTGAGATCAACGCGATGGTCGCGGAATTAGACGGCAAGGGCATTCCGGTTGTCTGCGTCTTTACGGACCTGCCCGGAAGTGTTCGCCGCGCCTATTGCGGCCCGGACAACTACGCGGCGGGCCAGTCGGCAGCCTATATGATCGACAAATGTCTGCCGGGAAGTCCACCGCCCGGGGCAACCATCCTCACCACGCTCAGCCAATTGGCGTTTCACGGCGAGGCTCAAAGGCGACATGGCTTCCTCAGGCTGATGTCAAACCGCCGCCCGGATCTGCGGCTGATGACGGTTGAGGCCGGGGCCGGGCTGGCACTTGAAACCAGAGCGTTGCTGCAGGAGAAACTGTCCGCTCCGGACATTGGGCCGATACTGGGCGTCTATTCCATGGGCGGGGCCAATCGCGCCATATTGGAACTGCTGAAGAGTCATGCTCAGGTCCCCCGCGCCTATATCGCCCATGATCTGGATAGTGAGAACAGAACACTGTTGCGGCAGGGGAAAATAACCGTCGCCTTGCAGCACGACATTGCCAGCGACATGCGCAATGCCTTCCTCAGCCTGCTCTACGCCAACCAGATCCTTAAGGCACCGCCCGTCGCGACTCAGAGCCGAATTTCCATGGTCACACCCTTTGACTGCGCTGGAAACTGATCTGGGCACGCTGCTTCTGGGCGGATCACACCTCCGAAATAAAATCGCCGTCTGGCGGGTTTCAGCGACGCCAAGCCGCATATGACCTTTTGAATGCACGCCCCAACTGGGGACCTGTCAGAGCCGCGCGTCGAACAGCTATTTTTCACTCCGAAAGTTGCAATTTTTGTTCCTCTTTGCCGTCGTTCTTGGAATGCTCCCCCAAACAGCCAGCAGGGAGAGCGGCATGAAAGTAGGATTTATCGGTCTGGGAAACGTTGGCGGCAAGCTGAGTGGTAGCCTGCTGCGAAACGGCATTGATCTCAGCGTTTATGACTTGAATGGAGCGCTGGTTGCCAAGGCAGCGGAGGTCGGCGCCACAGCAGCAAATGACCCGGCAGAGTTGATGCGCAATTGCGACGCGGTGATCACCTGTCTGCCATCGCCCGCGGCCTCCGATCAGGTCATGCAACAGATGCTGCCGGAGATTGGCCCCGGCAAGATCTGGATGGAGATGTCCACCACAGATGAGGCCGAGGTCAAACGCCTTGGCGCCATGGTCGAACAGGCGGGTGGAACCGCGGTAGACTGCCCCGTCTCCGGTGGTTGCCACCGGGCTGACACCGGCAATATCTCGATCTTCGCCGGCTGCGACCGTGAGACCTTTGACCGGATCGCGCCGCTGCTGAAAACCATGGGACGGCGTATCCTGCATACAGGGCCAATCGGCTCAGCTTCAGTCCTGAAGGTCATCACCAACTACCTGGCAACCGCCAATCTTCTGACCTGCTGTGAGGCCTTGGTGACCGCAAAAGCTGCTGGCATGGATCTCAATACCGCCTATGAAGCAATCAAAATTTCCTCCGGCACCTCATTTGTACATGAGACCGAAAGCCAAGTTATCTTGAACGGATCCCGCGACATCTCCTTCACTATGGACCTTGTATCCAAGGACATTGGTCTGTTCCAAGCCGTCGCTGATCGCCACAACGTTCCGTTGGAGATCAACCCCTTGATGATCAAGATCTTCAAAGATGGTGAAGAGCGATTTGGCAGCCGTGAACTATCACCAAACATTATCAGACGGCTGGAAGAAGCCACTGGTCTGGAGATCACTGCACCCGGTTTCCCACCCGAAATGACCGATGATGAGCCTGAGGAACCCGGCTACGAGGTCATCCCCACCGGTCGCGATGGCAGCCCTGCCCGCTAGGCCCTCTTGCGCTGAAACACTTCAGAGGCGGCGACTTACTGCCGCCTCCCGCCTTGCGGCAGGCCCTGACGTGGGTCGGCGAAAAACCTTGCCAGATTCAATTTTCCCGAATTACGATACAAGTGTCCATATTCTGGGAATCGCATGCAGGACCGACAGATCCTTCTTCTGGAAGCAGTAGCCTCCTCTGCCTCACCGGTAAGCGCAAGCGAACTGGCCCGGATGACAGCGACCCCCCGTGCCAGCCTTTATCGCCATATCGCGGCGCTACTCGAGTGCGGTTTTCTGGAGGAGACCGAGACCGGCAGCCGGTATGTTCTGGGACTGCGGTTCGTCAAAATCGCGCTGACAGGAAAATCCGACACTCATGTCATCAACGCGGTCTCAGCCGTATTGCAACGAGTGGTGAAGGATCTGGGCGAGACCGCGTTTCTGGCGCGCTATCGCGGCGGTCGCGTTGATCTGATTCACACGCAGGTTCCGGCCGATCCCTCGGTTCCCTATATCTATCCAGGGTTAGGGGTCCGCCCGGTTCATGCCTGTTCTTCGGCCAAGGCAATTGCCGCCTTCCTCGCGCCGGAGCTTCAGGAAGACCTGATTGACACGTTACCAATGCGCTTTACCGACAAGACACGCACCGACCCGGACCAGATTGCCCGCGAGTTGCAGCAGGTGCGTCGCTATGGCTATGCCACCTGCGATGGTGAGATTGACATCGGGGTCACCAGTGTTGCAGTGCCGATCATTGTCGACCGGCTCGGCGCCATTTTCTCTATGGGTGTGGTGGGCCCAACCAGCCGTATCACACCTGCCATTCAGCCCAGAATTTTACCCATTCTAACAAAACAAGCCGTTCATGCCGCCGCGGCCATTCAACATTGCTCGGTCGTTGAGGCGGAAACCACCAATGCCAATTCACTGGCGGCTGCAAAGGAAAGGGCCAGCCAACAACACTGATTTTTTTTGAAGGGAGAGAGAATATGAACAGAAGAGAATTCGGCGGGTTATCCGCCGCCGCGCTGGCCATGGCAGCGCCGTTTCGCGCCTTTGCCGATGAGACCTGTCAGTCCCCTTATATGCCCAAGATTACGGGTCAGGAAGAATTTGTCTACGTCTGGACCCTCGGAGTGGAGGGGATGGGAGACGAGCAGGATAAAATGGTAACGGTTGACCTGCGTCCCGACTCCCCAACCCGCGGAGAGGTCATACACAGCCTGTCGGTTGGTGGCCGAAATGAGGCCCATCATGGCGGCTTCTCCGCAGACCGTCGGTATTTCTGGACTGGCGGGCTTGATACCAATCGCATCTTCATCTTCGACATTCACAGCGACCCAGCAGCCCCCAAGCTGCATAAGGTGATTGAGACCTTCGTCACCGATTCCGGCGGTGTGGTTGGCCCCCACACGTTTTTTGCCCTGCCCGGCAGCATGATGATCACCGGGCTCAGCAATCAGGACGACCACGGCGGCCGAACGGCATTGGTCGAATACAATGATGACGGGGACTATGTCGCCACCTATTGGATGCCGACTGCCGATGACATGCAAGGGGCCGTTGCGGTGGATGGCGCGGTTGCGGATGGTTACGGCTATGACATTCGCGCCCTGATCCGCAAGAATGTGATGCTCACCTCCTCTTTCACGGGGTGGTCAAACTACATGATGGATTTCGGGCAGATGCTGCAGGACGCCGAGGCGATGAAACGCTTTGGCAACAGCATGGTGCTCTGGGATCTGCACACCCGTCAGCCCCGCAAGGTCTTCAACGTGCCCGGCGCGCCGCTCGAAGTGCGCTTCCCCTGGGGACCAAATGCCAATTATGCTTTCTCGACCACCGCACTCACCTCGCAGCTCTGGCTGATCTATGAGGATGACGATGGCGAATGGCAGGCCAAATCGGTGGCAGATATCGGCAATCCCGAAGACATCCCACTGCCCGTCGACATCTCCATCGCCGCCGATGATCAGACGCTTTGGGTCAATTCCTTCATGGATGGAAAGACCCGGCTGTTTGATATCTCCGACCCGCATAACCCGGCGCAGATCTATGAGAAAACCATTGATCGACAGGTCAATATGGTTAGTCAGAGCTGGGACGGCAAACGGGTCTATTTCTCCTCTTCCTTGCTCGCCAATTGGGACAAGAAGGGTGATGACGATGTGCAGTATCTGAGAGCTTACAACTGGGACGGCAAAGAGTTGGTCGAGGATTTCAACATCGACTTCTATGCCGCAGGCCTGGGTCGCGCGCATATTATGCGCTTTGGCAGCGCCGCGCTCTATTCCGCTTAAGAGACCGCTTTGGGGCGGTATGTTGCCGCCCCAACATCCCCTCGCGGACCTCAACTTGCCGGAGGATTTCCATGCGCAAGAGAACTCTCGCCGTTTCCATAACCGCTGCTGCGGCGTTGCTGACAGGTGTTGTGGCCCTGGCCGGAACCTGGCGCCCAGCGGATCTGATGGCGCGGTTGACGCCCGCTGCATTGCGGGCCAGTCCCGCCCGCCTCTCAGACGTATTCCCAAGCGACCCGGCCTTCCAGTTCCGCCCGCCGGAACCAGGATCGTACCGGCTGAACCGACTGAAACCTGCACCGGATGGCACGGTACTGACCGCCGATGGCACCACCGGTCAGCTGCATCAGCTGATCGATGGCAAGATCACGCTGGTCAGTTTTGTTTATCTGACCTGCGGCGATGTTGATGGCTGTCCGCTGGCTTTCTCGACACTTTATGACATTCACGACGCCAGCGCACAGCTTCCGGATCTGCGACAGGACGTTCAACTGATGACCATCAGCTTCGACCCCGAGCGCGACACGGTCGAGGCCATCGCGGCCTTTGCGCATCCGGTGAGCAGCGATCCTGCCAGCGCACAGAAACTGGATTGGCAAGTGCTGACCACACCGGATACCGCGGCGCTGCAGCCCCTACTGGACGGGTTTGGTCAGGTCGTGGACCGTGGCAGCGCAGACGACCAGATCAACCATCTGCTGCGCATGTATCTGGTCGACCGACACGGCATGATCCGCAATGTTTACGGGCTGGGCCTGATTGACCCGCGTCTGTTGATGACGGATGTGGAAACACTGCTACTGGAAGAGGTCGGAAAGTGATCCGCCTCCCCGCCCTTCTGCGGCATTTCAAGTCGTTCAATGCAGCCGCTGTGTTAGCGGTGGTTTTCGACGCGTCGATAGTTCTTGCCGACGGCGATACTCTGGCCGGGCCAAGCGATCTTCCGGTGCAAATCTCGGCTGAGAGCTGTCCGCGGCCACCAGATGAAGACTGGGCGGAGAGAGCTGCCAAACGCAGTTTGACACCTCAGCTGGGGTTGCCGCCTCTGGTCTATCCGGCGGACAATCCTCCGACAGCGGCGCGGATTGCGCTGGGGCGGCAAATCTTCTTTGACCGCGCGCTGTCGATCAACAACACCATGTCCTGTGCCATGTGCCATGTGCCGGAACAGGGGTTTGCCAACTGGGAGCTCGCGACCTCGGTCGGCGTGGAGGGGCGCAGCGTGAAACGCAATGCGCCAAGCCTGATCAATGTGGGCCTGCTGAACCCGCTGTTTCACGATGGCCGCGATCCAATGCTGGAAACTCAGTTTATCGGGCCGCTCACCGCCCGAAACGAGATGGCCAACCCATCCGCAGGGCGTGTCGTTTCCCACCTCCAAACCGACAGTGCTTATGACAGCTTGTTTAAGGAGGCTTTTGGTTCGCCCGCTTCGCTAGACCGGATTGGCATGGCGCTGGCCGCCTACCAACGGGCGTTGACCGTCGGCAACAGCCCGTTTGACCGGTGGTTCTATGGCGGTGATCCAGCTGCCGTGTCACCCGCCGCAAAACGCGGGTTCAAACTGTTTCGCAATAAAGCAGGGTGTGTGTCCTGCCACAGACTTGGCCCGGATGATGCGCTCTTCACCGATCAGCAGTTCCACGACACCGGATATGGTCAGATGCGGGAGCTGGAGCGCCAAAATCCACCGAAAACCCTGCCTGTTCAGGTCGCGCCCGGCGTGATCCATCATGTGGATTATGACCTGGTCCGCGCAGTCAGCAGCCCCCGGGATGCTGATCTTGGGCGCTATGAGGTGACGGAGGACCCGCAGGACCGATGGCGGTTCCGGACACCGACGCTGCGCAACCTTGTTGTCTCGCCACCCTATATGCATGACGGCGGGCTCAGTACGCTGGCTGATGTAATTGACTACTATGACAGCGGCGGTGCGGGGCTGCCCGGTCAAGACCCGCGTGTGCAACCGCTCGGCCTGAGCGACCAAGAAAAGACTGAGCTTCTGGCGTTTCTCACCACTCTGACGTCTTCGGGACTGGATTGTCTGGTCGCAGATGCCCGCCAGCCATGAGCCATTAATCCAGGTGGTAACCGCGAAATTCTTTCACCGTGGACACCCCCAGCAGGGTCTTCATCTGCGCCACAGACGGGATCTCCGACAATCGGTTGCGATAGAGTTTTTCATAAGCATCCGTATTGCGCGCAGCGACGCGCATCAGATAGTCGAATTCCCCTGAAATCAAATGGCACTCCAGCACCTCAGGCATATGTGAAATGGCATCTTCAAACGCCTGAATATTCTCCCGCTGCTGACTGACCAGCTTGATCTCGATAAAGATTTGCAGCTCAAGACCAACCTTCTTGCGATCCAGCCGCGCCGCATAGCCTTCAATCATGCCATTGGCTTCCATCATCTTGACACGACGGTGGCATGCGGACAAAGACAGCCCAACTTTTTCCGACAGGCGGGCCATGGAGATCTGACCGTCTTGTTGCAAGGCGGAAAGAATGCGCGAATCCAGCTGGTCCATCGGAATTTTTCCCAATAGTTAATCGTTATCCGCACATTTTTCCGAAATTTTCCCAATACGCAAGGAAATCGAGAACCTTTCCTATCAACAACGTCATAAAATTGAGACACTTCGTCACAGGGATGACGTAAACCAAGGGAGGGGCAGATGGCCTCAAAAATCGTAGTTGGCTACGACGGCAGCACGAGCGCACGTACCGCGCTCAACTTTGCGCTGGACGTGGCAAAGGCACAGGGCGGCAGCATCGTTGTCGCGCATGTCCTGGAATGGTCACCGTATTCTTTTCTCTCCGCAGCGGAGCTGGCAGAGCGCCACAAGCGCCGTACGGAAGAGCTGGAGCGCGCCGAAACGGCGTTGATTCAGCCCCTTCTCAAGGATCTGGAAACCAGCGGCGTGGATGTCACTGCCACCGTGAAATACGGCAATATTGCCGAAGTGCTGGTGTCCATCGCCAAATCCGAAGGCGCCAATCACGTCGTTATCGGACGCACCGGCCACTCCGCGCTCTCGTCGCGGCTTTTTGGTTCGGTTGCAGGCAGCCTGGCGCAGGCTGCGCCGGTTCCGGTCACCATTGTCCCATAACTGATCGACAGGGGTCATCATGAACACTCTATCAAAAGCGGCTGCTCTGGCCGTCCCCGGCGCCCTCGGGCTGTCGGGCCCGCTGATGGCACAGACCATCGACGAAAAGGTGAATGAGCTGTTTGCCAGCTCCACCGGCTGGTTTGTCAATTTCATCTTTAGCCCGTTCCCCGGCACCAGCTTCCCCTGGATCGTTGCGTGGCTGGTGATTGCGGCAACCATTTTCACAATCTACTTCGGATTGATCCAGTTCCGCGCCTTTCCGCATTCGATCTCCTTGGTCAAAGGCGACTATTCCGATCCGAATGACGCGGGTGAGGTGAGCCATTTCCAAGCGCTGGCCACCGCCCTCTCCGGCACCGTCGGCCTCGGCAATATCGCGGGCGTCGCGGTCGCCGTTGGCATCGGTGGTCCCGGTGCGACGTTCTGGATGATCCTCGCAGGCCTGATGGGCATGGCGTCGAAATTCACCGAATGTACGCTGGGCGTAAAGTACCGAAATGAATACCCTGATGGCACCGTCTCCGGTGGTCCGATGTATTACATGACCAAGGGTTTTGCCGCACGGGGCCTGCCGGGTGGCAAGTTCATGGCGGTTCTCTTCTCGATTTTCTGTATCCTCGGCGCCTTTGGTGGCGGCAACATGTTCCAGGCCAATCAGGCACATGCGCAGCTGACAAATGTTCTCGGCGATTATCCCGGTTGGATCACCGGCGTCATCTTTGCCGGTGTGGTTTTTGCCGTGATCATCGGCGGCCTGAAATCGATTGCCAGCGTCACCGAAAAAGTGGTGCCGTTCATGGGTGTCCTCTACGTGCTGACAGCATTGGTGATCATTCTGCTGAACTTTGACAAAATCGGCTGGGCCTTTGGCCAGATCTTCGACGGTGCCTTTACCGGTCTCGGCGTTGCAGGCGGCATGGTCGGGGCCCTGATTCAGGGCTTCAAGCGCGCGGCCTTCTCCAACGAAGCCGGCGTTGGCTCGGCGGCGATTGCCCACTCCGCGGTGCGGACAAAAGAGCCGATCACCGAAGGTTTCGTCTCACTGCTGGAACCCTTCATCGATACCGTGGTTATCTGTACGATGACAGCGCTGGTGATCATCATCACAGGCCAGCTGGTCAGCGATCCTGAAACCGGTCTCTATGTGCTGAACGAAGCGGGCAGCGCCATCCAGACCGTCGATGGAAACTCCGGCGTGGCGCTGACATCTGCGGCGTTCTCCTCCTCATTTGGCTGGTTCAAATACATCCTGGCCATTGCGGTGATCCTGTTTGCTTTCTCCACCATGATCAGCTGGTCCTACTATGGCCTCAAGGCCTGGACCTTTCTGTTTGGTGAAGGCAAGACCACTGAACTGGTGTTCAAAGTGATTTTCTGCCTGTTCGTCATCATCGGCGCCGCAGCCAGCCTGGGTCCGGTCATTGACTTCTCCGATGCGGCAATCTTTGCCATGGCGGTCGTCAATATCGTGGCACTCTACTTCCTGATGCCAATCGTCAAAGGCGAGCTGAACAGCTATCTGGCCCGCCTCAAGAGCGGCGAAATCAAGAAATACCAGTAAAGAATTCGACCCGGCTGCCAATCGTGGCCGGGTCGTCCTACCCTGTTGGGGTATTACCTGATATTGCCACGGCCCGAGGACAACAGCACACGCGCCTCATGGCTACGCAGCGATCGCCGCGCCGTTGGAAAGGCGCGCCCCATGCTCTCTAGCTCCGGGAACAGATGGCACAATTCGGACCTCTGGGCCGAATCCATACCTGACAGCGTCAGATCGCCCGGCTGGAAACTCTCGCTCCAGGCCCCATCCACACAGACGATTTCATGCTGATCAAACAGCAGATGAATGTATGTTACGTCCATCGTCCGCGCACGACGGATATTGCGATCATTGAGCAGATGCACGGCCGCCACCAACACCTCGTTTGACCCGAACAGCAATTCGGCGCGGCTTCCGGTCAGCAACATCCGGTGCTGCGGTGAGACCATCAGATCCCGGTTCGGCACAAGTTCGCCGCCATCGGACCCCAACGCGCCTGCTTCGATGAGGATGGGCTGGAACTGCGGTCGCCGTGCCAGGTCGGTATTGGTCACAGTCCGGCGCGCTGTCCAGCGCAGGGTCTGTGGTCCGCCATCGCGCGTCACCACCCGGTCGCCTACCTCAAGCGCTTCCACTGGCACCGCACCACCAGGGGTCAAAACAAGGCTGCCCGGCGTAAAACAGGGAATGACCTCTTCGATATTGGAGAAGGTCAGCCTGCTGACAAAGTCTCCCTGATCATTTCGGACCTCAACCCGACCATCTTCCCGGTCGGCACTGGTGTAGACCACACGCGTATCGCCCAGCGTACGTAGCTCGCTGATATCAAGGCGGTCATAGTCATCCCCGCCTTCGCCGCCGTCAACGACGTCTCCGGCCCCACCAATAAACAAATCGCGATCGTCGTCACCGTAGAGGCTGTCAGCGCCGGTTCCGCCGATGAGCGTATCCGCCCCGCCACCACCTTCGATGACATCATCTTCACTGCCGCCGTCCAACGAGTCCCCGCCCGTGCCGCCGCTCAGCCGGTCATAGCCCTCGCCCCCCAGCAGCGTGTCATTTCCGACGCCGCTGTTCATCACATCGTTGCCACGACCACCTTCCCCGTAGAAGGATGATCCAGCGGAACCTCCGTCCAGAAAGTCATTGCCATCGTCGAGGAAAATGCGATCAGAATCTTCATAGACACCGATGAAGGCCAGATCGTCGCCGTCGCCGCCGTGAATCTCATCATTGCCCTGGCTGCCCGCCAGAATATCATTGCCGGCGCCGCCCCAAACGGTATCCGTTCCCATACTGCCGATCAGCGTGTCGTTGCCGCCTTCGCCATAGATCAGGTCATCCTGATCACGGCCAAAGACATGGTCGTCCCCCTCACCGGCATAAATCAGATCATTGCCATAAAGCCCTTCGAGCCGATCATTGCCGTCGCCTCCGTAGAGCGTGTCGTCGCCGTAGCCTGCGGTAATGGTATCGTCGCCATCGCCACCCAAGAGAAGGTCGTTATCGTCGCCACTGCTCAGTGAGTCATTACCTGCGCCACCTTCCAGCGTGTCGCGTCCTGCGCCGCCCTCAAGCGTGTCGCCGTCAATTCCGCCTTGCAGCAGGTCATTGCCAGACCCGCCTTGCAGCAGGTCACGCCCGCCACCTCCGAAGAGCGTGTCGTTGCCTGCGCCACCTTCGACGGAATCATTGCCTGTACCAGCCTCAACGAAGTCGTCCCCCTCACCGGCAAGGACCGTATCATTGCCGCCGCCGGCCACAATCACATCATCCTGAGAGCCGTCAGCCGCATCCCCATTATCGACACGATCCCCTTCGGGGTCGCCCAGATAATCGACATCGATCCGTTCGCCTGCATCCGTGCCTTCCACGACATAGTCTAGTGCGGGTGGAATTGAGAAGGTGAAGTCCGAAAGCCCGGCACCACCAGAGATCGGCGCATCGCTGCCATTGTCAAAAATCACATCCAACTGCGAGATCGGCCCGTCAATCGAGACGCCGATATTGGCAGCTGTGCTGCCCTCCCCTTCGATGGAGACCGTCCCATCAGCATTGATCGTCACCTGATGGTGGGTCACGCCAGTCAGTCCCGCGATGATCTCTGCCGCCGGGATCAGAACGCCACTGGCATCCAGAACCCGCAGGGTAAATTTGTCATCATGGGAGCTGCCATTGGAATTCACATGCTGCAGGTCAAACCGCAGATCGCTTACCGGATTGGAAAAACCATAGCTTGCGGTGATCGGCTCGCTGACGCCAAAGGCACCGAAATCGGATACCCTGTAGCCGCTTTGCGAGTTATCCCAGCTGCCCGGCGTGAAGGCTCCGGTCACGACGGTGGTGTTGCCACCTTCGCTCAGCGTTGTTGAACCGTTCTGCGCAGCGCCGTTGGTTCCGGTCAACCAGATCGCATTGTCAAGAGTGGCCATATCTCACGTCTACCTTGTGCCTAACACTCACCCCCCGCAGTGGCTAAGCCTGCGGACACCTCACCGCAGATCTATCTGACGGAGCCGTCTGACATGCTGTCCCTTCCCATGACGCGACCAGCCCGTCTGGCGTACAGGTCACAACACGCCCTTACAGAATGTTTAACCCGCAAAGACGCCCGACGCAGGACCAGTCTGGGGCCGGCACAAGTCCATTTTGCGTTGAGAATGTGGCAAAAGATACAACCAACAGCACCTCAAGAGGGCGATCCACTAGCCTACACCTCGAATTTTCAACGCAAAATCAATAGCCGTAGCAGCGAAAACCGGACTAGACTGCCGTCAGACAGCACGCGGGTGCCCGCGCTCGCTGCTCAATAACAAAATGGTTCGTTAACAGGGACAAATAGCATGCTTCAGGAATTCAGAGACTTCATTGCCAAGGGCAATGTGATGGACATGGCAGTCGGCATCATCATCGGTGCGGCCTTTACGGCAATCGTCAAAAGCATGGTCAGCGATCTGATCAATCCGATCATCGGAGTTTTTACCGGCGGTGTCGATTTCACCAATTCTTATCTCGTACTCGCGGGCAATGTTTCGGAAGGCGCCAGCTTGGAGGCCGCACGAGAAGCCGGAGCCGCCGTTTTTGCCCATGGCGCCTTTGTGATGGCTGTCATCAATTTCCTGATCATTGCCTTCGTGGTGTTCATGCTCGTGCGCTATGTCAATCGTCTCAAAGACGCCGCCTTCAAGCAAGAAGACGCCGCCCCGGCCGAGGAAGCCCCCGCTGGCCCAAGCGAACTGGATGTGCTGTTGGAAATCCGCGACTCCCTGAAACGTTGATCTGCTTCAGTATGATCCGCGGGTGACACCCCAGCCGGGTCCGACTAAGTCCGCAGCTAACGCACCGGTAACCTCCTGTTGCCGGTGATGGGCATTTCTATGAGATCTGGACAAGGACCAAACAACAACATGGAACAATGGATAGAACAGCTGGGGGCCCTTTGGCCCCTGCTCATCAGCGCTGCCAAAGCGCTGGTCGTACTGGTTGTCGGCTGGATTGCAGCCGGTGTGATCAGCGGTGCAGTACGTCGTCGCATCAACGCCACCCCGCATCTTGACCAAACGCTCGGCAACTTTGCCGCCAGCGCAGTGCGCTGGGTGTTGCTGGCCATCGTGCTGGTCGCCGTTCTGGGCATATTCGGGATCGAAGCCACCAGCCTGGTCGCAATGCTCGGCGCTGCAACTCTCGCCATTGGTCTGGCCCTGCAGGGCACGCTGAGCGATCTGGCTGCCGGGGTCATGCTGGTCATGTTCCGACCCTATAAACTGGGTCAATACGTCGATATTGGCGGCACCTCGGGGACAGTGGTGGATCTCAACCTCTTCGTGACAGAGCTGGTGACACCTGACAACGTTCAGATCATCATTCCCAACGGTCAGGCCTGGGGCGCAATCATCACCAACTACTCGGCGCATGATACACGTCGCGTTGATATGGTATTTGGCATCGACTACGGCGATAGCGCAGACGCCGCCAAGAAGATTATTCTCGACCTCGCGAACGCAGATTCACGCGTCATGACAGATCCCGCGCCATGGGTGCGGGTTACCAATCTCGGCGACAGTTCGGTCGATCTGACGGCGCGCCTGTGGTGCAAGGCGGCCGACTACTGGGAGCTGAAATTCGCGATGACGCAAGCGGTCAAGGAAGCCTTCGACGACAAGGGGATCTCCATCCCCTATCCGCACAGTGTGGAAATCAAGAAAGAAGCCTGATCCGGCAACAGCCGCCCCGCCAGATCTGCGGGGCGGCTCCTTACTCAAAAGGGTTAGCGCGTGATCGTCCGCGTCATGACCAGAGTAGGCTCCTCACGATAGAGCGCATCGTGGCTGGGCTGATACCCAAGTTTCTTGGCGACTTTCACCGAAGCTGCATTTTCGGGGTCCAGAAGACAGCAGGTGCGATCCCATTGCGTAGCCTCTGCGGCCCATTGATGCATCCGGTCAACCGCCTCTGTCGCCAGCCCTTTCCCGTGAGCTGCAGGCATCAGGGCCCAACCGGCCTCCGGTACCGCACCAATCGGCGGGTCAATGTCGCGGTGATAATCCGCAAACCCTGCCGCCCCGATGTAGCGCCCGTCCTCTCGCAGGGTCACCGCCCAGTAGCCAAAGCCAAGCGCCTGCCAGTGACCGATGTAGCGTAACAACCGGGTCCAGGTCTCCTCGCGGCTGGCCGGGCGACCGATTGTGTGGCGCACCACCACAGGGTCCATCCACAACGCAAACAGAGCCTCGAAATCATCCAGCTGGTGCGGACGCAGAAGCAGGCGGTCCGTGGTCAGAGTTGGCCCCGTCACGCAGGCAGGCTCCCCTTCAGCACGTAGCGCAGGATTTCAACCACCTGCATCGGCTCCTTTGCCACCGCCAGTGCGGCTGCATGGACTTCCTTCAGCGCGTGCTGATGCTCATCCTGTGATAGGACAATCAACGACTTACCAAGGGCCGCCGCATAGCCGGCATCAAAAGCCGCGTTCCACTGTTTATACTTCTCACCAAATCGCACCACGACAATGTCGGCCTCTTCGATCCCCTTGCGGGTTCGGATCGCGTTGATCTTAGCCCCCTTGTGGTCGTGCCAGAATTTGTTCGGTTCCGCCCCAAGAATCGCAACACCGCAATCGTCGCTGGCGCCATGATCCGTCACCGGGCTGTTGAACTGCACGTCCAGATCCTTGGCCCCGTTGATAATCTGATCGCGCCAATCTGTGTGAATTTCACCTGAGAGATAAATGTTCAACGTCATGAAATGTCCTTTCCTGCGCCAGCAGTGAGGCTGCCGCGGCCATGCGGCCGTATCCGCCTCACTGCTGGGGTCGCTCATTCATTGATGCCATTGAACCAGGCACAGTACCCGGTCGGCAAGCAGGCGGAGTATTCACCAGTCGAGAGCCTTCGTCCACTGCCGACCTCAACGACGTCGGGCCACCAGGTAGCGGCCAGGGGTGGACGCCGGATAATTGCCGGTCTCAATGATCTCGAAACCCGCCTGTTCAACTGCAGCCTCCAGATCTGCCACGCTGAGGAAACGCACGTTGCTCGGGGCCTGTCCAACCAGACGCATAAGCGGGATCAAGGTCAGGAACATCCAATATTTGAAGCTGCCCCGTGCCTCGCCCAGACAGGGTGTTTTTGAGATGAACAGCTTGCCGCTGGGCAGACGTTTGGCCACCGATAACAGCGCAGCGTCCAAATCCGGTACCAGATGTAACAGGTTGAATGCCATCACGGCGTCAAACGGTCCGGCGGGCAACCTATCATCGCTGCATTGCTCAAACCGAATATTATCGGCTCCCGCCTGTGCAGCCCTGTCGCGGCCAATATCAAGCATAGCATCCGACAGATCGGTTGCGGTGATCCTCCCAACTGCATCCGACAGTGCGATTGCCGTCGACCCGGTCCCACAGCCGATTTCCAACGCATGATCCCCCACCGTGAGATAGGACCTGGTCCGTTCCAGTGTATATTGATAGGCGGCTTCGTCCCTTATCTTCGACTTGGCGTATTTTGGGGCTATCCGGTTCCAGAAATGGGCATCGGCTGTCATCACACTTCTCCTTGAATGATGGTAGCTTAGCCATACAGAAACCAGCAATAAATTGCTGAAATTCGCAAGAGTGCTATACATTTCCGTATGAATAATCCGGATTGGAACCACATTCGCGCCTTCCTGGCGACCGCTGAGACCGGCTCACTCTCAGCTGGGGCGCGCAAACTGGGCCTGACCCAACCAACCCTGTCCCGTCAGGTTGCAGCGCTCGAGGCGGACTTGGGGGTCTTGCTGTTCGAACGATTGGGGCGCGGTCTCGCGCTGACTTCGGCGGGACATGACCTGCTGAACCACAGCCGCACAATGGGTGCGGCCGCCGAGGCACTGTCGCTCGCCGCCACCGGGCAAGCGCAGGCCATTGAGGGCACAGTCCGAATAACCGCAAGCGACGTCATGTCCGCTTATGTGCTCCCCCCGGCTCTCCACCAGCTTAGACGACGCGCACCACGGCTGACGATTGATGTGGTGGCTGCAAATGACATTCGCGATCTGATGCGACGGGAGGCGGATATCGCCATCCGCCATGTGCGTCCGGACCAGCCCGAATTGATTACACGTTTGGTCAGAGAGTCACATGCCCATTTCTACGCTGCCTCCAGTTACCTGGAGCGCCGGGGCCGCCCGCAATCACCCGAAGATATGTCACGTCATGATTTTGTGGGTTTCGCCGATCTGGAGCGGTCGATTGAATTCATGGCCCCACTCGGCATCCACCTGACAGCGCAGAATTTTCGGATCAAATCCACCAGTGGCCTTGCCTCTTGGGAGTTGGTCAAACAGGGGTTTGGCATCTGTCCGATGATGACAGCTGTGGCAGATCCAACCCCCGGAATCGAACGCCTGTTGCCCGGTCTGGACCCGATTACCTTCCCGATTTGGCTGACCACACATCGGGAATTGCACACCAGCCGAAGGATCCGGCTCGTCTTTGATCTGCTCGCAGACTTCCTCTGCCACATATAAAAACGCGCCCGGAACCGGGCGCGTTTTCCTCATGATACGATCGGATCGGACCAACTGTCCTGCATCCTCTGTTATCCGCGCAATGTGCCGCCGGTCGCCTTTGTGACCTTGGCCACAATCTTGGCGCTGACCGCTTCGATATCCTTTTCGGTCAGGGTCTTGTCAGTCGGTTGCAACCGCACGGTGATGGCCAGCGATTTGCTGCCTTCCCCCAGGCTGCCACCGATGAATTCGTCAAACACACGCACGTCATCGATCAGCGCCTTATCCGCGCCGACGGCGGCGTTGACCAGGGTCAGCGCTTCGACATCATCCGCCACGACAAAAGCAAAGTCACGCTCCACCGCCTGCAGATCGCTTTGGACCAATGCACCTCGGTTGGCACCGGATTTGCGCGGCATCGGCACCTCATCAGGCCAGATGGTAAAGGCCACGACGGATCCCTTGATCCCCATTTCGCCCAGCACTTTGGGGTGAAGTTCGCCGAAGACACCCAGCACCTTCTTCGGGCCAAGACAGATCTTGCCGTGGCGCCCCGGATGCCACCAGGATTGTGCCCCGCGCAGGATCTGGACCTTGGCAGGGGCACCGATCGCTGCCAAAACCGCCTCAATATCAGCCTTAGCATCAAAGGTGTCGACCGCACGGCTGGCGCCGTGCACATCCTTGGGACCGGTCCGCCCAACCAGCAGGCCCGAAATCAGGTTATGCTGCTCACCGGGCTCCCCCCCGTGGAAAGCAGGTCCTGCCTCGAACAACGCCAGATCCATGAAGCCCCGCGCCTGATTGCGCGCCGCAGCCTGCAACAGGCCGGGAAGCAGCGCAGGACGCATATGCGACATCTCGGACGAGATTGGATTGGCCAGCATGGTGGCATCATCACCACCGCCGAACAGCGCCGCAGAAGCCTTGTCAATGAACGTGTAGCTTACCACCTCATTGTAGCCGAGGCTGGCACAGGTCCGGCGTGCAATCTGCTGGCGGCGTTGTTGGGGTGTCATCACAGGCGCGGGCACACCGTCGGTCAACCGCGGCAGAGGCTTGCCTTCCAGCTTTGTCAGGGAGGCAATCCGCGCCACTTCCTCAACCAGATCCGCCTCACCCATCACATCAGGGCGCCAGCTCGGGACATGCGCCATATTGCCTTCCAGACGGAAGCCCAGCCGGGTCAATGTCTGGCGCTGTTCGGATTCCGGAATATCCATTCCGACCAGCGACTGAACCCGCTCCGGATCCAGCTTGTAAGCCCGGGCATGTTCCGGCACAGCACCTGCGGTCACCACATTCGACGGCTCACCGCCGCAGAGATCAATGATCATGCGGGTGGCATGATCCAGCCCGTCGCGCGTGTATTCAGGGTCAACGCCCCGTTCAAACCGATAGCGCGCGTCAGAGTTGATTTTCAGCGCACGGCCTGTGGTCGCGATTTGAACGTGGTCCCAGAAAGCGCTCTCCAGGAACACATCGGTGGTCTCCTCGGTGCAGCCCGTGGCAACCCCGCCCATGATGCCTGCAATGCTCTCTGCGCCATTGTCGTCAGAGATCACCATCTGCCCCTCGGAGAGAGTGTAGTCCTTCTCATCCAGCGCTGTCAGCGTCTCGCCACCAACGGCACGGTGAACGCGCAGATTGCCTGCCACTTTCGCTGCATCAAACACATGCAACGGGCGGTTCTGATCGAAGGTGAAATAATTGGTGATATCGACCAGTGTCGAGATCGGACGCAGACCGATGGCGCTCAGCCGGTCCTGCAGCCACTGCGGGCTTGGGCCGTTCTTCACGCCCCGGATCAGGCGGCCGGTGAACAGCGGGCAACCATCCAGTGTATCCTCCGCAATATCAACCTTGAGCGGGCTCTCATAAACGCCGTCAACCGGCTCAATCGTGAGCGGTTTCAGCGTACCCAGACCGCGTGCGGCCAGATCACGGGCGATGCCGCGCACACCCAATGCATCCGGGCGGTTGGGAGTGATGGCAATTTCGATAACCGGATCTACCTTGGCCGGGGCATTCTGTGCCAACCAGTCAACAAACCGATCCCCGACCTCTCCCGAGGGCAGTTCGATAATGCCGTCATGTTCATCCGACAGCTCCAGCTCACGCTCGGAGGCCATCATGCCAAAGCTTTCGACACCGCGGATCTTGCCAACACCGATGGTGATATCGAGGCCCGGAATATACATGCCCGGTTTACACACCACCACGGTGATGCCCTCGCGGGCATTGGGGGCACCGCAGATGATCTGCATCTCACCTTCGTCAGTGTCGACCTTACACACCCGCAGTTTGTCCGCATCGGGGTGCTTCTCAGCATGTTTCACATGGCCCAAGGTAAAGTCCTTGAGCCGGTCGGCAGGGTTGGACACGCCCTCGACCTCGAGGCCGAGATCGGTCAGGGTTTCTGTGATATCCTCGACCGATGCGTCGGTCTCGAGGTGGTCTTTCAGCCAAGAAAGAGTGAATTTCATCGGTCCGGTTTCCTATGGCAAGCCATGCATGTTGCAGCAGGCAATGACAAAGATTGCCCCCATGTGCAAGCCTTGGCGCGGCTCGGGGCCTAAGGATAGCTGGGGGTGAGGCCCAAAAGCTCATCCAACTGCCGCCCGATCCATCCGTGCGGAATGAAATGCCCACCGGGATGCAGATCAAGCGTGACATCGCGCCCCGCGCAGCTCCAGCTGGTGCGAGAAAAAGTCAGGAAACTGCGTGCCTGCCAGTCCTTCTGCGGCGCGCCCGCGCCGTCACAACCAAAGGCCCGCCGCCACAGAGCCACCGGATAAGTCACGTCCCCTCCCGGCCCCATCGGAAAATCCATCACCTGATCAGCAAGACCATGCACATGGCGCACCTCTTCGGGGGCTTGCGGACAGGTCTCGGTCTGATCGATGCTCCCGGCAACGGCCAAAAGCGCCGCTACATCTGCGCCGCTTTGGCAGACATAGCGCCAAGCCATTGCCGACCCGTATGAGTAGCCGGACACATAGACCTTCTTCTGATCGACAGGATAGCGCCTGTTTACATCGGCCAGCACCGCATCGGCAAAGGGCACATCTTCGGTGCTTGCAGTCCAGAAATTCCAACTCTTGCCGCGACCGTTGGGGGTCACCAGCAAGACACCGCGCCGCTTGGCCGAGGCCCCTACCCGATCTGAGCGTTGGGCATGTTTTCCCGTCCGCGACCATCCGTGAAAATGCAGCAGTACAGGCAACGGCGTCACCCCGTCCCAGTCCTCCGGCTCCATCACGTGATAGCTACGCTCTCCCAGCTCACAGGCGAGATCTCCCCCGCAAGGAGCAGCATTGCCCTTCCAGGGTCCCATAGCAAGGGCGGAGGTGGCGCACATGTAAGCGGTTGAGAGCAAGAGGAGAAAACGTGTCATAGACGGGAGACTACCCGACACCACGCCCCTGTCATTTCACATGTTTGTGGGGCGGTGAACCTAGGCCCCCAAACCAAAACGCCCGCCTCAGGTACGAGGCAGGCGTTCAGAAGTCCGTCATCCGGGCCTAGCGGCTCAGGCCACCGTGCAGTGTCGGCACATCCAGACACTGGAACCCGTAGTGGCGGAGCCAGCGCAGGTCGCTGTCGAAGAACGCGCGCAGATCGGGGATGCCGTATTTCAGCATTGCAATCCGGTCGATCCCCATCCCGAAGGCAAAGCCCTGATAGACATCGGGATCAATCCCACCCGCAGCGATCACCTTGGGGTGCACCATGCCGGAGCCGAGGATTTCCAGCCAGTCGTCGCCCTCACCGATTTTCAAGGTGCCATCTTTCCAGGAGCAGCGAATATCCACCTCTGCCGACGGCTCGGTGAAGGGGAAGTGCGAGGCCCGGAAGCGCAGATCGACGCTATCCACCTCAAAGTAGGATTTCACGAACTCTTCCAGCACCCACTTCAGGTTGGCCATGGAGATATTCTTGTCCAGCGCGAGGCCTTCGACCTGGTGGAACATCGGTGTGTGAGTCTGGTCATAGTCAGCGCGATAGACACCGCCCGGACAGATGATGCGCAGCGGCGCGCCCATCTTCTCCATTGAACGGATCTGCACCGGTGACGTATGGGTGCGCAGCACATGCGGCGGGCGGTCGTCGCCCTCAGCACGGTGCATGTAAAATGTATCCATCTCGGCGCGGGCCGGGTGATGGCCGGGAATGTTCAGCGCATCAAAATTGTACCAGTCGGTGTCAATGCGCGGGCCTTCAGCGACGGAAAAACCCAATTCAGCAAAAATCGCCGTCAGCTCTTCGCTCGCCTGGCTGATCGGATGTAGCGAGCCATTGCGCGTCGGGCGGGTCGGCAGCGTGACATCCAGCCACTCCGTCCGCAGACGCGCCTCCAGCGCGGCGTCCGCAAGCCCCGCCTTCTTAGCGGCCAGTGCGGCGTTGATCTCATCCTTCAGCGCGTTGAGAGCCGGACCTGCAACCTGCCGCTCTTCGGGCGTCATCTTGCCCAGCTCGCGCATCTTAAGGCTGACGTCGCCTTTTTTACCAACAGCTGCGACCCGGATGGCCTCCAGCGCGTTCTCATCGGCAGCATCGGCGATCTGCCCGAGATATTTTGCTTTAAGATCGTCCATGACGGTCCCCTGAATAATGCTGCCGCTCTGCTATCACAGCAGAGGCTGAAAGCAAGCATTTGCACCGGCTCTAAGCCAATCAGAACACAATCGCGACAATCCGGCAGCCCCAACGCACACCCGACGCCGCTGACCGGACGAAAGTGGCAAATAGGGTGCGACATGCAAAACGGGCCGCTCTTTCCAGAGCGGCCCGCTTGTGATCTTCCTGTGCCTGAACTTAGGCAGCCAGAGCGCTTTGTGCTTGCTTCACGATAGCACCGAAGGCTTCGGGTTCGTGAACGGCCAGATCGGCCAGCACTTTGCGGTCCACTTCGATACCGGCCAGGGTCAGGCCGTTGATGAAGCGGGAGTATGTCAGAGCCTCGTCGTGGCTACGCACAGCTGCGTTGATCCGCTGGATCCACAGCGCGCGGAAATTCCGCTTGCGGTTCTTACGGTCGCGAGTTGCGTATTGATTTGCCTTGTCAACGGCCTGACGTGCTACCTTGAAGGTATTCTTACGACGGCCATAATAGCCTTTTGCGGCCTTGATGACTTTCTTGTGACGGGCGTGAGTTGTGGTACCACCTTTAACGCGGGACATATCTCAGATCTCCTCTTAGCGGTCGTAGGGCATGAAGCCCTTGACGATCTTTGCGTCGGGTGCCGACAGGGTAGTGGTGCCGCGAGCGTCGCGGATGAACTTGCGGGTCCGCTTGATCATGCCGTGGCGCTTGCCGGCCTGACCTGCGAGAACCTTGCCGGTCGCGGTCACTTTGAAGCGCTTCTTGGCGCTCGATTTTGTCTTCATTTTGGGCATTTCCGTCTCCTTCAATGCGGGTTCGGTCTATGCGCGACTCGGCATGCCACTCTGGGCCGGCCACGCGAACAGGGGTGCCGTTTACGCAAGCCGGGCTATAAGGGCAAGTAGATTCTTCACCTGAGACACCAAGATCTCACATTCAGGCCGGATGGGAACGGCTGCGGCAATCACCCCGCAACCACGGTCAGGTAAATCGGCCAATCACCCGGAAAATTGCCTTGGGAATATCATCGATCTGATAGCCCCCAGATTTGGTGCTGAAAGCATAGAGAAGCAGACCAACCGCAAGGACAAGAAAAACCGCCGACACCCTGGGGGTGCGGCGGTCACTTGCGGCTGACAACAGCGATGGGATTGCCAGAAAGGCGAGCAAGAGGCCAAGCACCAGTGCCAGATCCGTATCCATGCTGCGCGCCCTCATTGAGATAAGACGCGACTAGGTTACTCCGGGTCGGTGCTGTAGATCAAACGTTCATCGCAGGGCGCCACGCGCAGGATGTTGGTGGTGCCCGGAACGTTGAACGGCACACCAGCCGTCACAACGATCTGATCCGTCTCCCCTGCGAAACCGCCAGACCGCGCGGCCCGTGCAGCGCCGACCACAGCGCCCTTGAACCGTTCCTGATCCGGCGTCACCACACAGTTGCATCCCCAGCTCAGCGCCAGGCGGCGGGCGGTGCGCGCCAGCGGCGTCAGCGCAATGATCGGCACGCCCGGACGTTCCCGCGCTGTCAAAAGCGCGGTGGTACCGCTCTGGGTGTAACAACAAATCGCCTTGATTTCGGTTTTCTCCGCGATCTCGCGCGCGGCAGCCACGATGGCATCTGCAACGGTATCACCCTTGGCAGAGCGTGACGCCGCGATGATCTGCACATAGGTCGGATCGACCTCAACCTCGGTCGCGACGTTGTCCATGGTCTGCACAGCCTCAATCGGATACTGACCTGCGGCTGATTCAGCCGACAGCATGATCGCATCCGCCCCCTCATAAATCGCCGTGGCCACGTCGGACACTTCTGCACGGGTCGGCATCGGGCTTTCGATCATGCTTTCCAGCATCTGGGTCGCCACGATCACCGGTTTGGCAGCGGCACGGCAGCGGCGCACCAGACGTTTCTGAATCGGCGGCACGGCAGAGACCGGCAACTCAACGCCCAGATCGCCGCGCGCAACCATGATCCCGTCGGAGGCATCCAGGATTTCATCAAAGTTATCAACGGCGGCTGGTTTTTCGATTTTCGACAGCACCGCCGCACGGCCATCGGCCAGACCACGTGCCTCATAAACGTCCTTCGCGCGCTGCACAAAGGAGAGTGCCAGCCAGTCGACGCCCAGCCCGCAGACAAATTCCAGATCCCCGCGATCCTTCTCAGAGAGCGCCGCCAGCGGCAGCACAACATCAGGGACGTTCACGCCCTTGCGGTTGGAGATGGTTCCGCCGGTGGTCACAATGCAATTGGCGAAATCATTGCCGCATGTCTCAACCTTGAGGCGGATCTTACCATCGTTGACCAGCAGATGAGCACCCGACTGCAGCGCCTCAAAGATCTCGGGATGCGGCAGGCAAACCCGATTTACGTCGCCCTCGGCCTGATCCAAATCCAGGCGGAAGGACGCGCCCTCAACCAGTTCTTCTGAGCCGTTAGCAAATACACCTACGCGCAGCTTCGGCCCCTGAAGGTCGGCGAGGATGGCGATGGAGCTGTCCAGATCGGCCTCGACCTTGCGAATGATCGCATGTTTGGCGGCAATCTCTTCGTGGCTACCGTGGGACATATTCAGACGAAACACATCTGCGCCAGCCTCATGCAGCGCACGGATGGTCTCATAGGTTTCGGATGCCGGCCCAAGGGTGGCAACAATCTTTACATTGCGCGATCTTCTCATGGGGTCATCCTCTTCATCGGCTGAAACTTTGTTATCGCAAACATTGCTGCGGCGCTTATCGCCTAATTCCCATTTTGCCGCAACTCCCCTAACGCTTCATCACCAAATGGCGACGTACGGATGACAGTTGGGGCGTATTTTTTGACCCACCCGGCTACCCGCCGATTGATCTTCCCCTCCTGACCGTCTTGTCATCAGTTGCTCAGTCCAGACGCAGCTGTTAGTCACACTGATGATTTCACAGATGGAGCCCGACATGGATAAGCAAACCCAGATCGAACTCGAAGCAGCCGCCTTTCGCCGACTGCGTCAGCATCTGATGGAAGACCGCACGGACGTTCAGAACATCGACATGATGAACCTCGCTGGTTTTTGCCGCAACTGCCTGTCGCGCTGGTATCAGGAAGCGGCCAATGAGCGGGGCATCGAGATGGGCAAATCAGAAGCCCGCGAACTCTTCTACGGGATGACCATGGATGAGTGGAAGGCCAACTACCAGACCGATGCCTCTGCTGAGAAACAGGCGGCCTTTCAGACGGCTTTTGCAGACAACGTCGGCAAAGAAAATTCGTAACCGGTCAGCGCGACTTCGCAGACCACTCCCGACGTCCAGACAAAGGCCCCACTCGGGGCTTTAATCTTTGCCGCAGCACCGAGGCTAGGTCCCGCTTGCTCAGATTACCCCGATCTCGGCAAGCGCCTGTGACAGTTCCGGCGGCAATGGCTTCTCCGCCGCTCGCCCCTTGGGCAGGTCCGGTGGCGTATCCTCCGGCTTCAGGTAGCGCCAACCCTGGAACGGACGGCGCAGCGCGACCTGGGTCCGGTGGATTTCAGGGGCCAGAACGATGGCACAGCGCCGGACACCGTCGCCACCGATCACCTCATCCAATCGCAAAATCCGTTGGCGGCATTGAATTTGTCCCTTGATCACCCAATAGATCGACCCACCATTGACGATCTCCGCCTCTCGCTTGGGCCACATCCGCGTGACATGGCGCGGCAGCCCCTCAGGCAGTTGCTTGCGATACTCCGCCTGCCAGGCCGCCAGCCCATCAACGGTTTCAGTCCCAACAGAAAGTTTCACCAGATTGATATAGTTATCCACAAGATGCCCACAGAGTCGTCCAGAGTATGAACTCTATATTGTAGGTCAGACTGGCAGATCGACAAGGTGTTGTGGTATGATGATGATAAATTTATGCCTCAATGTGATTTCAGCGTTGAGGATCGCAGCGCGGCTGGTGTAGGCAGGCCGCCACCTTAGCCACGACCGACCATAGGGATTCGCCATATGAGCCGCTTTGCCGCCCCGATTGCCGAACAGATCTGGGACATGAAATACCGTTTCAAACAGGCCGATGGCACCCCCATCGACCAGACCGTTGAGGACAGCTGGCGCCGCATCGCACGCGATTTGGCGCGGGCTGAGAGCGACCCCAAAACTTGGGAAGACAAATTCTACGGTGCGCTTGAGGATTTCCAGTATCTGCCAGCCGGTCGCATCACTGCAGGTGCCGGCACCGCGCGACAGGTAACCCTGTTCAACTGCTTCGTCATGGGCACTGTGCCCGATAGCATGTCAGGCATTTTCGACATGCTGAAAGAGGCCGCGCTGACCATGCAGCAGGGCGGCGGCATCGGTTATGATTTCTCGACAATCCGTCCACGCGGCGCAGATGTAAAAGGCGTCGCGGCAGACGCCTCCGGCCCGCTGTCCTTCATGGACGTCTGGGACGCAATGTGCCGCACCATCATGTCGGCAGGCTCCCGTCGCGGCGCGATGATGGCGACCATGCGCTGCGATCACCCGGATATCGAAGCCTTCATCACCGCGAAATCCGACCCGGCTCGCCTGCGCATGTTCAACATGTCCGTACTGGTCACCGATCCGTTCATGGAGGCGGTGAAGGCCGATGGCTCCTGGGAGCTGATCTTTGACGGCAAGGTCTACCAGACCGTGCAGGCGCGGGATCTTTGGAACAAGATCATGCAGGCGACCTATGATTACGCAGAACCCGGCGTGATCTTTATCGACCGCATCAACAAGGCCAACAACCTGTCCTATGTGGAACAGATCGCAGCCACCAATCCCTGCGGCGAACAGCCCCTGCCCCCCTATGGTGCCTGTCTGCTGGGCTCCATCAACTTGGCACGTCTGGTCAAGAACCCGTTCGAGACGGAGTCCGAACTGGACCCCGAAGGGCTGAAAGATCTGGTCGCAACCGCCGTGCGGATGATGGACAATGTTGTCGATGTTTCCAAATTCCCGCTGGACGCACAGGCACAGGAAGCCCAGAACAAGCGCCGCATCGGCCTTGGCGTGACCGGTCTGGCCGACGCCTTGCTGATGCTGGGGTTGCGCTATGGCTCGGACGAAGCCGCGCGTCAAACCGAAGACTGGCTGCACGCGATCGCTCGCGCGGCCTATCTGGCGTCGGTGGACCTGGCCAAGGAAAAAGGCGCCTTCCCGCTGTTCGATGCGGACGCCTATCTGGCGTCGGGCACCATGATGGACATGGACGCGGACGTGCGCGACGCGATCCGCGAGCATGGCATCCGCAACGCGCTGCTGACCTCCATTGCCCCCACCGGTACCATCTCGCTTTATGCAGGCAACGTATCTTCCGGCATTGAGCCCGTCTTTGCCTATGCCTACACCCGCAAGGTCCTGCAGAAAGACGGCAGCCGCACCGAGGAAGAGGTCGTGGACTACGCTGTGCAGATGTGGCGTGACAAGTTTGGCGACAAGGAACTGCCCGACTATTTCGTCAACGCCCAGACGCTTTCCCCGTCCGAGCATGTCAAAATGCAGGCCGCGGCCCAGAAGTGGATCGACTCATCGATCTCCAAGACCATCAATTGCCCCGAAGACATCTCTTTTGACAGCTTCAAGGATGTCTACATGCAAGCCTGGGATCTGGGTTGCAAAGGCTGCACCACCTACCGCCCGAACGACGTGACCGGCTCCGTTCTCTCTGTGAGCGAAAGCGCAGACACCGCACCAGGTGAAACCGCCGACGCACCACATGAGACCGATATCAGCGAGTCCGGCGCGGCAGAAGTCGTCTATATGTCCGAGCCGCTGGATCGTCCGCAATCTCTGGAGGGTCACACTTACAAGCTGAAGTGGCCAGACAGTGAGCATGCGATCTACCTCACTATCAACGACATCATCATCAACGGACACCGCCGCCCGTTCGAGGTTTTCATCAACTCCAAGAACATGGAGCATTATGCCTGGACGCTGGCCCTGACCCGCATGATCTCAGCCGTGTTCCGCCGTGGCGGTGATGTATCCTTTGTCGTGGAAGAGCTGAAAGCGGTCTTCGATCCCCGTGGCGGTGCCTGGGTGCAGGGGAAATACATCCCCTCCATTCTCGCGGCGATCGGTGGCGTGATCGAAACCCATATGGTGGCAACCGGTTTCCTCGAAGGCGAAGGAATGGGCCTGAAGTCTGATCCAAAAGCAGAAGTGGTTTCCCTCAACGCCCCACGCGGCAAACCCTGCCCCAGCTGTGGCCAATATGATCTGCAAATGGTCGAGGGCTGCATGACCTGCCGCAGCTGCGGCCACTCCAAATGCGGCTGAGCAAGCGGTTGCTGCTTGTTCTGTGTGAAAGCCAGCAACAGTTTGCAATTTGACCATGGAAAGTATGCCATCGCTCCTGAGGAGCGGTGGCACTTTTTTTGGGGAATACATCGAGCTGAGTTGAGAGGCTTCGCATCAGGCGTTCTCAGACTCGCAAGGTCCACCCAAACTCAAGCA